>CAZWMT010000025.1:79252-84533 GCA_964635055.1 uncultured Microthrixaceae bacterium | reverse complement strand
CGGTTCGTCGGCGCCGCGGCTCCGCTCCGCTCCGCCACGTCAACACCCCCCCGTCGCCGCGCCTCGAGCAGCCGTCGCCGCGCCTTCGGCATCCGGTTCTCGGCGCGGCGTGGGCACCGGTCCGGCCGGGGGGTACGGTGCCGGCGCCGATCGTGACGTGGGGGAACCGGGTGAATCGAAGTCGTACAACGGTGGCGCTGCTCCTGGGCGCGGTGGTCCTCGTGGCCGCCTGCTCGTCGTCGGGCGACGACTCGGCGGGGCCGTCCACCACCGCGGGCGGCGGCGCCACAACCACCACCACCGCATCGGCGAGCCGTTTCGACCCGGACGCGGTGGGTGCCACCACGGTCGAGGGGCCCGTGACCGGGGGCGCCGGCGAGCCCGTGCTCGCCCAGGGCGCACCCGACCTCGACGCACTGGGCTACACGGAGGAGGAGTTCTTCGTGTCGGGCACGGCATCGTCCTACACCAGCGCCGAACCGCTCACGAGCGACGGCGTGTGGACCGTGGAGCCGGACGAGACCGCCGACTACACCACCCGGGTGCTGGTGCGCCGGCCCGCCGATGGGGCCGACTTCAACGGCACGGTGTACGTGGAATGGCTCAACGTCACCGGAGGCCTCGACGCCAACCCCCTCTGGGTCCAGACCCAGGTGGAGCTCCTCCGCGACGGCGCGGCGTGGATCGGGGTGTCGGCCCAGACCGCGGGGATCTCGGGCGAGGGCGGGCTGGGCTCGGCGCTGCGCCTGCAGAACGCCGACCCGGTGCGCTACGCCCCGCTCCACCACCCCGGCGACAGCTTCTCGTACGACCTGTTCAGCCAGGTCGGCGCCGCCGTCCGGACCCAGGCCGCCACCGTGCTGGGCGGGCTGGAGCCCGAGGAGGTGCTGGCCATGGGCGAGTCGCAGTCGGCGTTCCGGCTCGCCACCTACGTCGACGCGATCGCACCGACCGTGCACGTGTACGACGGCTACCTCGTCGTGAGCCGGGACGCCGGCGCCGCCGACCTGGCCCAGGCCCCGCAGCGCGTCGTGCCGGCCCCCGACCCCACCCTGGTGCGTGACGACCTCGACGTGCCGGTACTGGTGTTCACCACCGAGACCGACCTGGCCGGCGGTCTCGGCTACGTCGACGCCCGCCAGCCCGACACCGACCGCGTCCGAGGCTGGGAGGTGGCGGGCACCGCCCACTACGACGCCTACGGCCTGGTCATCGGCGCCAGCGACGACGGCTCGGGTGCCACCGACGTCACGCTGTTCGACGCGATGTCCGACCCGCCCAGTGCGATCTACGGGAACGTGATCTCCTGCGATCGACCCTTCAACGCCGGGCCGATGACCTACGTGCTGCGGTCGGCGGCCAGTGCGCTCGACCACTGGGCCCGCACCGGTGAGCCACCGCCCGAGATGCCCCGCCTCGAGGTGGACGGCTCGAACGCCCAACGGGTGGACGAGGACGGCATCGCCGTCGGCGGCATCCGCACGCCCCAGGTCGACGTCCCGGTGGCCACCCTGTCCGGGTCGGGCCAGCCCCCGAACGGGTTCTGCGGGCTCTTCGGCACCACCGTGCCGTTCGACGCGGCAGCCCTGTCGGCCCGCTACTCCTCGCACGCCGCGTTCGTCGACCAGTGGGGCGCCGCGGTGGACGACGCGGTCGCGTCCGGCGCCGTCCTCGAAGCCGACGCCGACAACCTCAAGGCGGCAGCCGAGCAGTCCTCCATCGCGACCCAGTAGCTACCTCCGGCAGCAACAGTGGTCGGTGAGTCGACGCGGTGGAGCGGAGCGGAGCCGCAACGGTGGCGAACCGGATGGCGAAGCCGGCCCGACGAAGGAGGGCCCGATGTCGCGAGCGGAGCGGAGCCGCCGTGGCGGCGAACCGGATGGCGAAGGCGCTGCGACGAAGGAGCAGCCGATATCAGGCCGGCCCGACGAAGGAGGGCCTCCGGTAGGGTCCGGCCCCATGAAGTTCGGGATCGCCTTCGCCAACATCGTCACCTTCGCCGAGACGGACGGCCTCGTCACCCTGGCCCAGCAGGCCGAGGCCAACGGGTTCGAGTCGCTGTGGACGATCGAGCACGTCATCTACCCGGAGGGCTACGAGTCCAGCTACCCCTACGCCCCGAACGGCAAGATGCTGGCCGCTGCCTCCACGTCGATGCCCGACCCGCTGATCTGGCTGGCGTTCGCGGCGGCGGCCACCACCACGCTGCGGCTGGCGACGGGCATCCTGATCCTGCCCCAGCGCAACCCGGTGGTGCTGGCCAAGGAGGTGGCCACCCTCGACGCCCTCTCGGGCGGCCGGGTGGAGCTGGGCATCGGCGTCGGCTGGCTCCGCGAGGAGTTCGACGCCCTGGGCATCCCGTGGGCCCGCCGCGGCGCCCGCACCGACGAGTACATCCGCTCGATGCGGGCACTCTGGGACGGCGATCACGCCTCGTTCTCCGGCGAATTCGTGTCGTTCGACGACGTGAGCAGCAACCCGAAGCCGGCCCACGGCCGGGTGCCGATCCACATCGGCGGGCACAGCCGCGCCGCCGCCGAGCGGGCCGGCCGTCTGGGCGACGGCTTCTTCCCCGCCAAGGGCAACTTCTCCGAGATGAACGACATCGTGCGCCAGACCGCCGCCGACGCCGGTCGCGACCCGAACGCCATCGAGATCTCGTTCGGCGATGCCGAGGCGATGGAGATCCCGGACGCGGAGATGTGCGCCGAATTGGCCGAGCAGGGGTTCGACCGCGTGATGATCCCCTCGTTCATCTTCCTGCGCGACCCCGCCGAGCAACTGGCCGAGTTCGCCGAGCGCGTCATCGCCCCGGTCAACGGCAGCTGAGCCCGAGGGACGCTGCCGCCGCCGCCGAACGGGCAACGGGCGTGGCCCGGCCCGCGTGGCCCGGCCCGGCGTGGCCCGGCCCGCGTGGCCCAGCCGGCGTGGCCCGGCCCGGCCGGCGTGGCCCGCACGCACGGGCGGCTCGGCCCGCACGCACGGCCGGGCGGCTCGCCGACGGCGTCGCCGCGAGCCGAGGACCTGAGCGCGACCCGCCCAGTTCGGGACTTTCGGCCGTAGCCACCTCGCCGAACCGCGGATCACACTGGGCCCATGAGGACGCCCACCACGCCTGCAGCACACCCCGGCACGTTCCTGTGGGAGGGCCGGCGGCTGGCCTACGAGGAGTTCGGCTCCGGCGATCACGTGATGGTGTACATGCACGGGATCCTCATGGACTCGGAGATGAACCGTGAGCTGGCCCGGTCGCTCGCCGAGCGCGGCCACCGGGTGGTCCTCCTCGACCTCCTGGGCCATGGCCAGAGCGACAAGCCCGCCCATGCCAGCGAGTACCGCATGGACACCTACGCCCACCAGGTCGCAGCCTGCATGGACCACCTCGGCGTGGAGGAGGCGGTGATCGGCGGCGTGTCCCTGGGCGCCAACGTCAGCCTGCAGGTGGCGGTGAAGGCCCCCGGACGCGTGTCGGGACTGGTGCTCGAGATGCCGGTGCTCGAATGGGCGGTGCCCGCGGCGGCCATGCTGTTCACCCCGCTCGTGCTCGGGTTGCACTACGCCAAGCCGCTGTTCGGGGCGCTGGCCAAGGGGGCGGCCCGCTTCCCCTCCACCCCCATCGCGGCCCTGAACAGCGCGGTGCGGGGGTTCTCGGCGCCACCCGAGGTGCTGGCCGCCATCCTCCACGGGGTGCTGGTCGGGCCCGTGGCCCCCTCGGCCGACGAGCGCCACCAGATCAAGGCCCCGTCGCTGGTCATCGCCCACAAGCGCGACCTGATCCACCCCTTCAGCGACGCCGAGAACCTCGTCGACCAGCTCCCGGACGCCGAGTTGGTCTCGGCCCACTCGTCGGCCGAGCTGCGCCTGCATCCCGAGCGGCTCACCAACGAGATCGCCGCCTTCCTCGACCGCGTCTGACCGCACCGCCACCCGTTCCGGGCTCGGGCGACCCGTTCTGGTGGCTGGATCCTGTCGTGAGCGCGGCGTTCGAGCCACCAGAACGAGTCACCCGCCCCCCGTTCGTTCGTTCTGGTGGCGGGATCGTGTCGTGAGCGCAGCGAACCAGCCACCAGAACGAGTCACCCGCCGTTCCGATGGCTGGGTCGTGTCGTGAGCGCAGCGAACCAGCCACCAGAACGAAGCCCCCGCCGGGTCAACAGGACAGGTAGAGAGTGATGCCGAAGCGGCCGGCGTCGCCGCGACCGTGGTCCCAGCCGCCCCGGATGCGGGCGTGGCAGGTGGCCATCCCGAAGCGCCCGATGGCGGCGATCACCGCCGGCCGGCACCGCTCGGCGGCGGGGCCCACGACACGGCCCACCTCGAGCCCGTGCACGCGGACGCCCAAGGCGTGGCGATCGTGGGTGTCACCTGCGATCGGGACGAGCTCGGCGGTGACCCGCCGGTCGACACCGTCGGGGTGACGTCCCCCCGCCACCTCGAGCAGCTCCCGCTGGTGGCGGGACTCGCCGACCACCGCCACGGCGGGGCCGGGCGGCAGGGTCGGCTCACCCGGTGCCGCCGGTGGCGACGGCGCGGTGAGCAGGTCGTCCACCGGCAGGTGCAACTGCTCGACCACCGGCGGCCGTTCGACCCTCGGGTGGCGGGCCAGATCACCCAGCCAGTCGGGCGGGCGAGGCAGATGGGCACCGGGCGGGTGCTCGATCTCCCAGTGGAACACCTCGCCCGACGGGGCCCGACTGGGCGGCAGCACCACCAGGCCGCCGTCGGCCTCGACGGTGAGGCCGGCGGCCACCGGACCGCTGGCCACCCGCGGGCCCTCGTGGCGGAACCACACCTGGCGCTCCCAGCCCCCGAGCCGCACCTCGGCGGTGGGCGGCAGCGGGGCGAACTCGCCCTCGAGGTGCGCCAGGCTGCCGTCGCCGCCGAGTCGGTGGTCGACCTCGAGCACCAGTAGCCCCGACAGCATGCCGGTCACCACCCCCACGTTCGCCTCGGGCCACCGCCGCCACCAGGCCCGCAACTCGTCGGGATCGGCGCGGTGATGCTCGTGGGCCTCGAGCCCGACCCGGGCGTGGCGGGCGGGCGCGGCACAGTCGCCACGCCCGCACGAGCAGCCCCGCGGCGCATGCTCGTCCGGGTGGTGCAGCGCCACCACCGACCAGCCCCGCGCCGCGCCCTCGAGCGCCGCGACCAGCGCCGGCGGGTCCGGGTGCGCGCTGGTCATGGGCGCCAGTCAACGCCGCCTGCCGCCCCCCGTCCAGCGCCCCGCCTTCCGGTGGCTCCAACGCCACGCTCACGACACGACCCAGCCACCAGAACCGCA
>CAZWMT010000025.1:0-79152 GCA_964635055.1 uncultured Microthrixaceae bacterium | reverse complement strand
CCTTCCGGTGGCTCCAACGCCACGCTCACGACACGACCCAGCCACCAGAACCGCAGACGACTCCTTCCGGTGGCTCGAACGCCGCGCTCACAACACGACCCAGCCACCAGAACGGCGGGTGACGGGCCGTAGGATCACGCGCATGATCGGGCCCGGGGACTACGCCGACCGCGAGGCGTTGGAGGGCGCGTTCGCCTCCCACGTCGACCCCGGGAAGGTGGAGATGTGGCGCCTGGGCGACCTGCAGCTGGTGATGGGCGAACGGGAGGGTGCCCGCTTCCAGGACGCGTACTCCGGCCGGTGGTTCTACAACTGCCACTCGAACGGCGGCGTGTTCAACCTGGGGCACCGCAACCCCCGGGTGATCGCGGCCGTGCGCGACGCCCTCGACCACGCCGACATCGGCAACCACCACCTGGTGAGCCCCTACCGGGCGGCGACGGCCGAGCGCCTGGCCGCCACGACCGGCGGGGCACTGCCGGGCGTGGTGTTCTCGGTGGGTGGCGGCGAGGCGGTCGACCTGGCCCTGAAGCTTGCCCGGGCCCACACCGGACGCGACACCATCGTCTCGGTCGAGGGCGCCTACCACGGCCACACCGGACTGGCCCTGGCCGCCGGCAGCGGGAGCGAGCGGCTGCTGTTCCACAACGACCTCCCCGGCTTCCAGCGGGTGCCGTACAACGACGAGGACGCCATGGCGACCGCCATCGACGAGCGCACCGCGGCGGTGATCCTCGAGGCCATCCCGGCCACCGCCGGCTTCCCCATGCCCGATCCCGGCTACCTGGCCGCCGTCCGCGCCGCCTGCGACGAGGCGGGCGCACTGCTGGTGCTCGACGAGGTGCAGACCGGGCTGGGGCGCACCGGCACCGTCTGGTACCACCAGCAGGAGGACGTCACCCCCGACCTGCTGGTCACCGGCAAGGGCCTGTCCGGCGGCATCTACCCCATCGCCGCCACCCTGATGACCGCGAACGTCCACCGCTTCTTCGGCGAGCACCCCTTCTCACAGGTGTCCACCTTCGGCGGCGCGGACGTGGGTTGCGTGGCCGCGGCCGAGGTGTGCGACATCATCACCGAGCCCGGGTTCGCCGAGCGGGTGGAGGCGGTCGGCGCCCGCATCGAGGCGGCCGTGGCCGACCTCGGCTTCGGCATCCGTCGCCGAGGCCTGTTGCTGGCGTTCGTGTTCGACGAGCCCCACGGCGGCATGACCGCCATGAAGCAGCTGTTCGACGGCGGGATCTACGCGTTCTTCGCGAGCTTCGACCCGAGGGTGCTGCAGTTCAAGCCGGCGCTCACCGTCACCGACGACGACGTCGACGCCATCATCGGCATCGTCCGCGCCACCTTCGGCTGACGGATCGGCCCACCCGGGCGGCGCCCCCTGCGAGGCGGCACACGCGCGGCGGCCCCTGAGAGGCGGCCCCGGGGCAGGCGGCCCCGGGGCAGGCGACCTCGGGGCAGGCGGCCCCGGGGCAGGCGGCCCCGGGGCAGGCGACCCCGGGCGACGGCCTCGCCCCCGGGACGGCGCGGGGCCCTCGGGCCGCCGAGCCCTGCACCACGCTGACCGCCCGGTCGGGCGCAGCTAGGGCACGTTGGTGACGGTCTCGCAGGCGCCGGCGGTGTCGGTGTCGGGGCCGCCGTTGCAGGAGTCCGTGCCGGTGCCTCCCTTGAGCACGTCGTCGCCGCCTCGACCGGACAGCGCGTCGTTGCCCTTGCCGCCCTCGATCCGGTCCGCCTCGGTGCCACCGCTGATGGTGTCGCCGCCGCTGTTCCCGGCCAGGAAGTCGTCACCCGCACCACCGGTGACGACGTCGTTGCCCAGGCCGCCGAGCACCTGGTCGTTCCCGGCCCCGGCGTTGATCCGGTCGTTGCCACCGCTGCCGCACAGCACGTCGTCGCCGCTCGTGCCCGTCAGGGTGTTGGCGTTCTCGTCCCCCGCCACCGTGCACAGCGGGGCGATGACGATGTGGTCGACCACCTCGATCAGGCCCTGGCCGCTCACGTCCATGTCGAACACGATCCGCGAGAAGATGGGGCCGTCGGCGCGGCCGAAGCTGATTGTCTGATCCATCAGGTCGTTCCTGTTCATCACCACGCGCGCCTCACCTACCTGCGTGCTCCCCCGGAAGGCCTTGAGCACCGCCTCGTCCCCCGGGTCGGTGAAACCCGGGTCGTCGTTGCCGAAATTCAGCGAGATCCGGGTGGTGGGGCTGTCGAGGGAGATGCGCAACCCGCTCCGGTCGGAGTCGGGCCGCACCACGAGCGATCGGGTCCCCTCACCCTGACCGAACGCGTTGTCGATCGACAGGTCCGCGCCGATGGTGTCGCTGAAGCGCACCGCCCCGGACGCCACGCTGGTGAACCCGTTCGGCTTGGCGCCGAGGGCGTCACCTTCGAAGTCGATGACGATGTCCGGGTTCGGCGCGCCGATCGCACCCGCCGGTGCCGGGGCGACGACCGCGGCGCCCAGCACCAGCAGCCCGCCGCACAACAGTGCGGCCACATCTCGCACGATTCGGTGATCGGACGCACGGGACATGGGCACCTCACAGGTTGGCTGGGTTCCTCGGAACCGAGACTACCCCAGGCCTACGGTCGACGCGAGTGGGCGGCGTCCACCCGACTTCTGCCAGTTCGGATGCCATAAGATCAGCGCGTGCAGAGCTACGAGCCATTCGAGGGCGTGATCGGCCGCACCCACGCCGAGTCGACACCTTGGTGGCCCACGCCGCCGCATCCCGGCGAGGACGCCCCCAACGTCGTGGTCGTCCTCATCGACGACCTGGGGTACTCCCACTTCGGTTGCTACGGGTCCGACATCGACACGCCCAACATCGACCGGCTGGCGGCCGGCGGCCTCCAGTACACGAACTTCCACGTCACCCCGGTGTGCTCCCCCACCCGGGCGGCGCTGCTGACGGGCCGCAACCACCACGAGGTGGGCATGCGGTCGATCTCCAACTTCTCCAGCGGCTACCCCCACATGCGGGGCCACATCACCAACCACGCCACCACGATGGCCGAGGTGCTGCGGGACGAGGGCTACACCACCTTCGCGGTCGGTAAGTGGCACCTGTGCGCCATGGAGAACGCGTCTGCCGCCGGCCCCTACGACCAGTGGCCGTGCCAGCGGGGCTTCGACCGCTTCTACGGGTTCATGGAGGGCGAGACCGACCAGTTCCACCCCGAGCTGGTCTACGACAACCACATGGTCGAGCCCCCGGCCCCGCCGGAGGACGGCTACCACCTCAGCGAGGACCTGGTCGACCACGCCATCGGCTTCGTGCACGACACGGTGTCCATCCGCCCCGACCGGCCCTTCTTCCTCTACCTGGCCTTCGGCGCCACCCACGCGCCCCACCAGGCGCCGGCCTCCTACTTGGAGAAGTACCGCGGTCGCTACGACGAGGGCTGGGACGTCGCCCGCGAACGCTGGTTCGCCAAGCAGGTCGAGCGGGGCCTCGTGCCCGAGGGCACCGAGCTGGCGCCCCGCAACCCCGGCGTCGAGCCCTGGGAGGAGCTGCCGGAGAACCAGCGCCTGCTCGCCGCCCGCCTCCAGGAGGCCTACGCCGCGTTCCTCGACCACACGGACGACCAGATCGGGCGCGTCCTCGACTCGCTCGAGCAGCTGGGCCGGCTCGACAACACCATCGTCGTGCTGCTGTCGGACAACGGGGCCAGCCAGGAGGGCGGCCCCTTCGGCGTCATGCACGAGATGAAGTTCTTCAACTTCCTGATCGAGACCCCCGACGAGGCGGTGAAGCGCCTCGACCACATCGGCGGCCCGAACAGCCACGCCAACTACCCGTGGGGCTGGGCCCAGGCCGGCAACACCCCGTTCAAGTGGTACAAGCAGAACACCCACGAGGGGGGCGTGCACGTGCCCTTCGTCGTGCACTGGCCCGCCGGGATCAGCGACGCCGGCGGCGTGCGCGACCAGTTCCACTGGGTGAACGACGTGGCCCCGACCATCTACGAGGCCGTCGGCGTCACCGCGCCCGAGGTCTACCGGGGCTACGAGCAGCTCCCCATCACCGGCACGTCGATGCGCTACTCGTTCGACGACGCCGACGCGCCCACCGCCAAGGGGGTCCAGTACTCCGAGATGATGGGCCACCGGGCCATCTACGCCGACGGGTGGAAGGCCGTCACCCGCCACACCCAGGGCGTCCCCCTCGACGATGACCCGTGGGAGCTCTACCACTACGAGGTCGACCGCTCCGAGTGCCACGACCTCGCCGCCGAGCAGCCCGAGAAGCTGGCCGAGCTGGTCGAGCTGTGGTGGACCGAGGCCGAGGCGCACAACGTCCTGCCCGTGGACGACCGGCTGATCGAGCTCTTCGGCACGCGCTTCCGAGACCGCTCCCCCCACCCCGAGAGCCGCCGGTACACCTACTACCCGCCGATGACGCCCCTGCCAGGGCAGGTGGCCCCTGCCATCGGGGGCCGCAGCTGGGACCTCGAGGCCACCATCGAGCGCCCCGAGGGCGCCGGGGGCGTGCTCTACGCCAGCGGCACCGCCAACTCGGGCCTCTCCCTGTTCGTCCAGGACGACCACCTGATGTTCGACTACAACTGCTTCGGCGACCACCACGTGGCCACGTCGGACGTGCCGGTGCCCACGGGCGCCTCGGTGGTCGGGGTGCGCTTCCGCCGCGAGGGCAAGGAGGGCGACGCCACCCTCGTCATCGACGGCGCCCCGGTCGCGTCGATCCACCTCCCCTTCGCGATGCGCATGATGAGCAGCGTCGGGCCGAGCGTGGCCTACGACCACGGCTCCCCGGTGAGCGATCGCTACGACGACGAGTTCCCCTTCGCTGGTCACCTCGAGCGGGTCGACATCTCCCTGGTCAAGCCGGGCGAGAGCGGGGCCGCGGCCCGGTCCGAGGCGGCCGAGGACGCGGCCACCGACGAGCGCTCCACCATGTCACGCCAGTGAGCCCGTCCAGTGCGCCCACGGCGCCGGCGGCGCCCACGAGCCCCACGTCGGTCGGCTTCCACTTCGACATCATGTGCCCGTACGCCTACCAGACGTCGTTGTGGATGCGCGACGTGCGCGACCAGCTCGGGCTGGAGGTCGCGTGGCGCTTCTTCAGCCTGGAGGACATCAACCGCGCCGAGGGCAAGAAGCACCCGTGGGAGCGGGCGTGGTCCTACGGCTGGTCGATGATGCGCATCGGCGCCCTCCTGCGCCGCACCGACATGGACCTGCTCGACCGCTGGTACCTCGCCGCGGGCACGGCGCTGCACGTCGACGGGCGCAAGCCGCACCGGCCCGAGGTGGCCGAGGCCCTACTGGTCGAGCTGGGCCTCGACCCCGCCTACGTGCAGCAGGCCATCGACGACCCCACCACCCACGACGAGGTGATGGCCGACTACCAGTTCGTGGTCGAGCGTGGCGGTTGGGGGGTGCCGACCCTCGTCTTCGACGACGACCAGACCATCTTCGGCCCCGTCCTCATCGAGCCCCCGACCGGCGAGGCCGCCGTACGGCTGTGGCACCTCGTCACGGGGTGGCTCGAGTTCCCCCACGTGTACGAGGTGCAGCGGCCCAAGCGCCGCGAGGACATCGAGGCCATCGCCCGCGCCTTCCAGCCCTACTTCGATGCCCGCGACTGGATCAGCATCCAGAAGGAGACCCCCTGATGGCCACCCAGGTCGACCGTGACCGTTACGTCAGCCTGCTGCGCGAGGAGTGGGCCGCCGTCGACGCCCTGTTCTCCGCACTCGACGACGACGACTACGCCACCCCCACCTGCCTCCCGGGCTGGTCGGTCAAGGACCAGCTCAGCCACATCCTCAGCACCGAGGCCATGCTGAGCGGTGAGCCCACGCCGGACGTCGACGTGTCGCACGTCACCCACCTGCGCAACGCCATCGCCACGTCGAACGAGGCGTGGGTCGAGAGCCTGCGGCCCCTCCCTGGTCCCGCGGTGCTCGACCGATTCCGAACCGTCACCGCCGGCCGCCTCGACGCGCTCGACGCGATGACGCAGGCCGACTTCGATGCCCCGTCCTGGACCCCGGCCGGTCCCGACGAGACGTTCGGGCGATTCATGCGGATCCGCCACTACGACTGCTTCACCCACGAGCACGACGTGCGGGCCGCGGTGGGCGCGCCCGACCGGGACGACCCCGACCACGTGGACTCGGCGCTCGACGAGGTGGCGACCGGCCTGGGCTACATCGTCGGGCGCAAGGCGGCCCTACCGGTGGGGTCGACGGTGCGCATCGACGTCGACGGCCCCGTCGAGCGGACGTGGCTGGTCGCCATCCCCGAGCGGGCACAGGTGGTGGACCATCTCGACGGCGAGCCCACGGTGTCGCTGCGCCTGCCCGCCATGTTGTTCCTGCGCCTGACCGCCGGGCGTGCCGGCGCGGAGCCGCACCTCGGTTCGCACATCATGGTCGGCGGCGACGAGGATCTCGCCAGGCAATTGGCCACCAACCTGGCCTTCACGATCTGAGCAGGGGCGAACACTCTCCAATCGCGCGAAGCTCTCCACATGAATCACTCAAGCCATCAGCAGACGGGGCGCCCTGATGGAGCATGACATCACCACTCCCGGAAAATCAGCTGAAGCCCTCGATGACCTTCTGGACGAACTCGAAGGACTCCTCGAAACTGACCCAGAATCCTTCGTCGCTGCCTATGTTCAACAGGCGGGCAACGGTGGTACCCAGTATTGGGCACTCCTTGATGCCCTCCTTGATCGACATGGCCCAGACGCCCTGATCCAGCTCGCGGCGGAGTTCGCCGCCGAGCCGCATGACACGTACTTCCGCAACGAGCGAATTCGAGTTACTCTAGGAGAGTCCATAGCCTCGGCCATTCGCGGTGTAATTGACCCAGACGAATTCCGGGAAATCCTACAGGCATTCACCGCTGATCTGAGTTCCGAAGGACCGGGACCCCAAGTCAACGACCTGGAGGCGACAGTTCGAGCCTGTCTCAGAAGAGACAATGTGTCTCAGGCGCGCCTGATCGCCCGAGCAGATCAGGAGATGGGAAGCCACCCAGAGCTCGGCCTCTTCTTGGACGAAACCATCCCAGAGGATGACCCCGAACTTGAACTAATACTGAGGCTATGGCAGCTAACAGCAGCGGCCAATGATGACTGCGAACTCACAGCCACGCAGGCCCGCGTCCCAGATGCACCCGTAGCGACATCAGAACTTGCATGGCCGGAACAGCCCGGAGACGCCGATCACCCAAACCCGCCACACGCAGAGCAGGAGACCGTCTCCGGGTTGGACGACTTTTCCGAGTCGCATGCTCGTGGACGAGCACTGGAGGACGCCATGATTAACCTCCTCGGAAGATTCTTCTCCCTCGATTCAAACTGGACTGCTCAAGCGCTGACACGGCTACGGAAACAATCGGCTGGAACTCAGTTCGGTCATGATCTCAGCTTCACGGCCACCAGTCAACGCTTCGGAACCTCTCGCTGTCACTTTGAGTGCAAGCACTACCGCTCACCGATTAGGACCGCTGATGTTGCGGCCAAGGTAGTTCAGCAGGAATTCTACTATCGCGACGAACCTATTGATCACTGGATCTTAGTATCACCTCATGCCAGTGCCTCCAATGAGCTCCGCCTGCTAGTCGATAGCTGGAATACCGAGCGGCGGTTCCCGTTTACCGTCCAACTCTGGACTCCAGACGAAAATGTCGCCGAGCTTTTCTCCATGAACGACGCCGTCTACAGTGCCATCTACGGCCTAGATCCACCGATGGTCGATCAAGTCGACCAAGCGCGAATACTTGAATCCTGGTCCGACAAGCTCCGACCACTGGCGCGCATTCCCACCACACTGGAGAGGTATTTGCATGCGCCAGCACGCATGTGCCTCCCCGGCGAACCAGCAGCGGAGTTTGCAGTTCTGGCTGAGGACCACGTGGTACCAAGAGTAACTGACGAAACGGGAACGCCTCTACGCGGTTCTTGCGAGCAGCATGTCCGGGAGTGGCTGCAGCGACGAGATGAGCCGACGCTTCTTCTGACCGGTGAATTTGGTGACGGAAAGAGCTTCTTGACATATCTGCTCACACGGCGACTTGCGCAGGAGTTCCTAAACGAACCTGCATCTGGGTGGTTTGCGATCCGCCTCTCACTTCGCCTGCTCCGTTCCGCAGGTAGCGCACGCCGGCTACTCGAAAACCGCCTCGATGAGGTCGGTTCATCGATTGGTGACTGGGAGGAGCTCCGATCGACTACTCCAACGCTCGTGATTCTTGATGGCCTTGACGAGATGTCAACAGAGCTGGACCCGGCGACGGTAACCGAAAATCTCGCGCTCTTGGAAGAGTGTGCCCACCAGTTCGAGGGCTCCAAGGTCCTTATCACAACGCGAAGCGGCTTCCTCGAGAGGCGGCGTGATGCCGAACGCCTGGGCGACCGCCTGAGGCATCCAAGGAGACTAACGTTGTCGCCCGTAAGTCGACTCCGACGGGTCCAGCATCTTAATCAGTATGCGGACCGCCTCGGGCTCAGGGAACGCATGGAACGTCTCCGTCGCCTGTACGATCCGATCGGGCTTGCTGGCAAGCCTCTTTTCTTGCAGATGATCAAAGTCACACTGGAGAGTCTCCCTGAAGATCATTTTGACGAGGTAACGCTATACCGTACCTACGTCGATCTGAGCTTATCTCGAAAGATTGAACTGCTTCGTGATCCCGAAATGGAGATACTTGATTCGGAGCTAAAGGAGAATCTAGCACAGGTTCTTGAGTCGATAGCGTGGAGGATACATCGATCGGATAACGACTACGTTAACCTCGCAGAGCTCCGGGAGGAGTTCCCTCAGGGAATTGCTGGACTCCTGTGGCGGATGGGGGCATCCGAGGGTTCCGTTGGGGAGGAATCAGATGCAGAAGCACGAGTCGGGGTTCGTTCGCTACTCCGGCCGGCAACTGGGGATCAATCACTCTGGCCAGTGTCCTTCTTCCATCGATCGATGCAAGAGTACTTCTGTGCTTCGCATATCGTCCGATCGATTAAGCGAGGTATCGCGGCAGCACAGGCTGTACTTTGGGAGTCCACCTTCGGCGCTGAGATCGGTCAGTTTGCAATCGCCATCCTTCGGAGCGAGGATACCACTGCCGACCTGGTTGCGACCTTGACAGCGATCGCTAGGTCGTCTCTCATAGAGCTTCCTGGGGCGGGTGGAGGAGGCGCCCTGTCGCTTCTCTATGGATTGACGGGCGATGTTCCGGGCACCGAATGGGGAGGCCTTCGACTCGATGGATGCTCACTACCCAGTGTGGATCTCAGTGATAAGTCGTTCGCTGGTTCCTCACTGAGAGCTGCGATTCTCGACAATGCCACTCTTGATCGGGCGGACCTGTCTGGCGCGGACTTGACCGGAGTAAGGATCGAGGACACGGCGGCGGTCGCTGCGCTGTGTGTTGCTGGGGGCGCCCTCGTCGTGGTCTACGACGACGGTACCATTCGAAGTTGGCGTAGAATGGGAAATGGTGGGCAGTGGTTCTCCACGATCGTTGCCCAGAGATCAACTAGCAACCGAGCGTGGATAGTAACCGTCACGGAAGCGAACCGAGTGATTGTCGTTGGGCGCTTCTTGGAGATCTGGGAAATGGATAATGCCGACGGAAGTGGTCGACTTGTTACGCGTTTCCGCGTCCGATCGGATGTTGTTGGTATGTCAATCGCGCCCGGGGGTACCGTGGTCATATTGCACGAGTCCGAGCACGGAACGGTGGATGGGCTCATGGTTGATTTGAGTAGTCTCATGGCGTCGAATGTGGGGACCGAGCCGAGCGATGCGGCCATAGCCGCGCATGATGACTGGCTGGTGGCACTTCCATCTTCCGCCGGAAGGTTGTCGATCGTCTTCTCAGACGGAGCCCAAGAGACTTTGGTCATTGGTTCGGATGAGCCAAGCTGCGTGGCGATCGGTTCCGCCGCCGGCATGCACACGTTGGTCGTTGGCACTGTGAGGGGAACCGTTCTCATGTCGGTGCTGGCGCCTCAGTCAGGGACTCCACTGATCCCACCTCTGATAGAGGCACGGAGCGAACATCATGGTGTGGTCACCGGAGTGGCAGTCGGACACGGCCTCGTAGCGAGTGGAGGTCTCGATGGGATGGTGTGCGTCGTTCAAGGTGAGGAACTCCTTTTGGACGGTATGGCGCCGTGGCAGAAGCTCAACCTGGAGATTGCGTGTGCTGGATTGAAGTTTGAAGGCGTCGTCGGTGAAGTTGAACAAGCGATGCTTCAGCGACTTGTGTCCTGAACTTCGGATGCTCCCGCTAATGCAGCCGTGTGTCCATCGGCCCACTCGACAGACCATTCGATGAGTGCTCCAACACCCGTGGACGGCCGCACCGCGCGGCGCGACCGCAACCGCGACGCCGTGCTCGACGCGGTCATCGAGCTGTTCACGGAGGGTCAGGTGGGACTGGCCGCGGCCGACGTGGCCGCACGCTCCGGGGTCTCGCTGCGATCGGTCTACCGCTACTTCGACGACCTCGACGCCTTGGCGCGGGCCGCCATCGCCCGCCAGATGGAGCGCTTCGCCCCCCTCGCCGAACTGTGCGAGCCCGGGGTCGGACCGCTCGCGGACCGCATCGACCGGACGGTGCGCGGGCGCATGCGGCTCTACGAGGCCATCGGCCCCACGCGCCGCGCCGCGCTGCAGCGGGCGCCGGCCAACCCGATCATCGCCGATCAGCTGGAACGCACACGCGCGCTGCTCCTGGCGCAGGTCGAGGCGATGTTCGCCCCGGAGCTCGGTGCGCTCCCCGCCGCCGAGCGCCGCGACCTCGCGGCCGCGATCGACGTGCTGTTGGGCTTCGAGGCCTTCGAGCAGCTGCGTCGAGCACGCGGCCTGTCGCAGGCCGAGACCCGACGCGTGGTCGACTCGGCCCTCACCCGCCTCCTCGCCTGAGGACCCATTCTCGAGGCACACGGAAGCCGAACGGCGCGAAGAAGCAGGGGTGGGTTGTCGCTGAAACCGGGCCGCTCGCTTCGATTGCCACGCTGGGTGGTCAGAATCCGGCCCGACGCTCCACCGCCAACCGTTCTGGAGGAAATACCTGTCACCGGTGACTGCTATTTCCTCCGCCTCAGTGGGCCGCGACCCCGCATCACCGCCGGCTGAGGTGCCGCCGGCGAGCCGACTACACCGTGACCGGGGCGGGGTCGGCGGTCGCAGTGACAGTGGCGCCGGCGGCCACGAGGGCCATCATCTCGCGGGCCACCATGGGGCCGGCGTTCTGGTTCTGGCCGGTCACCAGGTTGCCGTCGACCACCCAGTGGTTGGCGAACGGGTCGCGGAAGCGGTGCTCGGACTCGAAGTCGGCACCCATGCGGCGCAGCTCCGCCTCCGGATGGTGCGGTGTCGACTCGATGCCGAGCTCCTGCACCTGCTTGTCCGTGACCGCCGTGACCCTGCGGCCCTCGACGAGGGGCCGGCCGTCGGCGGTGGTGGCGTTGCGCAGGCCGAGGGGGCCGTGGCAGATGCCGCCGATCACCTTGCCGGCGGCGTTGGCCTCGGTGACCTTCGCCGCCAGGTCGTCGGAGAAGCCGAAGTCGAACGCCGCCCCCCACCCGCCGGCCAGGTAGACGAGGTCGTAGACATCCATGTCCAGCTCGCCGACCGCGAGCGAGTCGGAGACCTTGGCCTTCAGGGTGTCGTCGGCGAGGAAACGGTCGTCGGCGGGGCTGCGCAGCACGGGCTTGAGCGACAGGGGATCGACGGGGATGGTGCCGCCGAGCGGGCTGGCGATGTCGACGGCCATGCCCGCGTCGAGGAACGCGTAGTAGGGCACGGTCATCTCCGAGGCGTAGACCCCGGTCGGCTTGCCGATGTCGAGCACGCCGTGGTTGGTGCAGACGATCAGGGCGCGGTGCCCACGCAGTTCGAGGTGCGGGTCGGGGGCGACCTCGTCCTCGGGGTGCATGCCGAGGCGCTGGATGCCCCTGCGCAGGAGGCGGGCGGGCAGGGGCGGCCGCTTGCTGGTGTGCGCCGCGCTGGTGGCGTAGGGCCACGGCTCGTTTCGGGCGGGGACGGAGCGGTGGCGCTCGGCCGCCAGGCGCTCGCGAAGGTGGGCGACCACCGCGGCGGCCGATGGGTCCTTGGCCCGGTTGACGGTCTCGACGGGGTCGTCGTCGAGGTCGTACAGCTCCCACTCGTCGGCCAGGGGCTCGGATCGGTACGCCGGGCCACCGGGACCGGTGGCCGACAGGTTCCGGTGATCCGGCTCGGTCCACGTCGCGGGATCGTCGAAGGTGCGCACCACCTTCCACAGGTGCCCGGCGCCACCGACGGCGTCCGCCTCGGGGACGCGGGCGACGAGGCCCTCGAAATTCGATCCCACGAACGCGGGCAGCGAGATGCGCAGCGGCAACGGGGGGTTCTCGGTGATGCCGAACAGGCGACCGACCGCGGCGACGCCGGTGTCGCCCTCCAGGACGTGGTCGCGGGTCATCAGGTAGACCGCGCGGGAACCAGCGTCGGCCTTCGCCTCCTCGTCACCGTCCACCAGCGGCATCAGGTCGCGGCCGGGCAGCGGGTGCAGCTCGGTGAAGTCGGGGCGCAGCGTCTCGGCGACGGCGGCCTCGTCGATGCCGGCGGCGGAGAGCAGCGTGGGGATGATGTCGACGTGCGAGGTGGGGAGCTCGTCCACGACGGTGGCGACAGTGGGCCGCTGGCCGATGCGCACGAGGTTGAACGGCACCCGGGTGCACTCGTCGTAGAGCTGGTACCACTTCTGGTGCAGGCCGCCATGGGCGCCGAGGAGGTCACCGTGGTCGGCACTGAACAGGAGCACGGCCTCGGTCGAGCCACCCTCGGTGACGGTGCGACGCACGCGGTCGACGGGCCCGTCGACCTCGGCATGGAGCCGGTAGTAGAGGTCGCGATACCGCTGGTCGCCCTTGGTGTAGAGGCGCCGCATCCCCGGGGCGAGCCCGTACCCGCTGTAGTAGGCGTCGCGGTAGGCGACCTGGGCGGCCGGCTTGTCGCGAAGATCCTCGTCGGCAGTGGGCGGCACGGGCACGTGGGGAGGATCGAGGGGGGACGGCTCGAGGGGGTTGCGGCGGCGCCACACCGGGTACAACACGATGTCGTGGGGGTTCACGAAGCTCGCCACGAGGAGGAACGGCCGCAGGGCGTCGACGTCACCGGCCCGGCGACGGGCATAGCGGTCCTGCAGCCAGGCGACCACCCGGTCGGCGATCAGTGGGTCGCGCCGAATGCCGCAGTTGGCCATCTTCGAACCGTGGGGCTCGGGGCCGACCCAACCCGAGAACCCGAAGGGATCGAGGGCATCGGCGTCGAGGTAGGTCTGCACCCCCTCGGGGATCGGGGTGCCGTCCTCGGTGTTGGTCGCGACCACCTCGCCCGTCACCGGATCGGTCAGGTCGGCGTGGGTGATGTGCCACTTGCCGTCGTAGTGGGTGTCGTAGCCGGCGGCCCGGAACCAGTGCCCGAGGGTCGGCACCTCGCCCTCGCGCAGCCAGCGCATGCGCGAGTCGTCGGCCCGCTTGCCGATGCCGTCGGTCTGGGTGACCCCGTGCACATCGGGGTACTGGCCGGTGAAGATCGTGGGGCGGCTGGGCACGCAGGCCAACGAGCCCGTGTAGTGGCGGCGGAAGCTCAGCCCGTGCTCGTCGAACCAACGACGCCCCGTCAGCGTGCGCTCACGCCAGTCGAGCACCTCGGGCGACTCGTAGGGCGGGACGGCTCGCTCCTGGTCGGTCAGGATCACGATCACGTCCGGGCGGCCGTCGGCGGCGCCGACCGGATCGGGCCCGACGCCGTCGAGGGTGGTCGAGGATCGGTCACTCATGTGCTGGCCCTTCCGAGGCGGGGTGGTCGTGGGTCGCGGCCAGATGGTCGTGGGCGGCGAGACCGTCGAGCATGGCGTCCGAGGCCTTGGTGAGCACCCGCGCGAGCACCTTCGCGCCGATGCGGCCGCGGGGCCCCGCCGACGGCTCGATCAGCGTGGTGAGGGTGGCCACGGTGCGGTCGGAGTCGTCGCCGTCCGGGCCGAGGTCCCACTGGTTGACCACCCGCTTGGCCAGCGGCGGCAGGCCGTCGAGGGTGTAGGCGAGGCGGGTGGTGGGGTCCCACTCGACGACCGTCTCGATGAGCGCGATCCGGCCCGCCTGGACCCGGCGGGCGGCGCCGACGCCCTCGGTGCGGGTCGTGGTGTACGCAGAGTGATCGACGTTGGCCGCCCACCGGCTGATCTGGTCGAACGCGGCGAGCGTGGCCCACACCCGCTCCGGCGGCGCGGCCACCACCTGGCTGCGGGTGAGCGACGTGGCAGTCATCTGGCACAGTCTATGCCACTACCTGCCCGAGGCGCGCCTGGGAAGCGGCTCCGAGTCGGGACCTTCGGCACTGGTCGCCACCATTCCCTGCGACGACGATCTCGGCATGCTCCTCATCGATGACCGGACCGGCCTCGAGCGCCTCACCAGGGACGAGTGCGTCGAACTGCTGCGCGGCGCACAGGTGGGCCGCCTGGCGGTGGTCGCCAACGCCCGGCCCCTCATCTTCCCGGTCAACTACGCCATGGACGGCGAGGTGGTGGTGTTCCGCACCGCGGCGGGCACCAAGTTCGACGCCGCCGTGCGAGAGATGGCGGTGGCGTTCGAGGTGGACGAGTTCGACCGCGACGCCCGTGCCGGTTGGAGCGTGCTGGTGTCGGGTCGGGCGGAGGAGGTGGTGAGCGAGTCCCACCTGGCGCGACTGAAGAACCTGCCACTGCGGCCATGGGCGACCGGCGAGAAGGACAACTGGCTGGTGATCACGGCCACCGCCATCACGGGCCGCCGGATCGTCCCCGACTGATCACCGCCCGCCCGAGCGCGGGCGGCCGGTCCGCCGGGGCCGTCCGGCCGCCGGTCCCGGCAACGATCAGGGGTGGTGCAGCGCCGCGTCGATGGTGGTCGTGGCCCCGCCGGCGATGGTGAGCGGCGTGGCTCCCCCGAAGCTGGTGGCGTTGTTCCAGTACTCCTGCGTGCGGCCGCCGTTCGGGTCGACGAACGTGGCGCGATAGGTGCCGGCGGTGAGCCCGCTGATCGTGTACGTGCCGTCGGCGGCGGTGACGGCACCGCCGGCCACGCCGTCGGTGCCGATGGCCACCACCCACGCCCCCGCCACGGGCGCACCGGACGGGTCGTCGGTGACGGTGCCGGCCATGGTGCCGGTGTTGCGGTCGAGCGAGGCGTTGGTGACCGCCGGGGCCGTCACCGAGGCGGCGGTGGCGATGCCGGTGTAGGGCTGGTTGTCGTGCCACTCCATGTGGTGGCCGCCGGCGCCGTCGAGGAACACCAGCTTGTAGGCCCCGGGCGCCACGGCGAGCGTGTAGTTGCCGGACACGTCGGTGCGGGCGGCCCGCACGAAGCCGTAGTCGGACGCCCGCATGGCGATCACCGCCACCCCGGTGAGGGGCAGGTTGGTGCCCGACTCGGTGACGTTGCCCGACAGGCTCGAGCCACTGCCGGCCGGCGTCTGCGCGGGCGGCGTGCCGTTGGCCGTCGCAGTGGCGCCGCCGGCGACCGTCACCAGGCCTGCGCCGGCGGGCGTGGGCGAGTCGCCGAAGTACTCGGGCGCGTGCGCACCGGACTCGTCGAGGTAGATCATGAAGTGGCCGGCGGCACGGAGGTCAGCCAGGGTGAACTGGCCGCTCCCGTTGGCCTGGGCCATGGTCTCGGGCGCCCCGGTGGTGCCGCCCATGGCCAGCGCCCAGGCTCCGGCGACCGGTGCGCCGGTGCCCTGCTCGGTGACGGTGCCGCTGATCGCGCCCCGGTTCGAGGCCATGGCCGGGTCGACGTCGACCATGGTGCCGGCGGCCACGTTGACCGTCGCCGGCGCGCCGTGGAACCCCGCGACGTGTCGGCCGGCCGGGTCGATGCCGTACACGTAGTAGGCCCCGGCGGGGACGTTGGCCGAGTAGTTGCCCGAGCCGTCGGCCACCGCGCCGGCGGCGATGGAGAAGTCGGAGGTGCGAAGGATCGCCAGCCAGCCCCCGCCGATCGGCGTGCCCGAGCCCGACTCGGTGATCGTGCCGGTGATCCCCGTCGGGCCGGCCGGCGTGACGGTGACGTTCACGGTGTTGGAGGTGACCGGGGCCGTCTCGTTCGAGTCGGCCCCGGCGGTGTTGGAGAACGTCGGCACGTTCGCGCCGGAGGTGGTGACCGTGCAGTTCAACGTGACGTGGGCCCCCACCGCCAGGTTGCCCGGCGACCCGGCGCAGCCGGGGGCGTTGGCATCGGTGACGGTGACACCTGTCAGCGCGACGTCGCCGGTGTTGGTGGCGGTGACGTGCAGGTGGACCGGCGCCCCCGCCACCACCGTGGTCTCGTCGGCTGTCGTCGCCACCGACAGAGCGGGCGACGCCACCGTGGTGGTGGCGACCACCTGGTCGGGGTTGTTCGGCGTGCAGGGCATGGTGAGGTCGTTCCAGTTGATCTGCCCGACGAGGAACCCGAAGTCGCGGTTGTACTTGACCACCACGTTGGTCAGCGACGCCGGCTTCCAGACGATCGACGACCCGGGTGCCCCGGTGACGGTGGGGTTCACCCGGATCGTGGGGATCACGACCGGGGTCCACACCCCGCTCGAGGTCTCCACCTCGGCCACCGGCGACGCCACCTCGGTGTTGATGCGGATGCGCGACCCGGAGACGGGGCTCTGGATGTGGACGTTGAGGTTGCTGCCCGACCGGGTGACCGTGACGTAGTTCTTGTCGGGCGACTCGGTGGGCGACACCGTGGTGGCGTCGAGGCCGCTCGGGATCGGGATGCGCACGTCGACGGACTTGATGTAGAAGGTGCCGTAGGTGACCCCGAAGTCGTTGGGCGGGAAGCCGCCGGCCATGTCGGGGAAGGGCACCTGCAGGTCGAACTGGGCTTGCTGGCCCGCCACCACCGGGGTAGCGGGGTCGACCACCTGCATCAGCGTGTTCGAGTTGATGGGGTCGGGGATCTCGTTGTTGAGGTTGACGAACAGGCCGGCGGTGATGCCGGTGTTGGGACGGTCACAGCCGCTGGCGATGGTGACCTGCGGATCGGCGCCCGCCGGGGCGCCGACGGCCGACACCACCACGGTCGCCACCAGGGTGAGCATCGCTCCAAGGATTGCTGCCCGCTTCATGTCGCTTCCCCCGCAACCGCCGTGCCGCGTGAACCGCTCGCCGTCGGAGTATACGCAGCAGCACAGAGGGCGGCGAGCCGCCACTGACTCGGCGGTCAGGCAGTCTCGTGCTCGCCGGACGACTGCTCGATGTCGAGCACGCCGAAGCGGTCCCGGCCGGGCAGGTCACCCGGGAACGCCTCCACCGGTGGTCGTGTCACCAGCGACGCCCCGAGCTGCTGGAAGACGCCGAGCCAGTCCACGAACCGGTGGAACCGTGGCTCGTCATCGCCGCGCTCGACGATCGTGACGCCCCGCACCTGCACCAGCTTGCCGGTGGGCGGGATCCCCGCCAGCGGCGCCACGTGGCGCCCCTCCCACATCCAGGGCAGCACATCGTGGGTGGAGGACGCGATCGGCTCGTCGAGGCGGCCGAAGGTGTCGAGCGCCGACAACCCGCCGTCCACGTTCTCGAAGATCGCGCCGACGCCCTCCTGCACGTCGGCCGCGACCAGTTCCTGGAGGCGATCGGGTTCGAGGGCCATGTCAGTGCCTCACTTCCTGTAGGGCCGACCGTGCGGTGCGACCCCACCGTCCTTCTCGGCGGGTGCCACCGTCACCACGGGGCCGGTCCCGTGCCAGATGGCGGCGGGCAGCGCCCACTGGCCGAGCGCTCCGGGAGCGGTGGACGGGATCGACGCCTGCAGGTGCTTGGTGGCCGTGACCACCCACATGCCCTGGGACGCCGTGGCCCCCTTCCCGTCGTCGGTCGACACGGGGTTCACCGTGCAGTCGCGGCCGTTGACCGGGCTGTCGAGCACCACCCCGGTGTCGGCCGGCGTGGCGAGCACGACGGTGACCTGCCCGCACGCTCCCGACGACCGCCGCCAGGTGACCCAGCCCTCGAACCACGGCTGGGGGCACTTCCAGAAGAACTCGACGGGCCACTGGCGCCGCGGGTGCCGTGGCACGGGGGCGCCGTGGTCGATGCCGATCGACACCTCGGCGGCTCGGAGGAACGTCTCGCGGAGGATCGCTTCGACGGGCCCGTGGTAGTGCTGCCAGTGGCCCGTGGTGGTGGGGTGCTGTGGATCGAACGGCGGCTGTGGCACCCACGACCCCCCCTGTCGGGTCATGCCCAGCCAATGACGGTTGATGTGGTCCACGAGGGCGACCACGGTGGGGTGCGGGCCGCCCTGCAGCGTCGTCGAATCGACGACACCCGCGTCCACCAGCGCCACGCCGGCCCGGAGCGCGCCCACGGCCGCGGCCAGCCGCTTGTAGTCCTGGTTGGCGAAGGCCTCGAGCACCGACAGGATCGGGCCCTTCTCGAGGTGGTACGGCATCCCGCTCATCGCGTCTCGATCCCCCGTTCCCACTCTGCGGGGCCGCTCGGGCCCACGGATCCGACGGACCCGTCGAGCGCGGATCGTACCGAGCCGCGCCCGCCGACGTCGTCGCCCCGGCTCCATGTGGCGTGGTGGACCCGGTGACGGCCGGGAAGCCCCTTGAGCTCGAGCAACTCGCCCTCGTCGAAGGCCACCCGCCCGCCACCCACGATCGGAGGCACCTCGGGCGCCACCAGCACGTCGCCCGGCCCCGCGTGCGCGCACACGCGGACGGCCCGCACGACCGCCAGGCCGAACAGATCGTCGCCCGCGGGGATCGGTTGGCCGGCGGCGACGCCGCAGCGCACCCGAAGCGCAAGCTCCGGATGCACGACGTTGCCCTCGTCCAGGGCACCCTGCACCGAGAGCGCGCACTCGAGTGCCCGCTCCGGCTCGTCGAACCACGCGCAGAGCCCGTCGCCGGTGTGCTTGAACTCCACCCCGTCGTGGTCCCGGAGCAGCCCCCGGACGACCCGGTCGTGCTCGCTCAACAACGAGCGCCACCGGTCGTCGCCGGCCGCGACGTTCATCCGGGTCGAGTCGACGATGTCGGTGACGAGGAGGACGCGCCGGCGCCGGCCGACACGTCGTGGCGTGCCCGTGGCCCCGAGGCCGGCGCGCAGCCGGCGCTCGGCCTGTTCGAGGAACGCCAGCATGCCGAGCCGGTCGAAGGCCGACGCGGCCCGTTCGAGGCCGTCCTGGCGCTCGGAGCGACGCGCTCGGTCACCGGCGAGCGGCGGGCGGGCACGGTCGAGCCACACCCGGGCGAGCTCGGCCTCGGCACCCCAACGGGTGGCGTCGGCCTCGGCCGCCGCGAACCAGGTGTCGGCGTCGTCGGGTCGTTCCTCGATGGCCGCCACCACGCCCAGGAGGCGGGCGATCGACGAGCAGCCGCCCACCACCGCTCGCACCCCCCGGTCGTGCAGCTGGAGCAACGCAGGGCCGGCGGCGGCCACCAGATCGTCACGTCCGGTGGCCACCCCGATCTCCACCTGCGCCGCGAGCTCGGGCACGGTCAACAAGTTGGGCTCCGACGGCGGCAGGGCCTCCCATCCGGCGGCCTGGTCGCCCGGTATCGGCTCGCCTCCGAGCGCCTGGCACAGCACCAGCAACCGCCCGGCCTGCCCGTGATCCCCCGCCGCCTGCCAGTCGGCCACCGCGGCACGGGCCCCGCCCAGGTTGCCCCGGAGCGCCCGCGCCACCGCCAGGACGGGGTAGAGCACCAAGGGAGTGAACGAGTAGTCGGAGCGGTGGTAGTTGGCCACCCCCAGCGCGGCGAGGTGCTCGACCGCCGCGAACCGTCCTTGGAGGGCGGCGAGGCCGGCGCCGAAGGCATCGGCCAACGAGAGCTCGGCCCAGTCGTGGTTGGCCTCGCTCACGCGCATGGCGTCGTCCACCGCCGCCAAGGCGTCGTCGACGCGACCGGCGGCCCACAGGACCGCCGGCAGGCGCCCGCGACCCCAGGCGCGCAGCCACGGGTCGTCCAGCTGGTCGGCGTGGTCGCGGCTGCGCCCGAAGCACCGCTCGGCGTCGGCGAGCTCGAGGCGGCCGAGGTGCTGCAGCCCCTCCGCGAACTCGACCCGCGCGCCCAGGTCGGGGTCGCTCGTCTGCTCCAGGGCCGCCCGCGCCGCGGTCGCCCACCGGATGCCGGCCTCGAAGTCCCACGCGTTGAAGTGCAGCTCGGCCAGCTCCCCCAGCACCTTCCCCCGCAGCACGGGCCGACCGTCACCGAGGCGCTCGAGCAGGTCGAGCAGCGGTCGCTCGTCCGTGCCGTGCCCCAGCGTGGCCGTGCCGAGGGTGAGCCGGGCGCGCGCCACGATCATCACCGCCTCGGCCCAACGCTCGATGTCGTCACGGGCCCGGGCCACCTCGACCAGTCGCTCACCGACACGGTCGATCGACGCGGCGTCGTGGTTGCGGAAGTGGGCGACGAGGCCCCGGTGCAGCAACCCGGCCAGGCCGTCGGGGTCGTCGAGCACCGCGCCCCGGTCGATGCAGTCCACCGCCGCGTCGTGGTAGCGGGCCGAGGTGTCCCAGGCGCCGAGGCCGAAGGCCCGCTCCGCCGCGGGGGCCACCACCGCGAGGCCCCGGTCGGGATCGAGGTGCTCGCCGGCGGCCACCACGTGCCCGCCCAGGTCGAGGGGGTCCATCGCGGGCTCGCGACCCGACGCCGGGCCCAGCCGTTCGACGATGCGGGCATGACGGTCGGCCCGCTTTTCGGCCGGCAGTGACGCGGCCGCGACAGCCCGCAGCTCGGGGTGATCGGGGCGTAGCACCCCGCCGGTCGTGTACAGCAGGCCGGCGGCGGCCAGTCGGTCGAGGGCCGGCGCCAGCGCGTCGAACGGGACCCCGCGCACGGTGGCGAGGTCGGACGGCGAGCCGGCCTCACCGAGCAGGACCGCATCGACGAGCACGTCCTGGCTCTCCCGGTCGAGGCCGTCCAGGCGCGCCCGCAGGGCGTCGGCGGCGTCTCCGGTCCCCACCACGAGTGCCGCCGGGTCGACCGCGACCAGCTCGCCTCCCTCGATCCGAACCGCGCCGGACGCCAGCAGGCGGGGCCACAGCGACCGCAGCACCAGGGGGTTCCCCCGGGTGGCCTGGTGGGCCGACGTGAGCAACCGGCGGGCCGGGCGGGCCGGGCCCATCGCCAGCAACAGCTCGTTGGTCTCGATCTCGTCGAGACCCTCGAGCACCAGCTCGCGGGTCGTCTCCTCCCGCCGCAACCGATCGAGGAAGCGGTCCACGTGCTCGGGGGACTCGCCCGGACGGTGGGCGAGGACGGCCAGCAGGCGCACCCTCGTCGCATGCACCCGATGGGCGGCGGTGGCCAGCACGTGGGTGAGCAGGTCGACGCTGGCCGGGTCGGCCCAGTGCACGTCGTCGACCGCCAGCACCACCGGGCGGTCGACCGCGGTCTCGAGCACCGCCTCGGCCACACCGACGAACATCGCCAGGCGGCGGGCGGCGGCCTCGTCCGACCCCCCAGTCCGGTCACGGTGGGATCCGCCGGCCAGGGCGTCCGGGTCCACGAGGCGGGCGAGCGCGTCGCGACCGGCACCCGTCCCCGGGACCCGCGCCAGACCGCCGAGCGCACCGGCCAGCGGCAGGTACGGCACGCCGAGCCCCTGGTGACACACCCCCGAAAGCACCAGCCCGCCCGACGCCGACGCGGCCTCGAGCAACCGGCCGACGAGGCGCGACTTCCCGATGCCCGCCTCGCCCGCCACGAGCACCGTGCGGGGACGGCCGTCGCACCCGTCGGACCACCAACGGTCGAGCAACGCCAGCGGCGCCGAACGGCCCACGAACGGGGTCGGCCCCCCTGACGCCGGAGCCGGCTCGTCGAGGTCGCGGGCGCCGTCCATCCCACGGCGCAGCCTACGACCCCCGCGATGCGAGCACCGGGAACCGGGGCGGCGACCACCCCGGGCGGTTGACCACCCCGGGCGGCGACCGCGTCGGGCCGACAACGGGCCCGACCGACCACGGGCCCGACCGGCCACGGGCCCGGCCGGCCACGGGCCCGGCCGACCACGGTCCTGAACCGGCACGGGACCTGAACCGGCGCCGGGCTGGACCGGCGGGGACGAACCCGCACGGGTGAGGCCAGTGGCAAGGACGGCATACAGGTCTGCGGCCGGCACGGGCCCGGACAACGCCCGCGGCGACAGCCGGCATGGCCGAGTCGCCGGCAGGGGCCGCGCCTGACCGGCGCCGGTAGGATTCCCGCCGGCGCCGGCCGAGGTGCCGTGGGAGGTCCACCATGTCCGCACTCGTCACCGATGCCCGGGCCGCGCTGGTCGAGCGGCTCACCAAGCGGGTCACCCTGGCCGGTGACGCCCGCGACGAGATCGAGGTCACCGCGCCGTTCACCGGCGAGGTGCTCGGCCGCACGCCGGCGGGCACCGAGGACGACATCGACGAGGCCGTCCGGCGGGCCCGGTCCGCGCAGGTGGCCTGGGCGGCACGGCCGTGGGGCGACCGGGCCAAGGTGCTTCTACGGTTCCACGACCTGGTGCTCGACCGCCAGGACGAGATCCTCGACCTCATCCAGCTCGAGTCGGGCAAGGCCCGCCGCCACGCGTTCGAGGAGGTGCTCGACGCCGCGCTGACCTCCCGCTACTACGCCTACCACGGCCGGGGTCACGTGGCCCCGAAGCGGCGCCGGGGCGCGCTACCCGCCCTCACCCGCACCACCGAGCTGCACCACCCCAAGGGGGTGATCGGGTTCATCACCCCCTGGAACTACCCGCTGGTGCTGGGCATCGCCGATGCCCTGCCCGCTCTGCTGGCCGGCAACGCCGCGGTGGTCAAGCCCGATCGCCAGACGCCGTTCTCCGCGCTGTGGGCCGCCGACGCGCTCACCGAGTGCGGCCTGCCCGAGGAGGTGCTGCAGGTGGTCACCGGCAGCGGCGCCGGCCTCGGCAGCCCCCTCATCCAGCGGGTCGACTACATCATGTTCACGGGCAGCACCGCGACCGGCAAGATCGTCGCCGCCGAGGCCGCGGGCCGGCTGATCGGCACGTCCATGGAGCTGGGCGGCAAGAACGCCATGCTGGTGCTCGACGACGCCGACCTGGACAAGACCGTCGAGGGTGCGGTGCGGGCCTGCTTCTCCAACGGCGGCCAGCTGTGCATCTCGATGGAGCGGCTCTACGTGCAGGACACCATCCACGACGAGTTCGTCGGGAGGTTCGCCGAGCGGATCCGGTCGATGGAGCTGGGCCCGTCGCTCGGCTGGGGCCCGGAGATGGGCTCGCTGGTGTCGCAGAGCCAGCTCGACACGGTGACCGCCCACGTGTCCGACGCCGTCGCGGCCGGCGCCACCGTGCTGGCCGGCGGGACGGCCCGGCCCGACCTGGGGCCGTACTTCTACGAGCCCACCCTGCTGTCGGGGGTCACCGAGGACATGACGGTCTGTCGCAGCGAGACCTTCGGCCCGGTCGTGTCCACGTACCGCTTCTCGACCGTCGACGAGGCCGTCGAGCGGGCCAACGACAGCGAGTACGGCCTGAACGCCAGCGTGTGGACGAAGGACACCGGGGCCGGCCGGCGCATCGCCGCCCGCCTGCAGTCGGGCACGGTGAACGTGAACGAGGCCTACGCCGCGGCGTGGGGCTCGCTCGACGCCCCGATGGGCGGGTTCAAGGAGTCGGGCCTGGGCCGGCGCCACGGCGCCGAGGGCATCGTGAAGTACACCGACGCCCAGACCGTCGCCGTCCAGCACCTGGTGCCCATCGCCCCCTTCGCCGGCCTCGAGGTGCAGAAGTGGGCCGGCCTGATGACCCGGGCCTTGCGGCTGCTGCGCCGCATCCCGGGCCTCCGATGACCGCGGCGCCCGAAGCTGCGGCGCAGCCTCCCGAGAACGCGGTGGCCCGCCGTTACGGGTGCGAGGCGCTGCGGTGACCGCGGCTCCCGCAGCTCCCGCGCGCCGCGTTCGTCTCGTCCAGCGGCATGGCACAAGTCGTCAGCCAGCGGTGACCTCGGCGCCCGCAGCTCCCGCACGCCCCCCTTCCGAGGGCGAACCGTCCCCTGCTCCACCCCGATCGGCGTGCGCCCAGACGCGGCGGCGGGGCCGGGCGCACGTGCTGGACGTTGCGGCGGCGCTCGTCGCACTCGTCGCACTCGCCGTGCTTGCCACCGGGTGCTCCAGCGACTCGGGCGACGAGGGTGCGGGCAGGTCCTCGTCGACGACGTCAGCAGATGCCACGACCGCGCCCAGCACGACGGCGGCGCCGCCTTCCACGACGACGGTCACCGCCCCGCCGCCGGCGGCGAACGTGCCGGTGGCCCGGGTCGGCGGCGAGAACGAGCTGGCGCGCGACGAGCTGAACGAGTGGGCGGTCGACCACGAGCTGACCGTCGAGTGGTATTCGGGCGGCGCCACCCTCACGGCGGTGTTCCGGGGCCTCGATCTGAGCGGCCTGCCCCCGCTGTGCCTGACCACGGCGATCGAGCCCGTGGCGTTCACCGAGTTCGAGGCCGAGACCATCGCCCCCACCGGGCCCGGCGGCTGCGACGGCGCCACCGGCCAGGTCGGCTCGATCCAGGTCTGCCGCGACCTCGCCGTCTACCCCACCGCCATCGCCATCGTCGGTACCGGCCGGCTGTTCGCCAACATCCAGCTGTGGGACGCCGGTGCCATCGTGGCCGACCTCAGCAGCCTCGAGTCCCTCGACGCCATCCCACCCCCCTTCGACGCCGCCGCCCTCGGCTGCTGAAGCGGCGCCGCGGCGGCGGCTGCTGGCTCGGCGACGGAGCAGGACCGCTCAGGAAGGGCGGCGACATGAGGTCCCAGCGGCTGACGCAGTTGTCCCGACCCGGAACCGACATGTTCTGGATCACCCATCGATGACGTTGGGGACCCAGTAGCCGGCCTCGACGCAGTAGCGGGCCGCGTCGATCGCGTCCGCGAGCGAGGGAACCATCTCGAACGCCGGTTCCGCGTCACTGGGGGCGGGGTGGAGGCAGACCCTCCCCCGGTGGGCGCTCGACCCGGAGTCGACGAGCATGAGCTCACCCGTGGAGAGCACGGGAACGACGTCTTCCGGTTCGTACGGCCAGTCGAGCCCGTCGGCCTCGAACCAGGCGCGGTCATCGGCCGCGAACTCCCGGATCATGGGCAGGTCGGCCAGGATGCGATCGAGGGAATAGAAGACCGGGGGTGGGTCGGTCGCGGCGAGGGTCGTCCGGCCGACTCGGGCGTTGGACGGCGGGCGAAGAGCCGCGAGGGAGGGGGCATTACTCGACCGCGGCGCTCGACCCACGCCGGCGGTGACGCGGCCCGAGCGCTCGAATCTCACGGGGTGTGGTCACTTCAGCGCACCCGTGCATAGTCGAGGCAATAACGCGCGGAGGGCGCGCGCTATTGCCTCGGGAATGAACGGGCCGCCGTGGACGGTCACAAAGCGTGATATCAGCGGGATGACTCCACTGCCGGTGAGCAGAAATGTCACCCCTAGTGGCTGTGGCACCTCAAGGCCTCAGGACGCGGCGGCGCCGACGTGACCCACAGCACCAGAGCCGCCAGCACCCCTCCCCTGCGGCCTTCTGCCCAACCCCTCGGCACGTCGAGCCGGCCAACTGACCCGCGCCGCCACCGACCGGGCCCCGCCCGCCGCCGACGCCACCCGCAGCACGCCCCAGCTGGGCCCCTCCCCTGCCGCCGTTGACCACCCTCCGAAGCCTCGAGTCATCGACCCGCCGCGCCGCGACCGCCAAGGCGCCACCCGAGCACCCGCCTCCAGCAGCCTCCTCTGCGGCCTTCTGCCCAACCCCTCGACACCTCGAGCCGGCCACCTGACCCGTGCCGCGACCGCCGCCGACGCCATCCGCAGCACGCCCCAGCAGCACCCCGCGCCCGCGCCAACCCTCCGAACCCTCGGGGTCACCGACCGACCCGCGCCGCGATCCACCCCCCTTCGACGCCGCCGCCTTCGGCTGCTCGAGCGGCGCCGGAACGGTGGACGCCTCGGGCCGCCTCAGCGCCGGCGGGGGCGGCGCAGGACGAAGCTGCGGTAGTCGTCGAGCCAGGGGCGGGCCGAGCGGGCGGCCCGGCGGGCCCGGGCCAGCTGGGAGCGGGCGGCGACGACGGGACGGTGCCGCTGCGCACCGCCGAAGTAGGGCGAGTTGGCCAGGATGAAGCGGCGCACGACCGGCGCCGCCGACCGAATCACCGCCAGCCGGGGCCCCAGCAGGCTGCGGATGTCGGACAGGTAGTCCTCGTAGTACAGGCGCTGGTAGTCGAGCAGGCCCTGGGACTCGTCGGTGTCGAGCCAGTCCGTGTAGAAGCGACGGTCGCCGAAGGCCTCGACGGGAAGCGGCGCCACGCCCATCACCGCCAGGCTCTCGTTGAGCCAGTCCCGGTAGAGGGCCCGGCGGTCGGCGCCACCCGCGATGTTCAGGGTCTTGCCCTCCACCTGAGGGTTACCCACCGTGCCGGCCAGCGCCACGGCCACGTCGCGGGGATGGGTGAACTCCACCCGGGTGTCCGGGTGCAGCTCGAACACGAAGGGGATGATCGGCACCAGCGCCACCGGTGGCGTCATGCCCAGCCGGAAGATGGTCCAGCGCAGCCCCGATGCCCGCAGAAGGTCCTCGCACTCCACCTTCTGGCGCGAGTAGGTGTCTTCGGGGTGGCGCTCCTCGTCCACCGTGCGCGGACCGGTGGCCGCGGCGTTGCGTCCGTAGACCTGCGCGGTCGAGGTGAAGGTCAGGCCCGGCGGCGAGGCCGCCGCAGCCGCGGCGTCGATCAGGGCCCGCATGCCCCCCACGTTCACGGCGTAGGCGGTCATCTGGTCGGCGTCGGTCGCCGGCGGGATGATCGCGGCGAGGTGCAGCACGTGGTCGACGCCACCGAGGGCCCGGCTCAGCAGCTCTCGGTCGGTGACCGAGCCCCAGCAGCGCTCGACCCGGGCGCTCCACGCGGCGGCGACCGCTCGGTTCTTCTTCGTCGGGAGGTCGAGCGCCCGGACCCGCAGGCCCCGGGACGCCAACTCGGCCACCGTCGCGGCGCCGACGTTGCCGCACGCCCCCGTCACCAGCACCAGCGGCCTCACGTCCGCCACCATCCTGGGCCCGCCGCCGCCGCCACGATCGACGGCGGGTGATCCGAACTGGCGCCCGATCTGGTCGTCCGGGCGACCGAATCGGGCGCCAGTTCACCGACGGGCCCGTGGCTCGCCGGCCTCACGGCTGCCCCTCCGCCACCGCGAGTGCCGCCGCACGGGCGACGGCGAGCGTCAGCTCGACGTCCTCGGCGGTGTGGGCCGCCGACACGAAGAACTTCTCGTGGGCCCGCAGCACCCCCCGATCCAACAGGGCGTCGGTGAACACCAGGTTGGCGAAGGCGTCGGCGGCCAGGCTGGAGCGGTGGTCGCACACGGGCTGGTCGGTGAACCATGTGTGGAACGCCGACGGCTCGCCCAGCACCTGGGCGACCAGGCCGGCATCCGACAGCGCCACCCGCAGGCCGTCCATGAGGGCCCGGCCCGTCGTCTCGAGCCGCTCGTAGAAGCCCGGACGGCGCAGCTCGCCGATCACCGCCAGGGCCACGTGCATGGCCAGGGGGTTGGACGAGTAGGTGCCGGTCTGCATGGTGAAGGGCGCACCCGAGAGGCGGCGGACCGGGTCGGCCAGCTCGAGCAGCGCCGCCGGGCCGCAGATGGCGGCGAAGGGGAGCCCGCCCGAGATCGTCTTTCCCACCGCGCACAGGTCGGGGACGACGCCGTAGCGCTCCTGGGCGCCGCCCAACGCCAGGCGGAACCCCGTGACCACCTCGTCGAACACCAGCACGATCCCCGCGGCCGAGCAGACCCGGCGCAGCCCCTCCAGGAAGCCGGGCGCCGGCACGAACGTGCGCTGCATCGGCTCGACGATCACCGCGGCCAGCTCGTGGCCGTGCTCGGCGATGATCGCCTCGGTGGCGGCCAGGTCGTTGAACGGTGCCACCAGCACCTCCGGGACCAGCGCGGCAGGGATGCCGTAGCTGTCGGCGACAGCCGTGGGGAACGGCGGGGGGTCCCAGTTCCACTGCGTGCTCATGAGCGCGTAGTCGTGCATGCCGTGGAAGGCGCCCTCGAACTTCAGCACCTTGTCCCGCCCGGTTGCGGCGCGGGCCAGCCGAAGGGCGAAGAAGGTGGCCTCCGAGCCCGTCGAGTGGAACGACACCTTCTCGGCGCAGGGGACGGTGTCGCAGAGCGCCCGCGCCAACTCCACCGCGGCGGCGGTGAGCACCAGGTGCGACGTACCCCCGGCCGCGCCCCGCCCCAGGGCCTCGAGCACCGCGGGGTGGGCGTGGCCCAGCACGTGGGGCCCCGACCCGAGCAGGTAGTCGACGTACTCGTTGCCGCTGCAGTCCCACAGCCGGCTTCCCCGGGCCCGGTCGACGACGAACTTGCGGCCCTCGTCGAGCGACGGCCCACGTGTGCCCTCGGGGAAGAGGCGGGCCGCCTCGGCCACCAGCGCCGCCTCCTCCGCCGACCGGGGCCGGCGCGGCCCGGGCCCGGGCCCGGTCACGACGGGCCCCCGGTCGCGAGGTCGGGGAAGAACCGGTCGACGTAGTCGGCGAAGCGCTCGTGGATCATCGCCTCGCTCATGCCGAAGTCGTCCTTGCCGTAGGTGTGCTCGCCGAATTTGCCGGGCGGGTTGTCGGTCTCCCACGCGCGCATCTCGGCCTCGGCCGACGCGCTGAACGGCTCGTCGAACCGGTCGTAGATCGCGGCCACGGTGCCCATGGGGTCGGCCAGGAAGTCGTCGAACCACACGTCGTGGAACTGCTGCTCGCGACCCTCCCGCGCCGCGATGCCGCGCGTCATGGCCTCCGACCACACCGCCAGCTGGTGGCCCGCGAACTGCTCGCGATCCGGCGGGTGCTCCTGGAGCGTCCGGAAGCCCTCGCACAGCCCCACGTACGACGCCAGCACCCGGGCCGGGTCGCGGTGGGTCCACACCACGCAGGCGTCGGGGTACACCTCGAGCAGGGCGTCGATGTGGCGGATGTGCACCGGGTACTTGAGCAGCCAGCGTCGGCCCACGTCGTACGAGCCCACCAACTGCACCAGCTTGCGGTGCCGGCGGTACGACTCGACGTGGTGGTGCGACCGGTACCACTCGGCGTAGGTGGGCACGGTGCTGGCCACCTCGAAGTAGTCGTCGGTGAAGCTCTGGGCGAGGAAGTGACGGCACTCCTCGGGGCCCGGTGCGGTCATGTGGTGGATCGACTCCAGCTTCTCGCCCGCCAGGTAAATCATCCGCAGCTCGGACTCGGCCGCGGCGTAGTCGTAGGCCTGCGCCCACGAATGACGCGGGGGCCTCGGCTGGGGATGGGTGGCCAGCCAGTACTCGAGGCACTGCGTGTCGGGGTTCGACCCCATGAGGTAGTGCAGGGCGGTGCTGCCGGTGCGCACCAGGCCGGTGATGATGATGGGCCGCTCGATGGGCACCTCGAGCGCCTCGGGGCGCAGCTGCCACCACCGCTCGGCCCGCAGGCGACCGCGCAGGATGTTCACCAGGAAGTACTCGGCCATGAGCCCGCCGGAGCGCGTGAACCGGGCCTCGTGGTCGTAGCTGGCCAGCAGGATGCGGAGGGGCTCGAGATACGACTGGTCCCCGAAGTCGTCGATGCCGCCCTCGCAGGCGATCGCCCGCTCGTGCAACTCGAGCTCGCGCTCCAGCCAGGTCATCTCGCGCCTCCTACGTCGGCGCCCCTTCGGGATCCGCCTCGACCCGTCGGCGCTGCTCCGCTCCGCTCCGCAGCCTCGAGGTGCATCGAGCGGAGTGTAGGAGCGTGTGCCGGCCGGAGCCGTCGGCTTGTATGGACCCGTGCCCGACGAAGCGCCGATCCACCCCGACTCGCCCCTCTGGTTCCGCCGTGCCCTGGCCACCCCGTTCGAGCACGGCACGGTGGAGGTGGAGGGCGCCACGGTCCACTTCCTGGCCTGGGGGCGGCCGGGCCGCCGGGGGTTGGTGTTCGTGCACGGCGGCGGCGCCCACGCGCACTGGTGGACCCACGTGGCCGCCACCTTCGCCCGCGACTTCCGCGTGGTCGCGGTCGACCTCTCGGGCCACGGTGACAGCGGCCACCGTGAGACCTACGCGCTCGAGCAGTGGACCCACGAGGTCATGGCCGCGGCCGACGCCGGTCGGATCGGCGGCCACCCGGTCGTCGTCGGCCACAGCATGGGGGGCTTCGTCACCATCGCCACCGCCGCGCTGCACAGCGACGCCCTCGCCGGCGTGGTGGTGTGCGACTCACCGGTCACCGAGCCCGACCCCGAGATCGCGTCGTTCCGCCTCCAGGAGGCGTTCGGGCGGCCCCGCACCTATCCGTCGGTCGACGACGCGCTGGGCCGGTTCCGCACCGTGCCCGCGCAGGACCACTACCTCGACTTCGTGATGGACCACGTGGGCCGGCGGTCGATGCGCCCGGTCGAGGATGGCTGGCAGTGGAAGTTCGACCGGCGGATCTTCGCCCAGTTCAGCCAGGGCATGCGCTCGATCGCGCTGCCCTACCTGTCGTCGATCACCTGCCGATTCGCCCTGCTCCGCTCCGAGAACGGGCTGGTCACCGAGGACATCGGCCTGTCCATGTACGACAAGCTGGGCCGGGTGGCGCCGGTGATCGAGCTGCCCGAGGCCGGACACCACGCCATGCTCGACCAGCCCCTCATCCTGCTCACGGCGCTGCGCACCCTGCTCGCCGACTGGGACCACTCGGAGCCACTGCACCGCTCCTGACGGCGCCCACGGCCGGCCGGCTCGCGCCGGCCGACCGCGAGGCTCGACCTCTCGTCGAGGGTCAGGCCCGGCCGTGACGGTCAGGCCCGGCCTTGACGGTCAGGCCAGGGCGGCGTCGAGGGTCTCGACCGACGGGGCGAAGTAGAACGAGCCGGACGCCGGGGTCGAGTAGTCGGTGATGGCGTCGCGGGCCTGGCCGTTCATCCCGTACATGGCCTCCATGCGCTCGCGCATGGGCGCCTGCTCGCGGCAGAAGCCCATGAAGTAGAGCCCGATGGTGCCGTCGTGGAAGGCGTAGGGCGTGGAGCGGCGGACCATCTCGCCCCGCTTGGGGGTCGACTCGTCGGCGGTCTCGCCTTCGCGCAACTCGACGTGGGCCAGGTGCGACGTGGGCACCTGGACGGCCAGCTTCGTGGAGTCGGCCTTGGTGCGGCCGAAGGTGTTCTCCTGGTCCTCGAGCGACAGGCCGTTGAAGTAGTCGAGGTCGTGCACCCACCGCTGGGCGATGCAGAAGGACCCGCCGGCGCCAGGCTGCCCGTCGGGCACGATGCCCCGGTCGCGCTGGTCCTCCGGGGCAGGGTTCCCGGTGCCGTCGATGAAGCCCGTGAGATCGAGGCTGTTGCGGTAGATGAACGTCGGCGTCTCCCGGGCGACGGTCATGTGCCCCGAGACCGCGGTGCGGAAGTTGTACTGGGCCTCCCAGCAGAGGTCCTTGTCGTCGGAGTGGATCCAGATCAACAACTCCTCCTGGGTGCCCTTGGCCACCTTGCCGTCGGGCGACTCGTAGCCGGGGTAGGCCTGGAAGTCGTCGGGGACGTCGTCGGTGAGGTCGGCCAGCAGGGTGGGGCCGAACAGGATGCAGACGTTGACGGGGGTGGTGACGCCGACCTCGGCGCCGAGTGCGCGGAGATCCCGGAGGGCCGCCTTGATGACGCCCAGGTCGGCGCCTTCGGTGCGGCTCAGGTGGGTGTACCACTGGTACTTGGTGAGGTTCGTGAGGATCGCGTTCTGGGGGTTCGGCACAGCAGGGCTCCTTGACGATGTCGGTCGGCGCCTTGTCTAGCAACTGACGGCGAGCGGTGCTGGGAAGTCGCGCGGCGCGTCCCTGCCGCCCGGCAGCCCTCGCAGGACCACCTCGGTCCACGATGATGTTACGAATTGACAGATAGTGCCAAGTTGTGACATCGTGATGCCGGACGGGCGTGGCGGACCGCACACAGGGGAAGGCTGGAGGCACATGCTGGGGCGAGTCGAACGGACGCTCGACGAGACCGGGACCATGTTCGCCATCGCCGGCGAGGGGTTCCGGCGCACGTGGGACGTCAAGAGCTGGTGGCGCGAGTGGCTGGTGCAGTGCTGGTTCCTGGTTCGGGTCACCACCTTGCCGGTGATGCTGATCGCGATCCCTCTGGGGGCGACGATCTCGCTCCAGGTCGGCCAGCTGGCCCGCCAGCTCGGCGCCGGCTCGGCCACGGGCTCGGCGGTGGTGCTGGCCATCGTCCGGGAGGTGGCCCCGGTGGCCACCGCGCTGCTGATCTCGGGCGCCGGCGGTTCGGCCATGTCGTCCGACCTGGGGTCGCGCCGCATACGAGACGAGCTGGCGGCCATGGAGGTCATGGGCGTCAACCCCATCTACCGGCTGGTCACCCCCCGCCTCTGGGCCTCGAGCACCGTCGGTGTGCTCCTCGTGTCGTTGGTGGTGTTCTCGGGTGTCGCCGGCGGCTACTTCTTCAACGTGGTCCTGCAGGGCGTCACGCCCGGGGCCTACTTCGAGGGCGCCACGTCGCTCCTGCAGCTGTCCGACCTGTTGGCGTCGCTCTTCAAGGCATGGATCTTCGGCTTCATCGCCGCGATGGTCGCCACCTACAAGGGGATGAACTGCGACACCGGCCCTGCCGGGGTGGGGCGGGCGGTCAACCAGGCTGTGGTGCTCACCTTCATCTTGATCTTCGCGGCGAACTACGTGATCACCACGCTCTACTTCGTCCTCGTGCCGGCCAAGGTGTGAGCGAGGACGCCTGAGGTGCCGCCGTGACCGCCCCCACCGTCGCCCTGCGCCACCCGGTCGCCATCGCCGCCGGCGCCGCCCGCGGCATCCGCGACCTGTTCGCCGAGCTCGGCGCCCACCTGCTCTTCTACGCGCGGGTGCTCGGCCGGGTGGGCACCGACATCATCGGACGCCTGCGCTACCGCGACGAGGTGGCCCGCCACGTCAGCAACATCGCGGTGGGCGCCGGGGCGTGGATCTTCGGCAGCGGGATGGTGTTCGTCGTGTTCACCATGTCGTTCTTCACCGGCACCGAGGTGGGCCTGCAGGGCTACAAGGGGCTCGAGCAGATCGGCGCCGAGGCCTTCACCGGCCTGGTGGGCAGCTTCGCCAACGTCCGCGAGGTCACGCCCCTGATCGCGGCGACGGCGCTGGCAGCCCAGGTCGGTGCCGGCTTCACCGCCGAGATCGGCGCCATGCGGATCAGCGACGAGATCGACGCCCTCGAGGTGATGGCCGTGCCGCCGCTGGCCTACGTGGTCGCCACCCGGGTGACGGCCACGCTGATCGCGCTCACCCCCATCTACCTCATCTCGCTGATCGCCAGCTTCTGGGCCACCAAGCTGGTGACCACCCAGTTCTACGGCCTCTCGCCGGGGGTCTACGACTACTACTTCCGGCTCTACCTGCCGCCGATCGACATCGTCTACAGCGTCATCAAGATGGTGGTGTTCACCATCGCGGTCACGCTGATCCACTGCTACTACGGCTACTACGCCTCGGGCGGGCCCGCCGGCGTGGGCGTGGCGGTGGGGCGGGCCATCAGGGCGTCGATCGTGACCATCGTCGTCATCAACTTCGTGCTGTCGCTCATCTTCTGGGGTGACGGCAGCACGGTCACGCTGACGGGCTGATCGGGGACTGCGGTGCTCGAGCGGATCAGCCCCAACCAGCAGGCCGTCGTCGGCCTCGTGGCCATGGTGGTCATCGCCATGGCCGTCACGGTGTCCATGAGGGCCGCGTTCGGGGCCTACGACCCCGGCTACACCCTCACCGCCCGCTTCGCCGAGGCGGGCCAGAACCTCGACACCCAGTCCGACGTGAAGGTCCGCGGGGTGAACGTCGGCACGGTGACGGGCATCGACGTGGGCCGCGACGGGCGGGCCATCGTCACCATGCACCTCGAGCCAGGCACCGAGGTGCCCACCACCGCCGTCGCGGCCATCCGCCCCATCTCCATCTTCGGCCCCAAGTTCGTCGACCTGGTGCCCGGCGCCGGCGAGGGCCACGGCCCCTACTACCGGGCCGGCGACGAGATCGCCCGCACCGAGACCGCGCTCGAGCTGAGCGACGTGCTCGGCGACGCCGACCGCCTGCTGGCGGCCATCCACCCCGACGACCTGACGGTGATCCTCCGCACGTTCGCCGACGGCGTCGACGGCCTCGAACGTCCCCTGTCGGACACGGTCACCGACGGGCGCACGGTGCTCGACGCCACCATCGCCAGCACCGACGACCGCCACGCCCTCCTCGACGCCATGGCGGCGCTGTCGGGTGAGCTGGCCGACCGGGGTGACACCATCGTGGCGCTGGCCGACAACACCCGGGCGCCCGTCCGCACCCTGACCGGCGGCCAGGACGACCTGGCCGGCCTGCTCGAGGGCACGGCCCGCCTGTCGTCCGACCTGGCCGAGGTCTTGAACGAGAACCGCGGCGTGCTCGGCCCCGCCACGGCGGCATCGGCCGACCTCTCGTCGGTCACCGCCGGCCAGCTCCCGGGCCTGGTGGGCTACCTGGGATTCGTCAAGAGCTACAGCAGCGTGCTGTCCGAGGTCATCCGCGTGCCGTCGAGTGCCGGCTACCTGATGGCCACCCAGCAGTTCCTGCTCGGCTCCGACCCGTGCCGGGCCCTCGTGGTGGTGCCCGACTGCCAACTGCCGACGGTCGATCCCGGACCACAGGTGGCGGCGCAGGGATGATCCGCACCGCCGCCAAGTTCGGGGCCTTCGCCGTGCTCACCCTGGCCCTCACGGGGTTCATCGGCGCGCAGATCGCCAAGATCCAGTTCGGCCCCACCTACTCGGTGGTGGCCACCTTCGACGACGTCACCGGCCTGACCAAGGGCGACGACGTCAAGGTGGCCGGCGTGAAGGTGGGCCAGGTGTCGGGCATCGACACGACCGACGACGGCCGGGCCATCGTGCGACTGTCGCTCGACGCCGACCTGCGCATCCCCACCGACAGCGTGGCCGCGGTGCGCTGGCGCAACCTGCTCGGCCAGCGGGTCGTGTACCTCGAGCCCGGCGACGCCGAGTCGATGGTGGCCGACGGCGACCGGATCGACCGCACCCGCTCGGTGGTGGACATCGGCGCCCTGATCAACGAGTTGGGCGGCCTGGTGTCGGCCATCGACCCGGCCCAGCTCAACACGCTGCTCACCGCGGTGAGCGAGGCGCTGAACGGCAACGAGGCCGCCGTCGACCAGTTGCTGGACAGCGCCGGCGAGCTGTTGGACACCCTGGCCGACCGCCAGGACACCATCAGCCAGCTGCTGGAGGACTTCGACACGGTCAGCGCCGCGCTGGCCAGCCGGGACGACCAGATCGCCACCATGATCGACAACCTGGCCCTGCTGACCGACACGTTCGCCGGCAACGAGGACCTGCTCGACTCGACCCTCACCGAGTTGGCCACCTACTCCGGCTCACTCGACCAGGTGCTGACGGCCAACCAGGGCGACCTGGAGAGCATCATCGCCAACCTGGCCACGGTGACCGACACGGTGACCGACAACATCGACACGGTGCAGGCCCAGCTCGAGCACCTGCCGGGCGGGCTGAGCGCGCTGCACGAGGTGACCAACCGCGGTGAGTACATCGTCATCCAGGCGCTGTGCTTCGCCGCCGGCCCGCCGCCGTGCCCGACACCCACCGACCTGCCCGGCCTGAGCGGGCCCGCCAGCGTGTCCGCGGGGCCCGCGGCCCTGGCCAACCTCGGGCCGCTCGGCCCCGCCGGCACGGACACACCCGAGACCCCGAGCGCGGGCGCGCTGCAGGGCCTCCTGCCAGGAGGGGCGCCGTGACCCGGGCCGACGTCGCCGCCACCGGCCGCATCCGCCGCCTGCTCGAGCGCCTGACCCCCGGACGGTTCACGGAGATGAACCGGCGCTCGGTGGGCATCGTGGCCGTGGCCGTGATCCTCTCGCTCTGCGTCGCTGCGTTCGCGGTCGGATCGCTCGACCTGCTCGAGCACCGCTACGTCGTGCGGGCGGTGCTGCCCGACGCCGCCGGGCTCAAATCGGGCTCCCTGGTACGGCTGGCCGGGGTGGAGGTGGGCGAGGTGACCGGCCTGGCGGCCGATCGCCGTGCGGGGCAGGTGGTGGTGACCTTCGAGGTCGACGACGATGTCGCCCTCGGGCCGGACACCACCGCCCGGGTCGCCCTCTCCACCCTCCTCGGCGGCCAGTACATCCGGCTGGAGAACGTGGCGGGCACGCCCCGCATGGCCGACCTGCCCGCCGATCGCCGACGCATCCCGATCTCGCGCACCAGCGTGCCGTTCTCGGTGACCGAGACCTTCAACGCCACCACCGACGTGGTGGACGCCATCGACACCGACGCGGTCAACCGCATGGTCACCGAATTCGCGGACATCGCCACCGACAACGGGCCACGGGTGGAGCGGGTGCTGCGGGCGCTCACCGAGGTGTCGCGGGCGTTCAACGAGCGCCAGGCCGCGATCCACGACCTGCTCGACCAGAGCGAGTCGCTCACCGCCACCCTCGCCGAGAAGGACCAGGCCATCGTCGAGCTCATCGACTCGAGCAACGTGGTGCTCGACCAGATCGCCCGCCGTCGCACCGAGTTGGCCACCATCCTCGGCGACGGCTCGGATGCCGTCGCCCGGCTGGCCGACATCGTCACTACCCGACGGACGCAGCTGGAGGCCATCCTCGACGACCTCGACGTGGCGACCGACGCGGTGGCCGCCCACCAGGACGACGTCGACACGATCCTGGCCTGGTCGGGCCCCACCTACCAGCAGGTGTCGGCCATCGCGTCGCACGGCCCCTACATCGACGTGCTGCCCACGTCGCTCGGCCCCGACGTCATCGGCGCCCTCGCCCGCATCTACCCGCAGCTGGGCCTCACCCAGGCGACCGCTCCATGAGGTGGTCGGGGGCACGCGCCCGGGCCGTGGCGATGGTGCTGGTGGTGTCGCTCCTCGGCGGCGGTTGCGCCATCGGCCGGCCGGGGGGCGGCCCCGGTTCGGTCCACCTCACCGTGCACTTCCGCCGGGCGGTCGCCGTCTACCCCGGCTCCAGCGTGCGGGTGATGGGGCTCGACGCCGGCACCATCGACGCCGTGGTGCCCGAGGGCAACCGGGTGCGGGTGGAGATATCGGTCGACCACGACGTGCCGGTGCCGGCCGACGTGAAGGCCGCGGTGGTGCCGCTGTCGCTCATCGGCGAGCGCAGCGTCACCCTGTTCCCCGCGTGGCAGGAGGGCGAGGCGCGCGCCCACGACGGCGACGTGATCCCCATCGAGCGCACCACCGTGCCGGCCGAGCCCGACGAGGCCCTCCAGGCGTTCACCGACCTGGCCCGCGGCCTCGACCCCGACGAGGTGGCCCGCCTGGTGCACGAGGGGGCCGAGACCCTCGACGGGCGTGGCGACCTGCTGAACGAGAGCCTCACGCAGATGGGCGACCTGTCGCAGCTGATGGCCACCGAGGACGACTCGCTGGTGGCGGTGGCCGGCAACCTGAACGAGTTGGCCGGCACGCTCGGGCGACGCGAGGAGCAGTTGGGCCACGTGATCGACTCGTTCGCCACCGCCTCGGGGGTGCTGGCCGACGAGCGCCAGGACATCCAGGACCTGCTGGTCGGCCTCGGCCAGCTCGCGCAGGAGGGCGACGGGATCGTGCGCAGCGCGCAGGACCACCTGCCCGAGGACCTGGCCCAACTCGCCCGCCTGACCCGGTCGGTGCACACCAACCTGGGCGCGGTGGCGCTGCTCGTCGACGCCCTCAACCGCAACTCGCAGGGGCTCATCGGGGCCTACGACGCCGGCATGGGCGTGCTGGTGCAGCGCATCAACCTCACACCCATCACCGCCGAGGTGCTGCGACCTCTGTTCACCGCGCTCGGGCTGCAGCTGCAGGCCCCCTGCGTGCCGCAACCGGGGGTGACCTGCCCGTGAAGCGCCTCCCTCCCCGCGTCACCCGAGCACTGGTCGCGGTGCTCGTGCTCGCCGTGCTGGCGCCGGCGTGCTCGCTGCGCACCGCCGGGTCACCCAAGGGCGACCTCGTCCTTACCGCCACGTTCGACGACGTCAGCAACCTGGTGGTCGGGCACTCGGTGAAGCTGGCCGACGTCACCATCGGGACGGTGACCGGTGTGCGTCTCGACGGCTACCGGGCGCGGGTGACGATGGCGATCGAGGACGGCCACCCGCTGCCGGTCGACACCACCGCGGTCCTGGCCAAGACCTCGTTGCTGGGCGAGCAGTACATCGAGCTGCGGCTTCCCGCCACCTCGCCGGGCGGGGCGGATGGCCGGCTCCTGCACGCCGGGGACGAGATCACCCGCACCACCAGTGAGGCCGAGTTCGAGGAGGTGACCGAGCGCGCCATCGAGTTCCTGGGCGCGGTCACCGCCAACGACGTGAGCACGATCGTCTCGACCGGCGCCGCGGCGCTCGGGGGTCGGGGGCACGAGCTGAACGAGCTGCTGGCCGACCTGTCCACCGTGGTCACCGACCTCGACTCGCAGCGCGAGCAGATCGCCACCACCATCGACGGGTTCGGACAGTTGACCAGGGACCTGGCGGCCAACGACCAGCGGGTGGCGGGGCTGGTGGACGACCTGGCCGGCGCCTCGGTGACGCTCGCCGCCAACCGCGATCGCATGGTGGCCGCGCTACGGGGCATCCGGAACATGAGCCAGGTCAGCACCAGCACGGTGCTGGTCCCCCACCTGGACGACCTGATCCACACGCTGCACGACCTCGACCCCATCGTCGCCACCCTGGCGGGCCAGCGACCGCTGATCGAGTCGCTGCTCGAGTCGGTCGACCAGTTCCTGGTCAAGATCTCGAACAACGTCGCCGCCAGGGACACCGGTGCCGCCGCGCAGGCCCAGTTCATCTGGGCCCGCGGCGTGGCCACCCCCTCGGGCGCCATCGGCGACGCGCCGGCACCCGTCCCGGCGACGCCCGCCGCCCCGACCGCTCCCGGCGGCGCGCCGGCCGACCCCCGCAACAGCCTCGACGACGTCAACAACCTGGTGAGCTCGATCCTCGGCCTGCTGGGCACGCTGCCCGACGTCGCGCTGCCGGCAGCGGTCTGCGACCAACTGCACGGGCTGCAGACGGCGGTCGACGGGACGCTGGCGACGGACCTGGCCACGCAGCTGACCGTGCTGTGCCCGGCCGGCGCCTCGTCCGGCCAGACCACCCCGGCCCCCTCCCCGGTGCCGGTGCCCGTTCCCGGCGTGCCGGGCGGCGGCGTCGGCGGGAGCGGCGGTGGCACCGGTGGCACGGGCGTGCCGCTCCCCATCCCGGGGGCGGGCGGGTGAACCGGCGGGTGGCGGTGAACCTCGCCGTCTTCGCCGCGCTGGGCCTCTCGCTCGCCTGGTGGGCGGTGGGCAACGTGTTGCAGATCGACGTGTTCGACCGGCCCTACACCATCACCGCCGACTTCGAGAGCTCGCCCGGCCTGCAGCCCGGCTTCGACGTGGGCTACCTGGGCACCCCGATCGGGCGGGTGCGTGCGGTCGACCTCGAAGACGGCGGCGTGACCGTTCTGATGGCCATCGACAAGGGTCGTCACATCCCGGAGGGGTCGAGCCTGGCCGTGCGGCGCAAGTCGGCCATCGGCGAGCCCTACGTCGACGTGGTGCCGCCCGCCGATGCGTCGACCGACGGCCCGTTCCTCGAGCCGGGGGCCCACATCCCCCGGGAGCGCACCTCGACCCCGCTGGCCTACGCCGACCTGTTCGACGCGCTCGACCAACTGGTGAGCGCCGTTCCCGCCGATGACCTCGACACGCTGCTGCACGAGCTGGCGGTGGGCCTGGATGGCCGGTCCGAGGACCTGCGCCGCATCATCACGGGCAGCAGCGACGCCCTCGACACCTTCGCGGACAACGCCGACCTCGTCGAGGAGTTCACCGCCAACATGGCCGACCTGGTGAGCACCCTGTCCGCCCACCGCGCCGAGCTGGGCCGGGGCCTCGACAACGCCGTCGCCGTCACCGGCACCCTCACCGCCGCCAACGCCGACCTGCAGCGGGTGCTCACCGACGGCAACAGCCTGGCCAACCGCACCGCCGACCTGCTCGCCGGGTCGAAGCCGGAGGTGAGCTGCGTGCTCGGCGACCTGGGTGAGCTGGCGGTCCGGCTCGGCCGCCCCGATCTGCTCGGTGCCATCGAGCAGCTGCTCGCGACCGGGCCCGACGCCGAGGCCGTCTTCCAGGACTCCTCGGCCGGCGGTGTGGTGGCCAACGAGGCCGACGGTCCCTACATCCGGGCCATCCCGCCCCTCAACGTGGGCGGCGAGGAGCCGGTGCCCGTGTACGACCAGCCCCGCCAGCTGCCCGACGTCCCGGCGGTGGCCGCCTGCCCCGACCTGTCGGCGGTGGGCGCACCGTCGGGCAGCCCGACGGCCGCCTCGGCGGGCGCGGCCGGCGGCACCGGCGACAGCCCCGCGGTGGACCCCGGCGCGCCGCGCGACGAGCCCGGCGAGCAGGCCTCGTCGCAACAGCGCAGCGACGACCACCGCTTCAACCCGTTCGTGATCGTGTTCGTGCTCCTCGCGCTGGCCGCCCTCGCCGCCGTCCGCCCGTGGCGCTGGCTCCCCGGCCGCCACCGCGCCTGACCGCCGTTCGATCGACCACGACCCACCCCTTGCCACCACGTACGCAGCGACCACTCGAAAGGCTGGACGGAGATGCCCACCATGGCTGACGAGCACCCCACCGACGACCTCGGGATCGAGATCGACCCCCGCCCGCGAGGGGCCCGCCGCGAGGGCACGGGCCGCGCCCAGGAGCGCCCGCGGCGCGTCAGCGGCGATCCCGACGGCGACGCGGTCCTCGACGGTGACGCGGTCCTGGACGGTGGCGCGGTCCTGGACGGTGGCGCGGTCCTGGACGGTGGCGCCGATGTCGCCGTCCATCTCGATCCTGTCGGTCCCGCGGTCGATCGACGCGAGGACCTCGACGCGGACGCCGACGCCGACCGACAGGCGCCCACGGGTCGGGGTGCCGGCCCACGCCGGGCCCTGCTGGTGGGGGGCGTGGCCCTCTGGGGTGTCGCCATGCTCGCCATCGCGTTGGCGTCGTTCGTGCGGGCCGACCACCTCGAGTCGGCCCGGGACGACCGGCAGGCAGCCGCGTCGGTCGCGGGCCGGTTCGCCAGCGCCACCATGAGCTACGACCACCGCGACCTCGAGGGCAGCCTGCAGGCGGTCACCGACCTGGCCACCGCCGAGTACGCCGAGACCTACCAGAACGCGTTCTTCGAGGAACTGCAGCCGGTGGTCGACGAACTGCGGGCGCGTGGCCGGGTGCACGTGCGCGACGTGTACGTCAGCGACCTCAGCGACGACACCGCCACCGCCGTGGTGTCGTTCGACGCGGTGATCCGCAGCACGATCGGTACCCGCCGCCTGGCCGGGTCGTACGTGCGCATCGACCTGAAGAAGCAGGGCGGCGCGTGGAAGGCCGACGACCTGACGTTCCTCGCCACCACCCAGGAGGGTCTCGACCCCGCCGGTGGCGCCGGTGCGGGGGCGGCCGCCACCACCAGCCCCGCGGGCTGATGGTGGTCAGGTGATCTTGCTGACGGTCAGGTGGTCTTGACCACCAGCAGCGAGCACGGGAGGTGGTGGCTCACCTTGCCGGGCACCGAGCCGAGCGGGTTGAGCCGGCGAAAGCCGGACAGGCCCAGGTTGCCGACCACCAGCAGGTCGTAGCCACCTTCGTGGGCCTCGGCGATCAGCGCGTGGGCCGGGTCACCGGCGACCGGTCGGAGGGTGAGCTCCACGCCGGCGTCGGCGAGACGGGCCTCCTCGCCCCGCAGCACGTCCTCGGCCCGTCGTCCTGCGGAGAGGACGGTGAGCCGCGCGTGGTGCGTGCGGGCCACGTCGACGGCACGGTCGACGGCCTTGTCGGCGGTGACCGACCCGTCGGTGCCCACGAGGACCCGTCCGTAGCGCGGGCCGCCGGTCGTTGCAGCGAAAGGGGACGACATAGTGACAGCTTACGTCGTCTTGTCTACACTGTCACCCATGACCTACGGCACGATCGTGGTGGGAACCGACGGCTCGGCGACGGCGGCCCGGGCGGTGCGCGAGGCCGGGATGCTGGCCCGCACCCACGGGGCCAGGCTGGTGATCGTCACCGCGTTCTCGCGCACCCACGCGGACGCCATGTCCCAACTCGCCGGCACGCCGTCGGCCGCGGTCGCCGGCCGACAGGTGGGCGTGCCGAGCGACCTGGCCTGGTCGGTGACCGACCGCGCCCAGGCCGAGGCCACCGCCGCCGAGGGCCGGGCCATCGCCCTGGCGGAGGGCGCCCCACACGTCACCGTCAGCAGCGACGACGGCGTGCCCGCCGCGGTGCTCCTCGACGCCATGTTCCTGCACGGCGCCGACCTGGTGGTGGTGGGCTCGGTGGGACTTCGCGGCGCCCGCCGACTGCTGGGCAGCGTGGCCGACGCGGTCCTGCACCACGCCCCCTGCGACGTGCTGGTGGTGCAGACCGACGAGTGATCCCAGGTTCTCGCCGGTTGAACTTGTTACATCTTCTGTCGTGATGTAACATGCAGGGACCGTCGAGGACGTCGGGGACGCAGACCGGCTGCGTCGGGCCACAGGGGGCTGAGATGCGGGCAGTGCCGAAGGGACAGAGGCGATGGGTGATCACGGGTCTCGCCGTGGTGCTGGTCACCCTGCTCGGCGGGGTCGCCGTGTTGGCCGCCACGTTGAGCGGCAGCGATGCGCCCGCGGTGGCCCACGAGCGGCCCCGCCCCCCGCTCCCGCAGGGGAGCGAGCGGCGCGGCAGGGCAGGCGCCGAGGAGTCCGCGGTGGCCATGGCCACGGAGCTGCAGGCGGTTCCCCTCCGCAGCGGCGGCACCTGCCCCGAGGACCGGCTCGACGTCAGCTGGAACGGCCCCGACGACCGGTACCGGCGCGGCGCCCACGTCAGCCCCGTCGGCCCCGCACCGGACCGCGACACCACCAGGGTGAACGGCATCGTCCGCTGCCGGCGCAGCGAGTTCGCCTACGCCGGCTTCACCGCCCGCTACGAGGACGGCCGCTGGCAGATCAACATCGTCCCCACCTCCGACGAGACCGAGGGCGACGTGCCGGTGACCACCCCGGATGCCGGCGACGCGGGGGTACCCGGTGCTGGACCCGGCACCACCGAGCCCGCCGACGGGAGCGGTGACGACACCGGTGTGGGCACCACCACCACGTCCGAGCCGGCCCCACCCGCGGTGCCGGCCGAGGTGCCCGACATCGGTGCCGGAGCGCCCGGGCTGGTGCCGGGCGAGAGCCCGGTGGACGCCACCACCCTCGGCCAGGACTCACCGTGGATCGGGCTCTGGGACGAGGAGATCGAGCCGCTGGCCAGCTACCAGCCCCAGCAGGTGTGCTCGCCCAGCGCGAAGCCCGGCACCGTCGGGTTCCACGACCTGGTGCTGCGCACCTACCCCGACTCGGGCGACTTCGGCATCAGCCGCGACTGCGCCCAGGGGGGCCGCAGCGAGCACAAGGAAGGCCGGGCGTGGGACTGGGCGGTCGACGTCAACGACCCGACCCAGAAGCAGCACGCCGCCGAGGTGATCGGCTGGCTGCTGGCCACCGACGAGTACGGCCACCAGTTCGCCATGGCCCGGCGCCTCGGCGTGATGTACCTGATCTTCAACGGCCACATCTGGAGCGCCTACGACGCCGCCGCCGGATGGCGCCCCTACAACGGCCCCAACGCCCACACCGACCACGTGCACATCAGCTTCGACATCGACGGTGGCCAGGGCGCCACCAGCTTCTGGCGGATCGACATCCTCGACCGCTTCGGGCTCGGCCAGTTCGGCCCGGCCACGATCCTGCCCGAGTACGACGGCCCCCTCGCCTACGGCGAGCCCCCCCAGTTGACCGCTGCCGACCGGCGCCCGCCTCGCACCGACGACGAGGACCCCGCTCGGCCATCCCCCGCTGCGCCCACCCCGCCGGTGACCCCATCGCCGGCACCCGGGGGCGGCGGTACCGGCGGCGGTGGCAACGGAACCGGAGGGAGCGGGTCATCGCCCCTCCCCACCGCTCCCCCCTCCCCAGTTCCGTTGCCGCCGTTGCCACCCATCACCGTCCCCCCGGTGACCATCCCGCCGCTGCCCACCGTCCCGGGCCTGCCCCTCTGCCCACCTGGCACCCCGCCCCTCCCCCTGCCGACCAACTGCCTGCTCCCGGACAGCAGCCGGGCGGAGGCGCGGTCCGCCGGGCCGACGGAGCGCTCGCCCTTGCTCGTCGTCTCGCTGACCATGGCCAGCCTCGCGGCGATCTGGTGGCACTACCGGCGGACCAACCACCCGGCCGTCTCCCCAGAGGCCGACGCCCACCAGTAGCGGCGGTCAGGCTCGAGCAGGGCCGTGCGATCGGCAACGAGGAACTTCGGGAGTACATGGAGGTACGTGGCTACGCCGATGCCTCGGAGTGGTGTTGGCCGACACTCTCGATGAACATGGCAGCGTCGCGTTGGGTGGAGAGGCGATCGGAACGGCAAGTCACTGTCTGGCAGAATGCGCCGGTGCATCGCCCGGTCAGGTTGTTCCACGGCGGGTTGCGAGTCGTCTGTGTACTGGCCGGGTGGGTCGTGATCATTGCTGCCCTCGACCTCGGGATCGGTGCGCTCGTGGACATCGTCCGGCCCGAGACGGACGCCGCGCTCGGGGAACGGCTCCCAGCCGCCGATGCGACAAGCGGGGGTCCGACAAGCGGACAGTGCCTCGGCACGTCGGACCTGACGGCCGAGCTCCGAGAGCGGGCGGCGGCCCCAGCCTTCGCCGCCTCCCCGTGGGCGACGGAGTACTGGTGCGAGTTCGGGCGTCTGACCAACACCTACACCCCCTACCTCTTCGCCCTACCGGACGACACTCACCAGCCGCTCATCAACATCGACGACACGATCCGGCATTCGTACGAGCCGACCGCAGCATCCACACACACACACCGGAGGTGTGGTTCTTCGGTGGGTCGACCATGTGGGGCTGGGGCCAGCGCGACCAACACACGATCCCTTCGGAGTTCGCCCGCCTGAGTGAGCAGGAAGGCGTGCCGGTTCATGTCACGAACTTCGGGCAGCTCGCGTACGTCCACTGGCAGGAGGTCCTGCTGTTCGAACGGGCGCTCGCCCACCGACCGCCTCCCGACCTCGTCGTGTTCTACGACGGCGTGAACGACGTCCTCGCCCAGCAGGGGATCGACTCGAATCCGAGCGACAACCCCACGATCTACGACTTCGGCAACTTCCCACCGGCCGCAGTGCCCGGCGCGTTCGGCGCCGATCCTGTCGCGCCGAGGTCGTCGTGGCTGGAGACTTGGGCCGACAACAGTGTGATCGCACGCGCCGCCCGCAACCTCCGAAATGTGCTCGCCGCACAGCCAGCGGGTGCGGCGACCCTCGAGAGTTCACCGCCCCGCGACGTGGTCATCAGCCGGACCACCGACATCTACGAGCGAGGACGGGCGCTGGCCGACGACCTGGCCGGGAGCCACGACATCGAGCCGGCCTTCTTCTGGCAGCCACATCGCCACACTGCCGTGGACGACCTGACCGGTTTCCTCTGGGAGCCTGATCGACCGGCCCCACCCCATACGATCGACCTCGGCGACGTCCTCTCGGGGGAGGATCCCGACGCCATATTCAGTGATCAGGCTCACACCAACGAACTCGGCGCCCAACTGGTCGCCGCATCGATGTGGAGCCACCTGCAGGACGATGTTCGCACCATTGCCGCCTCCCCCGGCACGGGATCCCCATGACGACCTGGAAGGAGGTGCCGACCGACCGGTCGCGCGCCGCTGGGCCGAGATCGCGCCTGGCCATCTTCTTCCGCACGGCGACCCCGGGAGCGGTCATCGCGTGTCTCCTCGCTGTCGCCGGCCGGGCCACGGCGGCGGCGGTGATCCTGCTCGTCTCGATGCTCGTCGGTCTCGCCGCCTCGAGGTCCGAGCGCTTCCGCCGGGGGCTCGACCGGACCATCCACGGAGTCGGCAGCACCGTCGGTCGGGTGCTGACGGTCGCCCTCCTGGGGCTGGTCGAGCTGCTGGTCTTGGCCCCGCTCTCCTTCCTCTCTTGGGTGTTCCGGCGTGATCCGCTCGGCGGATTCGCGAGCACGAACGGCGCGTGGGGGCCGCACCCATCCGGGGATGACCAACCCACCGACCGGCACCAGTTCGCCCTCGAAACGCGGGCGGCGCCGTCTCGAGCCCGCCACCTCGTCGGCCTGCTTCCGCGCGCGGTCGGAGCGGTAGCGCTGCTCCTTGCCCTCGATCTTGGCGTCGGTGCGGTCTGGCAGCACGCGGTGGGCACGCAGGATCGCGTCGCCGCCCCCGTGGAAGAAAGGATCGCGGCCGCGACCAGGGACGCACCGTGGTTCCCGGCCTATCGCCGGGAGCTGGCGACGTTGCACTACGAGTTCGCGCCGTTCGTCCTAACCCGAGTCGACGACGTCTCCGGTCGCTACATCAACATCGACCAGGGCGTGCGGCGCTCTTACGAGCCCCTGGGAGCCAGCGCAGATCTCCCGCTCGTCTGGTTCTTCGGGGGCACGAACATCTGGGGGGAAGGTCAGCGGGATCAGCACACGATCCCGTCCGAGATCGCCCGCATCGCCGAGGACGCCGGCACCCCGATCCGGGTGGTGAACTTCGGCCAGCGCGGCGACGTCAACTTCGCCGCAGCACTCCGGTTCGAGCAGGCGCTTGCGGGATCGGCGGAGCAACCCGACCTGGTCGTGTTCGGCGACGGCCCCGACGACTACGCCGTCCAGCTCGAGACACCCTCGGGCGATCCCGGCCAGTACGGGTTGACCCAGGCGCAGCAGGCAGTCACTGAGGACGACCGATCGCTGTGGGAGCGCTACGCCGACATCAGCGTCCTGCACCGGATCGGCGTCCGCCTTCAGGGCCTCTTCTCGGTCCAGCCCGCCTGGGGCGCCAATGGCTCCGCAGGTTCGGAGCAGCTCGCCACGGATCTTGTCTCCGTCTACAACCGGGGCCGTGTGCTCGCCGGACACATCGCGGCCGACCACAACGTCCCCATCGAACACTTCTGGCTGCCCATCGAGGCGGGCGAAGACGACTCGTCGGCCTACGCCGCTGCGACCCAGGCACTCGATCCGAGCGTTCTCGACATCAGCGACGCCCTCGACGATCCTGCCGATCCGGTGTACCTCGACGGGGTGCGAACAAACGAACTGGGCGCCCATCTCGTCGCCACGGCCATGTACAACGAGTTACGGCCGGACCTGGAACAGCTCGCCAGATAGCCCCAACCAACCCTCGACGGGGCGGGCGGCCGGCCTTCCCCGCCTAGCCGACTCGGACACGCTCCGCAGTTGGGAAGTGGCAGGCACCGCCCACTGCGACGCCTACGGCCTCGTCGTGGGCGCGGGCGACGACGGCTCGGGTGCAGCCGACGCCACGCCATTCGAGGCGATGCGGGACCGTCGACGTGCCCGTCGCCACGCTTGTCGGGGTCGGGCCAGCCCCCCAACGCTTCTGCGCGCTGTTCGGCGTCACCGACCCGTTCGGACACGGCCGAGCTGGCGGCCCGGTACCCGTCGCACGACGCGTTCGTGACCGCGTGGAACGACGACGTCGAATCCGGGCGATCCGCGCGGGCCGACGCCACGAACCTCGAGACCGCGTCGACGCAGTCCGCGATCGGTCCTGAGCTTCCCCATAGTGCGGCTTGATCCGCGTCAGGCAGGGGTGCTCACCGGGGTGATGACGAGGCCGTTGATGTCGTTGCCGCCCTGGTTGACCACGATGCCGGCCGGGGAGAACGCGATCTCCTCGACGCCATGGCTACCCAGCGGCGGCAACGTGCCCCGGTCGAGGGAGTTGTCGGTCACCCGGGCCCGGATGGTGTCGGCCGCGGTCAGCCCTTCGATCAGGACGGCGCGCTCGTTCGTAGCAGGCCGCATGACGTTGTTGTCCACCCGGATGCGCTTGGCCTGGCGGGCACGGATGGCCGGGAACACGGGCGTCGAGCCGCCGCTGTAGGGGGCTCCCGGCGGAAACATCCGGCCCTGACCGATCGGCCCACGTTCCTGGTGGGTGCCGAACGCCGGTTGCTCAGTGGTGATGGGGCCGTAACAGAGGTTGCCCGAGACCCGGACATCGTCCGATCGCTCGATGCTGATGTAGCCGTTGCGGCACTCGTCGATGAGATTGCCCTCCACGATGACGGTGTCCATCGTGAGGTGCGCAACTGGCGGGTAGAGGCTTCCGACGACGATCCCGTAAGGAGTCCCGGCGCCCCAGAGGACGTCCGTGTCCTCACCGTAGAGCCCTGCACCATCGATGTGGTTGCCCCGAACGATGACGTTCCGCGTGTCGCCGTTCTTCTCGTTCTGTTCCACCCTGATGCCCGCAAGGTGGGTGCCCTGGACACTGTTGTCAGCAACGATGACACCATCGGCGCCGAGCACTGAGATGCCATTGGAGCCGGTCCGGGTGACGACGTTGGAGGTAACCACCACCTGGTAGCTCAACCGTGACTCAGGGTCATCGGGTGTGCCCCCGCCGACGGCAATGCCGTCGTCGCCGGTGTGGTCGACCCGGCAACTCCGGATCGCGCCGCCGTTCACGCCGCGCAGGTGGATCCCGTCGAGGTGCAGATCGCGCGTGTGGCAGTGGTCGACGACGAGGTCGGTGCAGTCCGTGACCGAGATGCCGTAGGCCGGGCTGTTGACCACCTCGACGCCCGAGATCGTGACGCGATCAGCCAGATATGCCTGGAACGGGCTCTCCCCCGCCTCCCGCGGGCTGTTCACGTCGAGGGCGACATCGGTGCGGATGGTCAGGTCCCGGACGGCTACGTCGTGCACGCGCTGGCCGGGCCGGGGATCGTGGATCCAGAGCTTCGGCGCGAAGTCGATCGGGCCGTTGTACCCGGCCTGCTTGAACAGGAGCGTCGTCGCCCCGGAGCCGGCGCCGACGATCTGGAGCCGGCTGAGCCAGATGATCATGATTCCCGTCAGGTAGTAGTTGCCCGGCGGGAAGTACAGGACGCCACCGACGCCCGGGTCGAAGCGGGGCACCCACTCCAGCGGGTTCGGCCCCGACTTGTTGGCGATGAGCGCGTCGATCACCGCCGGCATGTCGTTGGTCACGCCGTCGCCCACGGCGCCGTAGTCCCGCACGTTCATCACCCCCGGCCCGCCGAAGGTCCCCTCGAGCCGGGCGTCGACCTGCTCGAGCGCATCCTGGACGTTGTTCGCCGTGGTCACCTGGAGTCCGGTGGGATCGAACGTCGTTGTCGACGCGGGCGCCGCCGACGCCGTCCCGGACCCCAGCGCCCACGCGCCGGCGGCGGTGCCCGCGCCCACGCCGAGGGCCCGCCGACGCGTCAGCCCCCGCTTGCCCGTCTCCCCCTCCGACCCCTTCGTCATGGCCCCCCCGACCGTAACGAACACCGGCGCGTGGTCAGCACTCGCCCCAACTCCGGCTCCCCTCTCCTGCTCCGCCCCGACGCGTCTTGTCCGCTTGCGCACCCTAACCGTTCGGCCCTTTTGCCCGAACCAGTACGACACAATGCGGCTAGGCGTTGGCCCTCGGCACGAAGCGGAGGGCAGGTGGGACGGTGACGTCGGGTCGACGGAGTGGATCGGCGAAGTACGCATCGATGACCGCTGCTTCGGCGGCCCGGGTGCTGAGCATCCACCTGACACCAGGCACGTCGGGGAACGATCGGCCGCGGTTGCGTCGGATCCCCAAGGCCCCGACGCCCCCGACCATTCCTGTCAGACCCCCTTCGTACAATCGAATCCATGTTCGATCTGGACGCGGAGCTCTTGGTGGCGGTGAAGGAGGTGGCCGCCGAGCGCCGCGACGGGTGGGGTGGGCCGGCGTTGGCGGACCGGGTGTCGGGGTTGGCGGAGGCCTCGGAGCGACTGCAGGTCGAGGTGGTGCGGGCCCTGGCCCAGTGGGACGGGCTCGCCGCGTGGGCGGACGACGGGTTCCTGTCGCCGGTGGGGTGGCTGTGCCACCGCCTGCCGGTGTCGGAGGGCGAGGCCCGCTCGCTGGTGAAGGTCGGCGGGCTGTATCGCCGCCACGACGCGGTGGCGGCGGCGCTCGACGGCGGCGAGATCGGCCTGGCGCACGCCAGGGTTCTTGCACGGGCCGAGCACCGCCACGAGACCGCGTTCGAGGCGTGCGTGGACGGGCTGGTCGGCATCGCCCGCGACCACCCACTGATCAAGGACTTCTCCCAGGTGATGACCGAGTGGGCCAACCTGGTCGACGACCAGGAACCGGTCGACGTCTCGAAGCGGGCGTTCCGCTCCGCCGACACGTTCGGCGGGCGGTCCCACACCGAGATCTCGGGCTCGGCCGAGGACGCCGCGATCATGCGGGCTGCGATCGAGGCACTCGACACCCCCGACGACCCGGACTGCCCCGAGGGGCCCCGCACCCGGGTGGAACGCCACTACGACATCGTGATGGACATCTTCCGCCGCCAGCTCGCCGACCTGTTGGGCAACGACCCCGACGCCACCGGCACCGCCGACGTGGTGATCGACGCCGACACCGCCGCCGCGCTCACCGCCCATCCCGACCGCGACCACGATCACCTCGACCTCGACCACCACCACAGCGACCACGACCACCGCACCGACCTCGATGATCGCTGCCCGTCCGGCCCGGCCGACCGCGGCGATCACCCCGACGCACTCGATGCCTTCTTCGCCCGCTTCGACCATGAGCACGAGCACCACGATCCGCACGGCGGTCGGCGCTGCGAGCTCCCCACCGGGGCCCGGGCCACCCTCGCGTTCGCGTCGGTGCTGTTGTGCACCGGATGGGTGCGGCGCCTCACCCGCGACCCCGTCACCGGCAACATCATCGACCTGGGTCGCCGTCAACGACTGTTCTCCCGGACGCAGCGACGCGCCCTCGTCTACCGCGACCGCGGCTGCGTGTTCCCGGGGTGCGACCGCGGCCCCAAGTGGTGCGACGCCCACCATCTCAAACCGTGGGACGAGGGCGGCCTCACCGACCTCATCAATGGGGCGCTCCTATGCCGCCGACACCACCGCATGGTGCATCTCGGATGGCGTCTGGCACGCGACCCCGTCACCGGCATCGTCACCGCCACCTCTCCCGACGGCCGCACCTTCACCCGCCACCCCGACAACCCCCGAAGTCCCCACGTCCGCTGTTGAACGGGGGTTCCGCTCCCCCACTCCCCCACTTCCCTACGAAAGCGACGGCGCCGGACCCAGCGGGCCGCGCGCGAGAGCCCCAAGGACAGCCGGGGGTCGAAAGGCGTAGGGTCGGTGATGGGTCCGGGGATGGCCGAACCGAACAGTCAGCGTGAAGGGTGCGAGCTGGCGACCCTGGTTGGGTAGAACCCGTTGAGCGGTCCCTTGTCGCCTCCCCGGGCCCGCTTCAGGTCGAGAGCCGCCCACCGCCGAGCGCCGCCGCCCCGCCGCCGGCGTCAGCCGCCCGAGCCGGTCGGCACGGTGCCGCCGGCGACCGCGGCCTGGGCCGCGGGGGCCTCGAGCACGTCGAGGGTGGCCACCTTCCAGTCACCGTCCACCCGGCGCAGGCCCACCTCGAGGCGCACCTGGTCGCTGCGGGGCTGGGGGAACTGGTTGTTGGCGATGGTCTGGTCGACCACGGCGAACACCCGGCCCCGGTCGCCGTCGAAGCTCTGGACGAACAGGTCGCGCACCTCGACCCGGCTCGACGCCTGCACCTCGCGCAGCGCGGCCCGGGTGTCGTCGTCGGCGAACTGCGCCTCGGCCTGATCGGCGAACTGCCCGGTGGCGTAGCTCATGATGTTGTCGAAGTCGTCGTCGATGGTGCGGCCGTCGAAGTCGAACAGCGCCACCAGGAAGTCGCTGGCCGTGGTGCGCATCGACGCCTCGGCGGCGTCGGCGGTGCGTTCCCGGTTCCACGCGAAGCCGAAGAACAGCGTGCCGGCCAGGCCGGCGACGGCCAGCACCGCCAGCACCACCGTCAGCGGGCCGAACGACGACGGGTCGCCATCCCGGTCGACGGCCGCCACGTCGGACCGCGCCACCCGTCGCCGGCGCGAGCGGCCGGCGGGGGCCGACCCCTCACGCTCGGCGTCCGAGTCGCCATCGTCGCCGTCGTCCGCGTCGACATCGACCTCGTCGTCGACCGCTCCATCAGCGTCGACGTCGAGAGCGTCGACGTCGAGAGCGTCGAGCTCGACGTCGAGCACCTCGTCGCTCGCCTCGGCGTCGCTCGCCTCGGTCAGTGCTCCGGACAGGGCCATGGTGGTTCTCCTCATGAGTGCGACGAGCGCCGCAGGACGCTCACCAGTCGGACGATGCCGGCGGCCGCCACGAAGACGACCAGCACGGCGAGTACCTGGAACAGGCTGAGGGCGCCGGACGACGGCTCCCGGTCGGATCGGATGGGAGCGGCGTCCTCACGCGCACCGGGTTCGGGCTCGGTGGCGCCGCCGCGGGATGCCTCGGTGTCGTCACCCCGGGGTGTGTCGCCCGTGCCGGTGGCGGCGGCGTCCTGGTCCGTGGTGGTGCCGGCCCCCGAGCCGTCCACCGCGGCCAGGTCGACGGGCACGGTCGACGCCTCGTCGTAGCCACCTCGCCGGGCGGGCTCGGGAAGGTCGGCCTGGCTGGCGGGGCCCACGCCCCGGCCGAACGCGTTCACGCACGCACCGCCGGGGGCGATGTCGGGCGTGGGCCGGATGGACGAGTACCTGCTGGCCGGCGGCTCACCCGGCGGCACCATGGTCTGCACCCGCAGCCAGCCCTGGTCGTTGCGCTCCGAGCTGCCGTATTCGGGGAAGCCGATGGCGTGCCCGTAGACCGCCAGCGCGTTGACCGGCCCGAAGAAGTCCTGGTTGTGGTCGAGCGAGTAGGTCAGGTCGGCCAGGGGTCCGGGGCTGCCGGCGAAGTCGGACAGGGCGGCGAAGTCGCTGGCCAGGCAGGCCAGGTCGGCCGACTGGTCGACGATGAGGTCGTCGGCCACGGCACCGAAGTCGGCGCCGTCGCGCAGCAGTTGGGTGAGGTCGGCCCGGCGGTCGGCCAGCACGCCCGTGAGCTCGGCGGTGTTGTGGATGCCGCTGCGCAGCTCGGGGGCCACCTCGGTGAGGGCGTCGAGCAGGCCGGGCGACGTGGCCAGCAGTTGGCGGAACCCCTGCTCGTGCTGGTCGAACTCCCGGTTGAACACGTCGATGTTCCTCGTCAGGGCCCGCAGGTCGCGCTCACGGCCCCGCAGCGCGAGGGCCGACTCGTGCACGACGGTGTTCAGGTCGTCGGCCGGGATGGCCTGGAGCAGCTCGTCGACCGTGTCGATCACCCGGCTGATCTCCGGCGGGTCGGTGTTCGGCGCGACGGGGACCTCGGCACCGTCGGGCAGCGGCGGCTCGTCGCCCCCGCGCATGGGGGTGAACTCGATCCGCTGCTCGCCCACGGCGCTGGCCCGCACGATGCTGGCCTGCACATCGCCCGGCAGCTCCTGGCCCGGGTCGAGCGACACGGTCACGCGGGCGGCGTCGCCGTCGAGGCGGACGTCGGTGACGTGGCCGATCACCACGCCGTTCATCGACGCGCTGAAGTTCTCGAGGATCCCCGAGGCGTCGGGGAAGACCGCCGTCGCGGTGCGGCGCTCGGCCAGTGGGTTGCCGAGCAACGTGACCGCCCCGTAGATCACCAGGCCGAACGAGAGTGCGAAGAACACCCCGAGGTTGAGCAGTACGCGCTTGGGCACCATCGGATCGACGCCTACCTTCCGCTGCAGGAGTTGACGGGGTCGCCCGGCTGATCGCCGCCACCGGGCAACCCGCAGAGCACGAAGTCGTTCAGCACCTGCGCGAAGTCGCCGTTGGTGCCCAGGTGCAGGGCCTCGTTGTGCTCGGCACCGTTCTGGACCAGCCGGGCCAGGGCCTCCTGCTCGCCGGCCACGGCGTCGGTGACCGACCGCAGCGCGTCGACCTGGCGCTCCACTTCGTCGAAGTGGGCCTCGAGCAGGTCACTGTTCTCTCGCGCCACCCGACGGAGCGAGTCGAGCAGGTCGAGCAGGTGGTCGGACTGCTCGTCGAGGATGCGGGTGGTCTGGGCGAGGTGCTCGATGGCCTCGGCATGGGCCTCGGCGGCGGGACCGGTGGTGGAGGCCAGCTCGTCGATCGACTGCACCAGTCGGGTCAGGTCGTCGGTGCGCTGGTTGTAGCCGTGGGCGATGTCGGCCACGTTGGTGAGCACCTGGCGGATCTGGGTGCCCCGGCCGCCGAAGCCACGCGCCCCCTCGTCCAGCAGCGTGGCGATCTGCGACGCGCCCACCGCGCCGAACACGTCGGTGCCCGACGCCACCAGTTGCTCGAAGTCAGGGACCACCTCGGTCTCCGCCACCTCGTCACCGTCGGCCAGGAGCCGGCGGCCGCCGCCGCCCTCCGGCGGGCGCAACTCGACGAACTTCTCGCCCAGCGGGCTGGTGCGGCGCACGCGACCGGTCACGTCGGCGGGCACCCCGGCGCCGGCGTCGATGGTGAGCTCGAGGGTGGCCCGGCTCCCCGACCGGTCGAGGTGGATGCCGGACACGTGACCGATGCGCACATCGGCCATCTGGACGGGTGCGCCCGGGGCCATGTCGGCCACGTCGTCGAAGGTGGCCGACACGGTGATCGTGTCGCCACCTCCCCCGACCAGCGAGCACCCCCCGAGGGCCAAGGAGACGACCGTCCCCAGGGCGACGACCAGCCGCAACGAGGGGCCCCGCCCTCGAGGCTGCGACCTCGGCATCCGGGCCATCAGCCCCCACCCCCGAGCGCGCCACCCAGTGCCCCGCCCAGGCCGGCGCCCGTGCCGCCCGCGCCTCCTGCGCCCCCGGACCCGCCGACCGGCCCGGGAGGAAGCAGCGGTTGGTCCAGCAGGGTGGCGGGGTCGAGCCGGCCGGCGATGATGCTGTCGATGGTGGGCCCGAGATCGGCGGGGCCCACCGATCGCAGCGCGGCGATCTGGTCGGGCGTGAGGAAGGCGAGGGCCGCCACCTGCCGGTCGGTGAGCGCGTCGACCGCGGCCAGCAACTGCGGCGACAGGCCCTGCAACGAGCCCAGCTGGTCGGGGTCGATCAGCCCGGCCAGCAGATCGAGCCCGTCCGCCAGCGTGGGCAGGTCGGGGATCGGCAGCTCGGGCACCGCCGGCGGCGTGACCGGGAGGTCGACCGGGGGCTCGGCCGGAGCGGGACCGTCGGGCGTTGCCGGCGCGCTCGTGAACAGCGAATCCCAGAACGGGCTCGAGGCGTCGGCGCAGTCCGCGGCCACCAGCCCGGCCGCCGCGGCGGCGCCCGGTCCGCCCAGGGCCACGATGATGCGCCGGCAGAGCCCCGCCAAGCGGTCCCGCAGCCGGGCCTTGTAGAGGTCGGTGGCCAGCCCCGGCTCGAGCTGGTTGTTCAGCACCAGCACGTTGCGCTGCGGGTCGTAGGCCCGCGCCGCCGCCGCGAACAGGCGGGGTGTGGACTCGAGGGCCAGCTCGAGCCGGTCGATGTTGCGCTCGAGGGTCCGGCCCGTGGTGGTGAGCGTGCCGATGTCGTCGCCGAGCGGGTCGCGGTGGCGTTCGAGCAGGCCCCCGAGCTCGACCGCGGCGCGGTCGAGGTTCGTGATGAACGCGTTCAGGTCGTCCTGGTTCGTGGCCAGCACGCCGGTCACGGTGTTGTAGCTGCGGATCAGGTCCTGCACCGCCTGGGTACGGCCGCCGAGGGTGGTGGTGAGGCGGCTCAGCGACTCGACGATCGCCCCCAGCTCGTCACCCTTGTCGGCGAGGAGGTCGACCGTGCCCGAGGCGTTGTGGATGAGGTCGTTGAGGTCCTGGCCCTGGTCCTCGAGCAGGTTGGCCAGGTGGGTCACCAGGCCGCCGGCCCGAGCGGGGTCGATCTGGCCGAGGTAGTCGTCGAGGCCGCGCAGCAGCTCGTCGATCTCGAAGGGCACCTGGGTGCGCTCGATGGGGATCAGGTCGCCGTCGTGGAGCTTGGGGCCGCCGGCGTAGACCGGCGAGAGCTGCACGTAGCGCTCTCCCAGGACGGTGACCGGCACCACCACGGCACGGGCGTCGGCCGGGAGGTCGGTGCCGTCGTCGATGGCCATCGTCACCCGCACCACCCCGTGGCGGTTCTCGACGCCGGTGATGCTGCCCACCTCGATGCCCAGGGCCCGCACGGGCGAGCCCGGGTACAGGTTGACGGCGCGCTCGAAGTCGACGTCCACCCGGTAGGTGTCGCCGCGACCGACGAGCGCACACGACGGCGCCACCACCGCCAGCACGAGCACCAACGCCACCACGCTGCCGAGCCTCCGGGTCACGAGCCACCCCCCGTGGCCAGCAGCGGCGCCAGGAGCCGGCCGAGCTGGTCGGCGCCCGCCGCGCTCCCGCCGCCGGCGGCGGCAGGGTCGGTCGAGGGGATCGACGGTGTCGGCCCGCCCGCGGACGGCGGCGTGGTGGTCGAGCCGGAGGTGTTCGGCAGCGGCCCCTCCCGCTGGTCGCACGGCAGCGGGTCGGGGCCGAAGGCCAGGTCGAGCGCCCGGTCGAACGGGCCGCAGGCGCCCATGATGCCGTCCGGCGAGACGGGCCCGATCAGCTGGGTGAAGATGTTCCCCCACTCGTTGGGGGTGTTGTCCGGGCCCGAGTACCCGATGGACGAGAACCCTTCGAGCGCGGCGCCGAGGTAGCCGACGCCGGCGGCCAGGTCCACCTGGTGCCGTCCGATGACCTCCAGCGTCGAATGCAGGTCGTCCAGCACGGCGTCGAGCTGGGGCCGGTTGTCGCCGACCAGGTCGGCCAGGCGACCGGCCGCCTCCGAGGTCTGCTCCAGCAGGGTCTCGAGCTCCTGGCGCCGGTCGGCCAGGTCACCGATCACCACGTTGAGGTCGTCCACGGCGTCGGCCAGGTCGTCGTCGCGGTCGGCCAGTGTGCGGGTGAGGGTCTCGGCCGAGTCGAACAGGTCGCGTGCTTCCTGGTCGCGGCTGTTGAGCTCGCTGGTCAGCCGGTTCACGCCCCGCACGATGTGCCGGACGTCGGAGCGCTTGTCCGCGGTGATCTGGTTCAGGCTGTCGATCAGATCGTCGAAGGCGGCCCCGTCGCTCTCGGTGAAGAGGCGGGTGCCGATGTTCTGCAGATCGAGCACCTCGACCGGGGTCTCGGTCTCGGTGATCACGTCGCCGTCGCCGAGGGGGTGGTCCCAGTCGTCGCCCGTCTCCAGCTTCACCGTCTTGGTGCCCAGCACGGTCTCCACGACCACGGCGGCCCGGGTGTCACCCGACAGCTCGACACCGTCGTCCACCCGCATGGTCACCTCCACCTGGCCGTCCTCCTCGTGCACCGACGCCACCTCGCCGGACGGCACGCCCGCCACCCGCACGCGGTCGCCGGGGCGCAGGCCGGCGGCGTCGGCGAAGCGGGCGCTCACCGTGTAGCGGCCCTTGAACACGCCGGCGTTCAGCACCAGCGCACCCGTCACCGCCGCGGCGATGAGCGCGATGACCACGATCCCGATCACGATCGGGTTGCGCTCGGTGAACGACTTCATCCGCCCACCCCCGTGTTGGTGGCGGTGGCCGCCACCGGCGGCAGCCCACCACCGCTCCCCGGCAGCCCGGCGGTGGGCTGCGAGCCGCCCGAGTTGGCGAACCCGACGATCATGGCGAGCGACGGCTCGCCCGACGACCCCGTCTCGCCCACGGGCGTCGAGGTGCCGCTGAACGGGTCCTCCTTGGCGCAGGTCGTCTGGTTGGCCAGGCAGGCGATGGTGGCCCGCACCTGGAACCACTGCCCGTACGCCGAGATCAGGTGGTAGGGCGCCACGCCCTCGGGCAGGGTGGCCAGGGTGTCCTCGAGGCCGGCCCGGTTCTGGTCGAGCACGTCGAGGATCGTCTGCAGGTTGGCGATGGTCGCGTCCAGGTCACCCCGCTTGTCCTCCAGCAGGGTGTTGAGCTGCTCGGAGACGTGCGAGAAGTCGGTCACCACCGACTGCAGCGAGTCGTTGCGGGCGGCCAGGTCGTCGCTCAGCGACGACAGGTTGCGCAAGGTGGCGTCCACGGCCTGATCGCGCTCGGCGAGGGCACCCACCACGTCGTCGAGGTTGGTGATGATGCTGCCCACCTCGGTGTCGAGGCCCCCCAGGGTGTCCGACACGCCCGCGGTGTCGCTCAGCAGCCGGCGGACACGGGCCTCGTTGCCCTGGAGGCCTTCGTTCAGGGCCCGCACGAAGGCGTTGGCGTCGGCGGGGTCGATGGCCTGGAGCACCGGGCCGACCGCGTTGAGGAAGTCGCCCACGTCGGCCGAGTCCACGGCCTGCTCCAGCGGCAGCGTGCTCCCGGCCGCCAGGACGTCGCCGCCGTCGGCCGGGTAGAGGTACAGGTACTTCTGGCCCAGCACGTTGCGCCACCGCACCCCCACCTGCGTCGTGTCCCGCAGCACCACGTCCGAGTCGATGGTGAAGGTCACCACCGCATGGCCGTGGTCGGTGGAGATGCCGGTGACCTTCCCGACCTCCACGCCCGCGATCTTCACCTCGTCGTTCACCACCAGGCCGGTGACGTCGTTCAGCTCGGCCCGGTACTCGGACCGGTCGGCGAACCACGTCACGTTGCCGACCTGCGAGATCAGCCAGCCCAGGACGATCAGGCAGCCGAACGTGTAGATGCCCAGCTTGACGAGCACCCGCCCTTCGGCGGCCAGCGCGCGCTTCAGCCGTCCCAGCAGCCTCATCGCCCCGCCCCCCCGTCGTGGGTGGGGAGGCCGGCCGCGGTCAGCACCCGGTCGACCAGCACGTCGACCGGGGCGGGCACGCTCTGGTCGGGGACACCGACCAGCCCGTACAGGCTGTCGGACAGCTGCTGGGCGGCGGCGGGGCGCTGACCGGCGGGGATCACCGGCGGCAGGGGCGTGCCCGACGGCGAGAAGTACCCCGAGCAGTCGATGGGCCCGCCCAGCGACAGGACCGCGTCGCGGAACGCGCTGAACTGGGCCGGCGTCTCGGCCAGGGCGCTGCAGAGCACGTCCTGGATCTGGTCGACGTAGACGAAGTTCTTGAAGTAGGCGAAGCCCGAACCGTCGGGCAGGCGCTCGGCGCTCAGCCCGCCGCCGAAGGCGCTGACGTAGTTGGCCAGGCCGTCGACCACCTGCGCCACCTCGTCGTGGTGGCTGATGAGCACCCGCATGACGTTGTCGCCCGACGTGAAGATGCGGTCCAGATCCGGTCGCGTGCCCTCGATGAGGTCGGCGAAGTGGTCGCCGAACCCCTGCAGCGACACCAACGCCCGCTCGAAGTCGGCCCGCGCCCGGTTGAACTCGGGCAGGGCCACGTTGTTGTTGGCCGAGATGGTGTTGAGGTCACCGCCCACCGTGCGCACGGCCTCCTGGAAGTCGGCGGCCGAGGCCAGCGCGGTCAGTTGGGCCTCGAGCGTGTCGTTCAACAGCGCGGTGGTCGCCGCCCCGCTCTCCCATCCCCGGGCGATGTCGTCGCCGAGGCCGTCGGCCGTGCGGGCCGCCGACGCCACCAGTTCGGCCAGCTCCTGCTCGTCGATCGCGTCCAGCAGGGGTTGCGCCGACGCGAACAGGTCCTCCACCTCGGTGGCGGCGCCCGTGTGGATCACCTCGTCGCCGTCCTGCAGGTAGGGGCCGTCCGGGCCGCCGGGGAACGTGAGGTCGAGGAACTTCTCGCCGAAGATGGTCTTCGGCCGCACCACGATCCGGGCGCCCTCCGGCACCCGGAACCCCGGGTGGATGGTGAAGCGGATCTCGGCCCGGCGATCCACGAGCCGGATCGAGTCCACCTCACCCACGTCGACACCCCGGTACTTCACGTCCGAGCCCGGGATCAGGCCCTGGCCGGCGTGCTCGAAGGTGCCGACCAGCTGGTAGCCGCCGTCGTAGGCGCCGTAGGCCCATCGCACCGCGGTGGTGACGATCAGCGCGAACGCCGCGGTCATGGCCAGCGCGGCGAGCGCACGCGAGCCCCGGGTCACGCGCTCACCCCACGATCCTCGCGGTGTCGCTCCCACCCCAGAACACGAGCGACAGGATCAGGTTCAGCACCACGACGGCGATGATCGACACCCGGATGGCTCGACCGGCCGCCTGACCCACACCGGCCGGGCCCCCCGTGGCGTAGTACCCGTAGAAGCAGTGGACGAGGGTGACCACCACCGCGAACAACATGGCCTTGGCGAACGAGCAGAGGATGTCGATCGGCGGCAGGAACAGGTTGAAGTAGTGGCGGTACACCCCCGGCGAGAGCGTGAAGAACCGGGTCACCACCAGCTCGGTGGCCAGGAAGCTGGCGAACAGCGCCGCCAGGTAGAGGGGCACCATCGTGATCAGCGCGGCCCACACCCGGGTGCACACCAGGTACACCACGCTGTCCACCCCCATCACCTCGAGGGCGTCGACCTCGTCGGAGATGCGCATGGCGCCGAGTTGAGCGGTGAAGCCCGCGCCGACCTGGGCGGCGAGGGCCACGCCGGCGATGAGCGGTGTGATCTCGCGGGTGTTCGCCACCGACGACACCACACCGGTGAACGCCTCGGCACCGATCTGCTGGAGGCCCTTGAAGCCCTGGAGGCCCACCTCGGTGCCGGTGAAGAAGCTCATCGAGAAGATCACGAAGAACATCCCCCCGCCCACCACCAGGGCACCCGCGCCGATGGTGATGTCGGAGATGAGGGTGATGATCTCCTTGCGGTAGCGCAGCGCCGACGGCAGCCGGCGCAGGATCATCGCGTAGAAGCGCAACTGGTCGTACAGCTGGTTCCACGGGTTGAGCGCGGCATCGACCGGGCGGCCGAAGCGGTCGAAGGCGGCGGCGGCGAACGACGAGGACGACGAGGCAGCGGGCTCGGTCATCTCACACCTTCTGGGGGACGAAGTTGAAGTAGACGACCGTGAGCACGAAGTTCACGAAGAACAACAGGACGAAGGTGATCACCACGGCCTGGTTCACCGCGTCACCCACGCCCTTGGGCCCGCCCTTGGCGTAGAGGCCCTTGTAACAGGCCACCGTGCCGGCGATGAACCCGAAGCAGGCCGCCTTCACCAGGGCCATCCACAGGTCGGCCAGCTGGCTCAGCTCGTTGAACGAGGCGAAGAAGCTGCTCGAGCTCACCCCGTTCACCCGCACCGCGAAGAACCAGCCACCGGCGATGCCCGCGGCGCTCACCACCGCGTCGAGCAGCACCGCGAGGACCGTGGCGGCGAGGATCCTCGGCATCACCAGGCGCTGGATGGGGTTCACGCCCATCACCTCCATCGCCGAGATCTCGTCGCGGATGCGGCGGGCCCCGAGGTCGGCGCACATCGCCGAGCCCCCGGCACCGGCGATCATCAGGGCGGTGGCGATGGGGGCCTGCTCGCGCACGACCGCCAGCACGAGGGCCGAGCCGAGGTGGGCCTCGGCACCGAGTTGGCGGATCAGCGACCCCACCTGCAACGAGATGACCATCCCGAAGGGGATGGAGATCAAGATGACCGGGATGGTGGTGACCTTGGCCAGGAACCACAGCTGGTCCAGGAACTCGGCCAGCGGCCACGGCCGGCTGAACACCTTGCGGGTGGCTTCGAGGCCGACCGAGGCCATGGTGCCGGTCTCGCGGAGCAGCGACTCCACCTTGCCGGCGAGGGGGATCGTGGTGGTGGCCATCAGACCGGGAGGTGCTCCGTGCCGGCGGCGGAGCGGGCCTGGGCCCGGGCGACCAGCTCCTTCTCCACGTCGGTCTCCTCCGTGGCCAGCTCGTCCATCCCGATGGGACCGAAGGCCCGGCCGGCCAGGAACTGCTGGATGATCGGGTCCTCGCTGTCCACCATCTCCTGCTTGGGGGCGAACCGGACCAGGCCCGAGCGGAAGAGCACGCCGATGTGGTCGGCGGTGCGCATGGCCGACGGGATGTTGTGGGTGATGATGAAGAAGGTGGCGCCCGTCTCCTCCTGGGTCTTCTTCACCAGCTCGTCGAGGTAGCTCACCCGGACGGGATCGAGGCCCGAGTCGGGCTCGTCGAACAGGACGATCTCGGGGTCCATCGACAGGGCCCGGGCCAGCCCGGCCCGCTTCTTCATGCCGCCCGACACCTCGCCCGGGAACTTCTTCAGGTGGTCGAGCAGCCCGACCAGGCTGGCCTTGGCCAACGTGATGTCGCGAATGTCCTTCTCGGTCTTGCGGGTGTGCTCGCGGAGCGGGAACGCGATGTTGTCGAACAGGTTCAGTGACCCGAACAGGGCGCCGTCCTGGAACAACACGCCCATCTTGCGCCGGACCCGCATCAGGTCCTTCTCGCGCATGCCCACGATCTGCTCGCCGTCGACGAAGATCTCGCCCCGCTCGGGCCGCAGCAGCCCGATGATGTTCTTCAACAGCACCGACTTGCCGGTCCCCGAGGGGCCCATGATGGCGCTGATCTCCCCCTTGGGGACGTCGAAGCTGATGTCCTCGAGCACGGTGTGCGAGCCGAACGACTTCGTCACACCCCGCAGGGAGATCACGCCCTCGGGCGAGGGCGGCGACTCCGGCATCGACACCCTGGCGCTGTTCCTGGTGAGCACTGACATGGTCCCCTTCCCCGCCGAGCCCCTGCCCGGTCCTGGTTTCCCCGCCCGTCGAAGAACCTACTGTAACAGGTTTACAGATAGTGTAACATCTTTCCAAATGGACGAAAAGGGCACACACCGCCAGATCGTGGACGCGGCCTACGACGCCGTGGCCGTGTACGGGATCACCCGGCTGTCGTTGGCCGACGTGGCCAAGCGAGCCCACCTGTCCCGCCAGACCTTGTACCGGTACTTCCCGTCGAAGGTGGACCTGCTCGACGCGGTGGTGGACCGGGAGGAGCGCCGGTTCCGCGAGCGGATCCGCGAGGCCACCCGCGATGCCCACGAGCCCCGTGACGCGCTGCGGGCTGCGATCGTCGCCACGCTCGACGGGGTCCGCACCCATCCGCTGATCGAACGGCTACTCGAGACCGAGCCCGAGACCCTCATCCCCTACCTCACGGTGGGGTCGCTGCCCGGCCCGTCCACCGACCGCCATCTGGCCGGACTGCTGCGCCACCTCGTGCCCGGGATGGCCGAGGACGACCTGCGCCGCACCGCCGATGTCTTGAGCCGGCTGATCATCAGCTACGTGCTCGACCCCTTCGAGGAGTCGCCGGATGCCTTCGCCGACTGGTTCGTCCGCCTCGTGTTCAGCGGGGTCGTGTCCGAGCCCGTGACGCCGCGAGCCTGACTCCGGGTCGGCCCTCGGGTACCTTGAGACCGATGCCTGCGGCGGACACTCGAGGCCGGATCCTGGACGCGGCGTTCGAAGCCATTGCCGTGTTCGGCATCGCCCGCCTGTCGTTGGAGGATGTCGCCCGGCGGGCGGGCCTCTCCCGACAGACCCTGTACCGCTACTTCCGCACCAAGGACGACGTGGTCGCCGCGGTCATCCTCCGGGAGGAGGAGGCCCTGCTCGCCGTGGTCACCTCGGCGGGGAGCACCCACCAGTCGGCCCGCGAGGCGCTCGAGGCGGCCATCCTGGCCACCCTCGTTGCCGCCCGCGAGCACGCGCTGCTGGGGCGACTGCTCGAGACCGAGCCCGAGCGGGTGCTGCCGTTCCTGATGTCCGACCAGGCCCCGGTGCTGTCGGCGGCCACTCCTGCGGTCGCCGACCTCTTGCTGGCACGGTGCCCGCGGGTCACCAAGGCGAAGGCCCGCCGGGCGGCCGACAGCGTCACGCGGCTCATCGTGAGCTGGGTGGTCAACCCGCCGGCCGACCGACCGGCCGACCTGGCCCGCGACCTGGCCCTGTCGATCACCGCCGGCCTCGAGGCCGCGCCCACCTGAGCACACCGACGGAGATCCTCTCCGGAGAAGACGGAGACCTCCGCAGACGTGGAGATTCTCCGCAGAAGTGGCGTGACGATCGCGGCCACCGTGGCTCCCAGCCTCCAGAACCGTTCACAGGAGGCAGACGCCGTGGCCATCACCCATCACTCCCAGCACACCCAGCACACCCAGCACCGCGACCAGGGCATCCTGCTCGACCTCGGCGAGCCCAGCGAAGCGGCCACCTTCGACGACCTGCACGACCGCTGGGGGGCGACCAGCCGCATGCGGCTCGGGCTCAGCCGCCAGCAGTGGCACCACCCCGCCACGCGTGACCTCGTCGACGCCATCGCCGCCGGCGACGACCTCGGGCCGGCCCTTCAGCGGCTCGGTGAGGCCCGGGCCGGCGCCGGGCTCTCACTCGACGAGTTGCTCGCGGACCTCGACGTTCTCGCCGAGCTCGTCCCGGCGGGCGCCCCCACGCCGGCCGACACCGGCGTCGCACGGGTGGACACGCTCCGCGCCGCATCGGTGGCCGGGACGGCGTGGGCCGAGGCCTTCTACGCGGAGATCGTGGCGCCCGGCTGCACCGACCCGATCACCGGCCTCACGACCGGCGCGTTCCTCGAGGCGCGCCTGAGCCAGCGCTATCAGCAGTGCGCCGCCAACGGCCGGAAGGCGGAGCGGGAGCAGGTGCTCGTCGTCCTGCAGGTGCAGTGCCTCGACCGATCGCCCTTCGCCTGCGTCGCACGGCGCATCGATGCCGCCGGCCGGCTCCGCACCGCCTTTCCCGAGGGTGACACCGTGGCGCTGCTCGAGCCGACCGACGCGATGGTGGTGCTCACCGACAGCGGGCCGGCCCTGGCCAACGACGTGGCCGCCCTGAAGGCGATGTGCCCCGAGGACGCGGTCTGGGTGGAGCCGCTGCCGGCGACCGCCAACGAGGCCGTGGCCCTCGTGCGCGAGCTGGCGACGATCCCGCGGGGCTTCACCATTGCGCCCGACGGCACCTTCCGTCATCCTTGACGCCAGGGCGGCCGTCGACCGGAGCACCCCGTCTGTGAGCAGCACCGTCCTCAGTGAACTGCGGCATCGGTCCGGCGTGTCGACGGTCGCGCCCGCAGACGACTCCGATGCGGCGCTGCTCGAGCAGGTGCGAACCGGCGGGTCGGGGGCCTACGCCGAGCTGTACCGGCGCCACGAGCCGGCCGCCCGCCGCCTCGCCCGTCAACTCGTGCGCTCGCACGCCGCGGCGGACGACCTGGTGAGCGACTCGTTCGCCGCGGTGCTGGCCGCGCTGCACAACGGCGCCGGCCCCACCGAGGCGTTCCGGCCCTACCTGCTCACCACCCTGCGCCGTCGTCACTGGCGCACCGCCCGCGACCGTGAGGAGCCCGCCGATCCCACCGACGGCGCGCTCGACGGAGCGGTCCTCGACCCCGATGGCACCGATGCCCGATTGATGGCGGAGGCCTACGCGAGCCTGCCCGAACGGTGGCAGCTGGTGCTCTGGCACACCGAGATCGAGGGCGCACCGCCCGCCGAAGTGGCCCCCCTCGTGGGGTTGAGCCCCCACGCCACCGCGGCGCTGGCCCACCGGGCGCGAGAAGGCCTGCGCGAGGCGTACCTGCAGGCCCACCTGCAGTCGGACGCGCCGGCGAGCTGCGCCTTCACCGTCGAGCGGCTCGGCGCGTTGGTGCGCGACAACCTGGGCCGACGCGACCGCGCCAAGGCCGACGCCCACCTGGAGACCTGTCCTCGGTGCCGAACGCTCCGGTCCGAGGTGACCGACCTGAACCGCTCGCTCCGGTCGGTGGTCGCACCGTTGGTGCTCGGTACCGCCGCCGCCGCCTACCTCGGCCGCCGGGCCACCGCAGATGCGCCCGCCACCACCGCCATCGTCGAGAGCCTCCGGGGCTCGGCGCCCCGAGCCGCCGTCATCGCCTCGTCGGTCGCGCTCGCCGTCGCGCTGCTCCTGCTGCAGACCGACGTGGCGCCTCCCGGCCCGGCCACCACCCAGGGCGGGGCGCCGGTCGCCGTGGCCTCCCCCACCGCCGGCGGGGCGACGAGGCCCGCGGGCACGTCCGGCGGCGCCGCCGCGACCCCATCGGCCGCGCTGACCCTGCCCGGCGATGTGCGCGTGCAGACCGTCACCGACCGGCGGTGCGACGACGCCGTCGGCGTGGCGCTCACCGGCACCACCTCGGGTGCGACGGAGGGCACGGGCGGGTCGGTGGTGCGCGCCGTGCTGTTCCGCGGCGACATCGCCGGGCTCCCGGCGCTCGACCCCTCCTCGTCGGTCACCACGGTGCGGGGCGCCGCCGCCGCCACCCTGCGCTCCCTGATCACCACGTCCGGCACCGGCGCCACCAGCGGTGCGGTCGGCGCCGGCGTGGTGGGCACGACCGGCGACGGCACGTCGGGGGGCGCCTCCTGTGTCAGCGTGCCGACCGCGTCGCTCGTGGCCGGCGACGGGCCCTGGCGCCTGCTGGTCGGCTACCTGCCGACGGCGGCCACGTCCGTCGACGACCTGGTCTTCGTCGTGGTCGACGGGCCGTTCACGCTGCTCGGTGACGTGGTGCACACCACTCTCCGCACCGCCAGGGCGACCCTGGTGGCCACACTGGCCTCCGGGGCCGGCGCGGCGACGGCCGCGGGAGCGCTCGGTGGCGATCTCACCGGGCTCGGGTCGGCCGCGGTGGCAGGGGCGACGGGCACGGTCCAGGGCCTGCTGGACGGTGCCACCTCGGGCGTCATCGGGTCGGGCGGGTCGGGCGGGTCGGGGGGCACAGGGGGCACCGCCGGCACGGGCGGGACCGGTGGCACCACGGGCACGGGCACGCCGGTCGATGTGCCGCCGGTGCCGGCGCCGCCGGCGGTGACGGTGCCCACCGTCCCACCCGTCACCATCCCACCCGTCACCATCCCCGTCACCGTCCCGCCGCTCCCGCTCCCGCGACTCCCGCTGCCGCAACTGCCACTCCCACTCGGCACCCCCTGACCGGGGCCCGGCCGGGCGGTATCCGGGCTCACCCTGGCGGGCCCACCTGCGGTACCGGCCCGGGTGTCGTAGCCTCGCGTGGGGCGCACAGGGGAGGCGACATGGCTGCAACGGGTTCGACCGACCAGGCCACGACGGCCACGACGGCCACGATGGAGGGGCACCGCCCGCGGATGCCCGGGCCCACGCGGTGGGTGGGGGTGGGACGCGGCAACGCCACCGACGCGCGCACGGCCGGTGCCGACGCCGCCCGCGACGCGCTGCTGCACGCCGACGCCGCGTTGCTCGTGGTGTTCTGCTGGGACGGCTACGACCACGAGGCCCTGCTCGACGGGGTGCGCTCGGTCAGCGGCGACGTGGCGTTGATCGGGTGCTCGACCGCCGGCGAGATCTCGATGGCGGGCGCGGGGGACGCGTCCGTGGTGGTCACCGCCTTCGGAGGCCCTGGCTTCCGCGTGGCCACGGGCGCCGCCAACGCCGCCGACCTCGGCCTCCGTGATGCCAGCGCCGTGGCTGCCCGGTGTGCGGCCGACCTGCCACCAGGCGACCACCGTCTGCTCCTCCTGCTCACCGACGGCCTCGGCGGCGACATGGAGGAGATCGTGCGGGGGGCCTACCAGGAGGTCGGGGCGGCGCTCCCCCTCGTCGGTGGCTGTGCCGGCGACGGCCTTCGCATGGAGCAGACCGTCCAGCTCCACGGGCCCGATGTCCTGCGCCACAGCGTGGTCGCCGCGGCCATCTCGTCGGAGGCGCCGTTCGGCATCGGTGTGCGCCACGGCTGGAGCCGCGTGGGCGATCCGCTGCTCGTCACCGCCAGCGAGGACAACCGGGTGCTCGAGCTCGACGACCAGCCTGCGCTCGACGTGTACCTCGAACGCCTCGGCGCCCCACCCGACGCCGGGCACGATGCGGCCGCCTTCACCCGGTTCGCCACCACCCACCCGCTCGGGCTCCAGCGGCGACGCGGCGAACAGGTGCGCTGCGTGAACGAGGCCGACTTCGAGGCTCGGGCCCTGGTGTGCGCGGGGCAGGTGCCCCAGGGCGGCCTCACCTGGGCCATGGAGGGCGACGAGGCATCGGTGCTCGAGGCATCGGCCACCGCGTGCCGCGACGCGCTGGCCAGTCTCGACGGTCAGCCCCCGCTCGGCCTGCTGGCCTTCGACTGCATCGGCCGGCGGGGCGTGCTGGGCGAGCACGGCATCCAACGGGAGGTGGAGCGGATCACCACGATCGCCGAGGGCGCGCCCGTGGCGGGCTTCTACACCTACGGCGAGATCGCCCGGACCCACGGCCAGAGCGGGCTCCACAACCAAACCCTCGTGGTCCTCGCCATCGGATAGCAGGGTGGACACGTCCAGCCACTGGTCGGTCCTCCAGCTCGCCGAGTTCGTGGCGGTGGTCACGGCGACGGCTGACGAGGAGTCACTGCTCCAGGCCGCGGTCGAGCGCGCCGCCGAGGCGGTCGACGCCGAGGTCGGCGCACTCCTGTCGACCGACGGCGAGGTCGCCGTCGCCGTCGGCTACGGGGCGGCAGGCCCCCCGGTCGCCGAGCTGAGAGCCGCCGCGTCCGGCGCCACCCGCACCCTCGATGTCCCCGGGTGCGACAGGTGCCCAGCCCTCGTGGTCCCGCTGGACACCGAGCCCGGCGGCGCGCTCGTCCTCGGCCGATCGGGCCCGCCGTTCAGCGGCGAGGAGCAGGCGCTGCTGCGCGGCATGGGCCGTGTGCTCACGCTCGTCGTCCAACTCCTGCGGCTCTCTCGATCAGAGGCCACGGCTCGCGCCGACGCCTCGCGGTTGCTCGCCGACCTCGAGGAGCGGCGTGCCCTGCTGGCCCACCTCCTGGCGATCCAGCACTCCATCGCCGAGCGCATCCCCACCGAGGAGATCTTCGACGCGGTCGCCACCGGCGCACGGGCCCTGATGGGCGGCACCGACGCGGTGGGCGTGCGGCTCGTGCTGCCCGGCGACCCCACGATGTCCGAGCTCGTGGCCCTGGCCGGCGCCGACCGCGCCGACTTCGACCGGCTGCGCCCGGTGACGGTGGGCGTGAGCGGTCGCGCCATCCTCGAGCAGCGCCTCGTCGTGGCCCCGCACTACGGCGACGACGACGCCGGCGACCCCCGCCTGGCCGCCGTCGGCCTGCAGGCCGCGATGGCGGCGCCCGTGTTCCAGGACGGCAACGTGGCCGGTGCACTGGTCGTCAGCACGCGCGAGCACGACCGCAGCTTCTCGAAGCACGAGCAGGACGTGCTGTTGCTGTTCGCCGAGCACGTCTCGCTCGCGCTCAACGACGACGCCGCTCGCCGAGCCATGGCCCAGGCACTCGACGATGCCGTGCACCGGGCGACGCACGACCAGCTGACCGGCCTGCCCAACCGCACCCTCGTCCTGGATCGCCTCGAGGGGGCGTTGGCGCGGGCCAGCCGCTCGGGGCTCCCCGTCACGGTCTTCTTCGTCGACCTCGACCGGTTCAAGCTGGTGAACGACTTCCTGGGCCATCAGCGTGGTGACCGGGTGCTCATCAAGGTGGGCGCACGCCTGCACGCCTGCGTCCGGCCGACCGACACCGTCGGTCGGCTCTCCGGCGACGAGTTCGTGGTGTTGTGCGAGGGCCTCGACGCCGTCGAGGCCGACGAGGTGGCGGCACGGATGGCCCAGGCCATCGCGGCGCCGATGGACATCAACGGCCACGACACCCGAGTCACCGCCAGCATCGGCATCGCGCGCGGGTTCGAGGCCGCGATCGCCGAGCACGTCCTCGGCGACGCCGACGTGGCGTTGTACCTCGCCAAGGAGCGTGGCCGGGCACGGGTCGAGCACTTCGACCAGACCCTCCGCGACCGCATGCAGCACCGCCTGCGGATCGAACAGGCACTCCGCGCCGCGCTGCCCGCCGGCGAGCTCGTCCTCCACTACCAGCCCACGATCTGGTCGCCGACCGGTGCGGTGATCGGCATCGAGGCCCTCGTGCGGTGGAACCACCCCGAACGGGGCCTGGTGTACCCGGGCGAGTTCATCGAAGTGGCGGAGGAGACGGGGCTCATCGTGCCGATCGGGGCGTGGGTGCTCGACAAGGCGTGCGCCGACGCGGTCCGCTGGCAGACGGAGGTGCCGGGGCTGGCCGAGGTGTCCCTGGCGGTGAACCTGTCGGCCCGCCAGTTGGCCGACCCGGGCCTCGCCGCCACGGTGCACGAGGCCCTCGACGCATCGGGCCTGCAGGCCGACCAGCTGTGGCTCGAGTTGACCGAGAGCACGCTGATGGACGACACGTCCGCGGCGCTCGCGACGCTCGATGCCCTCCGGGCCAGAGGCATCCGCCTGGCCATCGACGACTTCGGCACCGGCTACTCCTCGCTGTCGTACCTGCGCCGCTTCCGCGTCGACGCCCTGAAGATCGACCGCTCGTTCATCGACGGGGTCGCCGAGAACACCGAGGACCGCGCCATCGTCCGGGCCGTGTTGCGCATGGCCGAGGCCCTGGGACTGACCGCGGTGGCCGAGGGTGTCGAGACCGCTGAGCAGGACGAGGCGCTGGCGGCGCTCGGGTGCCGCCTGTGCCAGGGCTTCCTGTACGCCCGTCCGGCGCCGCTGGCGGCGCTTCTGGCCGACGCCGCCGCACGCGATCACGGCCGCACCGCGCCGGCGCCCATCGAGGTGCGATCGCCCTGAGCTCGTGCCCGACACGTGGTCGGGCAGGCCAGGAGAACCTCGGCCGACCGGCGTGACGATCGGGCCCCCACCGGCTCTCTCTCCCCAACACGACGACGACGGGAGCGAGCACACCGATGAGCACCGGCAAGGACACGGGCAGCAGCACGAGCAACCAGGTCATCGATCTGCGCAGTCGGCGGGGCGCGCCGAGCGCAGCGGCCGAACTGCATGACGAGTGGGGCCGGCTCAGCCGCGAGCGGGTGGGCTTCAGCCGCCAGCACTGGCACCACCCGGTCACCGCCGACCTGCTGCACGGCGCCCTCAGCGGTGACGACGTCCGGCCGGCCCTCGTGCGCCTCGGCGAGGCGCGCGCCTCCGCCGGCGTGTCGCTCGCTGACACCCTCGCCGACCTGGCCACGTTCTGCGACGTGCTGGCCTCGGCGGGGTCGATCGCCGCCACGAACAAGGACTGCCTGGCGCTCGCCGCCACCGTGGGCACCGCCTGGGCCGAGACCTACTACGGCGACGTGGACCCCCCGACCTGCATCGACGAGCTCACGGGGCTGGTGACGGCCCCGTTCCTCGAAGCCCGTCTCGAGCAGATCTACCGTCACTGCTCGTACCTGGGGACACCTCCCGCCGACGCCTACGCCCTGGTCGTCGCGCAGATCAGCCGTGACGACGCCTCGCCGTTCACCCGGGTCGCCCGTCGGCTGCGACTGGCCGGCGACCTGCGCCTCTGCTTCCCGGGCTCGGACACGCTGGCGGTGTTGGAGCCGACCGAGTCGAGCCAGACGATGGTGGCCCTCACGAGCCGGGGGGCGGACCTGGCCACCGCGGTGGGCCTCCTGGGCCAGGGCCAGGGCGGCCGGCACGTGCGGGTCGAAGCCCTCCCCGCCGACGCCGCCGACGCCATCGCCCTCGTGCGCGGCCTGGCCGCCGATGCACGACCCGGCGCCAGCGCCTGAGCGGCCCGCCGGGGCGACTCAGGCCGGAGCAGAGGCGGTGGCGACGGTCCGACCGCGTGCGAGCCAACGGCTGGTTCGTCCCCTATGTTCGTGGAGGTGGCCGACGACGTCATCATCACCGAGGCGCTCACCAAGGTGTACCCGGGCGGCGTCAAGGCCGTCGACGGCCTCGACCTGCGGGTGCGGCGCGGTGAGATCTTCGGCCTGCTCGGCCCCAACGGTGCCGGCAAGACCACGACCGGCGGCATGCTCACCACCGGGGTGGTGCCCACCAGCGGCACCGTGACCGTCGGAGGCGTCGACGTGGTGGCCCACCCGGCGCTGGCCAAGCAGGCCATCGGCGTGGTGCCCCAGGCCAACACGCTGGACCGGTCGCTCGATGTCCGCGAGAACCTCTACTTCCATGGCCGCTACTTCGGCATGAGCGCCAAGGCGGCCCGTGCCGCGGCCGACGACGCACTCGAGCAGTTCCGCCTCACCGACCGGGCCGACGCGCCGGTGATGGCACTGTCGGGCGGCATGGCCCAACGGCTCATGGTCGCGCGGGCCATCCTGCACCGCCCGGCCATCCTCTTCCTCGACGAGCCCACCGCCGGCCTCGACCCCCAGAGCCGTCTGGCGCTGTGGGAGGTGGTCCGCCAACTGCACGCCGACGGCCAGACGATCCTGCTCACCACCCACTACATGGAGGAGGCCGATCAGCTCTGCGACCGGGTGGCCATCATGGACAAGGGCCGGATCCTGGCCCTCGACCACGCCGCGGGCCTGAAGGCGTCGGTGGGGGCCGACACCATCGTCACGGTGTCGGCCGAGGGCGACCTGGCCCGCCTGTCCGATTGGCTGCACCAAGAGGTGGACGGCGTGACCGGGGTCCGACACGGCGACGGCACGATCGAGCTCGAGGTGGCCGGCCGTCAGGGCATCCTGCCCGCGGTCGTCGCCGCGGCCGAGAAAGGTGGGTTCGCGGTGACCGACCTCTCGATCAACGAGCCCACCCTCGAGACCGTCTTCATACGTCTGACGGGCAAGGAGCTCCGCGAGTGATCGACACGGCCCATCCCCGCTCCACGGCTGCCGCGGCACGCGCCGCCTTCGGGGCGATGCTGCTGCGCGACGTCACCGTGCTGCGCAAGAACCTCAAGGAGTTCATCCCCCGCACGGTGCTCCAGCCGTTCCTGCTGGTCTTCGTGTTCACCTACGTGTTCCCCAAGATCGGCCAGAGCGTCGGCGGTAGCGGCGCATCGGCGGCCGACTTCTCCACCCTGCTCGTCGCCGGCGTGGTCGCCCTGTCGATCTTCTTCCAGGGCATCCAGTCCGTGGCCCTCCCGATGGTCACCGAGTTCGGCGTCACCCGCGAGATCGAGGACCGGGTGCTGGCGCCGATGCCGGTGTCGCTCATCGCGATCGAGAAGATCGTGGCCGGCGCCGTCCAGGGCCTGTTCTCGGCGTTGCTCGTGTTCCCGATCGCCGCCGTGGTCCCCGCCACCCCGGTGCACCTCGACATCGACTGGCTGGTGCTGCTCACCCTGGCGCCGCTGGCCTGTGTCGCCGGCTCGGCCCTCGGGCTCACGTTCGGCACCACCTTCGAGCCCCGCACGGTGCCGGTGATGTTCGGGGTGATCCTCGTGCCCCTCACCTTCCTCGGCTGCGTCTACTACTCGTGGGCGGCGCTGGAGCCGATCCGCTGGCTCCAGATCGCGGTGCTGGTGAACCCCCTCGTCTACATGGCCGAGGGGTTCCGGGCCGCCCTCACCGACAGCCCGCACATGTCGCTGCTGGCGATCTACCCGGCACTCACCGGCTTCACCGTGGTGTTGACCTGGCTCGGCGTGCGAGGGTTCTCGGCCCGGGTCCTCTCCTAGACATGCCGCTCGGGCACTAGTCGACGGTGTAGGAGCGGGTGCAGCTCATGTAGGGCCCGGTCGCGGGGGTGTCCACCTGGCGACCGACCACGGTGATGCGCACCGTGCCGCCCGCGCCCGCGAGGATCGAGTCCCACTGGGCGCGCGACGGCCTGAAGGAGTTGGTCCGAACCGTCGGGCCGGCCAACAGCAGGGTGCCGCCCGCGGACCGGAACTTCACCGAGAACCGGTTGTTGGGGTGGGTCCCCCCGTTGCCGGCCCGCCACCGGATCGTGGGGCGGGCGTTGGTGACGGTGGTGGCGGCGCCGCTGATCTTGGGGCTGACGTTCATCTGGCTGAACACGCAGTTGGTGCCCTCGTCGGCGCGACCCGGGCTGAACAGCGCGTACGTGGCCGAGAGCGATGCCGGGTCACCGGCATCGAGGGTGTCCCACACCGCCGCCGTACCCAGGCTCACCTGGTCGCGGTTGTCGTTCTCGGTGTCGTAGAGATCCCACAGGATGTTCATGTTCGTGCGCTCGTTGTCCTCGCCCAGGGTGGCGTTGACCTCGAGGTCGTCGGTGAGCACCTGGTCCTCGGTGTCCTGGTACTTCGTGTCGCCCACGTTGGGGATGCCGAGGCCGTTGGCCCGCTCGCGCAGGGTGGACACGGCGAAGTACGTGGGCCAGCCCTCGCCCCAGGCGAGCCGGATGCCGATCGACTTGTTCCCGTACAGGTCGGACAGGTTGGTGTCGGTGTGGAAGCCGCCGGGGTTGTTCTCGATGTTGAGCTCGTCGGCCACGTAGTGGCCGAACTCGTGGAGGTCCACGTCCCAGTCGAAGCGGTCGAGGGACAGCAGGTTCAGCGCGCTTCCGTCGTAGTACGAGCCGTCGGACGGGAACACGACCGGGACCGCCGGGAAGGCCGACCCGTTCTGGGCCACGATCTCGTCGTTCGCGATCACGAGCGCGGCGTGCACCGAGAACGCGGTGTTGTTGTCCTGCGTGTTGTTGGCGGTCAGGTTCTTGGTGACGACGCTGCCGGTGACGGCGTTGTCGGTCACCCCGCTGTCGATGTGCTGGGCCAGGGTGAAGCCCGGCCCGTCGGCGAGCACCCGGACGTACAGGTCGCGCCCGGTGGCGTCGCCGTCGTTGTTGTCGACCGTGGCCGAGAAGAAGCCCTCGGCGTCGGTGGTGACCGTCGTGACGACCTGATCGGGGCCGGTCTCCTCGTCGCGGATCTGCACCGGTGCCCGATCGACCGGGTGGGTGCCACCCTCCGCGTCGGTCCAGAGCACCGTGCCGTTGACGCAGACGCCGGCGCACACCCCCTCGCTGACCACCTCGGTCGACGTGGTGTCGCCGAGGACCCGGGCGTCGAGCGCGTCGGCCGCGTCGGCGGTCACCGCGCCGCTGCGGCGCAACACGTCCACCCGCTGCAGCCGCAGGTCCTGCTCGCCGATCTCGCTCACGAGGGTCTCGCCGGCGAACTCGTCGACCCACACCGTGTCGGAGGAGGATCGGACGGCGCCGTCGCCGGTCGTCCCCGTCAGGGTGGCCACGACGGTGGTGCCCGACGCGTCGGCGACCGCCGCCTCGGCCAGGTCACCGGCCGGAGCGCCCTCGCCGACGGCGACCGCAGCCTCGACGCTCGCGGCACCGGTCACCGGCGCCGGCTCGCCGCCGTCGGTGATCCGCGCGTCGCCGGTGGCCGAGACCTGCACGGTGGCGCCCGACAGCCCCGAGGCCGGATCGACCGCCACCTCGACGTCCCCGCCCGCGACGGACCCGGGATCGATCTCCACCGAGCCCGCGGAGAACGGCTTGAGCGGCGCACCCTCGGCGACGTTCGCGTCGCTCGCGGTGGCCGACGCCGCGCCGCTGGTGGCCGCGGGCAGGGCCACCAGGCCGGCGAGCAGCGACGTCGCGGCGAGGCCGCACGCCAGAAGGCGGTTGCTACGAGTCACGATCTCTCCCGACGCCGGTGTCCGCTACGGCTGCGACCTTAGCCGTGGGGATCCGCGGCGCGGATTCGGCGGGAACCGTCGGTCAGGCGGCGTCGAGGCGCGACACCATCCCGTCGTCGCCCAAGGTGTAGAGCTCGCCCGACGAGTCCTCCCCGAAGCCGACGAGGGCGGCACCGCCCAGGTCCACCCCCAGGTCGCGCTCGTCGCTGACCACCCCGTGGCGCTGCACCAGGGCACGCACGTGGGCCTTGCACAGGTCGCCGTACACGTACGCGCCGGTCAGGCCCGGCACACCGCTGCCCCGGTAGACGTACCCGCCGATCACCGCGCACCCGTTCTGGTTGTTGAGCCCGTGCGGGTACGTGAAGATCGGGCGGGTGTGGCCGGCCGGCTCGGTGCCCCCGTTGAAGGGCTGGTCACCCTCCATCTGCGACCAGCCCAGGTTGGCCCCCCGGCCGGCGTTGCGCCCGCGGCGACCACGGGGCAGCTTGTCGACCTCCTCGAAGGTGTCCTGGCCCACGTCGGCCACCCACAGGGCGCCCGTGTCGCGGTCGAAGCTGAATCGCCACGGGTTGCGCAGGCCGTACATCCAGATCTCGGGCCGGGTGTCGGCCCCTGCGGGACCACCGCCGACGAACGGGTTCGACCGTGGGACGCGGTAGGGCGCCGACCCGGTCGGCGTGGGATCGATGCGCAGGATCTTGCCGAGCAGCACCGAGGTGTCCTGGCCGTTGCCGAAGGGGTCGCCGCCGGAGCCGCCGTCGCCGAGGCCCAGGTAGAGCCGGCCGTCGGGACCGAAGGCCAGCTGCCCGCCGTTGTGGTTCGGGAAGGGCTGGGCCACCCGCAGCAGGGTGCGGCGTGAACCGGGCACCGCCTGCTCACCGGCCATCGCGTACTCCAGCAGGCGGGTGTCGCCGTGCAGGTTGGTGAAGTGCACGTAGAGCTTCGACCCGTCGGGGGAGAACACCAGGCCGAGCAGGCCCCGCTCGTTGTCGGTGGTCGTCCGTGCCGTCAGGTCGAGCACCGGCTCGGGGTCGACCGCGAGCGTGCCCCCGCCGGCCACCAGCCGACGTACCAGGCCCGCCCGCTCGGCCACGTACAGGTCGTCGGTGCCATGGCGGGTGGCCAGCGCCATGGGAGCGTCGAGGTGGACGAGGGGGGTGAGCACGACGGCCACGTCGTCGAGCGACCCCTCGTCCCCCGCGGCCGACGCCCCCACCGCGTCCGACACTCCCGTCGCTCCCGCCGCGCCGGACAGTCCCGTGACCGCGCCGGATGGCCCGCCCACCAGCGCCGCCAGCACCACGGCGCCGGCGAGCAGCCTCACGGGAGGATGCGGACCGGCAGGGTGCGCGGCCCGCGGACCTGGCCGCCCGACCAGGTGACCGCGCCGGGGTCGGCCAGCTCGAAGCCGTCGGCGAACGCGGCCAGCCACACCTCGAGCGCCACCCGCAGTTCCATGCGGGCCAGGTGCGAGCCGGCGCAGCGGTGGATGCCCAGCCCGAAGGCGGCGTGACGGTTGACCTCGCGGTCGAGCACCACCTCGTCGGCCCGGTCGAACGCTCGAGGGTCGCGGTTGGCGGCGGGGAAGGGCAGGAGCACCCAGTCGTCGGCCTTCATCGGGCAGCCCTGGTAGTCCATGTCCTCGCGCACCAGCCGGGCCATCGTGACCGGGGCGTAGGCACGCAGGAGCTCCTCGATGGCCGTGGGCAACAGCTCCGGCTCCGCCACCAGGCGACGCCGGTCGTCGGGGTGGGTGGCCAGGTGCCAGATCGAGGCGCCGATGGCGCTCCACGTGGTGTCGATGCCGGCGATGAGGATGAGGCCGATGGTGCGGGTGACGTGCTCGGGTGACAACTGCTCGCCGTCCATCTCGGCACCCAGCAGGTACGAGGTGAGGTCGTCACGCGGGTTGGCCACGTGGTCGCGCACCTGGTCCTCGAGGTACCCGAACAGCTCGAGGAACCCCAGCGCCCGCTGGTCCTGCGGCAGGTCGACGCCCTCGAGGGTGTGGTGGACGAACGCCCGGAACCGGTCGGCGTCCTCCTGGGGGAACCCCAACATGTTGGCGATCACCCGCACCGGGATGTGCTGGGCGTAGTCGACGGCGGCGTCCACGACGTCGCGGTCGCCCATGTCGGCGATCAGGCCCTCACAGAACGTGCGGGTCGACGCCTCCAGCCTGGCGATGGCCTGGGGTGCGAAGGCCGGCAGCAACACCCGCCGGGCACCCTGGTGGAACGGCGGGTCGGACGATATCGGCGGCGCCACGCCGGCCGGCGCCATGTCGAGCGGCGGGCGGTGCTGGGACATCACGATGCTGCGGGAGGTGAAGCGCTCCGTGTCGTGGGCGATGGCCTCCACGTCGTCGAAGCGGGTGGGGAGCCAACCGCCGCCGTAGCGGTCGGTGTGGGCGATCGGGCACCGCTCGCGCAGGTCGTCCCAGATCGGGAACGGATCGTCCACCCAGGTGTCGTCGGTGTGATCGAAGTCGGTGGCCCAGTCCTCCACCGGGTCGTGGAGGCCCATCAGTCGTCCTCGATCACGGTGATCGCCTGCTCCGGGCAGTTGGCCGTGGCCAGCCGGGCCCGCTCCTCATCGCCGGGCGCGACCTGCCCGTCCCCCACCACCGTGCCCTGGCCGATGTCGTCGGGTGCGAACACCGCAGGCGCCAGGGCGTAGCAGCGGCCGTGCCCCTGGCACCGCCCGTCGTCGATCTCAACCCTCATCGCGGGCCCCTTTCCGTCGTCACCGAAACTTAGGTGACCGCACCACCACCTGCGTCACGACGGGCTCGACCCCTGAACGCGCCGAAGGGAACGCCAGCTCGACGTGCGATCGCCCGGGTCGGCCCGGACGCGTCAGGATCGGCGCCTGACCGGTTGCGGCGACACCGGGCGTCGGCCATGGTGGGCGCGTGACTGCTCCCCTGTGGGTGCCCCAGCACGAGCGGGCTCGAGCCAGCAACATCGACCACCTCCGCCGGGCGGTGAACGAGCGGCGCGGGCTCGACCTGGCCGACAGCACGGCCCTCCACGCGTGGTCGGTCCGCGACCCCGGGGCCTTCTGGCAGGAGGCATGGGAGTGGGGCGGGGTGCTCGGCGAGCGGGGTGAGGTGGCCCTCGTCCCAGCGCCGGCGGGCGAGCACCCCCTGACCGGTGCGCGCTGGTTCCCGGACGCCCGCCTGTCGTTCGCGGAGAACCTCCTCGACGGCCGGGGCGCCGACGGCACCGCGCCCGCAGTCGTGTTCGAGCGGGAGGACGGCGCCGGCCGCACGCTCACCTGGGACGATCTGCGCGCCGAGGTAGGGGCGGCCGCCGCCGCGCTGGCCGCCGAGGGCGTCGGCCCCGGCCACCGGGTGGCGGCCTGGATGCCCAACGTGCCAGAGACCCTGGTCGTGATGTTGGCCACGCTGTCCCTGGGCGCCGTGTTCTCGTCGACGTCACCCGACTTCGGCGTGGCCGGCGTGCTCGACCGCTTCGCCCAGATCGAGCCCACGGTGCTCCTGGCCACCGACGGCTACCGCTACGGCGGCAAGGCCTTCGACTGCCTCGGGCGGCTGGCCGAGGTGACCGCCGGGCTCCCCAGCCTGCGCTCGACCGTCGTGGTCGGCCACCTCGAGTCCGGCGGCGCAGACGAGCCCGCCGGCGTCCTGCCCGTCGGGGCGGTCGACTACCGGGAGTTCACGGCCCCCCACCGGGGCGCCGCGGTGCCCACCGAGCGGTTCTCGTTCGACCAGCCCGGCTTCATCCTCTACTCGTCGGGCACCACCGGGAAGCCCAAGTGCATCGTCCACCGGGCCGGTGGCCTGGTGCTGAAGCACCTCACCGAGCACCGGCTGCACGGCGACGTCCACCCCGGCGACCGGGAGTTCTACTTCACGACCTGCGGCTGGATGATGTGGAACTGGCTGGTGTCCGGGCTG
>CAZWMT010000024.1:8031-85286 GCA_964635055.1 uncultured Microthrixaceae bacterium | reverse complement strand
ACCACCGCGCGGTTTCGTGTCCGCCTACGCGCAGAATCTCATGTCCGCCGACAGGCCCCTTCGCTCGTGGTCCTTCGTCGGTGAGATGAAGGTACGAACGGGGGTGGTGACGGCGAATCACCACACGTGGTGATCGCGGTGGTGATTCAGCTGGTGTTTCAGCAGAACGACGAACGAGCCCCGATGGTGGTGCTGCTATGGTCCGAGCATCCGGCGGCGCGATTGGGCGGTGCGACTCGTCATCTCGAGCTTGGCCTGCGTGGGCCTCGTCGCGTGCGGCGCGACCGAGGTCACGCCGTCCGTTGAGTCGCCTGAGGAGGTCGTCAGCCTCATGGCGGACGCGGGCATCGGCTGCACCGGTTTCGAAGCGACGGCGACCGATGATCTCGAGCAGGGCGCAGATCAACAGGGCAGGTGCGAGTTCGACTCAGAGGCCCTGACGATCTCCACGTTCAAAGACGCTGGACAGAAGCAGAACTACGTTGGACTCGGTGAGACCCTCGGGTGCGCGATGGGCGCGGCCTTCGGCATCACGAACATCTCCTACGCCGAAGGGGAGAACTGGATCGTGACCCCCGAGACGCAGACGGTGGCCGAGCAGATAGCCGATGCAGTCGGCGTCGAGTCGCACACGATCACCTGCGACGACCAGTAGGCCGACTCGCGGCGGCGCTACAGGCCCAGCTCGTCGGCCCGGCGCACCGCGGCCCGCCGGCTGGTCACCCCGAGCTTCGTGTAGATGCGCTTGGTGTGGGTGCGCATCGTGTTCAGCGACACCGTGAGCTCGCGGGCGATCGCGGGGCCGTCGAGGTCGGAGCGCAGCAGGCGCAGGACGTCGAGCTCACGCTCGCTGAGAGGCTCGACCAGACCAGGTTGTGCCAGCGCTTGGGGACGGGGAGCCCCGACCGTCGGGCGATCCGACTCGAGGATGCCGCGGGCCAGGTCCGCCGCCTGCCCGTGGTCGATCACACGGCGCAGCAGGGAGGCCATCTCCTGCCCCTCGTCCAGGAAGAGCCGCACGTAGCCCGAGGGCGCGGCCTCGCGCAGCGCCTCGTCGAGCGTGGTGACGGCCGAGCGCAGGTCGCCGCGTGCCTGGTGGACGAGCGCCAGCAGCAGGAGGGCCTGGAGGACCCGCCCGCGGCGCCCGCCCTCCCGGGCCGCCGCGAGCAGGCGGTCGAGGAACCGGGCCGCGTCCTCGGCGGCGGGGCCGGACCGGTCGGCGCGGTACTGGGCGATGAGCACCCGGGCGAGCGTGAGGTGCTCGTACTCGCGCACGTACGACAGCTCGTCGTCGATCGAGACGCCGGACCCGCGCGCCCACCGCACGGCCTGCTCCACGTCGCCCTGGGCCAGGTGGACGCGGGCCCGTATCGCCGGCACGGGCCGCACCCTGGGGGAGTAGTCGCTGTCGTACACCTGCTCGGCCTCGTCCAGCAGCGCGATCGCGCCGGCGAAGTCGCCCTCGCACTGTCGCAGGCGAGCGCCCACCACCCGCCGGCGGTAGGGGTTCTGCGGGAGCTCGGCGGGGTCGCCCAACTCGGCGGCGCTGTCGAGGTGGCGTCGCGCCGCCTCGAGGTCGTTGCGCTCGCAGCACACCTCGGCCATCCCGACGTGCAGGTCCGCGGTGCCTCGCACCACGGGCAGGGTCATGTCGGCGGCCCGCCGCAGTCCCTGCTCGTAGAGGGCCATGGCGTCGGCGAGGCGGCCCTGAGCGATCCGGATGTCGGCGAGGGTGATGGCCCCGCCCACCACGTCGACGTGCCACCCGGCCCGCTCGAGCGCGTCCATGCCCTGGTGGAACCAGCGGTACGCCTCGTCGAGGTCGCCGACCGACCAGTGGGCGAGGCCCAGCAGCGACGCCGCCGCGCCCTGCTCGTAGCGCCCGTCGTCCTCGACCAGGTCGAGCGCCCGCCGGGCGTGGGCCATGGTGGCGGGCACGTCGCCGTGCAGGTGGGCGATGCCGGCCCGGTACATCTCGATCGCGACGGGGAGGGCCCGCCACGTGTCGTCATCGACGACCACCATCCCGGTCGGCGGGTCGCCCCCGGCGGCGGCGGCCTCGACCCACCGCTGGGCGTCGTCGAGGCGCTCCTCCACGCCCGCGGTGTCGCCGGTGGACATGTGGGCCGAGACGAACGTGATGCAGAGCACCGGCCGGTCGTGGAACACCCCATCGGGAAGCGCGTCGATCCAAGCCCGCACGGTGGCCTCCCGCCGCTCCCGGTGCAGCTGAGGGGCGGCCCGCTCGATGAGGTCGGCGGCCCGCTCGAAGTCGTCGGCGGCCATCGCGTGGCGGATCGCCTCCGCGGGCTCGTCGTGCCGGGCGTACCAGTCGGCGGCCCGCCGGTGCAGGTCGTCGACCTCGTCCGGCATCTCGTCGAGCAGCCGTCCCCGCAGCACGTCGGCGAACAGGTGGTGGTAGCGGTACCAGCGGCGGCGATCGTCGAGGGGGATCACCAGCAGGTTGGCCCGCTCGAGCGCTTCCAGGCGGGCCCGCCCGCCGTCGAGGCCCGTGACCGCGTCGCAGAGCGAGCCGGTGAGCCGGCCGAGGATGGACGTCTGGAGCAGGAAGGCCCTGACGTCGTCGGGCTGCGCGTCGAGCACCTCGCCGACCAGGTAGTCGACGATGTAGCGGTCGTCGCCGGCGAACTCGTCGATGAACCCCTCGACGTCGTCACGGCCCTGCAGCGACAGCGCCGCCAGCTGCAGCGCCGCGATCCAACCCTCGGTGCGCCCCTCCAGGGTGGCCACCTGCCGGTCCGCCAGGCTGAGACCCATCGCGTCGTTCAGGTAGGCCGCGGCCTCGTCGGGCGTGAAGCGCAGGTCGGCGGCCCGCACCTCGACCAGCTCCCCCCGTGCCCGCATGCGAGCGAGGGGCAGCGCGGGGTCGGCGCGGCAGGTGAGGACCACGTGGAGCTGGGGTGGCAGGTTCTCGAGCAGGAAGGCCATCGCCTCCTGCAGGTCCAGGGCCTCGACCACGTGGTAGTCGTCCAGCACGAGCACGACGTCGTGGGGCATCGACCCGAGGTCGTTCAGCAGCGCTCCGAGCACCTCGTCGATCGGCTCGGCGGCCTGCAGCAGCGCCCCGGCCTGCTCGCCCACGCCGGGGGCGGCCCGCCCCAGCGCGGCGATGAGGTACCGCCAGAAGCGGTGGGCGTCGTTGTCCCGCGCGTCGAGCGAGAGCCACGCCGCCGAGGCCCCGCCGACGGAGGGACGGGTGGCGTCGTCGACCGGGGGACGGGTGGCGCCGTCGACCGAGGGATCGGTGGCCAGCCACTCGGTGACGAGCGTCGACTTGCCGAAGCCGGCCGGCGCCGAGACGAGCGTGAGGGGCGCTTCGAGCGCCCGGTGCAGGCGTGCCCGCAGGCGGGGCCGGTCGATCACGCCCCGCCGGCGCCGCGGCACGTGGAACTTGGTCTCGAGCAGCGGACCCGTCATGCGCACCTCCAGTCCGCAGCCCACGCCCACGCTACGCCCGGCGGCGCGCCGGGAGCAGGGACCCGCCGGCCGCCCTGCCCGATCGGAGGAGTCGGGGGTCGGAGCCCAACCCCCGTCCCCTCGGACGACGTGGGGGCGCGGGTGGGCCACTCGGCGTTGCCCTGTCGTGGCGAGCCCTGTCGCGGCGGGTCCGCGGCGACGCCACCCTCGTCGGAGCTGGTCACACCACGTACGGGCAGTGACGGCAGCCCTGGTCGCAGCAGTAGCCGCGCTCGGCCAGCGCGGCCGCGGTCATCACGAACAGCCCCGTGGCCGGGTCGAGGTAGCCGGCCTCGCCGCGCGCCAGGGCCGCGGCGTGGGCGGCGAGGATCTCGGCCCGCACGGGGTGGGCCGGGTCGAGCCGGCTCGGGTGCGGCTGGTCGAGGGGGCGGTCGGCCGTCATCACGCAGGTCCGACTCTACGGGAGGCGTGTGCGGCAACCCGGTCCGGTGGGAGCGCCGGCAGATGGCCCACCTGCCCAGGTGAGGCGGGCCGCGTTGGACGCCGGCTGGATGCGCTGGGGCTGGCCCGAGCGGGTCGGCGGCCTGGGCGGCTCGCCGCTGCTGCGGGGCTACCTGGGCGAGGCGCTGACCACCCGGGACCTCGTCGAGCCCGGCATCTACTCGATGACCGAGGTGCTGGCGCCGACGATGATCGACTACGCCCCGCCCGAGCTGGCCGCCGAGATGGTCCCGCGGCTGCTGCGGGGCGACGAGACCTGGTGCCAGGGCTTCTCCGAGCCGGGGACGGGCAGCAACCTGGCGTCGCTGTCGTGCCGGGCCACCGAGGTCGACGGCGCCTGGCGGTGGCCATGGACCTGCTGCCCTACGAGCGCAGCACCGCCCTGTGGCACCGGGGCGCCTACCTGCACCGCCGCCTCAGCCAGCTCATCGAGGCGGCACCCGACGGTGCGCTCGACCCGGCGGCGGTGGGGGAGGTCTTCTGCCAGCTGTTCTCGTTCCGGTCCCGCTCGCTCGCCACCCAGCACCGCCTCGACGCCGGCGAGACCCTGGGCGCCGAGACCTCGATCGACAAGGTGCTGCTCGCCACCGTCGAGCAGTCGGTGTTCGACCTCGCCCTCGACGCCCTCCCCGACGAGCTCGTCCTCGGCGACACCGGCACCGGCCCCCGCTGGCGCTCGGAGTTCCTCTACTCCCGGGCGGCGACGATCTACGGCGGCAGCGCGGAGATCCAGCGCAACATCATCGCGAGGCGCCTCCTCGACCTGGGGGCGGACCGATGACAGGGCGTTCAGACGCAGCTGAACGCCAGGCCGGCGCCGGCGTTCACCTGAACGTCCAGGGGCGAGAGGAGTCGAGCGTTCAGCTGAACGCTGTGGCGATAGCGCGAACGGGGCAGAAGCCCGAACGCCACCGCGCCCGTGGCGTTCAGCTGAACGTTTTCGGGGGGCCGAGCGATGACCGGCGACCGCATCGAGGGCAAGGACCTCGAGCTCTTCGAGCGCAGCCTGGCCCACGCCGCCGAGTCGGCGTCGGGCGCCGAGCTCGACGCCGCCCTCGACGACCTCGGCTGGCTCGACGCCGTGGCCATGGACCCGCAGGCCGCCATCGCCACCCTCTTCGCGGTCCAGGGGGCGACGAACGCCACCTCGTCGGCGCTCGACGCCGTCATGGCCTCCTCGATCCTCGGCCATGAGTCGGTCACCAGCGTCGCCGCCGTCCCGTCGGTGATCCTCCCCGGGCTCGGCACCGGGGCCGACGCGGTCCCCGGGACGTTCGACGGTGAGCGGGCCGAGGTCACCGGCCTCGCCACCGCCGTCATCAAGCGCTCGACGCTCGCCCTGGTGGTGACGGGCCCCGGTTTCGTCGCCACGGTGCGGGTCGCCGACCTCACCGTCGAGCCCATCGCCGGCATGGACCCCGCCCTGAGCCTGTCCCGGGTGTCCGGCACCGTCGTCCCGGCGGCGGCGCCGGTGGACGCCGACTGGGAGGCCGCGGTCGCCCTCGGCCGCCTCGCCCTGAGCGCCGAGATGCTCGGCGCCTGCCGCACGATGCTGGAGCTGGCCCGCACCCACGCCCTCGAGCGCATCCAGTTCGGCGTGCCCATCAGCTCCTTCCAGGCCGTCCGCCACCGCCTCGCCGAGGCCCTGGTCGCGATCGAGGGCGCCGCCGCCAGCTGCGACGGCGCCTGGGCCGACGCCACCCCCTTCACCGCCATGGTCGCCAAGGCCACCGCCGGTCGCGCCACCCGCACGGTGGCCCGCCACACCCAACAAGTCCTCGCCGGCGTCGGCTTCACCGCCGAACACGAATTCCACCACCACCTCAAGAGAGCCGTTATTGCGAGTCAAATGCTGGGTCGCTGGAAACTGCTCCTCGACAGCGTTGGCTCCGAGATCACTCAGCAGGGCTTCGGATTGCCACACTGCTACCGTAGCCTAGGAATACAGTATTCTACGGCCCGTTACCCCAGTCAGCAGGCAGAACCACAGATGTGCTGCTCAAGCCGGGAGCTTGCTCACTGTGTCTAGCGCCGTCGTTACGAAGTCAATCCCACTTCCAGCTAGGACCTGTTGTCCAAGTAGGACAACCGACACCAGCACAGGCGCGATGTAGACAGCAATGCTCTGAAATCGCCCGAATCCATACAAATCTTGAATGTCATTCCATGAGCCGCCGGCACCCCGGAGCGTTTCCAAGTCATACCCGACTGCAAGCACTTCTAGGAACACAAAGACCTGGAATAGGGCGAAGATCACGGCAGAGGCATCAGCCTCGCTTGAACCGACAGGGCCGAGAAGACCCAATAGGACCGGAACTGAGATAACCCCCGACAAGCACGCTGCCTTGGTGGGGCCAGCCCGTCCTGGTAAGAGTGCGTACACCGAGCCGTAGACGAACGATAGGCCGAGCCAGCGGAGCGCCTGGGCGACTAGGGCGAAGGCGAATCCAAGGGCCACGTCTTGACCGAGTACCTCATTGCCGAGGGTATCTATTGTTACCCAAGCGAAATAGGCCAACGGCACAAGCCCAAACCAAGAACCGAGCCGTACGGCCGCTCGGCCATTGTCAAGCCAGTCTTGACACGGCCCCTCGCAGAACAAGCTCGCCGAGGCAGGGAGGCCGCCACGCTCCGTTTCACTGAACAGGTCGCGTTGTCTGCGGAGCTGCAACAACCTGAGCTCCATCTCGGCGACGCCTATCTCGCCAGCACGCGCCCTTTCAGTCGTGATCAGTTCTTGGCGGTCGAGGAGTGCTGTTGCTCGTCCACGCCTAAGTAGCGATCTTGGACTCTCGCCGATCGGTTCGCCGGTCTGCGGCCTGGTCAGTAGCCGCATGCCGCACCACAGCAGGAGTAGACCTATCGGCGTAGCAAAGCCGAATACCATTGTCGTAGACCACCCTGCGACAAGGGCGAACACTGCTGCGAGGAGGGGAACGGCCCTCTTGCTCGCGAATGCTGTGCGACGTTCGACGTCCGCAACACCCAGGACTGCCACCACACATATCGATGCAAGTAGCACTGGCGAGCCATTAAGGCCGATCGCACCTACGCTAATGAGGGCGTTGCTCCAAGGGTAGGCCCTCGTCCAGTTGGGATCACCTATCGTTGCTCCAATGGCGTATGCGAATGCAAAACCTAAGAGTACACCTAGGGCGCCCATGGCTGTGTCAGGTGAGATACCGAATAAGAGTCCCTGTGCTGCCGCGTGCCTGGCTCGGCCGACGGTGAACCACACACCAGTTGCCAATGAGATGCATGCCAGGATTGCAACAGTCATAACGCCAACGCGATCCCCAACGCTCAAGGAGTTGTCATAGAGTTCGGGGCCCTTTAGTGCGATACAGATGGTACTCAGGCCAGCAAGTGACGGTAGGAGCAGTAGCTTTCCACGAAGCAGAAGTGCTGCTACACCGGTGATCAGAGCTGCGTAGAGGCATGTCGAGAAGTAGCCGGTAATACTGTATGCTCCAATTAGAACGGTGATACAAAGGCCAACTACAGCGACGGTCGTTGCTAGCACCTTACGAGCCGCATGCGAAGCTACGGCCGCGGCAAGGGTGACGATTGTGGCGCTGATTGCAATCAATACTGAGTTCAGCGCAGTCCATCGGAGTGTGATCTCTGTATCAGCCCACTCGGCCACCTTTGCCTCTCTTGATGAGGCAACTACATAGGCCCAGCGGCGGTCAAGCGGCAGCTTGACGGTGGCGTGGCCGTTGGGTTGGTCAGCTGCTGCAGATTCGGTCGCCCAGGTGACTCGATGCTGTCGTAAGGTGGAGTCTGGTAGGGGCCTGAGCTCGTCAAAGCTTAGGCCGTCGAGGTTGACGGTGCCCTCCCACCGAACTGGGGAGTGGACTACTGCATCCTCAAAGGTCCCACCGTCGTAGGTGGCGGATGACGAACTCCAACTATCTGGGTCCACAACGCGTATTCGTAGGTTGGCTCCGGAGACGCTGACCTTCCACCAGCCAGCTGAGCGATCGAGGATGTAGCCGCCCTGTGGAGATTCCCATTTGAGAATTGCTCGGCCATCTAGGATGTCAATCTGTGGGTCTGTCGCCAGGCCCCCGAAGCGCATTAGGCAGCCTCGGGCAGTTGAAAGATCGCGCGATTCGTCATTGTCATCCTGTGCGAGAATTGCGGCGACCTCCCAGTAGTCGGCCGGTAGGTCGACTCGAACAGTTGAGACCTGCTCAATATCTGCGGGACGTGCAGTGAGGGACAGGCTTGTGGCCACTGCCACATGATCACGCGCAACAGGACGTGTGCAGACGCTGTCGGTCGAGCGCGAACTTGAAGGGAAGTCAGGGCGATCGGAGCGTACGCCTAGATAGCCGCTTAGTAGTCCCACACAACTGGCAGCTAGGACCGCAGCTGCAAGAAGCCATCTGCGTCGACGCCGCACTGCTCGTTCTCCCCCCGCCATTAGGTGATCGGTCAATCTAGCTGGTCGGCCGAGTTGCAGTGGGCCTCTGGTCGACCTGGGAGATGGCCCGGGCGGGACGTCCGGGAGAGCGGTGGACCTCGGTCGGCGCCGCTAGGTTGTGGCTTCGTCGGTTTGATCTAGCTGAGTGTTCTTGCCCCGGCGCCCTCGGCCTTTTCCTGAGATTGGCGGACGCGACCTCAGGGCGGTCCACCGGACTTGAGTGTCATCACTCGGTGACCGTGGAGGTAGCGACCTGCGTCCGTGAGCGCTGCGTTCCAGTCTCGACGCCTCCCGATGTTGGGCGCATTTAGTAGCTGGGCCTGCTCCTCCTGGTGCGTCAGCCGCTCGAACTTCGCTCGACCGGGATAATCGTCAGGGACGAAGGTCTCCTTGCGATGCAGGATCGGGGGGTTGTCCGAGTGGCTGAAGACCTTGTAGCTCGTCCGCAGTTGCGGGAGGCGGGCGACGAGAGAACTGTCGAGCGCAGGGTGGGGGTCGCGGTCGAACTTCGGATACGCAAGGAAGGACACCTGTGGCTTCAGGCGGTGCAGCTTCAGGATGGTTGCCTCCTCGACGGCTCCCGTGAGCGTCTCGGCGGCGCCGATGTACACACGGAGCACGGGGGAGAGCCGAGACGTACCGACGGTGTGCACGTAGAGGGCCTCTGGCGTCAGCTTGCCGAAGGGCGCCGCTCGGCAGGCCTGGTCGAGGAGGGCCACGTCGGCGATGGAGTAGAGAAGTCGGTCGGCCTCGGAGCACGCCGCCTTGTAGCTGCCGAACAGGTCCTTCACGTCGTACTGAAGGTCTTCCGGCAGCTCGGTGAAGGTCGGCCTGCCTGCGAAGGCGGATAGCGCCGCGTACACAAGGAAGCTCTCTCGGGCTTGCTGCTCGAGGTGTGTCCACCGTTCGGGACCGGTGACTCGGCGCACGAGCGAGAAGGCAGCTCGAGTTGAGCCGAACGTCTCGTTGAGCACCTGCTCGTTCGCCAGCTCGCCGGCCCGGGGCAGGCGGCCGCGCTCGCTGACAAAGTCGATCAGGGGTTGGAGATCCTGGAGGTGCTCCTCGAACCGCTGCTCGCTACGCGTCCGGCCGCCGAGCTGGATGTCGCTCCACCGCGAGGCGCCGGTGGCGCGTCGGATGATCGAGAACGCCGAACGGACCGACCCGAACACCTCGCAGAGCTGATCGGCCTGCGGAAGGTCCGCGGGCGTCGGAAGGGATCGGTTGGTCTCAACGAACGCTTCAAGCGGCGTTAGCAGGTCAGTTCGTTGTTGGTACAGCAGCTCGGCGATGCCGAGGCGCGGTGGTGCGCCGCGAGATCGGCTGTGGCGGGCCATGAGCTGCTGCGCGGCCGCCGGATGCCGGAAGACGTAGAGGATCCCCGGTGCGGCGGTGAACGCCGTCACTCCCAAGGTCGCCTGAACCCAAGCCTTGAGCTCCTCCGGGGTGAAGTACTTCTGGAAGGTGCCCGCGGAGGTGAGGTATCCGTCTCGGTACAGCTTTCCCTTCCCCGAGTCGGGATCCCAGGTGAGGCGTGCCGACACAACGAGGACGGACTCGGTGAGCCCCCACGCTGAGCGTAGGGCAGCTGTCCGCTCGTCTTCGTCCTCGATGACATTGACCACGTACCCGATGTTGACCACCGGGGCGGCATGCCTTGCCGCCCCGGCTGCGTGGGCCGGATCCCACCCGTCCGCCGCGACGCCGATCGCTCGGAGGGTCCGTACATCGTCACCTCGCCCGCATCCGTAGTCGAAGACGGAGACCCCGCCGTCGAGCAAGCCATCGGCGCGGGCTTGCTGGAGGGGCCGTGAGAGGGTCGACCGCGACATCGCAGTCCGGTGGCGCGCGATCGCCGTCACGGCCACATCTTCGTCGCTCGCGTTGCCACGGTGCGGCAGCGCCGGTGCTCCGCGTGAGTGTCAGTGGCAGCGCGTACCCTGCGGTCATCCGGTCCGGGGTGCGGAACGCCCCCGACCGAGCCGCCGCAGTTCCCGGACAAGCCGATGATCTACCTGGACTACAACGCCACGACGCCCGTGGACCCAGCGGTCCTCGAGGCGATGCTGCCCTACTTCTCTGAGCAGTTCGCGAACGCCGCGAGCGTGCACATCTCGGGCAGGCGCGCGGCGGCTGCGGTCGGGGCCGCTCGCGAGCAGATCGCCGACGGACTTGGGGTGCGCGCGAGCAGCGTCATCATCACGTCGGGCGCTACCGAGGCCGACAACCTCGCCCTGCTCTGGCTCCGTGACGCTGCGGGTCCACGACGTCGTTTGGTGGTCGGGGCGACCGAGCACAAGGCCGTTCTGGACACGGCCGATCACCTGGCTGCGCACGGTGTGCCCGTCACGATGGTCCGGCCCGATGCTTCCGGTCAGGTCACGGGCGCGGCCGTTGAGGCCGTGATGGATGACGACGTCGTGCTCGTCTCCGTCATGGTCGCCAACAACGAGACGGGGGTGATCAACCCCTGGCAAGACATCTGCGACACAGCGCACTCGCATGGAGCGCTCTTCCACACGGACGCGACCCAGGCGCTCGGTCGCCTTGCGCTCGACCTCAGCGCGAGCGGCGTAGATCTCGCCGCTGTCTCCGCGCACAAGGTCTACGGTCCGAAGGGCGTTGGAGCGCTGGTTGGTTCTCGGGCTGGGATGCGGGCCATCGAGCCGCAACTCCACGGCGGCGGCCACGAGCGCGGTCTGCGTTCAGGCACGCTGAACGTTCCCGGCATCGTTGGATTCGGGGCTGCCGTTGCACTGGCAGGAGCTCGAGTGGAAGGCGGCCTCCTCGACGGCGTCGCAGAACTTCGAGATCGGCTCGAGGCGAAGCTCGTCGATCTCCGTGCCGGCGTGATCGGCGCTAATGCACCGCGACTCGGCAACACGACCAACGTCCGGTTCGACGGGGCCGACGCGGAGGCGGTCATGGCCAACACACCCGGGGTCGCCATGTCGTCCGGATCGGCGTGCACTGCGGCCGTTCCAAGTCCGTCCCACGTTCTCTTGGCGATGGGGCTCGACACCGACGCCGCGAATGAGTGCCTTCGCTTCAGCCTCGGGGTCAGTACCACTGCCGCCGAGGTCGATGCCGCCGCTAGTGCAATCGCTGCAGCGGTCGAACGTGTTCGCGAGCTCGAGGCTCGCAGCGGCCCAGGGTCGAACGGTCTCGTCCAGGTCGTGCCCTGAGATGCGGATCGATCAAGCTGCCTCTCCGGTTTTCGCTCGCCACGAGACGTTCCACCCTCGCTACGGGTGGTTGAAGAAGGCTGTCGATGCGGCTGACTCCGACCCACATGCCTTCCTGCAGCCCGATGCACCGGTGGTTCTTGGTGTCGGCAAGAACATGGTTCGCTCGATCCGGCACTGGGGTCACGCGTTTCGAGTTCTGGACTCGATGCCGAACCCGGAACGACCCAGGGCGCCAGGTGACACCCCGTCTCGGATCGGTCTGAGCCTGCTCGGACCGGATGGGTGGGATCCGTTCCTCGAAGATCCAGGAACGCTGTGGCTGCTCCACTGGTGGCTCCTCGCCCCGCCGAGCAGGGCGCCGGTTTGGTGGGCGGCGTTCAACGAGTTCAGTGCGGTCCAGTTCACCGACGAGGAGCTTCTCCACTCGGTCGAAGATCACATCGCTGGCGTGGCCGCCTGGAGCACTCCCCACCCGACTGCCATCAAGAAGGACGTGGCGTGCCTGCTTCGGATGTATGCACCCGGTCAGCGCTCGGGCCGCGAGTCTCTCGATGACGTTCTCGATTGTCCGTTCCGGGAGTTGGGCCTGTTGGTACCGGTCCCTCGGGCTGAGGGTCGCACCTACCGCTTCGTGGTGGGCCCGAAGGCGACGCTGCCGCCTGCCATCGCCGCATTCGCCTCTCTCGACTTCATGGCGCGCACGGATGGCAGCGCCCGCACGGTCACGGTGAGCCGCCTCGCAACGGAACCGGGGGGACCCGGGCGCACCTTCAAGCTGACGGAAGGGGCGCTGAGCGACCTCCTCGAGGAGGCATCCGACTCCCTGCCCCACCTGAACCTGGTCGCTCCGGGCGGGGTCTCACAGCTGACGTTCGACGTTGATGCGACGCAGGCCGCCAACGACGTGCTCAGCCACTACTTCGAGACTGACGGCGACACCCGGCAAACGGCCGAGCGGCTCGTCGCAGGACTGAACGGAGATCGACCGTCGTCGGCGCCGTTGACGCTCTTCGACCTCGGTACCGCGCAGCGTGCTGACCTTGGAGACCCGCCGACGGATCCGGTGAAGCGGCTTCATTGGACCCAGCGTCGAATGAATGCCCGCTCGCACGGCGGAGCCGGCGATGGCTAGCTCATCGCTGAAGGACCTGGTCTGGCCGCAGGAACGCTTCGCCCGTTCGGTCAACGTCGAGCGAGATAGTGGCACGAAGGCAATCGACGGCTACCTGCCGACGGGCCGAGGCCTGGACGTCATCCGGCGTGTCGTCCGGTCCATGGTGGACACGTCGAGTTCGCGTGCGCTCTCGATCACCGGCCCGTACGGTTCGGGAAAGTCCTCCTTGGCGGTGTTCGTCGATGCGCTCACGTCGCCCAGGGACAGCGAGGCTGCAAGGGCTGCCTTCGAGATCCTGCGTGCGTCGGATCCCGACACTGCGGCGCTGTTCGAGACCGCCAAGGCGCATCTCGGTGCGACGGATCGGGGCTTCATTCGGTGCGTGGTGACGGCTCAGCGTGAGCCGGTGGCCCACACCATCGTTCGGGCGCTCGAACGCGGCGTGAAGAGCTCGCGGAGGCGGATGCCTCGGCAGGTCAGCTCACTCGTGTCCTCGATCGAACAAGGCGAACTGATCTCGACCCGTTCGATCCGTGACGCTGCCGCTCGGCTGGCCGCCGATGCGCCGGTGCTGATCGTCCTCGATGAGTTCGGGAAGTGCCTCGAGTCGTTCGCCGAGTCGGGTTCGGAGGCGGATCCCTTCCTCTTGCAGGAGCTGGCCGAGTGGACGGCGGGTGAAGCGGGCCTGCCGTTGTTCGTCATGACGCTCCAGCACCTCGCCTTCGAGGACTACGTGACGGGCGTCTCCACTGCGCAACGGCGCGAGTGGGCCAAGGTCCAGGGCCGCTTCGAGGACATCCCCTACACGGATACGCCGACGCAGTCGCGCAACCTCATCGCCGCCGCGCTTACCCAGACCGATGAGCTTGCGGCACTGCTGGCTCCCTGGAGCGAAGGTCTTGCTCAGCGGTGCAGGGCGATGCAGCTTCCCGGCGGCCTCGCCGATGCCCAGTTGCTCGCGTCCTGCTACCCCCTGCACCCGGTCTCGTTGCTGGTGTTGCCGGAGCTCTGTGCTCGATACGGGCAGAACGAACGCACGATGTTCTCGTTCCTGGCGAGCAGCGAGCCGCTCGCGCTCTCGGCCTTCCTCGAGGGACACGCCCTCGATCCGAAGCCTCCCTTCGACCCGCCGCTTGTGCGCCTGGACCGGGTCTACGACTACTTCCTCGAGTCGGCTGCCTCGATGGTCGGTGCCTCCCAGTCGGCGAGCCGGTGGCTCGAGGTGGAGACGACGATTCGCGACGCCCACGGCCTGACGGAGGCTGAGCGGCGTCTGTTGAAGTCCATCGGTGTGCTCAACCTGGTGTCGACGGGTGGGGCCCTGCGAGCGTCTCGGGAGCTCCTCGCGTTCGCCAGCGCTGACGATGTCGACGCGCTGCTGGATGGTCTCGTGGCCAAGGGACTGGTGACGTACCGCGACTTCGCGGACGACTTCCGCATCTGGCGAGGAAGCGACTTCGACATCCGGACCCATCTCGAGGTCGCCAGGCGTCGGATCAGTCAGGGTTCGATCGCTGAGCTCCTCGAGGCCGTCAGGCCGCTGGGCGCTGCGATCGCGGCGCGGCATTCGCAGCAGACGGGCACGCTCCGGATCTTCACTCGCAGATGGGTCGACGGGCAGACCTCGACAGTCGATTACCCCGACCTCCTCGGTCCGATCGATGGCATCGTGCTGTACGACGTAACCGGTGACTTCGATGCGGAGCACATCATCGAGACACCCTCGGGTCCAGTGGTGGTCTCTCGGTCGGGAGACTCTGCTGACCTCGTGGAGGCGGCGATCGAGGCCGGCGCCATCGAGGCGCTCCTGGACGATCCCGACGTCGAGATCGACTGGGTCGCGAGGAAGGAGCTACTCGAGCGTGGCGCCCTGGCGCAGCAGCAGCTCGATCGATCCTTCGAGGGCGCCTTCGGAGCTCACTCGAGCGCGCGGTGGTCCCACGTAGTGACCGGAGGCCATGTTCAAGAGCTCGGAGGTGTCCGGACCACGGCGGTGGCCTTGTCCGAAGTAGCCGACGCGACCTACGCCGCCACCCCCCAGATCCCGAACGAGATGCTCAACCGGTCAGAGCTCAGCTCCCAGGGGGCCCGGGCTCGACGGGTTCTGCTCGAAGCACTTCTCGAGAACGTCGAGCAACCCTTGTTGGGCATCGAAGGCTATGGACCCGAGCGGGCCATGTACGAGGCTGCGCTGCACAAGCCGGGTATCCACCGAGCGGGTCGCGAGGCATGGCACTTGACTGCACCGCCACCGGACTCTCCTGCACGTGAGGCGTGGGACCGGATCGTTCATGAGTTCCGCCTCGCACGCGACAGCCGCCGTCGACTGGACGACGTCTACCGGGCGCTCGCGGCACCGCCGATCGGCATGAAGGCTGGTCCGCTGCCAGTCCTCCTCACTGCCGCCCTCATGCTTCATGCTGACGAGGTCGCTCTCTACGAGCATGGGACCTTCAAGCCCGTGCTGACCGCTGAGCTCTCGGAGCGAATGGTTCGGAACCCGAGGCACTTCGAGATCAAGCACTTCGGCAGCCGGACAGGTGCTCGACGAGCGTTCATCGAAGCGGCCGGCGCCGTCCTCGGTGTTCGGTCGCGTAGTGCTCACCAGCGAGTGTCCAGCGTTCTCGCCATCGTTGGGAACCTCGTGGCGACGGCCAACATGCTTCCGGACTACACGAAGCGCACCGACACGTTGTCTCGCCAGGCGCAAGCCCTCCGTGATGCGCTCTTCGTCGCGACCGAGCCTGACGACCTGCTGTTCCGGGCGCTGCCTGAGGCCCTTGGACATCCCCCGATCTCGGGCAAGGCAGGAGACGTCGAGGAGACCGCCGCTGCGCTCGGGGAGGTCGTTGCCGAACTCCGCGGCGCCTACCCGGCGCTACTCGATCACATCACGAGCTCACTGCAGGAGCGTCTGGCAGCGCCGAGCGACAACCTGCGCACGAGCCTGTTAGTGCGTGCGTCGGCCCTCGCGGGGAAGCTGCTCGACCCCCGAGTGCGGGCGTTCGCTGGATCCCTTTCATCGGACACTCTCGGTGACGAGGAGTGGCTCGAGTACGTGGCCATGACGGTGGTCGACCGTCCGCCGGCAGCCTGGACGGCTGAGGATCGCGTGCGATTCGACGTCGTCCTCGGTGAGCTCGCAGGGACCTTCCGTCGGCTCGAGGCCCTCCACTTCGATCAGCAGGCGATCGTCCACGGTGGCTTCACGCCTGTCCGCCTGACCGTGACCCGTCCGGACGGAACCGAGGCAGCGCAGGTCGTCGCCGCTCCGGATGAGCTGTACGAGCTCGTGCGAAGCCTTGCCGATGAGGCCGTCGACCAGGTGGAACAGCTCGCAGGCTCTCGTGCCCGGGCGCGGGAAGCCCTGCTCGCCGTCCTGGCCTCTGAACTGCTCCCGGTGGCCATCACCCCCGATGTCAGGCCAGGGCGCGAGAATGGCCCGGAATCGCCCGACGAGCGAAACGGAACGGACGGCTGACGTGCGACACGTGTGCGGGATCTCCGGAGGCAAGGACTCGTCGGCCCTGGCTGTCTACCTCCGCGACAGCGTGCCCGACATGGAGTACTTCTTCTGCGACACCGGCGCGGAGCTTCCCGAGACCTACGAGTACCTGACCCGGTTGGAGGCAGTGCTCGGCAAGCCGATCGCACGCCTGAACGCCGATCGTGGATTCGATCACTGGTTCGAGGTCTTCCGCGGCGCTCTGCCGTCTCCGCAGATGCGCTGGTGCACGAAGAACATGAAGATCAAGCCGCTCGAGGCGTGGATCGGCGATGACGAAGCCACGAGCTACGTCGCTATCCGCGCAGACGAAGCGGGCCGGAAGGGCTACGTCTCGACGAAGCCGAACATCTCAGCGGTGTTTCCCTTCGTCGAGGACGGCATCGACCACGCTGGCGTCCTCAAGATCCTCGACGACGCTGGCGTCGGTCTGCCCAAGTACTACGACTGGCGGACGCGATCGGGCTGCTACTTCTGCTTCTACCAGCGCAAGGCCGAGTGGGTGGGCCTCGCCGAGCGCCACCCCGAGCTCTTCGAGCGTGCCGTCGCGATCGAGAACAAGGTCCTCGTCGACGCTGGCGCCGCCGGCGACGCGGACTTTGGTGCGATGGCGATGGCAGGTAGGCAGTACACCTGGTCGCAGGGCGAGACCCTCGTTGAACTGCTCGGCCGTCGCGATGAGATCATGGCCAAGCACGAGGCAGCGCTTCAGCGAGCGCAGAGCAACCGGACGAACATTCCACTGATCGAGGTGCTAGGCGAAGCATTCGACGAGGACGACGACGCAATCCCGTGTCAGGTATGCGCGTTGTAGCAGGTTCTGCTGTGGCGAAGGCTCGCTCTAATATTTCGTCAAGGTATACCGAGTACGTCCTTTAGTTCGGCTACCCGCCCATGCCACTGCGTGGGAGTAGCTAGCTGGTTGACCAAGCTATCGACCAACTCATGCTTTGAATCCAGGATCACCTGCAATCGCTCCTCGATCGTGTCGGTACAGACGTAACTGTGGGACTCGACATCTGAAGTCTGCCCGATTCGGACTAGGCGATCTCGCGCTTGATCGTTACTTGATGGATTCCACCATCGGTTCACGAAGAAGCAGGACGACGCAGCGGTAAGTGTGAGACCCTCACCTGCCACTCGTGACGAGGCCAGGAGGACCATTACACTGGGGTCTGCTAGGAAAGCCTCTAACGCCTCCGATCGCTCATCGACAGTCATCCTTCCATCGATCCTTGAAAAGCCGGCGACACCTGCGAGCGACACAGCCAGCAGGTCCAACGGCCGCAGCTTGTAGGAGAAGACAACGGCCTTCTTGCCTGAATCGGCGAGTTCAGTTACTTGGGCGACAATGTCGGCGAGCTTGGAGCTAGCGCCCGTTATGGGATCAGCGTCACAAATGTCAAGCAGCTCAGCCAGTCCTGATAGAAGCGCTCCGCCTGAGGTAGTGCCGCTCCGGAGCCGGTTGAGAACCGTGCCGTAGCTCACCTGCTGCTCACGCGTCAGAGGTACCTCGTGAAGGTACTCTCTCACGGGGGGAAGATCGCGAAGCACCTCGTCCTTGCGGCGTCTGAGTACGGATCCAGTAGCGAGGGAGCGTAGAGCGTCGGTGCTCAACCGGTGAAGTGACGCTGAGTATCGGGAGGGCGACACAATCGACAGAAGCGTGGCGAGATCCTCAGCGTCTCGCTCGATTGGGGTACCCGTTGTTGCCCAGATTCGTGAAGCGCCTATAGCGCGGACAGCTGCGGTAGTTTGAGAATCGCTTCGTCGAACACGATGAGCCTCATCAAGCACCATGAGGTCTACAGCCGCGCCCTGCAGTCGGGCAGCAGCCGAACTGCGAAGCCACTCATAGTGCACGATCAAGACATGAACGCGTGAACTGACAGCGAGTGCCGCGAGCGATACGTCGTCGCCCTCCCATTTTACGGAACTAGCCACCGAGAGATCCCCGGCCCATCTCTCTAGCTCGCGCTCCCAGTTTGAGACGAGAGTCCGCGGCGCAATCACGAGCACGGCGCGGGTGGATCCCCTGTAGATGAGAGTCCGAGCGGCCTCAAGGACCTGCAGAGTCTTGCCAAGGCCCATGTCATCAGCAAGTATGCAGCGGTCGTGCTCGGCGAGCCAGGCGACGCCGTCTTTCTGGTATTCCTTGAGTGCGGAAGTCGGCTCAAAGGGCGCGAACAGCGGTCTAACGAGGTGTCCAAGGGGATGGAGGTTGCCCGAAGAGGTGCTGAGGTGCCAGTCCGGGATATCCCACGGAATGAGCACGCTGGCGATCCGGTTTCGGTCTAAGAGGCCACGAACGTCCCAGCTTGCGTCGTAACACCATTGGGCAGCGGACTGGATGCGGAGGTCGATCTCAGATGCGGCTCCGTTCGAAGGCCCGCTCGAACGGAAGAGCGCAAGCTGAAGGTCATCGCCAGTCCTAGTTAGGCGAGCACAGAAGTCATCAGGATATCCAGGGCCCTGAGCTACTATCGCCGGGGCGGGTCCGTAGGGATCGACGTTTCGAAAGGACAAGGAGTGCTCGCTCGGGCATCGGAGAGGTCAGATCGCGACTGGCTCTCGAAGCTACCTGCACGGTGTCTCGCTGGGAACGTCGAGGATGAGCGGATCAAGCGCAGGCTAGTGGGACTACCGCTGTCAGTCACCATCGCCGAACTGAAGCTCGAGCTCACCCTCCGCTCACATGGCCCAGGTATGGGTTTCCACTATCTTCAAGACCGGAACGCCGTCCGAGGTGCGATCCGAGAACTTGAACGAACTTTGAAGACCCGCGGGATCAGTGAGGTCAGACCTCGCGGACGATCGTGGGTCATCCCTGATGAAGTGGGCTTCAGCGTGGAAGGCCGAAGCCCGGACCTGAGCAGGCGACGGGAGACGTTCCTCGCCAGGTTGGATGAGATAGGTAGAGCCTCTCATGAACCGGCGACACGTCGATCACTCTCACGGGTGGTCGAGGTGCTCTCCGAGGTCCCCGCACTCCCGAACTGGCTCTACTGGTACTCGCCAGCCACAATTCACCTCGTACGCGCAGCGAGCCACGAGACGCTTCAGGAATTCAACCACTGCGCTGCTCTCGCAGTGCAGAAACTCGAGGGCGCGGGGTCCATTTCGACGTGGGAGGAATCGGTCAGTGTCGTAGCCAGACGGCTCCCAGTTGAGATCGTGAACTCCTTCGAGTCCTCTCGGCGAGGCCGTGCATTCGCCCGTCGCTTATCGCGCACTGGTATAACGTGTCTAGGCGGAGCGACGGTTGCGTCGACGGATTCGTTGTATGTACTCCGGCGTCTTCGCTTGGGAACCCTTGAGTCACTGGCAGGCGCCCTTAGAGGTGGCCTCCGCGAGCTGTGATCTTGAGGTCCTCGACCTTGGACCACATGGCATCTAAGTCGTCGTTTGGCTGGTAAAGGTTGAACTCCCAGCGGCCACGAAGGGCCTGAACCTGCTCCGGGCCCAAGTCGACGATCCCCGTGATCCACATCAGCAGTTCCTCAGCGACCTTCATTGCCTGTGCCCTACCTTCACTTCGCATGCGCCAACTGTCCTCGTCCTGAACGAGCACTAGGTGCCGCCAGGGAGCGGCGTGCAAGTCCCAGTCGATCAGTGACAACGGTCGGAGCGCATCCCTAAGTTCATCGCCTGTGGGTGATGCGAAGGCGTCGCCGTCCGGATCGAATGCACTGTTGTCAATCAGCATCCTGACTGTCTTTGCGACCATCTGTTGTCCAATGGGCCAGAACCAGAGATGGTCAAGCTTCTCGTCATCATGTGGGTCGGGATTGTGCGTACGCATGCCAGACGGGCTGTCATTCAGGTGGGGCACCACCTCCACGAGTACATTCCAGATCGACGCTACCTCGTTGTACCAGGCGTCTAGTTCGTCATCGTGCGGCCTTACTTGCTTGAAGGACCTATCCGCAAGCATCAGATTCTCGCGCAGCGCCGAGCTAAGTAGGCGCTGGGTCATCTCGTACAGTACCTCGATCTGGGTGAACCAGGTCTGACCTGCGCTCAGGTTCTTGCCGGCATCAGTCTTTACGCGTTCATTCTCCCAGTCATTGTCGCCCCACCGGAAGAATGGGTGATCGGTGATCAAGCGACGGGTTATGATCGCGAACGCGTCGTCCTCGTCCATGACGATGTTCGTCGCATTGTCAGTTGGCTTGGCGTATCGGTTGAGCGCCGAGAACATCCGGCGATACCGCATGCGGAACTCATCGAGGGTCTCGGTGTCGCCCGTGGGGACGATAATCACCGTGAACTCGTCATCCTTGAAGCCCGGCGGCGGGGGGTTGTCCGCAGGGTTGCTCTGCATGAGCTGAATCGCTCGGACGCGATGCTGGCCATCAAGGGCGTAGTATTGCTCAGTTCCATCGAAGGCGAGGATTCCGAACGAGTCTCGCATCCGGCCATCATTAGTGATGAGTGTGTCGACGAAAGACACGCCAGACTCTAACGTTTCGATCGGCTGGAACGTGGCGTTTCCTTGCCAAGCGGCGATGACGATTGAGTTAAAGAATCTCGCCTCGTTCTCGCGCCAGTAGAACGCGATGTCGCGAGAGGCCCTGTTCTCGTTTAGGTTGCGCTGAATAGCGTCAGATAGCGTCTTGCCCTGAAAGATGTCTGAAGCGAACCGCACTGTCTCGGCCACCTCGGATGCGTTCATCTTTGTGACGAAGAACTCGTGGCGCCCCATCGAGAACCTGAATGCCGGATATAGACGCATAGATGTCCCCTCGCTATGGCTTAGCTCGACCGGCTTCGACTGGTCTTGGCTTCCCAAGAGTCCCGGTGAGTCGTGGTGGTGAGATCCTGTTGATCGCTGGTCCGAACGTATCGTAGAGCGCTGGCTCGAGAATCGGCCAGTTACTGGTGGTAGTCCAGTAGAACTGCAGGTGCCCAGAGTATGTGACCCGGGCCGCGCGCATCTGGGGGTCTGCTCTACTCGACAAGTGATGGGTAAATCGGTCTCGGATGCTGGGATCTGCCTTCCCAACGTACAGTACGTTAAGCAGTGCTGGCGCGCTGCTTCCGAGTGCGACGGGGCCGCGAGCGCAGATCAAGTAGATCCCGGGTTCAGCTGGGACTGCAGAGGTTGCGGCACGACTAAAGGGCAAGTGTGACCATGACAGGCCGAGCGGCGCGACCGCGTCGCGAAGGTGATTCCAAGGGTCGCTTGTGAGGCACCAGTTCGAAGGTCGTGACTGCACCGGCTCGGAGGTTAGTCGGCGACGCGGCAGGCAGATCAGGGTGGTGCGTCTGAGCCTCCATCCGTGTATGCCGGTGCGAGTTTGACAGATAGGCGCCTAACGGTGGTCGGGTGCGCAAGTGTGCCCTCGGGCGTCAAGCGCCTACCTCGGTAGCCCGAGGACGCGTTCGGCGATGATGTTGCGTTGGATTTGGATGGTGCCGCCCGGCGATGGTGCCGGCGAAGCTGCGGAGGTACATCTCCCACCAGCTGGCGCTGTGGAACTCGGACCGAAGGGCGCTGTGGGGGCGCCGGGGAGGCCGGGGTCGAGCGCCGCCGCGCCGATGGACTCGACGAGGGCGAGGTTGGCGGCTTGGCCGGACTCCGAGCCCATGAGCTTCAAGATGGCCTGCTCGTTGGCCTCGACGCCCTTGCGGGCCTTGGCGAGGGTGCGGTAGCCGAGGAGGCGCATGGCGTAGTCGTCGACGACGAGGTTGCCGAACCAGTCGATGACGACGGGGTCGTCGGCCACGCCGTGCTCGGCGAGGGTCACGGGGCCCCACTCGACCATGGTGTCGAGGCGGGCCGCGAAGCCGAGCCACATCATGGCCCGCTCGTGGCGGAGGGAGCCGTTGGCGACCCGCCAGCCGTCGTTGAGCTCGCCGACGAGGTTCTCGGCGGGGACGTGGACGTCGTCGAAGAACACCTCGTTGAAGTCGATGTCGTCGGTGGACACGAACGAGGCGAACGGCTTGCGCACCAGGCCGGGCAGGTCGGTGGGCACGACGAGCACGCTGATGCCCTTGTGCTTGGGGACGTCGGGGTCGGTGCGCACGAAGGCGAGGATGAAGTCGGCGTCGTGGGCGCCCGAGGTCCACACCTTCTGGCCGTTGACGACGAAGTGGTCGCCGTCGAGCACGGCCCGGGTGCGCAGGCCGGCGAGGTCGGAGCCGGCGTCGGGCTCGGACATGCCGAGTGCGGCGGTGACGTCGGCCCGCAGCAGCGGGACGGCCCACTTCTCCTTCTGCTCCTCGGTGCCGAAGTTCGCACAACGTCGGGGCGATGATCGACAGGCCTTGGGGGTTCTGGGTGATGTCGATGCGCCGGCGCTGGAGCTCCTCGGACACCACGAACTGCTCGATCAGGGTGGCGTTGCGGCCGCCGTACTCGGGCGGGTTGCCCGGCACGAGCCAGCCGGCGTCGAACAGCTTGCGCTGGCAGTCCCGGGCCCACTGGGGGGCGTCGGCGCTGGACTTGGAGGGCACGTCGATGGTCGACGGGTCGGGGGCGTTGGCCTCGATCCACTCCCCGAACTCGGCCCGGAAGGCCTCGGTCTCGGCGTCGAAAGCGAGCTTCATCGTGCGTCCTCCCCGGTCGTGCCCGCCGCCGCGAGCGAGGCCGCCATGACGGTGCGTCCCGCCTGGGCCCGGTGGTCGGTGGTGGTGCCGAACAGCAGCTCGCCGGCCTTGGCCCGCTTCACGTAGAGCTGCACGTCGTTCTCCCACGTGAAGCCCAGCCCACCGAAGAGCTGGATGCCGTGCTTGGCGGTCAGGCGCTGGCAGTCGCCCGCGGCGGCCTTCGCCAGCCCTTCTCCTCGCCTCACCGATCCAGGGTGGCTGGGAGTCCGCCGACCCAGGCGAGCCGCTCCAGCGGTGGGGTCGACAGCGTCGACGCCGGGCGACCGTTCCTGTCAGTGCTGCTCCGCATCATGGTGAGGTGACCAGGTGCCGCACGCTGCGAACGATCGAGCCCTCGAGGTGGCGACCGGTGCGTCGCTGCTCTGCGGCCGCGCTGAGCAGCTGCTCACCCATCCCAGCGGCATTGCTCAGTGACTTCCCTTATCCGTATACTTCTCTACGGTTTATGAAAGTAACCGCTCCGTCTCTCGCCCCTATGTTGCGATCGGCCACCCAAGGTCGGTTGCTGGCGCGGCTCTTCGCCGATCCCGACGCGGAGTACAACCTGACCAAGCTCGTCGAGTGGACCGGGTCGAGCATGCCCACGGTGTCTCGCGAAGTCGATCGGGCCGAGCGGGCGGGGATCCTCGTTTCGCGCAAGGCGGGCCCGACGCGTCTGGTGCGAGCGAATGTTGGACATCCGCTGTATCCCGCTCTCCGCCAGATCGTGATCGCCACGTTCGGGCCGCCCGCGGTCGTGGCGGAGGCCTTCGCCGGCTTGGCCGCCGCCGACGCAGTGGTTCTCTTCGGCTCGTGGGCGGCCCGTTACCTCGGAGAACCGGGTCGGGCGCCCAACGACATCGATGTCCTCGTCATCGGATCACCCGACCTCGCCCAGGTGCACGACGCGGCCGACGCCTCTGAGGGACAGATCGGCCTGCCGGTGCAGGCGACGGCGAGGACGACCGCCACCTGGCTCGCAGCGGAGGAGAGCTTCATCCGCGAGGTCCGCTCCCGGCCGCTCGTCCCCGTGCTCGTCGACGACGCCGCCGAGCCGCTGAGGAGCGATCTCGACCGTCTGTGCCGTGACCACGGCCTCGCACCGTGACCTGGGCGCGGGGCCGTGACGTGGTCTAACGGCTCATCGACGACGGCGAGATCGGTGCGCTTCGCCATCTCCGCGCCGGCGGCGATCGACGTCCTCGTCACAGACCTCGACGAGTACCAGCGGCGCAAGGACGTGAACGGGTCCCTCCTCTACTGGCCAGCCCACGAAGGGGTCGTCGTGTATGAGCGACCCGCCGCCTAACGGCGGGAGCTGACCCTGGGGTCACGGCCGCTCGTCGGCACGCTTCCAGACCGACAAGCCGTGTCACGGCTCGTGGGCGCGGAAGAGGGCGGACCGGGCGAGGGCGAGGTTGCGTCGGCGGAAGGGGGCCGGCGTCGTCGCCTCGGCCTCGGCCTGCATGCGCGGTGTGCCGGGCGGCGCCCAGGGTTGTTCGAGTGGCCCGACCGCTCGGGTCCATCGGGGTCGCTCCACGTTGCCGCGGTCGGCCAGTTCCTCGGCGAGCGCAGCCAGGATCGCATCCAGCGGGGTACCGGTCCGGACGGGGGGATCCGCGACGGCCTCTCGCATCTGCTCAGGGTGGAGGTCGATCCAGTCGACGAAGGCTCGTAGGCGCGTCCAGTCGATCTTCAGCCGCGAGGTCGTGTCGTCCAGCGCCGTCGCCAGTTCCGCCAGGGTGAGGGAGTCGTCACGAGGGGCGGCCTCGATGACGAGGCGCCGACCCGCTGCGCTCAGCAACCGCTCGAGCATGGTGAGGGTCGGGTCGCTCTCACCCTCCTCGATCCGAGAGACCGTCGAGATCGGGACCTCGGCCTTGGCCGCAAGGGTGCGACGGGACAGTCCGGCAGCGTGACGGGCCTCGCGAACGAGCGTGCTGCCACTGACGGTCATAGTCATAGCGTATATGCAACCCCATCTCCCGTCGACCTGTGGAGCGGACGCCTCGCTCGCTGCTCGCGGGCCGGGCGGTGGGAGGATCTGGGGATGCTGGTCGTGCGGGGTACCAAGAAGCTGCGGGATCGGGTGAAGGGCCCGGTGGCGAGGGCGGACGAGGTGTCGTCCAACCCCGCCGCCTTCGACCCCGCCGACTTCGCCGGCGACCTCCAGGCCCAGCGCCCCACCGGCTTCGACGACGGCCCCTGACCTGGCCGGCGCCGGCCGACGTCGGCCCAAATGCCGTCGTGGGTGGTCACGGCCCTGCGCTACAGAGAAGGGATGCGGGTGTTGTTCGCGGGCGACTGGCACGGCGACGAGGAGTGGGCCGCCAAGGTGATCGACCGTGCCGCCGCCGAGGGCTGCGGGACCGTGGTGCAGCTGGGCGACTTCGGGTTCGGGTTCTTCCGGCTCGGTGACGACCCGGGCGAGCCGGGGGACTGGGCGCCACGGTGCCCGTTCGCCCGGGCGGTCTCGGCGCTGGCCACCCGCGCTGGGGTGCGGGTGGTGTTCGTCGACGGCAACCACGACAACGCCGTGCTGCTCGGCCGGCTCGCCGAGCTGCGCCCCGGCCGCAGCGAGGAGGGCTTCGTCCTCGTCGAGGACAGGCTGTGGTGGGCGCCGCGGGGCCACCGGTGGGAGTGGGACGGGGTGCGGTTCGGTGCGCTCGGCGGTGCGTTCAGCGTCGACCGGCACCGCCGCACCCGGGGGCTCGACTTCTGGGTCGAGGAGACGACGAGCGCCGCCGACGTGGCCCGCCTCGGACCGGGCCGGCTCGACGTGTTGGTGTGCCACGACGCCCCCGTCCGCCCGGAGGGGTTTGAGCCCTTGCCTCGCCAGTCGCCCCGCCAGATCGACGAGGCCAGCCGCGCCCAGGTCGCCGCCGCGGTGACGGCGACGTCGCCCAGGCTCGTCGTGCACGGCCACTGGCACCACCGCTACTCGGCCGAGTTCGCCACGCCGGCCGGCCTCGCCCGGGTCGAGGGGCTCGCCTCCAACCTCGAGGGCGACGCCCGGTCCCTCCTCCTGCTCGACACGAACGCGCTGGCCTGACTGCGGCCGCGGCGCGCGTCCGCCGGTGGTTCGGGGCTGCCCGTCGCCTGGCGGGACGCGCGGCAGTGGCTCGCCCGGCTCTCCCGGCCGGGCCCGGTCAGCGGCGGCGCCGGAAGCGGACGACGGGAACGGTGCGCTCGGTGAGCTTCTGGTACTCGCGGTACTGCGCGTTCATGGCGTCGAGCGCCGGCCAGATGGCGGCGGCCTCGTCGGCGTCGAGCTCGGTGGCGTCCACCTCGACGACGTCGCGGCCGACCGTGATCGTGGCGTGGGGATCGGCGCGCAGGTTCCAGACCCAGGCCGGGTCGGTGTCGCGCCCGGCGTTCGACCCGGCCACGACCCAGGTCTCGCCGTCGCGCAGGTACACCAGCGGCGTCGTCCGCTTGCGGCCCGTCTTGGCGCCGGTGGTCTCGAGCAGCAGGATCGGCCGGACGCCGCTGGCGGAGTCGAGCTTCCCGCCGACCCGCCCGCCGGTGAGCCGGTAGAGCCGTCGGTGCATCTGGCAGGAGAGCCTGCGGAACGGGCCGCGGTCGAGCTTGACCGACTTGCGGGCCTCTCGTTCGATGGCGTCCTGGTCACGTTGGTCCACGGTCATGGTGCCTCCTCGGTTCAGCGTCGGGGTCGGGTCCGACTTCGGGTGCGCAGGGGTCGATGGGCTGGTGGGGCTCAGGCGGGGAGGGTCCTGAGCGCGACGGTCTCGACCTCGCCGAGGGCGATCACCTCGCCGCAGTCGGGGCAGCGGGCGTCGACGACCAGGGGCCCGTCGCACCCGCGGTGGCGGAGCAGGGTCCAGGCGCCGTCGGGCTGCAGGTGGCGGTCGCCCCACGCCTTGAGCAGGAGCAGGGCCGGCACCAGCTCACGGCCAGACGGGCTGAGGGTGTACTCGTGGCGGGTGGGGTTGTCCTGGTAGGCGGACCGAATGAGCAGCCCCGCCTCGGTCAGGTCGGCGAGGCGGTTGGCCAGCACGTTGCTGGCGATGCCCAGCTCGCGCTGGAACTCACCGAAGCGGCGCAGCCCGAACAGCGTGCAGCGCAGGATCCCGAGGGTCCAGAAGTCGCCGACGAGCGAGATCGCCCGCAGCATCGAGCAGGCGTGGGCGCCGGCGCTCGAGCGTTCCGGGAGCGATGGGCGGGGCGGCACTCGTTCCACCCCGCCACCCTCGCACAGTCGCTTTCTTGAAGCAAGTGACTCCGCCGACCGCGCGTTGCGTAGAACCCGCGCGTCGGGCCCGGTCACCGCGACCGCGGCGTTGCATGGCTATCGGCGGTGAGCAGATTCGGCACGCTCCGCCGCGGGCCACCACCCTGAAGCTGCCGGCCGATGGTGAGCGCTCGCTCCCCTTGGCTCGGAGGAGAGCGCGGAGCTGAAGCGTGGGATGCTGGCCAGTGTCTTGAAGCAGGCAGAACGGAAGGGGAAGGCGCCGTGACCGGCTACGCCGTCGTCATCGAGGGTGACGAGACTGGATACTCGGCCTACGTTCCGGATCTGCCGGGTTGCGTGGCGGCGGGCGCCAGCCTCGACGAGGTCGAGGCGCTCATCCGCGAGGCGATCGAGCTCCACATCGAGAGCCTGCGTGCGCACGGAGACCCGGTACCGCCGCCGTCAGCGGTGGCCACGACGGTCGTCGTCGCCTGACCGAGAGGCATCCGTCGGCGGCGGGGTGTCGTGGCTGCCGCAGCGCTCTCCATGTGTCGCCGTGGCTTCCCGGCGGCGGTCCGGTTCGACAGCACGGACCCACGGCTGGACCCGGACGGGCCGTCCGTCGATGCGCGGCCGGCGAGGGGCGGACCCGGCGTCGGCTCGCACATGCCGAGCGCGGCGCCTCCCGCCAGCTCACCGCGAGCGGAGGGTTGCGTCGATCTCCGCGGTGAGCAGGTACAGGTCCAGGGAGTCGGGGTCGCTCGCATCCAGTGAGTGGAATCCCAGGCGCTCCCACCAGTGGCGGGCCCGGTCGTGGAGGGCGGTGGCGACCACCGCTCGGCAGGCGGCTCGCTCGTTCAGCTCGACGGCGGTGGCAAGGACGTGGGCGACCAGTGCGGTTCCGACGCCTCGGCCGGAGACGGACTCGTCGACCGCCAGCCGACCGATCAGCAGCGCAGGAACGGGGTCGGGCGCCTGCTTGGCCAGCGCCGACGGGGCCGCCGAACGATCGACGCCCGTCATGGCGATGCTCACGTAGGCCACCACCCGGCCGCCGGCATCGGCGACGACCCAGGTGGCTGCGGTGTCACGTCGGCGGTTCTGGCTCGCGTAGCGGCGCAGCCAGTCGTCGAGATCCGGCTCCCCGGAGGTGAAGGTGGACCGGTCGTGACGCTTCGGATCGAGGGGCTCGGGTCGCCGGAGCTCAGTCAATCCAGCGGAACTTCCGCGGACGCTCGAGTGCCGCGGCGAGGCGCTCGTTCACCTCAGCGGGTCGATCGAGGGCCTCGTCGAAAGCGGCGGCCGCGTCGGGGGAGAGGGCGATCAGTTGTCGGTCGGCAAGGACCGTGGCCGCCTCCGCCGAAGCGCACTGGAGCACGAACGCCGAGACCGAGACATGACGCGCCGCGGCGGCGCGCTCGAGGAGGCGCTTCTCGGTGGGGCCGACCCGGATCTGCAGGCGGTCCCCCTTCGTCGTGGGCATGGCATCACAATGGCAGTACAGAGCCGCGGCGTCAAGGGAGGTCCGTCATGGCCTGAGGCGCCGGCACGGCCCCCGCCTGAATCGAGCGCAGCGCCGTGGCAGTTTCGCGACACTGTGTCGGGCGCTCCTTGGAGGGGCCGACGAGGAGAGGGCGAAGGCGCATGGGGAGAATCGAACACGTTGTCGTGCTCATGTTGGAGAACCGGTCGTTCGACAACCTCCTGGGGTACCTCGACCACCCCGACAAGCGCTTCGAGGGCGTGCCGGACGGGGCCTACAACGTCGATCCACGGGACGGGTGCCACGTGCCCGCCACCGAGGTGACGGACTACCCGTGCGCGGATCCGGACCACAGCCACTTCGGCGTCATGCGCCAGATCGAGCGAGGCGGCGACGTGGCGCACAACGGCGGGTTCGTGCGGGACTACAGCGAGCGAGACAAGGCGCACGCCGGGCGGGTCATGGAGTGCCTCGCCCCGACGCTGACGCCCGCGTTGTCCAAGCTCGCGCTGGAGTTCGCGGTCTGCGACCACTGGTTCAGCTCGGTGCCCGGCGAGACCTGGCCCAACCGCCACTTCGCCCACGCGGCGACCTCGAGCGGCGCGGTCGACATCGAACCGGGCCTCTACTACGACCCGACCATCTTCGAGCAGCTGGACCGCCGGAAGCGCACGTGGCGCGTCTACTACGACGGCCCCCCGGAGGTGTGGGCGTTCCCCAAGCTGTGGCGGAAGCGGACGATCCTGGACTTCCTGCTGCGACGACCCAACGACCGGACCGGCAACTGGTTCGAATTCCCGACGTTCTTCGATCACGTCGGCGCCGACGACCTTCCCGACTACACGTTCATCGAGCCGGCCCACAACCAAATCCACAGCCCGCCGCCAGGTAAGCGTCAGACGAACAGCCAGCACCCGCACAACAACGTCTCGAACTCGTGCGACTTCGACCACGGTGACCGCTTGGTCGCCCGCATCTACGAGGCGCTCCGCCTCCGGCCCGCGCTCTTCGAGAAGACGTTGTTCGTGATCACCTACGACGAGCACGGGGGGCTCTACGACCACGTCGAGCCGGATCCGTGCGACCCGCCGCGCTCCCGCAACCCGATCGGCCCCTCCCTGGCCCTGGGGAGGTTCGCCCGGCGGGTCATCAACCGCCTGCACCGCAGAACGAGTCCGCCATTCCGGTTCGATCAGTACGGCGTGCGGGTGCCGGCCATCCTGGTCTCCCCGTGGATCAAGCCGGGGACGCTCGTGAAGACGGTGTTCGACCACGCCAGCATCCCGGCGACGGTCCGGGCACTGTTCATGGAAGGGGCACCGGCGCTCACGAAGCGGGACGCGAGGGCGGCGACCTTCCACGGGATCGTCGAGGAGTCACCGCTCTCCGCGCCCCGGACGTCGCCCGGCGTCGACACGGAGGGTGACCTACCCGACCTTTCCGGGCTCATTCAGCGCGAGCCAACACCGACGACGAGCGGAGGCGGGGACACCGAAGCCTTCGACGCGCGGTCGGACGACACCCTGCAACTCGGGTGGCTGTCCGCCCAGATCGAAGCCGAGCTCACCCGGCGTCCGCCTCGGCCGGGCGGCGAGGTGCGGGCCGTGCGAAGTGGTCGAGGCGACGCTCGTACCCGCGGCGACGCCCCCGACGACCGTCCGGAGGCCACAGGATCCGGTCCCGTGAGTGCGTTCGCCGGCGCGGCGGCGCGTGTGCGGGAGGCGGCCGGCCGGTCGGCGGGTCGGTGACCGAGGGGTCGTGAGGCGCCATCCCGCCGAGGACTCGACGAGAGCGACGCCGGCGGTGACGAATCGCCGTGGTGACGGGTCGCAGGCCCGGGCCACAACGTCCAGATCTCGAGAAGTCGAGGTGGTTCGCGGCCGTGAAGCAACCCAGGGCCCCGGTGTGGCCTGTGCCTTCGGTGGGCGCCCCCGGGACCGTCGGCCGGCCGACTGGCGTAACGTCGGCATCATGGACGCTCGGGCCAAGTCGTCGCTGATCCTGATGGCCGTCGGTCTCGCCGGGCTCGTCGTGCTGGGCGCCGCGTGCGGCAGCGACGGCAGCGACGAGGCCACGACGACCACCGCCGAGGCCACCACCACCACCACCCTGGCGCCGGCCACGCCCACCTCCGCCGCGTCGGTGCCCACCACGGCGGCGCCGGCCACGACCTCGACCACCGTCGGCGCCGTCGAGCTGCCCACCGACCCGCAGGCCTACGCCACCGCGTTCGTGGAGGCGTGGGCGTCGGGCGACCAGGCCACCGCCCTCGTGCTGGGCACCCAGTCCGCGGTGGACGCCATCTTCGCCTTCGAGGGCGGGGGCACCTGGACGCTGGTCGGCTGCGAGGGCGCCGCGGGCTCGTCGTTCTGCACCTTCAACGCCGGCGGCGACCCCACTGTCGTGGTGCAGGTCGGCAACGAGGCGGCGTCACAGGGCCAGCAGCACGCCGTCACCGGGGTCACCGTCGACGGCTGACCGTCGGCGCGACCGCCGGCGACGTCGGTACCGAGGGAGCAGCGAGATGCATCGGAGCCCGACCCCCGTCGGCTCCGGACGGTCGTGGCTCCCTGTGGCGCTCGAATCGATCCCGAGGTGAATCTGGATCTGGAGGGAATACCTGCCACCGATGACTGGTATTCCCTCCAGCTTCAGGCACGTCCGAGGCCGGACGGTGTCGCCGCCCGGAACGCGACCAGCCCCAGGGTGAGCGGGCGGCATAGTCGACGAGCGGCCCCTCCTGCGCGTGGTTCGTCACGGCTGCTCCCGTCCGGCCCGGTGGCGCGCGTCCAGACTATGGACGTTCGGCCCTGACCGGCCCACTCCGCAGGGCACATCCTGGAACAGGAGATACCCATGAGCGACGCACCGAAGTGGCCGGATTGGTGGCAGGCGTCGGACGGCAAGTGGTACCCGCCGGCGGAGGGATGGGCGCAGCCGCCGGCACAGGAGGAGCACCCACCGCCACCGCCACCGCCACCGGCCCGGCTCCCGCCCCGAGACCAGCAGGCGGCCCCGCCACCGCCACCGCCACCCCCGCCACCGCCACCTCCGCCTCCGCCGCCCGGAGACCGGCAATCCCCGCCGCCGCCCACACCGCCGTCTGCCGGGGGGCTTGCTGCGATGCCGTCGGCGCCCCGGGTGGTGCCGGAGTCGCCGAAGGAGCGGAAGCTGCGTCTGCGGCGCGAGCGGACGCGAACCCAGGTGCAGGGGTTGCTCGAGCCGGGGGAGCAGATCCAGGCCATGTTCGTCTCCCAGACCGGGCCGAGTCCCCGGGGTGCCCTGACCTGGGTCCCCGCAGCCCAGGGCCTCACCCACTACTGGAACGTGGCGGTGACCGACCGCAACATCGTGCTCTCACCGGTCGAGGCGTTCGGCGGCAAGGGCTCGAAGCGGTTCCTACGCCGCCTGCCCCGTGAGCCGTTCGAGATGCTGGAGGGCAAGGGTCGACGCTGGTGGTTCCCGATCTCGATGGGCGGCGAGCGCCACTTCGTGTCGACCGACCTTTACGACCTCGTCGCCACGGTCAATGAGACGCTCCGCTCGTCGCCGGCGGCACCTTCCCGGTCGGCCCCCGCCCCGACCGCACCGCCCCCGGGCGTCGCCGTGGTCCCCGCGCCGGCAGCCTGGTACCCCGACCCGAGCAACCGCCACCAGGTGCGGTACTGGGACGGTCGGACGTGGACCGCGGAGGTGGCCGACCAGGGCGTGCGGGGCTTCGATCCCGTCAAGGCCGCGTGAGCGGCCGACACCGTGGGTGCCGGATGACACCGCCCGCGGCGGTCCGCTTCGTCGTCGAGACCTGAGCACGGGATTCCTCGGAGCGCCTTGCGAGCGGCGCCCTCGGGTCGAGCACAACGCGGCAGACGGTGCCCGCCGAGCCACGACTACCAGCGACTGGTGGTGGACGCGCTGTGTCGGCCCGGCGGGCCGGGTAGGTGGCGCAGGGTGGGGTCGCGACCGTCCCCGCCCCGCTCGAGGGCGAGCCAGGTGGTCGGGGCGATGCGACGCAGGAACTCGTGGTCGTGGCTGACGACGATCAGCGAGCCCCGGTAGGCGCCGACGGCGTCGACCAACTGGTCGATGGTGTCGAGGTCGAGGTTGTTGGTGGGCTCGTCGAGCAAGAGCAGCTGCGGCGCGGGCTCCGCCAGCAGGAGCCGGGCCAAGGCGACGCGGAAGCGCTCGCCGCCCGAGAGGTCGCCCACCGGTCGGGCCACGTCGCCGCCGCGGAGCAGGAAGCGGGCCAACTGGTGGCGGATCACCTCGACGTCGGCCGTGGGCGCGACGGCACGGATGTTGTCCAGCACGCTGCAACCGTCGTCGAGGACGTCGAGCCGCTGGGGGAGGTAGCCGACCCGGGTGGCGCCGAGGTGCACGACGGCCTCGGCCACCGTCGGCGGGGCCCCTGGCGGCCGGGGGACGGCGGCGATCGACTCGAGCAGGGTGGTCTTGCCCGTGCCGTTCGGGCCGACGAGGGCCACCCGCTCCGGCCCCTGCAGGCGGATCGTGTCGCCGCCGGACCGGAGATCGAGCACCCGCCGGCCGGCTGGTACGTCTGTGCCGGGCAGGTCCAGCCGCACCCGGCGCTCGTCGCGCACCGCGGCGTCGGCCCGGCGCACCGCCTCGCCGGCCGCCTGCACCTTGGCGCTCAGCTCGGTGCGCAGCCTGCCCGCCGACACCTGGGCCTGCGCCTTGCGGGTGTGGGCCAGGATCCGGGGCACGTTCTCGGCCTGCTTCTTCGCATAGCGGGCCCGGCGGGCCAGCTTCACCTGGGCCTCGACCTGCTGGCGGCGCTCGGTGGCGAGCGCCTGCTCGGCCGACCGCCGGGCCCGGGCGGCGGCCTCCTGCTCGACGGCCAGGTGCTCGCGGAACGCCGTGTACCCGCCGCCGAAGACGGTGAGCGTGCCGTCCCACAGCTCGGCGGTGTGGTCCATGAGGTCGAGCAGCTCGACGTCGTGGCTCACCACGATCAGCACGCCTCGCCACTCCCGCACCAGGGCGTAGAGACGTTCGCGCGCCGCCCGGTCGAGGTTGTTGGTGGGCTCGTCCAGCACGGTGATGGGCGTGGGCCGCAGCAGCAGTCCAGCCAGCGCGATCAGGACGGCCTCGCCCCCCGACAGCGCCCCGACCGGACGATCGAGGCCGGTGCGGTCGGGGCCGGTGCGGTCGGGGTGACCGCCGTCGCGGTGACCGCCGTCGAGGGTCACCCCCGCCGCGGCGAGCACCCGTGTGGCCCGTGCCTCGACGTCCCACTCGTCGCCGACCGCGTCGAAGTGGGCGGGGTCGACGCTGCCCGCCTCGATGGCCCGCAGGCCGTCGACCTGCGCTCGGATGCCCAGCAGGTCGGCCACCGTGGTCGACGTGGCCAGGGTCAGGTCCTGCGGCAACCAGCCGACGGTGCCCGATCGCCACACCGTGCCCGTGGTCGGCGTCAGGTCGCCGGCGATCAGGCGCAGCAGGGTCGACTTCCCCGAGCCGTTGCGGCCCACCAGCCCGGTGCGGCCGGTGGGGATCGCCGCGCTCAGGCCGCGCAGGGCGGGGGCGCCGTCGGGCCACACGTGGCCGACGTCGTCGAGGACCACCGACGGCGCGGTCCGCGAGGGTGCCGGGGACCCGGGCGTCGAGGACCCGGTGGTCGAGACGCCGGTGGTCGAGGATCTGGAGGCCCCGGATCTGGAGGCTCCGGATCCGGAGGTGGATCGACGCGGGGACGGCGCAGGAGAGGTGGTGTGGTGCGGCATGAGGCTCCCGGGTGCTCGGCGGATGCGCCGACACCGGAGCCACGGCGGGCTCGGGACGGTGTCAGCGCAGGGGCAGGTGGGCCGAAGCGTCGAGCAGCTTCACGTCGCGGTTCTCCTCGGGTGGCCGGCGCAGGTCGTCCGGCGGGCGCGACCCACGGTAGGGGCCGGCCCACCCGGCGCCAAGCGGGTTTCCACCGGGCGGCCCGGACCGCCTGCCGCGCGCGGGCCGGCGCCCGCTCGCCGAGAACCTGGCCCGCCGAAACGGCCCGGCCCCGGCAAGGATCGTCGCGACCGTAGGCCGCGCGCGGGCACGGTCGGGGATCCGTCGCCGGGAAGCAGTGGCGCCAACCCGCGGCCGACTGCCGCGGTCAGCGCGTCAGGGCAGGTGCAGAGCCGCGTTGATGTTGGCGGTGTCGGCGCCGGCGGCGACCGAGAACGTCGTCGCACCGTCGTAGGTGGCGGCGTTGTCCCAGTACTCCTGGAGGTGACCGCCGGCAGGGTCGACCAGGGTCGCCCGGTAGGTGCCGGGGGCGAGGCCCGTGATCGAGTACGTGCCGTTGGCCGCGGTGGTCGCCCCGCCCGCGATCCCGCTCGGGCCGATGGCGATCACCCAGGCGCCGGCGATCGGTGTCCCCGCCGGGTCGTCGGTGACCGTTCCCGACATCGAGCCGGTGCTGGGGTCGAGGGCGGCGTTGGTCGTGGCCGGGGCGGTCACCGAGGCGGCGCTGGCGATGCCGAAGTACGGCTGGTTGTCGTGCCACTCCATCTCGTGGGTGCCCGTGGAGTCCAGGAAGACGAGCTTGTAGTCGCCGGCGGCGACGTCGAGGCTGTACTGGCCCGATGCATCGGTGCTGGTGGCCCGGGCCAGGTGGTAGTCGGCGGCGTGCATGGCCATCACCATCACGCCCGGCAGGGGAGTGGCCGTCCCGGCCTCGGTGACCGTGCCCGACAGCGTGGCGCCGCCGGGCGTGACGGTCTGGGTGGGGAGCGACCCGTCGGCGGTGGCGGTCGCTCCCGCGGTGACGGGCACCGGCGTGGCGTCGGGCACGTTGGGCGAGTGCGGTGAGAACTGGGTCACGTGGCCGCCCGCCGGGTCGAGCCAGCCGATGTAGTGGTTGCCGGTGGCCAGGCCGGGCAGGGTCGCCTGGCCGGAGGCGTTGGCCACGGTCCCGATCTCGGGCCGGCCGCCGCTGGTGAGGGCCAGGGCGAACGCGCCGGCGATCGGTGTGCCGGTGCCGGTCTCGGTGACGGTGCTCGACACGGCGCCCCTCGAGGGCACCATCACCGGGTCGGCGTCGGTCATCGTCCCCGCGGTCACGGTCACTTGGGGGAAGCCCGGGCTGAAGCCGGCGGTGTGGGCGGTGGCGGGGTCGATCAGGTACTCGAAGTAGGTGCCCGGCGCCACCGTGGTGGAGTAGTTGCCGCTGCCGTCGGCGACGGCGCCGCCGGCGATGGAGAAGTCGGACGTGCGCAGGAGCGCGATCCAGGCGCCCGCCACGGGGTTGGCCGACCCGTCGGTGACCGTGCCCGACACGCCCGACGGCGTGGGCGCGGTGACGGTGACGTTCACCGCGCTCGACGTGACCAGGGCGGTCTCGTTGCTGTCGGCGGTGGCGGTGTTGGAGAAGGTCGGCACGTTCGCGCCTGAGGTGGTGACGGTGCAGTCGATGGTGACGTGGGCGCCGACCGCCAGCGTGCCCGGTGACGCGGCGCACCCCGGCGCGTTGGCGTCGCCGATCACCACGCCGGTGAGGCCCATGTTGCCGGTGTTGGTGGCGGTCACGTGCAGGTGGATGGGTGCGCCGGCCACCACGCTGGTCTCGTCGGCGGTGGTGGCGACCGACAGCCCGGGCGAGCCCACGAGGGTCGAGGCGATCACGGGCACGGGGGCGTTCGCGGTGCACGGGTTGTCGGCATCGTTCCAGTGGATGCCGATGAACACCGGGATGCTCAGGTCGTACTTCACCTTGGGGAGGATGCTCGGGGCCAACCACTGGATCGAGGAGCCCGCGGCGCCCGACACCGTGGCGTCGATGGCGATGTGGGGGAGGGTGAGAGGAACCCACGTGCCGTTGGCCTGCTGGATCTCGACCGTGGTGGGCGTGACGTTGCCGTTGATGCGGATGCGCCCGTTCTCGGCGGCGCCGCCGATCGGGAACGCGCTCTGGATGTGGTACACGACGTTCGAGCCCTGGCGGGACACGCTCGACCAACTGGTGGGTGACACCACGGTGGGGGTGACGCTGGCCACGTTGAGCCCTGCGGGGATCGCGAACGTGTAGTCGATCTGCTTGAGGTAGATGAACCCCAGGTCGAACCCGATGTCGGGCAGCGACGACGAGACGTCGGAGAACGGCACCTCGATGTCGTAGTGGACCGAGCCACCGGGCGCGACGGGGTCGGGGGTGTCGGTGGTGACGAGGGCGAGGTCGTCCGACGGCACGGTGTCGGGCACCGATCCCGCGAACAGGCCGGTGGCGCCGCTGGGCACGTCGCACGTGTAGTCCACCAGGGTGGTCTGCGCCGCGGCCGGCGACGCTCCCACCGTCAGCATCATCGCCGCCAGCACGGCCAGCGCGGTCGCACCTCCAAAGAAACGCCGCATGCCCGTGCCCCCAAGTGACTCGCCGGTCCCGTCGGCCCGAGCGTAGACACCATGCCCCACCGGGGTCTAAACGGCGTTCAGGCCGCGTTCGGCTCGCGTCCGCCCCAGGCGCCGCAGTCGTGTCGGGGCGCCGCCCGGCGGGATCAGGCGGCCACCAGTCGGAGGCGCACGTCGGACCGGGCGACGGTGAGCCGCTGGCCCCACGTGAGGGCCAGCGCGTCGGCCTCGATCCCGTCGCCGAAGCACACCAGTCGGTCCGACTCGCTGAGGAGAGTGAGGGCCTCGCCCGTGCCGAGGGTGCCCTCGGTGAGCGCCGTGCCGGTCGCCGGTGACGGCCACGCCTCGCGCACGAACCAGCAGAGCTCGGGATCGGTGGGCCCGGGCAGGGCGAGCGCGCTGTGGCGCTCCTGCCAGGTCGAGCGCAGCCAGCCGCTGGCGCCCGTACCGGTGCCCGCCAGCACCCCCGACGAGCTCTGCCGCTCGCGCCGGTCGTCGCCCAGTTCGAGTCGGTAGCGGGCCGACTGGTGCGAGGCGTGCCCCACGTAGACCTCGTTGAGCGCTCGGAGCACCTGGCCGTCGTCGGTGGTGGCCTCGACCATCGACAGCTCGCGGGTGTCGGGATCGCGGGCCGCGGCGTGGAGCAGGGGCCCGGCGGCTCCGGCGGGGTGGGGGACCAGGACGCCGGGGTTGCGGCCGGGCTCGGGGTCGATGCCCACCACGGGCTGGCCGTCGAGGTACTTGGCCACGTTGGCCACGAGGCCGTCCTGGCCCACCACCACCACGACGTCCTCGGGACCGAAGGCGAAGCGGGCCAGGTCGGCCCGCTCGACCTCGGCCCGGCGCCAGGACGCGGGGATGGCCGCCGCCGTCACCTGCAGGGCGGTGTGGAGCGCCTCGGCGCGGGCGGTCACCTCGTCGAGGCGCCGCCCCCGCAGCTCGAGGAACCACGCCGCCTGCTGGCGGGTGCCGTGCCGGGCGACCAACTCGTCGTACTCCGAGCGCCGGTGCACGACGACCGCCCGTGGTCGCAGGGTCACGCCGCCTCCCCGCCGGGCGTCGCCGCTGGCGCGGCCGGGGGCTCGGCGATGCGGGCGAGGACGGAGGTGATCAGGTCGGGAGTGACGGTGAGGTTGGCGATGTTCGGCAGGTTGCCGGCGAGGTCGCGCAGGGCCACCACGACGAGCGTGGCCTGGTCGGTGTCGCCGTAGGCCGCCAGCCTGGCCGCCTCGGCATCGGCCTCGGCCCGGCCCACCAGGCGGGTGTTGTCGGCTTGGGCGTCGGCCATCAGTCGGCGCTCCGCGGCCGTCGCCTCGGCCGCGATGCGGCCGGCGGCCGCCTGCTCGGTGGCGCGCTTGCGTTCGTTCTGGCCGCGGCGGGCGACCAGCTCCTCCTCCCGCCGCGCCAACTCGATCTGGTTCGCCAGCTCGTTCTCGGCGATGGCCCGCTCGCGCTGGACCGCGAGCGCTCGCCGCTCGTAGGTGGCCCGGTCGGCCTCCTGCTGCACGCCCTCACGGGTCTTGGTCTGCAGCGCCCGCTCTACCTCGGGGTCGGTGCGGATGGCCACCACCCGCACGTCGGTGACCGCGAGCCCCCGCTCGGCGAGCCGCGTGTCGGTGGCCAGGGCCGCCGCCACCCGGTCGCGCACGGGTGCGAGGCCGTGGGCCAGCGCCTCGGCCATGGCCATGCCGGCCAGCTCGTCCAGCGCCGGCTGCTGGGCCAGCTCGGTGAGCAGGCCACCGAGGGTCTCGAGCGGCGTGGCCCGCCACCGCCCGGTCCCGGGGTCGATGCCGAAGTCGATCCGGGTGGCCACCAGGGCCGGGTCGACCACGCGGTAGCTGACCGTGGCCTGGACGGTGACGTCCTGGAAGTCGGTGGTGCGGGCGTGGAACAGCAGCGCCTGCTCGCGGTCGTCGAGGGGCACCTCGGCGAGGGCCGCGGTGCGGGGGCGGAACCAGAACGCCAGCCCCGCCCCCGCGTGGCGAACCTGCCCGTTGTGCAGGTGCTGGACGTAGGCGGTGGTGTCGGCCCGCAGGTGGTGGACGAAGGGGTGTCGGCGGATGTCGGCCATGGGGGTTGTCCTCTCTGTTCTCGTCATACTGACGATAACTGAGGGATGGACTTCTCGTCAATATGACGATTTACTGGGCGGATGCTCCCGACCCGGTGCGCGCTCGCCGTCGACCTCGTCGTGCTCACGGTCCGCGACGGCGGCCTGCAGGTCCTGCTCGTCACGCGCGGCGTCGAGCCCTTCGCGGGCTCGCTCGCCCTGCCCGGCGGGTTCGTGCACGACGACGAGGACCTGCTCGACGCCGCCGAGCGCGAGCTGGCCGAGGAGACCGGCGTCGTCGAGATGGGAGGTCACCTCGAGCAGCTCGCCACCTACGGGCGGCCGGGCCGCGACCCCCGCGGGCGGGTGGTGTCGGTGGCGTACCTCGCGCTGGTTCCCGAGGTCGGGCGTGTGAGCGCCGGCTCGGATGCCAGTGGGGCGGGCTGGCACGCGGTCGAGCCCTTGCTGGCCGGCACCCATCGGCTGGCCTTCGACCACCGTGCGATCCTCGGCGACGGCGTCGAGCGGGCCCGCGCCAAGCTCGAGTACACGCCCCTCGCCGCCGCCTTCGGCGCGGCCGAGTTCACGGTGAACGAGCTCCGTCAGGTGTACGAGGCGGTCTGGGGCACCCCGCTCGATCCCCGCAACTTCCACCGCAAGGTCACCGGCACGCCCGGGTTCGTGGAGCCCACGGGGACGACGACCACCCGCCAGGGAGGCCGGCCGGCGCAGCTCTACCGACGGGGGGCCGCCACCCTGCTCCACCCCGCGATGCTGCGGCCCGACCGCACCGACCGCACCGACCGCACCGACCGCACCGACCGGCGGTAGCCGGGCGGCGGCCCGCGGTCAGGTGGTGGTGACCTTGGCCCGCACCGTGTCGAGGGCCGGGGGCCCTCCGGTGGAGCGGACGGAGAGATCGGCCTTGGCGGTCGAGCCGCGCGGCGCGGTGTTGGTGGCGGTGACCTTGATCTTCACCGTGGTGGTCGCCCCCGGGGCCAGGCTCGGCAGGGTGTAGGTGCCGGCGTCGACCGCCGCGGTGATGTCGGTGCGGCCGACCAGGTAGGTCACCCGGTAGCCCGTGGCGTCGCGGGCGACGCCGTCGAGGGTGAAGGTGGCCGCCGCGTTGGCGTCGTTGCCGATCCGTACGAAGAAGGTGGCCGACTCGCCCCGCGCCACGTCGGCGGTGAGCGCCTGGCCGGGGGTGCTGGTGGCGGCGTAGACGCCGTCGCCCACGAACGGCCCGGCCGCGTCGGACCCGATCTCGGCGTCGGGTCGGGTGCTCACCTTGAAGCCACGGTCGACCGACCGCTGGTTGCCGGCGTTGTCGGTCGCGGTGACGGTGAAGGGTCGCGGGCCCAGCACCGAGGTGTTGATGGCGGCCCCGTTGGCGACCGGCGCGGTGCACGAGGCCAGGCCCGAGCCGCCGCCCTCGTCGGCGCAGGCGTAGTCCGCGGTCACCGGTTGGCCCTGCAGGTACACCGCGCCATCGGGCGGCGTGGTGACCCGCACCGAGGGCTTGGTGCCGTCGACCACCGTGTAGCGGTGGGTCTCACTGGCCTGGGCGCCGGACCCGTCGGTGGCGGTGACGGTGAAGCTGTGGGCGCCGAGGGTGGACGTGTCGATCGGCGAGCCGTCGGCCACCGGGCCGACGCACGACACGACACCGGGCATCGCACAGGAGTAGTCGGCCAGCACCGTGGCGCCCCGGTCCACCTCCGACTCGTTCTCGGGGGAGATGATCGTCACCGGCGGCGGCGGGGCGTCGGGGTTGAAGACGGTGACGTCGTACTCGAAGGTGCGCCTGGCGCCACCGATGCTCACGCCGGCCACCCGCACGTGGTAGAGGCCGTTGTCACCGGCGAGGCTCGCGGGGATGTCCCACACCAGCGTGTTGATGCCGTAGCCGGAGGCCGGCGCGTACCGGGTGACCGACACCGGGTTGCCGTTGCGGGTGAGGGTGACGGTGGCGTTGGCGAAGTTGGCGCCGTCGCGGCCGAACGACCACCGCTGGTACATCACCGTCTTCGGCACGAACCCCGGTGGCGGCCAGGCCACGAAGCCGTCGCGGGTGGGCGGGACGTCGTCGAAGATGTGCGTGTCGAACACGAACAGGGCGCTGGTGGTGGTGGGGATCGTCGAACCGGGGATGTCGCCGGTGCCCATGTTGCGGGTGGGCGGGTGGAGCAGCCAGCGGCGGTGGCCCGCCACCGAGTTGCCGCTGCCCGGGTCGCGCATGAAGGTGGCGATCGAGGCGGCGCCGTAGGAGCCCATCGAGAGGTTCGAGCCGCCCGCGGCGTTGCCGCCGGCGGTGGTGTAGCAGCGCCACGACGGGGGCGGCTCGTGGCTGAGCTGCTGGTTGGCCGCCATCATGAGCGCGGTGCGCTGGGCCAGCGCGTTGTAGTCGGCGGTGAAGGTGATGTCGTCGGGGACGCCGGCCATGGCCCGGAAGTAGTTGATGCGGCGCAGCACCCCCGCCTTGAACGCCGCAGTGGTGGTTCCCGGGCTGCAGCTGCCGATCGAGCCGGTCCACCCCACCCGGTCGTCCGCCTCCCGCAGGTAGAGGTCCTGGTAGAGCTGCAACGAGGCGGCCTGGGTGGAGGGCGTGAAGCCCGAGCCTCGGCCCTCGGCGGCCTCGCCACCCGCCGCGCTCCCCGTGGTGCCGGCGGGCGGGGCGGTGGGGGCGGTGGGTGCGCTCCCGATGTCGGGGGTGGACGCCGTGGCGGGGCCCGGCGCGGAGGCGGTGGCCGGCGTCGGCGCCACCGCCAGCACGCCGGCCAGCAGGCCCAGGGTGGCCCCGGCAACCAGTGCCGTGCGCCGTCGTCTCGTGGCCCGCGTGGATGCCGGGACCGGCCGGTTCGCTGTCACTGTTGCCCCCACCTTTGGGTGAACTGGGAACCCGCCCGTGTCGGCACGCTACCCGCTCTGCCCGCACCGGTCCCGTCCACCTCCCTCGGGGCCCCCGAGTGGGCGACACCGGGGGAGCGTCTGGGCCATGCTGGAAGGGTGATCGAGACACTCCCGGACCTGCCCGACGGTGTGATCGGCTTCGAGGCGGTGGGTGAGGTCCACGCCGACGACTACCGCACGACGCTCGTGCCGGGCCTCGAGGCCGCGGGTGAGAACGGGGCGATCCGACTCGTGTACGTGCTCGGTGATCGGTTCGAGGGATACAGCGCCGGTGCCTCGTGGCAGGACGCCAAGTTGGGCCTGGAGCACCACGGCAAGTGGCGCCGGGCCGCGCTCGTCACCGACGCCGGCTGGGCCGCCCACCTGGCCAGCCTGTTCGGCTGGATGGTGCCCGGCGAGCTCAAGGTCTTCCCCCTGGCCGAACGCGACGATGCCGTCGCCTGGGCCGCCGAGGGCTGACCCCGGGGCGAGCGGCGCCGACCCGGTCGCACCGACGCCCTTGCCCGACGCTCTGGCGGCGACGCTCGACTGGTACCGGGAGGAGGCGAGTTAGCCCGTGAAGCGGGGCGTCAGCGACACGGGCCGGGCCACGCCGCTCGGTCGGGAGGCGGGCGGCGCCGTCGTCGGGGTGGTGGTCGGCGTGGTGGTGGAGGTCGTGGTGGTGGAGGTCGAGGTGGTGGACGTGGAGGTCGTCGTCGTCGGGAGCTCCCGGGCGACGCCGATCTCCACGGCGCCGATGTCACAGCCGTAGTCCGGGGTGGTGTCGTCGCTGGCCCGGGGGCGGCTCTCGCCGCGTTGGTCGACCAGCAGGTCTCGGTCGCAGTCGTCGAGTGCGATGGCGTCCACCAGGGGGCTGGTGGCGGCCGGCGCCATGGTCACGGTGGCGCCGCCGTTGTCGGCGAGCGGTCCGAGCTGCGGGCTCGCGGCGTCGTCGGTGTCCCCGATGCCGTCGAGGTCGCACGAGTCGTCGGTGGCGTACGAGTAGGAGGACGTCACAGCGCCCACGATCGTGCAGCTCGGCCCGCCGGCGGGGTCGGCGAACACCGTGCCGTGGGCCTCGAGCCCGCCGGCTTCGACGTTGACGTCGGCGCCGCCGCCGCTGGACTGGTTGCCTGCGAACGTCACGTACCGCAGGCGCGTCGTGCCGGGCCCCGGCGATGCCTCCCGGATCACGGCGCCACCCGCACCTGTCGAGATGTTGCCGGTGAACGTCGAGTTGGTGATGTCGACCGACGACGGGCCGGAACTGATGGACTGGGCCAAGGCGGCGGCCCCTCGCGGGGCCCGGTTGCCCGAGAACGTGCTGGCGTCCACGCGGAGCTGGTTGGCCCGCACGGCGCCGCCCTCGTCACCGGACGCGTTGTCGAGGAAGGTCGACCGCTCGATCAGGGCGTCGTGGGTCGACAGGGCGCCGCCGTACACCGCGGCGTGGTTGCCCACGAACGTGTTGTCGCTGAGCTCGCCGCTGAGCATGCACACCGCACCGCCGATGCCGGTGTTCGGATCCGAACCGTCGGCCTCGTTGGCCTCGAAGTGGTTGCCGGTGAGCGTGTTGTCGTCGGAGAAGCCGCCGACGCCGATCGCGCCGCAGTCGCCGGCGACGTTGTGGTCGAACGTGGAGTCCTCGACGGTAAGGCTGGAGCCGCTGAGGGCGCCACCGGCCCGGTTGCCGCCATCGCCCAGTGCCCGGTTGCCCGAGAAGGTCGAGTCGCGCACGGTCGCTCGCGACGCGTGCAGCCCGCCGCCGTACCAGGCCTCGTTGTCGATGAAGGTCATGTCCTCCACGAGCGACCCACTCGACTCGAGGTTGACCGCACCGACGCCGGTCTTGGTGAAGCCCCGCACGGTGAAGCCCTCGATCGTCACGAAGGGCGGGAACGAGATGATCCAGAGGAACCCGGTGTCGGCCGCGCTGCCGGTGACGGTGTGCCCGTTGCCGTGCACGGTCAGGTCCTCGTCGCCGTAGTAGTAGGGCGTACCGGCGGTGGAGATCGTGAAGTCGGCGGTGATCTCGATCACCTGAGGGCCGGTGGCGTCGTTCGACGCCGCCTCCAGTGCGTCCCGCCACTCGGCCTCGGTCCCCACGCTGCGGGTGGTGGCCCCCGCCGTCCCGACGGCGTGCAGCCACGACGCGGCGAGCACCGTGACCAGCACGGCCCGTCGCAGCGCACGCACTCCGGCGACGCTAGCGACTGCGCCGCGAGGCCGCTGTCCTGAGCAGGTTCTCAGGTTGCGCTCAGCGGGGTCTCCCGGTCGGCCGGGGCGCAGACCTCGAGCTCCATGCCGTCGACGTCGCGGAAGAACAGCGACCACTCCGAGCCGAGCTGCTGGATCTCGCCGAGGTCGGCGCCGGCCGCGGCCAGCCGGTCGCGCACCCGCTCGAGGGTGGCCAGGTCGTCCACCGCGATGCCGAAGTGGTCGATGGCCCCCCGGCCGCCGATGCGCCGGCGGTCACCGATCAGCTGGTCCTCGGCCACCTCGAAGACGTTGAGCGCCGACCCGCCACCCAGGTCGAGGATGAACATGCGGGGGTGGTCGCCCTCGGCCTCCATCGAGAACGTCACCTCCGCGCCGAACACGTCGCCGTACCAGGCGGCGAACCGGTCGAGGTCGGTGGTGAGGGTGGCGACGTGGTTGAAGCCGGCGGTGAGGGGGCCGCTGGCGGACGGGCCGCGGGCGTCGGGCATGGGCAGAACCATCTCTTTCGTGGTGGCGACTCTCCATTGAACCGCGCGCGTTCGTTCGAGGCCTCGGGCTTCCTGCGCGTGGCGGCGGGCGTCAGCTCCCTTTCCAGCCGACGCCCTTGTCCGCGAGCACGGTGGCGAGCGTCGTCGGCCGGTTGGTCATGATGCCGTCCACCTCCATGGCGATGGCGTCGATGATCTCGGGCTTCTCGTCGACGGTCCACACGTGCACCGCCAGGCCGATCTGGTGGGCCGCGGCCACGAAGTGCCGCGTGGTCACGTGGGCCCGCTTCAGCAGGGGGACACGCTTGACGTACTTCACCTCCTCGAAGCGGAGGGGCGACTGCAGGGCCACGTGCTGGTCGCCGAGTGATGCGGCGAAGCGCTGCAGGCGCAGCCCGGCCAGCACCCAGAACCTGATCATGGTGAACATGCCGGGCGCCGTGTCGAGCGCCGGCTCGGCTCTCTTGATCTCCTTCACGGTGGAGTCGCTGAACGCGGTGACGATGACCGCCCGGGGCGCGTCCTCGGCGGCCAGCGCCGTCGCCGCCACGCTGGCCGCGGCGGCGGCCTTGATCTCGACCGTCAGGGGCACGCGGGGGAACGTCGACAGGACCTCGTCGAGCGTCGCCAGGTCGGGGTGGTCGACGCGCAGCTCCGCCAGCGTCTTGTCGGCGATCTCGGTCACCGATCCGTCCGGCCCCTGGATGGTGGCGTCGTGGTGCAGCACCAGTTGACGGTCGGCGGTGAGGTGCAGGTCGAACTCGAGTGCGTGGGCACCGCCGGCCAGCGCCGCCCGCAAGGCGGGGATGGTGTTCGGGGTGTGGCCCTCGTCGCCGCCCTGGTGGCCCCAGGCGATGATCCGACGGCCCGGCCACGGGTTGGGTGCTGCTGACGGTGCGGCGGTGGTCATGCGAACGGCCCCCAGGTCGAGACGTGATCGGTCCAGATGATGTAGCCGCCGTAGGCGGCCAGCGCGACGACCGCGGCGCCGGCGGCCCACTTCGCGGCGGTGAGCACCCGCTGGGGTTTGCGCCAGAGCATGCGCACGAGCAGGGCCAGCACCGCGATGGCCAGGCCCGCGCCGACGAGCGGCCAGCCGGTGGTGGACGCGCTGTCCCAGTTGAGCAGCGCGCCGGCCCCGATCAGCACGGCCCCGATGAGCGCCACCACCAGCCCGGCGGCCCGGGCCGAGGGGCGGCGCAGCAGCACCAGCATCGACACGGCCGACAGCAGCGAGGCGAGGGCGGCCAGGCCCCGGTGGGTGGCCTTCGACCCGGGCTGGTCGGCCAGGTTGTCGGCCATGTCGCCGGCCACCGCCGCCACCCGTCCGCCCAGGTCGGGCAGCTCGTCACGGGGCCAGTCGGGCGTGCGGTAGTCGGTGCGGAACTGCCTGCGCCGCCACGCCCTGGCCTCGTCGCCGGGTGCCGACGCGCTGGGGTTGGCCAGGTGGGCACCGCCACCTCGTCCCGGCTGGTACCACTCCTCGATCAGGATGGCGTCCTGCAGGCGGTCGCGGAACTCCTCGCGGAACGCCGCCGGGAAGTCGCTCAACAGGAGGTCGACGAGGCGCTCGGCGGCGTCGAGGCGCCCCCACATGATGTCGTTGGCCCGCCAGGTGGCATCGAGGAACCCGCCGAAGTGGCCCAACCGGGCGCCCGCCACCTTGGGGGTGACGGCCGGGTCGACCAGGCTGGTGGCGTCCCGGGGGCTCACCCGGTGCACCTCGACGGGGTCGAGCTCGCCGGTCGTGCCCGCCACCACCTGGAGCGGGAAGATCACCTGGTCGAAGTCGGCGAACCGCCGGTAGTAGGTGACGACCGCCTCGCGGGCGGCGTCGGCGGACGGTGAGGGGGGCGCCGCCGGGTCGGCGGCGGGAGGGGCCAGGACGGCCTTGACGTGGTCGCTCGACTGCTCGAACACGTCTCGCAGGACGGCCCCGACCCCGGCGGTGAACTCGCGCAGCTCGTCGGCCCGGCGGGCGTACACGTCGTCGGCATGGCCGCGCTCGATGGCGGCGATCTCGTCGTCGGACAGCACGAACCGGGTGCCCGCGGGGCCGAGCGAGCGTGCCGGGTCGTCCTCGTCGTGGGCCGAGCGGATCGACGGCACCCACATCCGCAGGTTCTCCTCGGCCCGGCTGAGCCCCCGCTTCAGGCGACGGATCTCGGCGCGGAAGGCGGCGTTCGCCCCCGCCGGCAGGTCGATGCCCAACTCGGTCAGCCACTGGTTCGTCTGGTCGTCGGGACGGGCGTAGAGCGCGTCGGCCCGTTGGGCCACGAACCCCAGCCGCCGCACCCGGTAGGCGATGTCGAAGTCGCGCAGGAACTCCTTGGTCGTGGGCCGGGCGCCATCGGGGGCGTACGGGTCGGCGTAGTCCTCGGCGACCATGCGGGCCACCAGCTGTCGCAGCGCGGCCGAGGCACTGGTCTCGGCCGCGTGCCAGGGCAGGTTGGCCAGCGATCGCGAGAACTCGGTGATCAGCTGGGCGACCCGCTGGTCGTAGTAGGCGCGGTAGGCGATGCCCCGGTCGCGGAGCGCCTCGACCGTCTCGGTGAGCCACTCGTCGGTGGTGACCGAGTCGGCTTCGCTGGCCACGCCGTTGCCGTAATGGGCCTCGATGGCGGCGGTGGCGGTGGCGATGCGCTCGGCCCGGCCCGTGCGTTGCGCCAGGTGCTCGAGGTCCTCACGGATGTTCTCGACCCGGCCGAGCGAGACCGCGGCGATCGTCGACCCCACCACGTCGGGCCGCGGCGCGGCCTCGGTGCGCACCGACGAGAGGGCGGGGTCGGGCTCGACGTAGAGGAGGCGGCGGTCGACGAGGCTGGACGACGTGCGGGCCGAGAGGGTGTCGACCACCCACGAGAACGGCTTGTTGTCGGTGTCGCCGCCGTCGCCGAACGACACGTTCTGGTAGTCGAAGCCGGGGTCGCTCAGGTAGCGGCCGAACCACCGCCGCCAGCGGCGGTCGAGGGGGTCGTTGCGGCCGGGATCGCAGCGGCCCTGACGCACGACCCGCCGGATGTCGGCCAGGCGGGCGGGCACGAACGCGAACGGGAAGGCCGACGTGGCCCGGGCCGCGAAGGCGAGGATGGGGTTGTTGCCGGCCACGAAGTCGTTGCGGATGCCGCTGGTGGCCTGGGACTCTCCGAAGACGAAGTGGAAGGTCTGTCGGTGCTGGGTCTCGGTGATGGTCTCGTCGGCCAGGCGCAACGGCAGGTCCTGGCCGGCCAGGTCGGTGGCGGTGATCCACAGGTCGAGGTCGCGCACGTAGGGCGAGGGTCGGCCCTTGTCGGCCCCGTCGGGCGCGCACGAGGTGGGTGCGTCGGCGCCCTCCATCTGATCGAGGGCGTCGAGCAGGCGCAGGTACATCACGTCACCGCTGAACAGGGCCTCGGCCGGCTCCCGGTCGGGCAGCCGGGCCTTGAGCCCCTTGCGGGTCCTGCGGTCGTTCAGGATGTTGCCGACGCCGGCCTCCTCGACCCACAGCCGCTTCAGGCCGTGGATGGCCTGGTCGTTGGCCAGGGCCTTGGCCAGGAAGACGCCGTTGATCCCGCCCGCCGACGAGCCCGAGATGATGTCGACCACGAAGCGGGTGCGGACGGGCTGGGTGAGGTAGCCGGGCCCCTGGCCGTGCATGGCCTGGCCCAGCTCGCGGTAGATGCGCTCGACCGGGCTGAGCTGCTCGGGCCGGACGTGCAGCAGCTCGGACGGCTCCTCGTCGGTCGTGCTCGCGGGCGAGGGGGTGCTGGCCGGCGAGGTGGTTGCCGGCGAGGGGGTGGTGGCCGGCGAGGAGGTGGTCGTCGTGGGGGTGTCGGTGTCGCCGCCGTCGGCGGGCCCCAGCGCCGGCGCGGTGGCCCGCACGAGGCTGAGCAGCTCCTGGGCGACCCCGTTGATGTAGACCGCCAGCGACACACCGCCGTACATGACGATGCCGAAGCGCACCTCGTGGACGGCTTCGAACTCCGTGGGCATCGGCACGCCTTCCGTCGTCGCCCCAGCGGCGACGTCGGTCGGCACCCTAGGCTCACCCGCCACGCAGCGCTCGGGCACTCGCTGCGTCGTTCCACCACGGGGAGAGGGACCATGGCCACGACCGAGCAACGGACCGACGCGTTGATGGACGACGTGAACGCCGCACTGGAATCGGCCCCCCAGGGGTCGTTGGTGGGCGTGGCGCAGGCCACCGCCGAGGCCGCCGTGAACGCGGTGCCCGACGAGGAGAAGGCGGGCGTGGCCCAGGCCGCGGCCAAGGCCGCGGTCGACGCCGCGCCTGCGGGCGAGAAGGCCGGCGTGGCCCAGGCCGCCGCCGAGGCCGCGGTCGGGGCGGTGGCGGAGGTGGAGGAACGGGCCGCCGTGGTGCAGGGGGTGGTGAGCTCGGTGCCGAAGGAGGAGCGGGCGGCGGTGGTGCAGACCGCGATCGAGGCCGTTCCCCAAGGTGACCTGAAGGCGGTGGCGCAGGCGGCCGTCGAGGGCCTGACCGCCAAGGACCGACGCGACCTGGCTCAGGAGGCCTTCCCGCAGGACTCGGACGACCGCAAGATGGTCTTCCTCGTCGGGTTCGTGGTGTCGGGCCTCGTCGTGGTCTCCCTGTCCTGGATCGCCAGCGCCGCCGACCACGAGTCGACCTCGACCGCGATCTTGTTGCTCGGCACCGCGTTCACCTCGGCGATGCTGGGCGGGCTGCTGGGCGCCTACAAGGGCGGCTGACCGCCGGTCGAGCGAGCCGGGCCCGGCACCACGCCGGAAATCAGTTGCGGGCGGCGGGCGCGGCATCCACCATGGCGCCATGGCACCGCGACGCACCCAGCGATGGCGCCAGGGCCCTGCCCTGGTGAGCATCGACGCGCCGGTGTCCGAGCCGAGCGCCTGACGCGGCACCAGGGCTCACCCTCACGGGTTCGAGCCTCGGAGGCACCACGGTCTCCAAAACCGTCGGAAGAGGGTTCGACTCCTTCCGGGCCCGCCAGACGTCGTCCAGCCACATCGTCCCCGTCCGCCCGCCCCGTCCGCCAAGCCGGCCGGCAACCCGCACATCGATCCTCGACCACACGAAGGAGGGGGTGACGATGCCCACCACCATCAACGACAAGCTGCTCTCCTGGGCCACCGACGTGGACCCCGGCACCATCCGTCAGGCCGAGAAGACGGCGCGCCTGCCCATCGTGGAGGGCCACGTCGCCCTCATGCCCGATGCCCACGTGGGCCTCGGCGCCACCGTCGGCTCGGTGATCCCCACCAAGGGCGCGGTGATCCCCGCGGCGGTGGGCGTCGACATCGGCTGCGGCATGATCGCGTCCGAGCTCGACGTGACCGCCGATCAGCTGCCCGACACCCTCGAGCCGCTGCTCGGCCGGATCGCCACCGTCATCCCCGCCGGCGTGGGCAAGGGTCACGACGACGTGTCACGCGCCGCCGACCGGTGGCTGAGCGCCAACCGTCCGGCCACCCCGCTGTCCAGCGGCCGGTCGGTGAAGGCGGCCCGCCAGTTCGGCACCCTGGGCTCGGGCAACCACTTCGTCGAGGTGTGCCTCGACGAGCGTGACCGGGTCTGGGTGGTGCTGCACTCGGGCAGCCGGGGCATCGGCAACCAGCTGGCCCAGGCCCACATCGCGACCGCCAGGCGCCTGGCCAAGGACCTGCAGCTCCGGCTGGAGGACCCCGACCTGGCCTACTTCGTGGAGGGCACGCCCGAGTTCGAGGCGTACATCGCCGACATGCTCTGGGCCCAGGACTACGCCCGGGCCAACCGAGACCAGATGATGGACCGGGCCCTGCGGGAGGTCACCGCCTTCATTGGCACCGGCCGTCAGACGCGGCGGATCAACTGCCACCACAACTTCACCCGGCAGGAGGTCCACGGGGGCGAGCGCCTGTGGATCACCCGCAAGGGTGCCATCAGGGCCGGCGCCGACGACCTGGGGGTGATCCCCGGGTCGATGGGCACGGGCACCTTCGTCGTCCGGGGCAGGGGCAGCGGCGCCAGCTGGGAGTCGTGCTCGCACGGCGCCGGCCGGCGTCACAGCCGCACCCAGGCCAAGAAGCTGTTCACCGGCGACGACCTGGCCGCGCAGATGGCGGGCAAGGTGTGGCTGGCCGACCGGGCCGCGTCGCTCGTGGACGAGATCCCGTCGGCCTACAAGGACATCGACCAGGTGATGGCCGACCAGGCCGACCTGGTCGAGGTGCTGCACACCCTGCACCAGGTGCTCAACTACAAGGGCACTTGAGCGCCCGCGAGGGCACCCCGACCGTGTCCCGGCGCCGGCCCTCAGGCCGGCGCCGGGCCCGGCCGGTACCGTCGGGTCGCACACGACACGACGCGACACGACGCGACACGAGGGGGGCAGCACCATGAGCGATTGGGCCGGCGCCGAGGGCGAGCACTGGGCGGCGAACGCCGACCGCTACACCCGCATCCTGGCCCGCTTCGGCGACCTGCTGGTCGACGCGGTGGGCTTCGCCCCCGGCGAGCGGGTGCTCGACGTGGGCTGCGGCTGTGGCGACCTGTCGATGGCCGCCGGCGCCGCGGTGGGACCCGACGGCGCGGTCGTGGGTGTCGACCTCTCCGAGGCCGAGCTGGCGGTGGCGGCGCACCGGGTGGGCGCGATGGGCCTCGACAACGTCACCTTCGTGGCGGCGGACGCCACCACGTACTCGCCTCCGCCCGCCTCGTTCGATCGCATCGTCAGTCGTTTCGGCGTGATGTTCTTCGACGACCCCGTGGCCGCCTTCTCCAACCTGCACTCGCTGCTGGCACCAGGAGGACGACTCACGTTCCTCTGCTGGCAGAACCTCTTCGTCAACGACTGGATCTTCGTGGCCGCCGCCGCGGTCGCCGAGGTGCTGCCCCTGCCCGCGCCGCCGGGGCCCGAGGACCCGGGGCCGTTCGCGTTCGCCGACGTCGACCGGGTGACGCGGATCCTCACCGAGTCCGGCTTCGGGCCACCCGCGTTCGAGCCGCTGACCGCCAAGGTGTGGGTGGGCGACACTCCCGAGGAGGCCGCGCAGCACCTGCGCACCACCGGCATGGGCCGGCTGATCTTCGCCGACGCCGAGCCCGCGGTCGTCGACGAGGCCATGCAGCGCGCCGCCGAGGCCGTCGCCCCCTACGCGGGCGACGACGGCATCGAGCTCGACGGCGCCGCCTGGCTCGTCACCGCCCCGGGCTGACACCTCCCGCGAACCGGCGCCCGATTCGGTGGCTGGGCAGGCTGTCGTCGGTGCTCGAACTCGACGCAATGACTGTCGGATTCCGACGGCTATTGCGTCGAGTTCGGTGGAGGCGGGCCCGGTCGGTGGGACGACAGGATCGATCACCGCCAGTTGGGCCGCGCACGGGCCAGGTCGGCCAATCGATCAGTGGAAATTGACTCAATCGCAACTGAGTGAAAGAGTCGCGCGGTGCCCCCGCCGACGCTGTCCCTGGCCGAGCGGGCCGATCGCCACGCCGCCCTCGGCGATCCCGCCCGGCTCGCGATCGTCGATGCCCTGACGGGGTCGGATCTCGCGCCGGTCGAGTTGGCCCAGCGGCTGGGCCTCGCGTCGAACCTGCTGGCCCACCACCTCGACGTGCTCGAACGGGTGAGGCTGATCGAACGGACCCGGTCGAGCGGCGACGGTCGCCGGCGCTACGTGCACCTGCGGCCCGCGGCGCTGGCCGACCTGACGCCGGCGCCAGGCGCCGCGCTCGGCCCGGCACTGTTCGTGTGCACCGCGAACTCGGCCCGTTCGCCGTTGGCCGCCGCCATCTGGCGCCGGCGCACGGGCGAGCGCGCCGCGTCGGCCGGCACCCACCCTGCCCGTCGGGTGCACCCCGGCGCGGTGGCCGCGGCGCGACGGGCGGGGCTGGATCTGGCCGATGACCGACCGTCGATCCTCGAGGAGGCCGGTTCGTTCCCGTCGCTGGTGGTCACCGTGTGCGACCGGGCCCACGAGGAGCTCGACCCGCCTCCCGCCTGGTTGCACTGGTCGGTTCCCGACCCGGTGGCGGCGGGCGGCGCAGCGTCGTTCGACGTCGCGGTGCACGAGCTCGCCGAACGGATCGACGCGCTGGTCGGGTCGCAACGGTGATCGCGGACCTCGAGCGGATCGACGCGCTGGTCGGGCCCGAACGGTGATCGCGGACCTCGAGCGACCGACCGGCACCGCAGTCGATCCGGCGTTCGACCAGCCGGCCGACCGCGTGGACCGCACCGGCCGCCCGCTCCGGATCGGCCGGATCGGCCCGATGGGCCGGATGGGCCGGATGGGCCGCGTCGACCGCGCTGGCCGCATGGACGGGATCGGCCGGATGGGCCGCCTCGACCACACCGGCCGCCCGGACCGGATGGGCCGGATGGGCCGCCTCGACCGCGCGGGCCGCATCGACCCGATGGTGGTGGCGTCCGCGTGAGCGACGAGTTGCACCCCAGCGCCGCGACCCTCGCCCTGCAGGTCGAGTCGGGCACCGGTGCCCTGCGTCTCGACCTCGTCCGCCGGCTCGCGGCGGAGGCGCTGGGCACCGGCCTCCTGGTGATGGCGGTGGTGGGTTCGGGCATCGCCGCCAGCCGCCTGTCGAGCGGTGACGTGGGCCTCCAACTGCTCGAGAACGCGGCTGCGACCGCGGCCGCACTGATCGGGCTGATCTTGATGTTCGGTGCCGTGTCGGGCGCCCACTTCAACCCCGTGGTCACGCTGCTCGACCGCATGCTCGGAACGACGACCACGCGCGACACCTGCCTGTACGTGGTGGCCCAGGTGGCCGGCGGGTGCCTGGGGGCCATGTTGGCCAACGTCATGTTCGAGCTGCCGGTGGTCGAGTTGTCCACCCACCAGCGTTCATCGGGCGCGCTGTGGGTGTCCGAGGTGGTGGCGACCGCCACCCTGCTGCTGCTGATACAGGGGTGTGTGCGCACCGGTCGGGCGTCGGTTGTCCCCTTCGCGGTGGGGGCCTGGATCGGCGGCGCGTACTGGTTCACGTCGTCGACCAGCTTCGCCAACCCCGCCGTCACGGTCTCTCGCAGCTTGTCCGACTCGTTCGCCGGCATCGCCCCATCGTCGGTGCCCATGTTCGTGCTGATGCAGCTCCTCGGCGCGGTCATCGCCTTCGGCCTCGTGCGCCTCTTCTATCCCCATGATCACGCCGCAACCTGACCAACGAAAGGCGAATCCGCCATGGCTGATCTGACGATCACCGACCTCCCCCTCGACCAGCAGGTGATGGTGCGCAAGGTGGTCGGCCGCCTCGCGCCGGACTACGAAGGCACCTTCGGCCCCGAGACCGTCGAGCGCTTCGTGGTCGACTCGCTCGAGCTGCTGATGCCGCAGGCCAAGGTGGCCACCTACCTGCCTCTGCTAGCCGAGAAATTCGCCAAGGAGCGCCTGCGGGCGCTGGCGCGCGTCGAGAGCCCGGCCACTGGCGTACCCGGCGTGCTGTTCCTGTGTGTGCACAACGCCGGCCGCTCTCAGATGGCCGCCGGGTGGCTACGTCACCTCGGGGGTGGGGGCGTGGTGGTGTGGTCGGGTGGCTCCGAGCCCACCTCCGAGATCAACCCTGCCGTGTTGGCGGCGATGCACGAAGTGGGCGTCGACATCAGTGACGAGTTCCCGAAGCCCTGGACCGAGGAGATCGTCCGGGCCGCCGACGTCGTCGTGACCATGGGCTGCGGCGACGCGTGCCCGTTGTACCCCGGCAAACGCTACGAGGACTGGGAGCTCGAGGATCCCGCCGGGCAGGGGATCGAGGCGGTCCGACCGATCCGGGACGAGATCCGGGCCCGGGTGCTGGGCTTGCTGGCGTCGCTCGGCGTCGAGCCCGTCAGCCGCTGACTCGGCGACCGGCGGACCCCCGTTCTGGCGCCCGATTCTGCTGTCCTGGCCACCGAATCGGGCGCCAGTTCGGTTCAACCCGGGGTGGTCGCCGCCGCCGGCGCCAGCGCCGCTCGCACGGCGCCGAGGCGCTCGGGGACGATGCGGTACCAGGCCCACCTGCCCCGCTTCTCGCGGGTGAGCAGGCCGGCGTCGACCAGCATCGAGAGATGATGCGAGACCGTGGGCTGCGACCGCCCCACCGGCTCCACCAGGTCGCAGGCGCAGGCCTCGCCGGCGTCGGCCGAGGCCACCATGGACAGCAGGCGCAGGCGGGCGGGATCGGCCAGCACCTTGAACACCGCGGCCAGCTCGTCCGCCTCGTCCTCGCTCAGCACGCCGGCGGTGACCGGTGCGCAGCAGGCGTCCGACAGCTCGACCCTCATGGCAGCCCCTTGGGAATTCCCGGCTCATATATTGACATCTGTCGATGTATGGTTAGAGTGTACACATCGACGAACATCGATCAGTCTACCCGGAGGCTCCCGTGTCCCGCATCCAACTCGCCCTCAACGTCACCGACCTCGACGCCGCCGTCGACTTCTACGCCACGCTCTTCGCCACCGAGCCCGCCAAGCGCAAGCCGGGCTACGCCAACTTCGCCATCGCCGACCCGCCGCTCAAGCTCGTCCTGTTCGAGGCGGCCGAGGGCGGCACGCTGAACCACCTGGGCGTGGAGACCGAGACCGCCGCCGAGGTCGCCGCCGCCGAGGCGCGCCTGTCGGGCACCGGTCTCGAGACCACCGGCGTGGACGACACGACCTGCTGCTTCGCCACGAAGGTCGAGACCTGGGTGGCCGACCCCGACGGCGCTCGCTGGGAGTGGTACGTCAAGACCGGCGACGCCGAGGTGATGATGACCCCGGAGGCCGCCTGCGACGCCACCGACGCCGGCGACGTGGTGTGCTGCGCCCCCGAGACCGAGCCGGTGGCGGTCGGCGCCGCCCCCGAGGCCGAGAGCGGCTGTTGCTGAGCGCCGACGACGCGCCGCTGCTGCCGACGCCGCTGCCGCGGACGGCGCCACCGTCGGAACTCAGCGCAGATCTCGGCGCGTGGCGCCGGAATTTGCGCTGAGTTGGGGTGATCGCGCGGAGTCCCAGGGAACTCCCAGGCGGCGCTCAGGCGGCTCCGGGCTGGGGGGGGCGACGATCACCCACGAACACCCACTCGACGTCCGCCCCACGGACATCCCCAACGAATTGGAGCCCCTCATGAACCTCGGTGGACCCGAAGTGATCATCCTGCTCGCCGTCGTGCTGTTGTTGTTCGGCAGCTCGAAGGTGCCGCAGTTGGCGCGCAGCCTCGGCAGCGCCAAGCGCGAGTTCGAGACCGCGCAGAACGACGACGCCGACCGGGCCTCGGCCGAGGCCGCCTGACCCGGCGACGTCATCCGGCGGGCCCATCGGCGCCGAAGACGGTTTGACCCCCATCCCCCCTGGGGGGCGGACCCCACCGCTCACCGGCCGATCGGCCCGCGGCGCCCGGCGAAGCTGCTCGCCGGAACGGCGACGGACCGGTCGGCCGGTGCGCCGCCGGCTCGCAGGACATGGGTCAGCGGTAGTACCGGGCCGCCTGCTCCAACCGGTCGGCCACCGAGCGTCGCAGCGTCACGGGCTCGAGCACCTCGACGTGGGGGCTGAGGGCAAGCAGGTCGATCACGGCGCCCTCGGTCGTGTCGATGCGGAACGTGGCCACTCGCCAGCCGTTCTCGTCGGGCGGCACGGCCCGGCGGACCCGCAGTGGCTGGAGCCGGCCGAGCACGGTGGCCAGTCGTCGCCCTTCCGGCGAGATCCGCACCACCGCCCGCCGGGAGCGATCCGACGGCGGCCGGCCCGCCCGGCCGTGCGGAGAACGCTCGAGCTCCGATCGGTAGCCGTCCATCAACTGGAAGCCGCCGCCGCGCCCCCTGGTGGCGTAGACGGGGACACCGGCGCCCGAGAGCTCGTCGAGGTCGCGCAGGACGGTGCGCTCGCAGACCTCCAGCTCGCGTGCCAGCTCCGCGGTGGTCATCCGTCCGCGCTGCTCGAGCAACAGCATCAGGGTCACGAGGCGTCCGGCCCGCACGGCCCCAGTGTGGTGCGCGTCGACAAATCATGACAAGAGATGTCAGTTTTCGTTCGGTAGCGTCACGCCCCATGAGCGACATCGACGTCGAGGGCCACGGCACACCGGACGATCCCTGGATCCTCACCACCCCTCCCGGCAAGTCCGAGTTCGAGGCCTACCGTGACCCGGAGTCCGACCCGCCGGCGCTGGTGGTGCAGGTGGGCTCGACCCAGTTGCGCTACCACCTGCGCTGCATCGAGGACCTGCACGCCATGCTGTCCGAGGCGGGGGACTGGGTGCCGCTCGGCAACGCCGACGAGCAGAAAGAAGCGGCGGCCGGCACCGTGGAGGCGTGGGGCCGCGCCGCGGACAACCCCGTGGGCGGCTGGTACGGGTTGAAGAAGGGGCTGCGGGGCCGCTTCGGCAACTACGTGCCGCCGGTGCTCGAGGCGTTGGGACTGGCGGAGGTCGAGCACAACGCCCGCAACAACCGCATGCGGGCCCGCTGAGCATCGGCGGCGTCGGACGCCGCCCGCGAACGGTCCCGGCCGGCGTCGGTGACCACGGAACATCGGTGGTGCTCGACGGCCGCTCCGGCGGGCAATGCCAGTCCAGGACAAGGGCAGGGTCCCCGGGGTGCCGGGGGCGGCGGCGTGCCCTTGCCGGGCGCGTGCTAGTAGCGGTTGTTGCGCCGCGCCTGGCGGGCCACGTGCACGCGGTGTGCGTAGAGCAGGGGGAAGGCCAGCGCGAACGTGCGCAGCGGCTCGGCCAGGGTGGGCGAGCGGTCGAGGTGGAACCAGGACTGCTCCGGCCGCATCTGGGTGGGCGGCGCCTGGCCCCCGAAGAACGACTTCAGACCCCGCCTCGCCTCGTGGTTCACGAGGGCACCGAACGGTGCGCCGGTGGCGTCGGTGAGCAGCACCTGGACGTGGTCGACGTCGTCACCCAGGAACGGCGCGCTGGCCCCGGCGCCGTCATGGGCCGACGCCTGGCCGAACACGGCGGTGCCGACCTGGAACCGGATCGTCGCGCTGAAGGCCTGACCGTCGAACACCCCGTGGGGGCGTCCGGTCCAGTCGATGACGTCGGTGTCGGACGAGAAGCCGTCCCGGGGGTCGACCACCAGCACCACCCGGTCGGCGGGGTCGAGGATCAGGTAGCGGCGCCTGGAGCGGAGCATGCCCTGGGACTCGACCAGGGCACAGCCCCGCGCCCGGCCCGCGGGATCGAAGATGGGCCAGCGGCCCAGGCTCTCGATGCCGCCCGCGCCGTAGGCGAAGCCGAGCGAGGGCTCGGCCAGCACCGACAGGTCGGGGCGGGTGGGGTCGGGGCCCGGAGGGTCGACCCACTGCTGGTCCCAGCTGGACACCCGGTCGGTCCACGCGGTGCCGTCCCACCAGCGCAGGTGCGCCCGCCCGCTGGGGTCGGGGTGCCAGGACCCCGCGGGCGCCGGCCCGCTGGGCGCCGGGCCGGTGGGCGCCGGCCCGACGGGTGCCGGGCCGACGGGTGCCGGGCCGACAGGTGCCGGGCCGGTGGGTGCGGGAAGGTCGTCGCCGGTCGTGGTCACGTCTCGCGCTCCTGGTGTCCGGGCCCTCGAGCCGCTGCAGGCCGGTGTCGCTCGGCCACGCTCACCGGCCGAACCCGGGGGATGCGGGGGGAACGGGGGGAACGGGGGGCGGGGGGAACGATCCCGGGGGCACCGGCGGCGGGGGCACGGGGGGCACGGGGACGGTGGGGGTCGGGTAGCCGCCCGCCCCGCCGTAGCGGGCGCCGGGCACGACGGGCGCCGCCGGTGGACGGCCACCCCTGCTGCTGCGCACGGCGGTGACGACGACGAGGACGAGCCCGGCGAAGACGAACAGCATGGCGAGCGGGAGCAGCAGGATGCCGATCACCGTGCGCGGGTCGGTCTCGACCCGCCGGATGGCCAGTCGCTCGGTGCCGGCCGGCGCGTCGGCGAGGGCGAGCTCGTACGTGCCGGTGCGGGTGAGGTCGGCCTCCCACACCGCGGCGCGGATCACGCCGACGCCGGTTCCGGTGACGCTGGGTGATGACCGGGTGAGCGGTTCGCGATCGCCGCTGCCGAGGCGCAGCGTGGGCTCGCCGGCCGCAGCCAGCACGTCCTCGTCGCAGCTGCGCTGGGTCACCGTGCGGCGGTTCTCGCCCGTGCCGCGGCGCACGGTGCGCGACTCGCAGGTGCCGTTGTCGAGGTACTGGCTCGACTCGTAGCTGATCCGCCAGGTGCCGGCCTCGTCGATCACCACGGTGCCTGAGCCCGGCACGTCGACGAACTGGCTGTCGTCCTCGACGGAGAACAGCAGTGCCACCGCGGCGATCATGCAGGCCACGCCGGCCACGCCGAGGGCGGCCGCGGCGATCCACCAGCCCACCAGCCGCTTCCGCGCCGGAGGGGCCGGCGCGGGCACGGGAGGCGACGCTGCCCACTGGCCGGGCGGTGCCGGCGGCGGTGGTGCGCCGAGTACGGCGCCGGCCGCGCCGCCGTCCAGCCGTGGGTCGCCGAGCAGCGGGTCGCCGAGCCGTGGGTCGGCGGACAGAGGGTCGGCGTACAGAGGGTCGTCGGGCGGTGGGTCGGCGGGCGGAGGGTCGGCGTACAGGGGGTCGGCGTACAGAGGGTCGTCGGGCGGTGGGTCGGCGTACAGAGGGTCAGAGGACAGCGGGTCGTCGGGAGGTGGGTCGTCGGGAGGTCGGTCGTCGGGCGGCGGCGGCCACGTCGAAGCCATGGGCGCATCGTCGCAGATCGTGGCGGGTGGATGCCCTCGCTCGGCGCGGCGTGCGCAGAACGCACGCTCGACCCGTCGAGCCGGTGGAGCCCGCCGTCACGTGGCCTGCCCCGGCCTGGCCCGGCCGGCCCTACGCTCTCGGGCCGTGAGCGCCATCGCCGGAGCACGGACGATCACCGAGCCGGCCCGGCAGGTGCCGGTGATCGCCGATGCCGACGTGCTGGTGATCGGCTCGGGCCCGGGCGGGCTCAGCGCGGCGCTGGCCGCGGCGCGCGCCGACGTCGACGTGGTGCTGCTCGAGCGCTTCGGCTGCTTCGGCGGCAACATCACCACCGTCGGGGTCGAGGGCCTGGCCTGGTACCGCCATGAGGCCACGGTGGAGGCGGGTGGCCTGGCCCGCGAGTTCGAGGAACGGGCCGCGGAGATGGGCGCCGCGGTGCCCGAGAGCCAGTCGCTGTCGTACGAGATCGACTCCGAGGGCTTCAAGGTGGTGGCCGACCGTCTGGTCACCGAGGCGGGGGTCCGGCCGATGCTGCACCGCAGCTTCGCGGCGCCGATCCTGGAGGGCGATTCGGTCGCCGGCGCGATCGTCGAGTCCAAGGCCGGCCGTGAGGCGGTCACCGCACGGGTCGTGATCGACGCCACCGGCGACGCCGACGTGGCCCACCGCGCGGGCGCCCCCACCCGCAGGACGCCTCGAGAGGAGATGATGGCGGCGTCGGTGATGTTCCACCTGGCCGGTGTGGACAAGGCCCGGTTCCTCGACGGCGTGCGGGCCGACCCGCAGACCTACGCCGACTGGAGCGGCCCCGACGCCTGGTCGATCGAGACGGCGGGCAAGGAGGACGACCTGTTCTCGCCGTTCCTGAAGAAGCCCTTCGACCGGGCCATCGCCGACGGCCTGCTGCCACCCGATCTCACCACCATCGCCGGCACGTGGGGCGCGGTCCACGACTCGGGCGAGCTCACCTACATGAACCTGCTGCACCTCGACGCCTGCGACGGCACCGACCCCGACGACCTCACCGCGGCCGAGATGGAGGGCCGGCGGCAGGCCCTCCTGGCCATCGAGGCGCTGCGCCGCTACACGCCCGGCTGCGAGGACGCCCGCCTGCGCAACTTCGGCATGACCATCGGGATCCGCGACACCCGCAAGATCGTGGCCCGCTACGACCTGACCGAGCACGACGTGCGCGAGCAGGGCCGGTTCGACGACAGCATCGGCATCTTCCCCGAGTTCATCGACGGCTACGGGGTGCTGATCCTGCCCACCACCGGGCGCTACTTCCAGGTGCCCTATCGCGCCCTGGTCCCCACCGGCGTGCAGAGCCTGCTGGTGGCCGGACGGGCCACCGGCGGCGACGCGCTCAGCCACGCCGCCACCCGCAACATGGCCTGCTGCGCGGTCACCGGCCAGGGCGCCGGCGTGGCCGCGGCGCTGGCGGTGCGGTCGGGCCGCGCCGTGGCCGACGTCGACCTCGCCGCGGTGCAGGCCGAGCTGTCCCGCCAGGACGTCCGCCTCGCGTAGCCGTCATTCCCGAGGCAATAGCGCGCGCCGACCGCGCGCTATTGCCTCGGGTTCGGAGGGACTGGGCCCGCCGCCGGTCAGGATGGGGGATGGACCTGCTGCTGTTGTCGAACTCCACGAACCACCGCAGCACGATGTTCGCCCACGCCGCGGCGGCGTTCACCGAGGTCGCCGCGGACGACGTGGTCACCTTCATCCCCTTCGCCCTGGCCGACTGGGACGACTACGCCGACCGCGTGACCGCGGCGTTCGGGGCGTTCGGGGTCGAGGTGGCGTCGGCCCACCGCGCCCCCGACCCGGCCGCGGCCATCCTGGCCGCCGACGTGGTGATGATGGGCGGTGGCAACAGCTTCCGCCTGCTCGACACGTTGTACGGCCTCGACGTGCTCGCCGGCCTCCGCGACCGTGTGCGCTCGGGCGGCACCCGCTACCTGGGCGCGTCGGCCGGCACCAACGTGGCCTGCCCGTCGATCCGCACGACGAACGACATGCCGATCTGTCGGCCCCCCAGCTTCAGCGCCCTCGCCCTGGTGCCGTTCCAGATCAACCTCCACTACGTCGACCCCGACCCGGCCTCCACGTTCATGGGCGAGACCCGCGACGAGCGCATCGCCGAGTTCCTCGAGGAGAACGACTGCCCGGTGCTGGCCATGTACGAAGGTTCGTGGCTGCGGGTGTCGGGTGAGCGCGCCGTCGTCACCGGCGCCTCACGCCTGTTCCGGCGCTCCGGTGTGGTCGACGTCGACGACGGACTGGACGTCTCGCACCTCCTCACGCTTGTCCCCCACTTCGACGACGGCCGCCGCCCCGCCGGGGATCGGCCCCGGCCCGCCGGTACCCTGGGCGGTTCAGCCCACCCTTAGCGGGGACCTCTTCGTTCTTCCGGCGCGCGCCCCATGGGCGGCACGGGACCATTCGGTCGCCTCCTCTGAGCCCACCTCGAGGAGCACCATGTCCCTTCGCCCTGCCTCGCCCTGTTCCACCGCCGTCGTCTACTGCGAGGCCAACTTCGGCCGCACGGACGGCAAGACCGCCAACGGCCTCGTCCGCCACTCGGAGCGCTACGAGATCCTGTCGGTCATCGACAGCACGTGCGCCGGCCGCGACGCGGGTGACCTGCTGGACGACGCACCCAACGCCATCCCGATCTGTGCGGACCTGGCCGCCGCCCTGGCGTTGGCGCCGGTGGTGCCCGACGTCGTGATCTTCGGCATGGCCCCGGCCAGCGGCATGCTGTCGCCGGCCGAGCGCCAGGTGCTGCTGACCGCGATGGCCCACGGGATGAGCGTCGTGAACGGCCTCCACGAGTTCCTGAACGACGACGCCGAGTTCCTGGCCGCCGCGGCTGAGCACGACGTGCGTCTGTTCGACGTGCGCCGGCCCCGCGACAAGACCGAGCTGCGGATGTTCACCGGAAGGATCGACACGGTGACGTGCCCCCGCATCGCGGTGCTCGGCACCGACAGCGCCATCGGCAAGCGCACGACGGCCACGATCCTCACCCAGGCGCTCAACGACCGGGGCATCAAGGCGGTCATGGTCGGCACCGGCCAGACCGGGCTCATCCAGGGGGCCCGCTACGGCGTGGCCCTCGATGCCATCCCCTGCCAGTTCTGCTCGGGCGAGATGGAGGCCGCGGTGGTCGACGCCTTCGAGGGTGAGCACCCCGACGTGATCATCGTGGAGGGTCAGGGGGCGCTCAGCCACCCCGCCTACCTGTCGTCGGTGTTCATCCTGCGGGGCAGCCAGCCCCAGGCGGTGATCCTCCAGCACGCCCCCACCCGCACCCGCCTCGGCGACTTCACCAGCGTCCCGATGCCCACCGTCCGCAGCGAGATCGATCTGATCCAGGCCTTCGCCGACACCAGCGTGATCGGCATCACCCTGAACCAGGAGGGCATGACCGACGCCGAGGTCAGCGCCGCCATCGCCCGCTACGAGCTCGAGCTGGGCCTGCCGGCCACCGACGCCCTCACCCGGTCGCCCGACCGGTTGGTCGACATGGTGCTCGAGGCGTTCCCCCGGCTCATCCCCTCGCCGAGGCTCGTCGCCGCGATGACGTGAGCGGAGGCGGGGGGCCCGGCCTGCGTGGCCCGAACGCACGACGAGCGGCCCGTGAGCCGAGCGAACGAGCGCTGGAGATGAGCGGGCGGGTGACGTGACCGCGCCACGGCTCGAGGTCCGCCTCGACCGGATCCACCACAACGCCCGGACGCTGGTCGACCGCCTCGCGACCCGCGGGATCGCGGTCACCGGCATCACCAAGGCCACGCTCGGCTCGCCCGAGGTGGCGGCCACGTTGATCGACGCCGGCGTGACCGCCATCGGCGAGTCGCGCATCGAGGGGCTCGAGCGCCTGCGGGCCGCCGGCATCACCACGCCGCTGGTCCTGGTGCGATCGCCCATGATCAGCCAGGTCGACCGGATCGTGGCCTCCGCCGACGTCAGCCTCAACACCGAGCCGGAGGTGCTCGCGGCGCTGGACACCGCCGCCCACCGCCAGCACCGGGTGCACGGGGTGGTCCTGATGGTGGAGCTCGGTGACCTCCGGGAGGGCCTGCTGCCCGCTGACGTCGAGGTGGTGGCCCGCCAGGTGCTCGCGTCGGCCCATCTCGACCTGTGCGGCATCGGCGTGAACCTGGCCTGCCAGAGCGGGGTGGTGCCCGACGGCGACAACATGGGCGAGCTGTCCCGCCTGGCGACGGTGCTCGAGCGGAGCCTCGGTGTCCGTCTCGGCACCGTGTCCGGCGGCAACTCGGCGTCCCTGGCCTGGGCCTGCGCCTCCGCCGGCGTGGGGCGGGTCGACGAACTGCGGCTCGGCGAGTCGATCCTCCTGGGTACCGACCCGCTCGACCGGCGCCCGCTCGACGGCCTGCACGCCGACGCCTTCACGCTGGTGGCCGAGGTGATCGAGGCGAAGGTGAAGCCCACCCAGCCCTGGGGCGCCGTGGGTCCCTCGGCGTTCGGCTCGCCGCCCCGCGCCGCCGACCGCGGCCTGGCGAACCGCGCCATCGTCGCCCTCGGTGAGCAGGACGTGGACCCGACGGATCTCTTGGCGCCGACGGGGATCGGCGTCCTCGGTGCCAGCAGCGACCACCTCGTGCTGGACACCGGTCACCGGCACCTCGTGCCGGGTGACGAGGTGCGCTTCGGGGTGGGCTACCGGGCGTTGCTCCGGGCCATGACCTCCCCGTTCGTCGCCATCGACTACGCCGGCGTCCGCGTCTGATCCCGCCGGCGTGCATCGATCGCAGCGCACCGGGTACAAGAGGAACGATGCGCACGCTCCTCCTGGTCCCCGCCGCCGCCCTCGTCCTGGTCGGGGCGGCCTGCAGTTCCGACGACGCCGGCGACAGCGGCGCCGCCGAGTCGACGACCACGGTCGCCGACGATCCCTCCACCTCGGGTGGGGGGTTCTGCGACGCGGCCGTGGCCTTCGCCACCGCGCAGGCCGACGCGCCCGATGCCGCGACGCCGGCGGACGTGGAGGCCACGGTCGATGCGATGGCCGACGGCGCCCAGCAGGTGGCCGACACCGCGCCCGCCGAGGTGGCCGACGACGCGCAGGCCTTCGCCGAGGCCGTCGACGGCCTGCGGCAGTACGCGGCGGACCGCCAGCACGAGGTGGACCTGGGCGCGGCCGCCCCCGAGTACCAGTCCGGTGAGGGCCAGGCGGTGGTGGCCGCCATCACCGACACGATCGGCCCGGTCGACGAGGCGGTCCAGGACGAGTGCGGCCACTTCCTCACCGAGATCCCCTGAGCCCTCACCGCGGCCTCCGGTTGCTCACGCCGACGCTCTGATCCCTCACCGGGACCCCTGAGGTCGCGGCGGTCGCTGATCCGTGTCGCGCGTCCACCCGGCCCCCGTCCCCCGACCCGAGCGACCGGGAAGGGCGGTACCGTTCCCGGCGGTGCCAGACAGCCTGCTCGGGGGCCTGCGGGCGGCGGTCCAGCGCGAGCGCGGGGCGATGGTCGAGCTCCTCGCCGACCTGGTGCGCATCCCCAGCATGGGCGGCTCGGACGCCGAGGTGGAGATCCAGGACCACCTGGCCGGGCACGTCGCCGATGCGGGCCTCGAGGTCGATCTGTGGCCCATCGACGTGGCCGCCACGCTGGCCGCGCCCGACGCCCCCGGCGTGGAGGTCGACCGCCGAGCGGCCTCCGGCCTGGTCGGGCGGCTGCCCGGGGGTGATGGCCCCACCCTGATGCTCAACGCCCACGTCGACGTGGTGCCTCCGGGCGACCCGTCGGCCTGGACGCGCCACCCGTTCTCCGGCGCGGTCGTCGACGGCGCCGTCCACGGGCGCGGCTCCTGCGACATGAAGGCGGGCCTGGTCGCGGCGCTGTGGGCGGTGCGAGCCATCCGGGCCACGGGGGCCACCCCACCCGGCGACGTGCTGCTGGCGTGTGTGGCGGGAGAGGAGGATGGTGGGCTGGGCACGTACGCCCTGCTGGAACGGGGGTGGACGGCCGACGCCTGCGTCATCCCGGAACCGACCGGGCTCGACGTGGTGCCGGCCAACGCCGGCGCCCTGACCTTCCGGCTGCGGGTGCCCGGCCACGCCACCCACGCGTCGCGACGCCTCGACGGGGTGAGCGCGATCGAGAAGTTCGTGCCCGTGCTGCAGGCCCTGGCCGATCTCGAGGCCCGCCGCAACGCCGAGCCCGACCCCCTGGTGGCCGTGTGGGCCCTGCCGTACCCCTTGTCGATCGGCACGGTGACGGCAGGCGACTGGCCCTCGTCGGTGCCCGACCTGCTGACCGCCGAGGGCCGGCTCGGCGTGGCCCTCGACGAGCCCGTGGCCGCCGCCCGGGCCGCGCTCGAAGCGGCGGTGGCCGAGGTGTGCGCCGGCGACCCCTGGCTGTCCGACCACCCGGTGGCCGTCGAGTGGTGGGGCGGCCAGTTCGCCTCGGGTCGGCTGCCCGCGGGATCGGGGCTGGTCGATCGGGTGGCCGCCGCCCACCGGCAGGTCACGGGCGGCCCGGCGCCGGCGGTGTGGGGGGCGCCCTACGGCAGCGACCTGCGCCTGCTCGTGGGCAAGGGGGCCATCCCCACCGTGCAGTACGGGCCGGGCGACTCGGCGGTGGCCCACGGCCCGGATGAGCACGTGCGTCTCGACGAGGTCGAGACCGCGGCGCTCACCCTGGCGCTCCTGGCCGGCGGGTCGTGATGCAGGTGCATCATCTCGGCACCGGCGTCAGCCGCCGGAGAGCGCCTGCATGAGCGTCACCTCGTCGGTCGGCGCCAACGGCGTCGCCAGGTCCCTCACCACGTCCTCGTTCACGAACACCTTCATGTGCTGACGCAGGCGGCCCTGCTCGTCGACCACGCGGAACCGGAGCCCCGGGAACTGTCGATCGAGGTCGACCAGCACCTCGCCGACGGTGGCGCCGGTGGCCTCGACCGTCGACGCCTGGCCGGTGTACGAGCGCAGTGGGGAGGGGATGCGCACCCGCACGGTGGTGGCCGGCCCGCTCAGCGCTCGGCGGGGTCGGCGTGCTCGACGGAGTACACCTCGGGCAGGTGGGCCGCCACCGGTGCCCAGTGCTCGCCGCCGTCGGTGCCGGACCAGACCTCGCCGCTGGTGGTGCCGAAGTACACGCCGACGGGGTCGTGGTCGTCGACGGTCATGGCCTGACGCTTCACGGTGAGCCAGCCCCGGCGGGGGAGCCCGGCGTCGAAGCGGTCCCAGGTGTCGCCGGCGTCGCCGGTGCGGTAGACGGCCGGGCGACCGCCGGGGCTGGTGCGGGGCCACACGTCGGTGCCGTCCATGGGGAACACCCACGCGGTGTCGGGGTCGCGGGGGTGCAACTCGATGGGGAAGCCGATGTCGCCGACCTCGGCGGGCATGTTGTCGCCGATGCGCTGCCAGCGTCCCTCGGGTCGCTCCATGCGGTAGATGCCGCAGTGGTTCTGCTGGTACAGGCGGTCGGGCTGCTGCGGGTGCAGACGGACGCAGTGAGGGTCGTGGCCGTACTCGGGGTCGGGGACCGGTGCGAACAGGGCCAGGCAGCCCTGGTTGAGCGGCGCCCAGTCGCCGCCCGCGTCGGTGCTCTCGAACACCCCGCCGGCCGACAGACCCAGGTAGAGGTGGTCGGCGTCGCGCGGGTCGACGATCACCGAGTGCAGCATCGAGCCGTCGGGGGTGTTCTCCTCGGGCCACTCGCACCAGGTCTCCCACATCGGGTGGTCGTTCCAGCCGTCCACGGGCGCCCAGGTGTCGCCGTCGTCGTCGCTGCGGAACAGGCCCTGGGGCGAGCCGCCGGCGTACCAGGTGCCCGGCTCGTCGGCGTGGCCCGGGGTGAGCCAGAAGACGGCCCGCACGCTGCGCTCGAGCCGGTCGCCGGTGGCGAAGGCGGGCGGCCGGGCGGCCTCGGTGAACGTGGCGCCGAGGTCGGTGGAGCGGAACAGGGTGGGGCCCAGGTGGCCGGTGCGGGCCGCGACGAGCAGCGTGGTGCGGTCGCGTGGGTCGAGCACCGCGTGCTGGATCACATGGCCCAGCAGCAGCGGGCCCTTGGCCTGCCAGCCGCCCGGGGAGCGGTCGGCGTCGGCGCCCAGCAGCCACAGGCCCTTGCGGGTGCCGACCACCAGCACGGGGCCGGCGGGTGGCCCCGACGGCCCCGACCCACCGTCGTCCAGTGCCTCCCAGGCCGCATCGGTCGAGACCGTCGTCGTGGCCGTCGTCGCATCGGTCATGGCCGGCGAGCGTACGGCGCCGCCCCCGTCGGTGCTCGGCGTCGTCAGGTCGTGGTTCGAGCTGCTCATGTCGGGTTGTGACGAGACGGCGGGCCGAGAGTCATCGGTGGCGGGTGCCGGGTGCCGGGTGGCGGGTGGCAGGCGGCAAGTGGCAGGCGGCAAGTGGCGTGCCTCGGCCCTGTCGCCGGGCGGGGCGGTGGTGGCGCCGGCCGGGGGGGGAGGCAGCGGTGGGGTTGGCCGGGTGGGTGGTGGGGCTGGCCGGGTGGCGGTGGCGAATGGGGCTGGCCGGGTGGCGGTGGCGGGGCTGGCCCGGTGGCGGTTGCGGCGGGGTCGCCGCGGTGCACGCGGGGGATCAGGGCACCAGGGGACCATCGGCTCTACCGGGTTCCGCCGCCAGGGTGGACGGTGGGGTCCCCGAGGTGAGGAACCGACGATGTCGACACGCTCGAAGTGCTGGATCATCCTGGTGGCGCTGATGCTCGCCGTCGGGGGTGCCCCCGCCGCCGACGCGGCCCCGGCACCCGACGCGCCCGGTGATGGTGCCGCCGTCAGCGCCGCGCCCACGGCCGAGCGCAGCGTGACGAACTGGGTGCAGATGGCCGCGGGGGCCAACAGCACCTGCGCCACCCGGACCACGGGCCGGTTGTACTGCTGGGGGAGCGACTACACCGGCGCGGTGGGCGACGGTGGCGTGGCCAAGGACCGTTCGGCCCCGAGAGAGGTGGCCGGTGGCGCGACCGACTGGGTGGGCGTGAGCGTGAGCTGGTCGGGGGCCTGCGGGCGACGCGCCTCGGGTCGCCTCTACTGCTGGGGCAACGACAGCGACGGCCAGGTGGGTGACGGTGGCACGAACACCGATCAGCAGGCGCCGGTGCAGGTGGCCGGCGGCAGGACCGACTGGGCCAGCGTGAGCGCGGGCCACGTCCACACGTGTGCCCGCACCACTGGGGGCCGGCTGTTCTGCTGGGGTGCGGACAACTACGGCCAGCTCGGCAACGGTGGGGCCAACAGCGGTTCGACCACACCCGTCGAAGTGGCCGGCGGCGCGACCGACTGGGCCAGCGTCAGCGCGGGATACGGGCACACCTGCGCGCGCAAGACGTCGGGCCGCGTGTTCTGCTGGGGCTACGACCAGCAGGGCCAGTTGGGCAACGACCCCACCCTCGGGGACACCACCACGCCGGTCGAGGTGTCGGGCGGTGCCACGGACTGGTCGAGCGTGGTGGCCGGCGGCTTCCACTCGTGCGCCACCAAGACCTCGGGCCGGCTCTACTGCTGGGGGAGCGACCAGTACGGGCAGCTGGGCAACGGCGGCCCGAACACCTATCGGGCCACGCCCGGGCAGGTGGCCGGCGGGTCGACGACGTGGGCGCAGGTCTCGGCCTCGTTCGACAACACCTGCGCCCGCAAGGCCTCGCGCCGCATCTACTGCTGGGGGTGGAACTCGACGGGGCAGCTTGGCAACGGCGCCCACGGCCGGAACCTGGTGATGACGATCCCCAACGAGGTCGCCGGCTCGGCGGTCGACTGGTCGTTCGTCATCTCCGGCGGCGGGCACACCTGTGCCCGCAAGACGACCGGCCGCCTCTACTGCTGGGGTTACGACTACTTCGGCCAGCTGGGGAACGCCAAGCCCAACGCCGACACCGACGTCCCGGACGAGGTCGCCTGATCCCGTCGCGCGCCTGCGGGCCTGTCTGAACTGGCACCGGATTTCGGTGCTGTCGCACCGAAGTCCGGTGCCAGAACGCCCTGGTGTTCCACACCGTCGCGCGGCCGATCAGGGAGCGGGGGCGAGGGCCACGTCGGCGGTGGCGCTCTGGCCGGCCGTCACGGTGACGGGCGTGGCGTCGGCCCACGAGGTGGCGTCGGTGAACCACTCCCAGCGCCACACGCCGACCGGATCGGTGACGATCAGCTTGTAGGAGCCGGGGGCGAGGCCCGCCAGCGTGTAGTGGCCCGACGCGTCGGTGACCACCGCCTGGCCGGGTGTGCCGGTGGCCCCGACCGAGAGCACCCATGCGCCGGCCACCGGGTCGCCGCCGCCGGTGACGGTGCCACCGATCGTGCCCGGAGCCAGGGGCGAGCCGCTCAATTCCACGTCGGCCGTCGCGGTCTCACCCGGTGCGACGACGACGTCGTCGGCGGGGTCGATGGCCGGGTCGTCCTGGTGGTACTCGAAGGCCCGCGCGCCGGTGGGATCGACCACCGCCACCGCGTACCGGTCGGGGGCGGGCACCGAGATGTCGTAGTGGCCGGTGGCGTCGGTGAGATCGCCCAGCAGCACCGCGGGGTCGGCCCGGTAGTCGATGGCGTGCACCATGGCGCCGGCCACCGGGCCCGTGCCGTCGGTGACGGTGCCCACGATGTGGCCGCGGGCCGGCGCGGTGAGGGTGAAGGTGTCGGCGGTGCTGCCGCCCACCGTTCGGAACCGGCCGGTGAGGGTGGTCTCGGTGGCATCGACCAGCAGCGCGCCGTAGTCGGCGTTGTAGCGCACCTGGCTGCCGGCGACCGGTGTCGAGAACCCGTAGGGGCTCTGGCCCCCCAGGCCGTCGACCACGTAGGTGAGCGGCGTGCCGTCGTTGTCGTCGTCGCGGAGGACGCGCTCGTAGGTGTGGTCGTGTCCGGACAGCACCAGGTCGGCGCCCCACTGCTCGAAGGGCCACTGGAGCGCCGCGGTGCTGCCGTGCCCCGACGACGACGAGAAGGGGGCGTGGTGGAACAACACCACGTTCCACGGTGAGGGCGAGGCGGCCAGGCCGTTGCGCAGCCACGTCGCCTGCGCGGAGCCCGAGGTGATGCCGGCGGGCTCGGAAGGGTCGCTGTCGATGAAGAAGAGGTGCACCGGGCCCTGCACCACGTCGTAGTAGCGCTCGTTGCCCGAGGGTCGCAGTGAGGTGACGCCCGCGCCGGGAAGGGTGAAGTACGACAGGTAGCCGGCCAGGTGGCCGCCGTCGCTGATGTCGTGGTTGCCGAGCGCGGGGAAGAACCGGTTGATCGTGCTACCCGACCCGTACGTGCCGGTGTAGGCGCCGATGAACCCGTGGTAGTACTGGCCGATGGCGGCGTCGAAGCCCACGCTGCCGTAGGCGTTGTCGCCCACGGTGGCCACGAAATCGGGCGTCTCGGCGGCCACCAGCGCGGCCACGCCGGCCTCGTGGCTGTTGTCCGACCCGTAGTCGCCGATGACCGCGAACTGCACCGACGTGGGCGTCGACGCCGGGGGGTCCACCCGATCCGGATGCAGGCCGGCCACGGCGACGGCGGCGACCAGGGTGGCGGACGTCGCCAGCACGACCAGCAGCGCGGCCCGCTGATGCCCCCTGCTCATCGCCTCACGCTACTGCGGCCGGCCGCGGCGGCCGGCGGCGCCGGGGTCAGGAGGTGGGCCGTGAGGTGCCGCGCGGATTGGCCCTTTGCTGGTCCGTTCTGGCTCCCGATTCGACCGCCAGGACCGTCGAATCGGGAGCCAGTTCCAGACCTGTCCGCTCAACCCGGTCGACCGCTGGGTGGCTGCTGGGCGGGGTGGCGGCAGGGTGGGCATGCCGGGGCTCGACCGCGCCGGGATTGCAGGAGGCGGTGCCCACGCGGCGCCGGCACCACCCGGCGTCAGGGCGACGACGGAGTGGTGCCGGACCTGCGGGTACGGAGCTGGGGTCAGCTGTCGGCCGGTGCCGGCAGCTCGATGCCGCAGGCGGCCGCGGCGTCGCGGAAGGCCTGGATCTGGTCCGGGGTGGGGCGCTCGCCGCGGGCGGGACGCTCGACGCCGTGGTCGGTGAGGCACTGGCGCTGCTCGTCGGTGAGGTTCCGGTACCAGTGGCGCGCCCCGCGGCGGGCGGCGTGGCGGAAGAAGCCGGGCGGCAGGTCGATGCCGCACCCCTCGGCGGCGTCGCGGAAGGCCTGGCGCTGCTCACGGGTGCGGAGCTGGCCGGCCAGCGGGCGCTCGAAGCCGGCGTCGGCCATGCACTGGCGTTGCTCGTCGGTGATCCGGGGGTGGCGGCCCTGGGTCTGGCCGGCCTCCTGGGCGCCGGCGGGTGCGGCCAGCAGGCCGGCGGCGACGGCCAGCACGCTGATCACCAGGGCGGCCAGTGCACCGGCCCGCCTGGCTCGGGAGGTGGTGGATGGGGTGGGCATGGGACTGCTCCTCGTTGTCGGGGTTGGTTCGGGGGTCGTGGCCCGATCGGCCACGACACGACCGTGCGCCCCGACCTTGAACGACGTTCCTCACGGACCTTGAGAATCGCCGGAGAATTCGGCGACGGCGACCGTGCCGCCGCCGGGGGCGGCCTCGATCCAGGCCCGCCCGCCGTGGTCGGCGGCCACCTGCCGGACGATGGCCAGGCCCAGGCCCGACCCGGGCACGGCCTGCGCGTCGGCCCCCCGGGCGAAGCGCTCGAACACCCGCTCGCGCTCCTCCGGCGCCACCCCGGGACCGTGATCGCGCACCGCCACCCGTCCGCCGGTGACCGTGACCTCGATGGTCTCGCCGAGCGGGTTCCACTTGCAGGCGTTGTCGACCAGGTTCGTCACCGCGCGCTCGATGGCGGCGGCGTGGCCGACGACGGTGCGGTCGGCGGGGTCGCTGCTGACGTCGTCGCCGCGGCCTTGGTCGCCGCTGCCCCGGGGGTCGCCGGGGTCCATCGTGTGGTCGCCGGTGGTGACCGCGATGGACTGGCCGGTGCGGCGTCTCGCCCGGGCCGCCACCCGGTCGGCCACCCGGCCCAGGTCCACCGGGCTGGCCTCCTCGGCGACCGCGTGGGCGTCGGTGGCCAGGTCGACCAGCTCGGTGGCCAGGTGGGTCAGCTCGGACAGCTCGTCGAGGGCGTGGTCGTACAGCTCCCGGCGCTGGGCCGCCGGCAGTCCCGGCCAGGCCGCAGCGTCGGCGTCGCTCGGGTCGGGCGGTGGCGCAGCGGGGTCGGCCCGGCGCAGGAGCTCGATGGTCGTGCGCAGGCTGGTGAGCGGTGTGCGCAGCTCGTGGCTGGCGTCGGTGACCAGTCGTTGCTGCTGCTCGCGCGACGTGGCCAGCGCCGCCAACATGGTGTTGAAGCTCTCGGTGAGCCGGCCCACCTCGTCGTGGGTGGTCGGCGCCGGCAGGGGCGCGGTGAGGTCCTGGTCCCGCGCCACCCGTTCCGTGGCGCGGGTGAGGTCGTCGATGGGGCGCAGCGCCCGCTTGGCCACCACCAGGCCCACCACCGCCGCGGCGGCCACCCCGAGCAGCGCGGTCACGCCCAGGAGCACGGCCAGTCCCTCGAGGGTGTCGTCGGTCTCGGTGACGGAGCGGCCCACCTGCACGGCGCCGCCGCCCTCGACGGCCTGGGTGCGTACCCGGAAGTGGGCGCCGTCCACGGTGGCGTCGCGGGTGAACGCCCCCTCGCCGTCGGCTGCCGCGGTGAGGTCGGCCGCCCCCACGGGCAGGGCCGAGCCGGCCAGCGAGGTGGTGGTGCCGGTGACGCCGACCACCTGGATCGAGATGTCCTGCACCAGGGCGGCACGGATGCCGGTGCCGTCGGCCGCCCCGCGCGGTCGGGCCTCGCCCCGCACGGGCCCGGTGCGCTGGGCGAACTCTGCCATGGCCGGCAGCTCGGCGAGGGCCTGGGCGCGGGTGGCGAGGCTGTCGTCGATCTCGGCCCGCAGCCGGTGCTCGGTGGCCAGCCAGGCCACACCCACCGCGACCAGCACCGCCAGGGCCACTGCGGCCGCGACCACGACGGCCAACCGGGCGCGCAGGGTCACGGGTCGGAGCGGGCCACGAAGCCCACCCCCCGCACCGTCTGGATCAGGCGGGGGCCGCCGTGCTCCTCGGTCTTGCGTCGCAGGTACCCGATGTACACGTCGAGCGAGCCCGCGGTGCCCAGGTCGTAGCCCCACACCCGGTCGGAGATCAGCTCCCGGGTGAGCACCTGGCCGGCGTTGCGCAGCAACAGCTCGAGCAGGGCCCATTCGGTGCGCGTGAGGTCGATGGTGTGTCCGGCGCGACGGGCGGTGTGGGCCCCCACGTCCATCTCCAGGTCGGCCAGGGTGAGCAGGCCGCCGCCGTCGTCGCCGTGGCGGCGCAGCAGCGCCCGCACCCGGGCCAGCAGCTCCTCGAGGGCGAACGGCTTCACCAGGTAGTCGTCGGCGCCGGCGTCGAGGCCCGCCACCCGGTCGGTGACCGCGTGGCGGGCGGTCAGCACGAGGATCGGCGTGCGGTCGCCCTCGGCCCGCAGGTGACGGCACACCTGCAGGCCATCGAGGCGGGGCATGGTGACGTCGAGCACCACCGCGTCCGGGGCCTCCCGCGCGATGGCGTCGAGCGCCTCGACCCCATCGGTGGCGGTGGGCACGGTGTAGCCCTCGAACTCGAGGGCTCGCCGCAGGGACAGCAGGATCCCAGGGTCGTCGTCGACGAGCAGCACGCGCACCGGCGCATGGTGGCACCCGACCTTGAGAAGTTCCGAAGATCGGCGGTGCCGAACCGTCGGGCGACCTGCTCAGCGGGCCTCGGTCACCCACCGCTCCATCCGAGGCGCCGGTGTCACGTCGTCGGTGGCCGCGTCGGATGGTGGGCGGGTCCGGCGTGTCGGGTCCGGTCATGGGTAGGCGGGGCAGCACGTGTGGGACGCCGGGGTGCGGCCCCGCCTGCGAGCATGCGGGGATGCCCGACGACGAGAGGGTGGACCGGCACCTCCCGATCGATCCCGACCTCGACCCCGCGGATGCGGCCGAGCCGTCGGACGAGCACGTCCCGCGCCCGCCCGGGGGTCCCCGGCGGGCCGAGCCGTCGGTGCTGTTGGCGATCGCCGCCGGCGGAGCGCTGGGCGCGCCGGCCCGCTACGCGGTGGCCCAGGTCGTGGGCGTGAGCGCCGACGGCTTCCCCTGGGCCACGTTCTGGACCAACGTCTCCGGCAGCTTCGCGCTGGGGTTCCTGCTGGTGGTCCTGATCCGGCGGTACCCGCCGTCGCACCACCTGCGCCCGTTCGTGGCCACCGGCTTCCTGGGGGCGTTCACCACCTTCTCCACGTTCGTGGTCGAGACCGACCTGCTCGTCGACCACGGCCACGGGGCCACCGCCGCGGCCTACGTGACGGCGAGCCTGGCGGTGGGACTCGCGGCGTCGTGGGCGGGGATCGCGGGCGGCCGGCGGGTGTCGGCGGTGTCGCCAGGAGCGCCCCGGTGAGCGCCACCGCGGTGGTGGGCATCGCGGTGGCCGGGGCCCTCGGGGCGCCCGCCCGCTACCTGGTCGACGGCTTCGTGCAGGACCGCACCCGGGGCCCGTTCCCGTGGGGCACCTTCGTGGTGAACGCGACGGGGTCGTTCCTTCTGGGCCTCATCACTGGCGCGGCGCTCTACCACGGGTTCGCCGGCGCGCCGAAGCTGTGGCTGGCCACCGGGTTCTGCGGCGCCTACACCACCTTCTCCACGTTCACGTTCGAGACCGTGCGCCTCGTCGAGGAGGGCGACGGCGGCGCGGCGCTGGCCAACGTCCTCGCCGGCCTCCTGGTGGGGGCGGCCGCGGCCGCGGCCGGACTGGCCCTCGCGGCGGCGGTGTGACTCACCCGGCGGCGGGGGGCGGCTGATGTCCGCCTGTGGGCCGGCGATGCCAGACTGACCAGGATGGAGTCGGAGCGGGCACGCGAGGACCACGCGTCCTCGTGGCAGGAGATCGATCGCCGGACCGCGCCCGCGGCCGGGGGCCCGTCCGCCCTGGTGGGCGCGGTGGTGGGCGCCGCCGCCGTGGCCTTCCTGCTGTGGCGGGGCCACCCCACCGCGGCGGCCGCGCTGGCCGCCTTCGTCGTCACCCTGCTGGTGGTGCGCCGCCTCGCGCCGGGCGTCGACCGCTGGGTCGTGAAGGTGCTCGCCGGCATCGGTCACGTGGTCGGCCTGGTGCTCACGGTGCTGGCGATGGGGTTCATGATGGTGGTGCTCGTCCTACCGGTGTGGGTGCTCACGCACCTGCTGCGGTGGGACACCCTCGATCCGGCCGGGGACCGCGGGCACTGGGCCCCCCGACCGCACCGCCTCTGGGACGCGCTCCCGCACCGAGAGTTCGCCAGCGAGCGGCGGCCCCGGTCCCTGCCGTCGAGGCTGCACGGTCTGGCGGTGGCCGCCGTGCCGCTGGTGTTGCTGCTCGTCGTGGCCTTCCCGCTGCGTGACGAGACACGGCAGTTGGCCGGTCGGCTGGCGCCCGGCTCGACCCTCTTCGAGGACACGCCACCGCCGTCGGCGCCGGTGGTCGGCCCGCAGACCGAGTTGGCCACCACGTTGGGCACGATCCCGTTCCCTCAGGGCGACGGTCCCGACGGCGTGCCCCGCGACGGTCGCCTCGGCCTGAACGACGCCCCCTGGCTGGCCCAGTACATCTCGGAGTACTTCCCCGTGCCCCTGCTCTACGACTCGTACCTGACCGTGCGGGTGGCCGACACGTCGGGCCAGTACGTGAACGTCACGTCGCGGGTGCGCCACAGCTACGCACCGCCCGGTGCCGCCGATGACGACGCCGCCCTCGAGGTGTGGTTCTTCGGGTCGTCCGCCCTCTACGGCCAGGGCCAGCGCGACGACCACACCATCCCGTCCGAGGTCGCCCGCCTCGCGGAGGCCGACGGCGTCGACCTGCGGGTGCAGAACTTCGGCGTCCCGGGCTACCGGGCGTGGCAGGACGCGGTGCTGATGGGCCAGATGCTGACGGAGCGGCCGGCGCCGGACCTCATCGTGATGTACGAGGGGTTCAACGACATCATGGCCACGCTCATGCCGGGCTCGCCCACGGAGGTGGACGCCGGGTGGTCGGACGACGTGCGCCGGGCACTGCGCGAGTCGGGGGCGGCGATCGGCGGCACCACCGACGAGGACGACCCCATCCCCCGCACGACCGGCACGTCGCCGCAGAACGCCGCCAACGTGTTCAACCGCTCGGCGCGGTTCGCACGTGACATCGCCGGTGCCCGGGGGGTGCCGCTCGTGCAGTACCTGCAGCCGTCGGTCTGGACCCGCGACCTCGCCGTCGACGACGCCACCCTCGCCAACATCGGCGCCGACCGCGAGTGGCACGACAACTTCGGCGCCGCGTGGAACCAGGCCCGGGCGCTGATGACCGTCGACGGGGTGATCGACCTGGGCGACACCCTCGACGACCTCGACGAGCTGGTCTACGAGGACGACGCCCACCACAACGAGCACGCCGCCCACGTGGTGGCCGAGGCGATGTACGCGAACCTCGCCCCGCAGATCGACCGCCTGGTGGCCGAGCAGGCGGCGGCGCCGCAGGGCTGACACCATCGGACCGAGCCCCGACGCGGCTCGAGCCGACCCGCCGAGGGCTCGAGCAACGGGTGGCGAGTGTCGCCGCCCTCTGGTTCTGCCGACGCCGCCGTGTCGTGGGCAGCCGCGGGCTGCCGGCGGCAGGGTCGGAGGCTGGTTCTGCCGGCACCGCTGTGCCCTGGGTCTCGCTCCATGGTGCGGGCGGCCCGGTGCTCTCTGGGCGCTCCACACCGGATGGTCGTGGGTGGCCTGTCAGGGGCGGGGTCGGTCGGGCGTCGGAACGGCCCTGTGGACCCCGAGTCGCCACCCTCCGCGTTCGGGTCCACGTCGGTGGTCATAGTCGAGGCAATGGCCCCCGGAATCCGGGGGCCATTGCCTCGAGTTCGGTGGCCGCGGGCCTGATGGGCACCGAGGGTGAGATCCGCCCGGCGGCCGGCCCCGTTGGTCGCGCCGTTCCGCCCTCGACGCGGCGACTCGAGCACGGCACGCGGTCGGGCCGCGACGGCGACGGCGACGACGCCGCGGCGACCGCCACCACCCGTCCGCCAACTCCCGGATTCCCCGACAGCCACTGGGCGACCGCGGGCTGGTGCCAGGAGGGTCGGGCCGACTGTTCGCGCCCGGGCCCTCGAGGCCCGGTTCGGCCTACGGGGTGAAGAAGGGGTTCTCGGGGTGGTGGCGGGCCTCGAGCACGTCGGCGAGGGCGGGTTGGCCGGCCCGTCCC
>CAZWMT010000024.1:0-7931 GCA_964635055.1 uncultured Microthrixaceae bacterium | reverse complement strand
GGGGTGGTGGCGGGCCTCGAGCACGTCGGCGAGGGCGGGTTGGCCGGCCCGTCCCGACAGCACGGCCCGGAAGGTGGCGGCCCGGTTGTTGCGGTACACGGCGTCGGCGTCGGCCGCGTCGGGGCTCACCCACACGGCGGCGATCAGCACCAGGCCGTCGGCGTCGTCGTCGGTGAGCCCGAGCTCGGCGGCGGCGTCGGCCACGCCGGCGGCCACGCCCGCCTGTGCCGCGCCCCAGGTGAGGGTGCCGTGGCGGTCGGAGGCGATGGCCGCCTTGTTCACGAAGAGAGTGAGCGGCTTGGTGGGCAGGCCGGGCCGAACCACGGCCACGAAGGGGGCGTGACCCGCCGACGGGGTGGCCAGCGCGGTGGCCCAGGCGGTGCCCACGGGCCCGTCGCGGGGACCGAGCACCGTGTTCAGGTGGGCGGCCTCGGCACCGTCGCCGACGAAGCTCTCACCGATCTCGATCACGTCGTCTCCTGGCTGTAGCCGTGACCAGCACACGCGCACGTTCTCGACGACGAGATGACGCCGCTCGCGGCGTTCCGCTTCGTCGCCGACCGGTAGGAGTGGGGCTCCTCAGCGCGCCGTGCGAGGTGGCACCCGTGACTCGCCGACCACGCAGCAGACGGTGCTGGACGGGCACCGGTCGCGATGACGCCTGGGCCCGGCCTCATGCCACGCGGCCGTAACGGACCCGCCGCAGCCCCTCCGAGCTGGTGGTGCCGGGGCGGGTGTCGTAGCCCAGGAGCGCCACGTGGCGGGGGCGGTTCCCCGCCACCGGCGTCACCCGGTGGAGCGACCAGCGGCCGGCGAACAACAGCAGGGTGCCCGGCTCCATCGCCACCACCTGCACCCGGTGATCGCGGTCGCCGGCCATCACCGCCGCCACCCGGTCGTAGTGCTCGTCGTCGGGGCCGCGCACCTGCTCGGCGCACTCGAAGTCGCCGCCACCCTGGCTGGACTGCAGGGCGATCGACACGACGAAGTCGGTCTGGTCGAAGTGCCAGCCGAGCTGGTCGCCCTCGGTCATCACGGCCAGGTTGAGCGCGCCCAGCGGGTCGGCGTATCGGTGCAGCTCGGCCACGGTGAGCAGCCGGCGCAGGAGCTCGCGGAGCGGGTCCCACTCGTAGAGCGCCCGGAGGCCCGATCCTCGGGGGAACCGGTCGTAGGCCACTGCGCCGAGCGACGTGGGCCAGAGCGCTCGGCGGGGATGGTCGGCGGGATACGACTCGTCCGGCGGTGCCAGGTAGGCGGTACCCGCCACCGTCGAGTGGTGGGCCAGTGCTGCCAGGGCGTCGGCCTCGGCGACCAGCCGGGCCACGGCATCGGGGCGCAGGAAGCCGGGGAGCTCGATCAGGCCGCGGCGTGCGAGGCTGCGGCGACCCTCGTCGATCAAGCGGGCGGCCACCGCGCCGTCCAGGTCGTCCAGCGGGTAGGCCGCCAGGTCGACCAGGGTCGCCGGCGAGGGGCCGGCCGCCTGGTCGCCCCTCCGCCTGGCGTCGGGAGCCGGTGCCATCGTCGGGAGTCTCGTGACGCTCAGCGGGTGGCGGCGGTCGGGGTGGCGGCGGTCACGGTGGCGGCGGTCTGGGTGGCGTCGATCCGGGTGGCGTCGATCTGGGTGGCGGCGGTCATGGTGGCGACGGTTCGGGTGGCGGGGGGCAGGGTGGCGGCGCTCACCGTGGCGGGGGTCTGGGTGGAGGGGGTCACCGTGGCGGGGGTCTGGGTGGAGGCGATCTGGTGACGGCGGTCAGGGTGGCGACGGTTTGGGTGGCGACGGTCGGGCGGTCGTGACGGTCAGGAGGTGGCGGCGGTCAGGGGGTGGCGACGGTTTGGGTGGCGGCGGTCGGGCGGTCGTGACGGTCAGGGGGGTGGCGGTCAGGGGGTGGCGGCGGTCGGGTGGCGGCGGTCGGGTGGCGGCGGTCGGGCGGTCGTTTGTTGAACGGTCAGGGTGTGGCGGTCAGGTCGCGACGGTTCGGGCGGTCGGGCGGTCGTGACGGTCAGGAGGTGGCGGCGGTCAGGGGGTGGCGGCGGTGGTGGGTGTGGCCGCGCCGGCGGCGGTCGTGGCGGTGGCGTTGGGGTCCGGGGCCGGCTCGGCGGCGGCGGCCACCGCCGCGAGCGCGTCCTTGTCCACGTGCATGGTGGTGAGCGCTCGGCCCAGGGCCTCGGCGTCGGCCGTGTCGAGCACCTCGGCCACCACCTGGATGAAGAACGGGTCGGCGTTGTCGGGGGCGGCCGCCACCAGCACCCAGGCCCGCTGGTCGTCGCCGCAGTTGACGAAGAACTGTGCCCGCCCGGTGAAGTCACCGGTGGCGATGTCGCGGATCGGCAGCGCGGTGCACTCCTCCGAGATCGTCTTGCCCTCGCGGGGGTCGCGCGTGCCCGAGGACAGCGACCCGTCGGCCGATTGCTGGATGATGGTGCCGAACCCCGGCTGGGTGGGGAACTGGCTGCCACCGACCGGGGCGGCGAAGAAGTTGATGATCGGCTCGTCCTCGACCCGTGCCGACAAGTCGGGGGACACCCGGATGGCGGTCTGCAGCGGCGCCAGCGGTGCGGGCTCGGTGTCGCTGTAGGCGACGGGCGCCTCGACGGTGGTGACGCCGGTGTTGTCGCACAGGAGGGCGTAGTCGTCGTAGGGCTCGGCCTCGGGCAGGCTGGCCTGTCGGATCAGGTTGGCCACCAGCCGCTCCACCTCGGGGGTGGGGGTGCCGCCGTCGGTCACCTCTGCAGCGCACAAGGGCACGCTGGCCGCCACCTTGGGGGCCGAGGCGCCGGTGGTGTCGGCGGTGCTCTGGACGTCGTCGCCGCCCCCGCACGCGGCGAGCAGGGCGGACGCGGTCACGAGAGCGGCAAGGGTCAGAAGGGCCCGGCGGTGACGCCGGCTGTCCCTGCTCGATGCAAAGAGGCCGCCCGTGCTCGACGCAGAGAGAAGGTCAGCTGGCACGAGCGGTGACGCTAGTCATGCGAACCACCCGCGCAAAGCGCGGGGCGGCGCCGGATCGGCGGGTGCGCTCGACGTCCCGGCGTGTACGGGCGAAGCTCACGGTCATGGCTCCCCTCCGCTTCGCGATCCTCGGTGCCGCCGCCATCGCCCCCAACGCGTTGGTCAAGCCGGCGGCGGCAGATCCCACCGTCGAGGTGGTGGCGGTGGCCGCGCGCTCGCGCGAGCGGGCCCAGGCGTTCGCCGACCGCCACGGCATCCCGCGGGTGCACGACACCTACGACGACGTGCTCGCCGACCCCGAGATCGACGCCGTCTACAACCCGCTGCCCAACGGGTTGCACGGGCGCTGGACCGTCGCCGCGCTCCGGGCGGGCAAGCACGTGCTGTGCGAGAAGCCCTTCACGGCCAACGCCGACGAGGCCCGGGCGGTCGCCGAGGTGGCCCGGGCGTCCGACCGCGTGGTGATGGAGGCGTTCCACTGGCGGTACCACCCCCTGGCCGCCAGGGTGCTCGAGATCGTGCGCTCCGGTGAGATCGGCGAGCTGCGCCACGTGGCCGCCAGCTTCTGCTTCCCGCTGCCCCGCAAGGGCGACATCCGCTGGTCGATCCCGCTGGCCGGCGGTGCGCTGATGGACGCCGGCTGCTACCCGGTGCACATGGTGCGCACGGTGGCGGGCACCGAGCCCGAGGTGATCTCGGCCACATCGAGCGAGGGCTGGGGCGGCGTCGACCGGGCCACCAGCGCCCGGTTGCGGTTCCCGGCGCTCGACGCCGACGCCGGGGCGGACGGCGACGGTGACGACGGGGCGGGCGTCGCGGAGGGTGGGGCGGCTGGCGACGGTGCGGGTGGGGCCGGATCGGGTGGCGCCGGGCCGACCGGGGCCATCACCTGCTCGATGTGGTCGCACCGCCTGGCCGCCATCTGGCTGCGGGCCGAGGGGAGCGAGGGGACGCTGAAGGTGCGCAACCCGCTGATGCCGCACCTGTTCGGGCGGATCGCGGTCACGGCCCGTGGCGCCACCCGCCGTGAACGCCCGTGGCCGGGCACCACCTACTCGTATCAGCTGAGCGCCTTCACCGCCGCCGTGCGCGAGGGGACCCCGTTCCCCACCGGGGTGGACGACGCCGTCGCCAACATGGCGGTGATCGACGCCATCTACCGGGCCGCCGGCGTCGAGCCGCGGCAGCCCACCCCGTGACGGGATCGACCGCCACCCCGACCGTCTACGTGGCGTTGCTGCGCGCGGTGAACCTGGGTAGCCACGGCAAGGTGCCGATGGCCGGCCTGCGGTCGTGGTGCGAAGACCTCGGGTTCGGCGACGTCGCCACCTACATCCAGAGCGGCAACGTGGTGTTCACCGCAACCGGTACCGACGAGGCCGAGGTGGCCCGAGCGCTCGGGGACCGCGTTCATCACGAGTGCGGCGTGCGCACCCCGGTGCTCGTTCGCAGTGGCGACGAGCTCGCCGCGGCCGTCGCCGCCAACCCCCTCTACGACGATTCCCTCGACCCCAAGATGTTGCACCTGGCCTTCCTCAGCGAGGCACCGGCGGCCGATCGGGTGGCCGCCCTCGACCCCGACCGGTCGCCCGGCGACGTGTTCGTGGTCGACGGCCGCCACGTCTACCTGCACTACCCCGGCGGCAGCGGCCGGTCGAAGCTCACCAACGACTACCTCGAGCGCACGCTCGGCACCGTGTCGACCGCCCGCAACTGGAACACCGTGCGCACGCTGCTCGACATGGCCCGCGAGCGCTCGGCGTAACCCGACGCGCCCCGCGCCGGGCCGTGGCACCACCCAAGGCGCGAAGAACGGGGGCGTCGGGTCGGCCGGTCGCCGACGCCCGTCGACCCTCGACGGCGCCATCGTCAGCCTCCGCGTTCGGATCGGCGACGGTTCTCATGGTCGAGGCAATAGGGCGCGCTGTGCGCGCGCTATTGCCTCCGGTTTGGTGGCGGCGGGCCCGGTGGGCACCAGTTTCGGCCCATCCCCCCTGCGACCAAGCGCCGGAAGGAAGGCGGCGGTACAAGGGAGCGATGTCGCCGCATGACAGAAGGCCTGCCTGAGAAGGAGGATGGCGGGCGCCCGCACCGATCGGCCGGATACCACGGTCCGTGGCCAATCGACCGGCCATGGAACCGATGACGGGGACGCGGGTGAGGACCAGCCCGGTTTGTTGTGCACCAGACCTGGTGGGCCAGGTCTGGTGCACGAAGAAGCCGAGGGCGGCTCGTGCGTGGTCACGCTGCGTGGCCGTCTGTCGGCCGTCACCGTCGACCGGCGCCCGTCACCGTCGACCGGCGCCCGTCCCCCTCTTCGCCGCCGTTCGCCAGCGCCGTCAGCCGCGGCAGGCGGCCAGCAGCGTGTCGAGGATCAGCGTGCGCACGGCGACGGCGTCGACGGCCTCGGCGACGTCGCAGGTGGCGGTGTCGGTGGGGGCGTGGTGCCGGCGGTCGACCACGGTCATGCCCCGAGTGCCGCCGGCGAGCTCGATGTGCACCGGCCGGCGCTGGTGGGTGAACAGGTGGGGGTGGGTGACGGCCAGGACGGCCAGCGGGTCGTGCATCGGGCTGCCCTCGGCGGCCGGCCCGGCCCGGCCCTTGCGGCCGTAGTAGGCCAGCACGTCGGCGAGGAAGGCGCCCCGGGCGCCGCCGGTCTCCCGGAGTCGGTCGCCGTCCGCCGCGGTCATGCGCACCTGGTGGGTGACGTCGAGCCCGGCCATCCGCACGGGCACCTGGCCCCCCGCCTCGAACACGATGGCCGCCGCCTCGGGATCGGCCCACACGTTGAACTCGGCGGTGGGGGTGACGTTGCCGACCGTGGCGCCACCGCCCATCAGCGAGATGCCGGCCACCCGGTCGAGGATGGTCGGATCGAGGCGCAGTGCCAGGGCGATGTTGGTGAGGGGCCCCACGGGCACGAGCCAGCATCCGGGGCGGGCCCGAGTGGTCTCGATGAGGTACTCGACGGCGTGAGCGGCGCCGGCGGTGCGGGTGGGTGGCGGCAGCGAGGTGCCCCCCAGCCCGCTCTCGCCGTGCACCGCTGGCGCGTGGCGGGCCGGGGCCACCAGCGGCCGGTGGGCCCCGGCGTGCACGGGCACGTCGATGCCGAACAGCTCGGTCACCGCCAGGGCGTTGCGGGTGACGTCGACCAGCGGGGCGTTGCCGCTCACCGTGGTGACGCCCACCAGGTCGGTGTGGTGCGCGGCCACCACCAGGGCGACCGTGTCGTCGTGGCCAGGGTCGCAGTCCACGATCACCGCCGGTCGTTCGCTCATGCGTGCCTCAGTTCGGGGACGAGTTGGTCCTGGTGACGATGGTGGTGTGCCCGGTGTGGGGGCTGGGTGTGCTGGTTGTCGATCGACGGCGGGTGCTCGGGTCTGGGCCGGGGTGCGCGCGATGACGGTCGTGTCGTGCCCGGAGTTGCGAGTGGGGTGGCGGTCGCAACAGCGCGTGCATCGCCCGGCTCGGTTCCGGGACCAGGTCTCCGGGTCACCGGCGTGGTTCTGTGCTCGGAACGCCCGATCGAGTCGCCGCGCCGGCCGCGTGGGCCGCGGCACGGTCGAGGAGGGCGTCGATGGCGGCGGCGGTGGGCGACGAGCGGGCGCCGGCACCGATGGTGGCGAGCGCCCCGGCCGCATTGGCGCGGCGAACGGCGTCGTCGTCGGTGCGACCGGCGGCGAGTGCGGCGCCGAGCGCACCACAGAAGGCGTCGCCGGCGCCCACGGTGTCGGTGGTGTCGACCGGATGACCGGCCAGCACGGCCACCTCGCCATCCGGTGCGACCCGCACCACGCCGCCGCCGCCCAGGGTGACGAGCACAATGCGGGCCGGCGCCGCCCGGACCAGCGTCGAGGCGAGGGCGTCGACCTCTCCGTGGCCGTCGCCCCCGCGGCGGAGATCGCCGCCGCCGTGGTCGACATCGCCGCCGCTGCCCCCGCCGCCACTGGGGTCCTGGCCGCCGCCGTCGCCGTGGCCGATATCGCCGTGGCCGCCGCCGCCGCCGCCGCCGCCGTGGCCGCCGCCGTGGCCGTGGCCGTGGTGGCCGACGGCGCCCCCGCCGGTCAGGGCGTCCAACTCGTGGCGGTTCACCACGAGCACGTCGACCAGGTCGAGCAGGTCGACGATGGCGTCCGCGGCACCGGGGTGGATCGGCGCCGCGTTGAGGATCGTGCGGGCGCCCGCCTCCCGCGCACGGGTGAAGAAGCTGGTGACCGCGTCCAGCGGCGCCTCGAGCTGGGCGATGGCCACCGTTGCGCCGGTCAGGTCGACACCGTCGGCCGACGCGTGGCGGTTGGCACCCGGTGCGACGGCGATCTGGTTCTCGCCCGCGGCGTCGACGCAGATCAGCGCCGTGCCCGTGGCGGCGTCGACCCGGCGGACGGCCGACACGTCGACGCCCTCGTCGCCGAGCACGGCCAGCACGTCGTCGCCGTCGGCGTCGCGGCCGACCGCCCCCACGAAACGCACCGTGGCCCCGGCGCGGGCCGCGGCCACCGCCTGGTTGGCGCCCTTGCCCCCGTGCCCCCGCTGCAGCACGCCGCCGCTGACGGTCTCGCGGGGGCGGGGCAGGCGCTCGAGCACGGCGGTGACGTCCACGTTCACGCTGCCCAGCACCACCACGGCCCTCCGCATGGACGCCACCGTAGGCAGCACGCGGCCGCCGGACCCCGTGACCCGGCCCATCTGGCGCCTCATTCCGTCGTCCCAACAGGCTGTCGAGGAATGGTCGTCAACGGCGCGAGCGACGGGGGCGGGGGCTCGGGTCTCGTCCTGTGGTGCCGTTCGGCCCGGTGCTGGGTGCGGCGATGGGGTGGCGGCACGGCCGTCGGTGGGGGTGTGGCCGGTTCGCGGCGGAAATGCCGCTGTCCGTGTTCGAAGGGGCGTCGGTGCCCGAACTCGACGCAATGACTGTCGGATTCCGACAGCTATTAGAGGTGCGGACCGATTGGTCCACCACTTGGGGTCCGGCGCGGTGAACGCT
>CAZWMT010000023.1:21370-85434 GCA_964635055.1 uncultured Microthrixaceae bacterium | reverse complement strand
GGTGCGAGCCACCGGAACGGTGGGGGTCGGGTTCTGGTGGCTGGATCGTGACGCTGACGACAGGTGCGAGCCACCGGAACGGGGCGGTTCGACCGACGCCGCGCCGGGGGTAGGGTCGCCGCGCCATGGACTACGCAGAGGCGGTCGCCACCGTCACCGCCCCCGGTGCGCCGTTCGAGACCACCACCATCGACGTCGACGGCCAGCGGCTCACGGCGTTCGCCAACGCGCCCGCAACGCTCCGCGACCTGGTGCTGACCACGGCGGCGCGGGGCGACGCCACCTTCCTGGTGTACGAGGACGAGCGCTGGAGCTTCGCCCGGTTCAGCGACGAGGTCGCCGCGCTGGGAGCGGCCCTGGTGGAGCGCTACGGCGTGGCGAAGGGCGACCGGGTGGCCATCGCCATGCGGAACTTCCCGGAATGGGTGGTGTCGTTCGCGGCGACCACCGCAGTGGGGGCGGTGTCGGTGTCGTTCAACGCATGGTGGACCGAGGAGGAGATGGACTACGCCCTCGGTGACTGCTCGCCGCGCGTCCTGATCGCGGATGTCGAGCGGGTCGAGCGGGCCCGGGCCTCGTGCGTCGAGCGCGACATCGCGATCGTGGGTGTGCGCTGCCCCGAGGCCGTGCCCGACGTCGACCACTGGGCCGACGTGGTCGTGCCCGGCGCCCCCCTGCCCGACGTCGAGGTGACCGCCGGCGACGACGCCACCATCCTCTACACCTCGGGCACCACGGGTCACCCGAAGGGTGCGGTGTCGGTGCATCGGGCGGTGGTGCAGGCCCTGTTCGGCTTCGCCTGCCGCTCGGCGGTCGATCGCCTGCGGACCGGTGGCGCTCCTGCGCCCGGCGGGCCGCCGGTGTTCATCCTGGTGGTTCCGCTGTTCCACGTGACCGGCTGCGTACCGGTGATGCTCAGCTGCCTGGTGGGTGGGCTGAAGCTGGTGATGATGCGCAAGTGGGAGCCCGAGCGGGCCCTCGAGCTGATCGAGCGTGAGCGGGTGACCAACTTCGTGGGCGTGCCCACCCAGAGCTGGGACCTGCTGGCGTCGCCCCGCTTCGCCGAGTTCGACACGTCCAGCCTCCGGGGCGTGGGCGGCGGCGGTGCGCCGGCGCCGCCCGAGCTGGTGAAGCGCGTCGCCGGTGGCTTCCCGACCGCCAGCCCGGGCATCGGGTACGGCATGACCGAGACCAACGCCTACGGTCCCCAGAACGGGGGTGCCGACTACCTGGCCCACCCCACCAGCACCGGGCGGGCCACGCCCATCCTGCAGGTGGAGGTGCGCGACCCCGAGGGCCACGCGGTGCCCGTCGGCGAGCGGGGCGAGATCTGGTTCCGCGGCCCCAACCTGATCCGGGGCTACTGGAACAAGCCAGAGGCCACCGCCGAGGTCCTGGTGGACGGGTGGCTCCGCAGCGGCGACATCGGCCGCATCGACGACGAGGGGTTCGTCTACGTGGAGGACCGGGCCAAGGACATGGTGTTGCGGGCGGGCGAGAACGTGTACTGCGCCGAGGTCGAGGCCGTCCTGTACGAGCATCCTGCGGTGCACGAGGCCGCGGTGTTCGGCGTGCCCGAGGAGCGACTGGGTGAGGAGGTCGCCGCCGCGGTGATGTTGCGGGCCGGCGCCACCGCCACGGTCGAGGAACTGCAGGCCCACGTGGCCGAGCACCTGGCGGCGTTCAAGGTGCCCACCCGCATGGCGCTGTGGTCCGAGCCTCTGCCCCGCAACGCCAGCGGCAAGATCCTCAAGCGCGAGATCCGCGACCGACTGGCCCGCACCGACGAGGGTTGAGTCCGTGGACGAGGTGGTGGTCCGGCCACCGACCGCCGACGAGCTCCCGGTCCTCCAGGACATCGAGGTGGCGGCCGGGCAACTGTTCGCCGAGCGAGGCATGGCGCTGGTGGCCGAGCACGACCCGTTCACCATCGAGGAGCTGCGGGGTTTCGTCGAGCGTCGGATGGCGTGGGTGGCGGCGCCGCCTGGCGGCGCCCCGGTCGCCTACCTCGTCGCCGAGGTGATCGACGGTGCCGGGCACGTCGAGCAGCTCACCGTGCACCCGGAGCACGCCGGGAAGCGCCTGGGCGTACGCCTGATGGACCACTTCGGCGGCTGGTGCGAGGGGCGGGGGCTGCCGGCGGTCACCCTCACCACGTTCACCGAGGTTCCATGGAACCGGCCGTACTACGAACGTCTCGGGTTTCGGGTGCTGGGCGATGACGAGGTGACGCCCGGCCTGGCCGCCATTCGCACCTACGAGGACGCCATCGGCCTCGACGCCTGGCCGAGGGTCTGCATGCGCCGCGAGATCGGTTGAACTGGCGCCTGTTCTTGCTGCCGGGGCGACCGAATCGGGCGCCGGTTCGGGCCATGGTCGAGCTGGCGCCTGAACCTGTCGCCAGGGCGACCGAATCGGGCGCCAGTTCGGGAATCGGTTGAACTGGCCCCGGTTCTTGCTGCCGGGGCGACTGGATCGGGTGCCGGTGCGGCAGGGTCGGGTCAGGCGCTCGCCGGATCGTCGACCAGCTCGACCCTGCCGTCGGGGTGGCGGGCGAACCGGCCCTGGTCGCGGTGGTGGACCGGGCCGTCGCTGGGCCAGGGCCAGCCGCCGAACCCGGTGCGCTGGTAGTCGGCGATGGTCCGGCGGATGCCGGCCTCGTCGTTCATCACGAACGGGCCGTACTGGGCGACCGGCTCGGCGATGGGGCGGCCCTGCAGGATCAGCACCTCGGCGCCGCCCGCCCCCGCCTGCAGCGTGACGGCGACCTCGGCGTCGAGCACGGCGCCGGTGGACGGTCCCAGGGCGATGCCGTCGACGGTGAGCGCGTCGCCCCCGTAGAAGTAGAGCGTGCGGGCGGTCTCGCCCCCGGTGGTGGGCAGCGTCCACGAGGCGTCGGCCTGGAGCGAGGCGTGCCAGATGGCCACGTCGGCCTCGGGCCGCGCCGCCCACGAGTCGGGCGGCGGCGGGGGTGCCCGGTGGCCGTCGATCTCGCCGGCGATCACGGTGATGCGGGTGACCCGGCCGTCGTCGTCCAGGTGGTCGAGGTGGGGCACGTCGGCGTCCCAGAACATGGTGAAGTACGGGTCGGTGAGCTTGTCGGCCGCCGGCAGGTTCAGCCAGATCTGGAACAACTCGAGCGGGTTGGGGCGCTCGGGGTCGAGCAACGGGAACATCTCGCAGTGGACGATGCCCCGGCCGGCGGTGAGCCACTGGGTGTCGCCGGCGCCGAAGCGGGCGGTGGCACCGAGTGAGTCGGAGTGGTCGATGAACCCGTGACGCACGAACGTGACGGTCTCGAACCCCCGGTGGGGGTGTTGCGGGAAACCGGGCACGACGTCGCCGTGGTACATGTTCCAGCCGTCGACGCCGGCGAAGTCGGCCCCGATCTCACGGCCGGCCAACGAGGCCCGCGGCGCCAGCCGGTCGTCGCCGGCGGGGTAGTCGTCGTGGTGGTGGGCGCAGAACAGGAACGGGTCGAGCGTCGGCCAGTGCATCCCCAGGGGCACGGTCTGCAGGACCGCGGTGCCTTCGGGCGCCGACTCGTCGCCGGGCTTCCTCTCGCCCCCCTTCTCGGTCCCGTTGATCGTCGCTTCGCTCATGGGTCCAGGCTACGAGTGGGTCCGGCATGCGCCTCGGCCGAGCGCTCAGCCGCAGGCGCTCGGATCCGCGGGCGAGGCGCGGTCGTGGGCTCTAGGCTGCGACCGACAACGTCGGCAATGGATCGGGGGGTCCACATGTCGTTCCAGAAGATCGCCGGGATCTCCGGCATTGCGTTCGCTGTGCTCCTGGTGGTGAATTTCCTCGCGCCCGGCACGCCCGAGGCCGCGGATGCGTCCGCGGCCGACATCGCCAAGTACCTCGCCGATCACGGGGGTGGCATCAAGTTCGCCCAGGCCGCGGGCATGCTCGGCACCGTCCCCGCCGTGTTCTGGGGGGTCGGCCTGCTGGCCCGGCTGCGGGCGGCCGGCGGCGAGGGCTCGGCCTGGGGCCTGGTGGGCCTGGTGGGCCTGGTCATGTCGGGGGTGTTCGTCACGATCGCGGGGTTCATCCAGATCCCGTTCGTCGTGAGCGATTCGCTGCTCGAGGACACGGTCATGGTCGTCAACATGTGGCAGCTGGCCTTCGTGCTCGGGGCCGCGGTGTTCATGGGCCTCGCCGTGCTGCTCCTGGGCTACTGCTGCGGAGGTCTGCGGTGTGGTGTGGGCGCGTCGTGGCTCAACTACCTGGGGATCGTGGGCGGGGTGCTCGCGCTAGTGGGTGGCATCTGGCCGGCCGGCAGCGCCGAGGCCTCGCCGGTGAGCCTGGCCGGGCTCGGGGGCTTCCTGGTGTTCATCGTCTTCGCGCTCGTCAGCGGCATCGAGATGGTGCGCACGCCGGCCGCGGTCGACGCGGGTACCTGACCGAACGCCTCGGGCCTCGCCGCCGTCAGGCCGGTCGGCTGCGGCCGGTCTGACGGTCCGCGGGCGCGGGCGGCGACGAGCGGCCACGATGGTGCGTCCGGGACTCATCGGTTCCCCGTCCGCGTCGGAGGTGGTGTGGTGAGCACGCGATCCCCGAAGGTCGCCGCCGGGTTCTTCTCGTTCACCGAGGTCGAGGCGGGCGAGCACCACTCGTACAACGAGTGGCACCTCTACGACCACCAGCCGGAGCAGTTCGTGTTGCCGGGGATCGCCTGGGGCCAGCGGTGGGTGCTGCCCCCAGCGCTGCGCTCGCGGGCGTCGGCCTCCTCGCCCCTCGACCGCACCCACTACGTCACGCTCTACCTGCTGGCCGAGCCGCTCGACCGCACGCTGGCGGACTTCATGGCGCTGGGGCGGCGACTCGCCGAGGTCGGTCGCTTCCACCTGAGGCGGACGTCGCACCTGGCCGGCCCGCTGGCGGTGACGTCCCTGCACGCCGCGCCACGGGTGGCGGTGGGCCCCGAGGCCGTGCCCTACCGGCCCGGGACCGGCGCGCATGTCCGCGTGCTTCCCGCCGGGGCCGAGGCGGGGAATCCCGAGGCCCTGCTCGACGTCCCCGGCGTGGCCGGCGCCTGGACGTTCGCCGGCGGCGCGGCAGCGGCAGGGCCCCTGGCCGACCTCCAGGTGGTGTGGTGCTGGCTCGACGGCGACCCGATGGAGGTTGCCGCCGCCCTCGACGGGGTGGCACCGCCGCCGCCCCACGATGCGCCGGTCTGGTTCACCGGCACGCTCGGGACGGTCGATCCGAGCGGCCCGTGGGACTGGTTCGACCGTTAGGGTCACCTCGCCGCAGGCACGCCGTGACCGGCACGCCATGACTTGGGGGATACGCATGCGCATCAGCATCAACGCGTCGGGACAGACCCTGTTCGCCACGCCGATCGACCAATTCGAGCAGCACGCCCGCACCGCCGAGGCCGACGGCTTCGAGGGGTACTGGGTGAACCAGCTGAGCGGTACGGACACCATGACGGTCCTCGCCCTGCTGGGCCGGGTGACCGAGCGCATGGAGCTGGGCACGGCGGTGATCCCGACGTGGGGCCGTCATCCCCAGATGCTGGCGGGCCAGGCGCTGACCGCACAGGCGGCGTCGGGCGACCGCATCGCACTGGGCATCGGCCTGGCCCACAAGCCCAGCGTCGAGGGCACCTACCACATCCCCTTCGAGCGTCCGGTGCGGCACATGAACGAGTACCTGGACGTGCTGCTGCCGCTGCTGTCGGAGCGGTCGGTGTCGACCGTGGGCGAGATCTGGTCGTGCACCACCGACTTCGTGGCACCGCCGGCGGCGCCGCCGCCGGTGATCGTGGCCGCGCTCGGCCCGCAGATGCTGGAACTGGCCGGGCGCCGTACCGACGGCACGATCCTGTGGCTGGTCGGCCCCAGGACGGTCGGCGAGCACATCGTTCCCGGGATCACCGCGGCCGCGTTCGCCGCGGGCCGGCCGGCGCCGAGGGTGATCGCCAGCGTGCCCGTGTGCGTGACCAGCGACCCCACGGGGGTGCGGGACACGGTGGCCATGATCCTGGCCAACTACAACGACCTGCCCTCCTACCGGGCGATGCTCGACCGTGAGGGCGCGTCCGGTCCTGCCGACGTGGCCATCATCGGCGACGAGGACGAGGTGGCGGCGGGCCTCGCCCGCTTCGCCGATGCGGGCGCCACCGAGTTCGCGGCGGTCGAGTTCACCCTGAACGACGAGGACGCGGCCCGGACCCGCGCCCTGCTCAAGCAGGTGAACGCCGCCACCCCCTGACGCCCGTTCTGGTGGCTGGATCGTGGCGGCTGGCGTCGTGTTCCAGCCACCAGAACGAGGGAATCGGGGGTTGACCTGAAGTGCGGTCGAGGTCTTAGGGTCGGACGCCATGGCCGCCACCACTGATGTCGAACCCGCCGCCACCGCCCTCGTCCCGCTCGAGTTCGTCCCCTACACCGAGCTGGCCGGCCGGCCCAACGTGGTGGTCGACGGGTCGGCCACCGAGGGCACCGTCCTGTGCCTGTCGCACTGGCCGGGCACGCCCACGCCGCCCGAGTTCCAGGCCGACCTGAGCGCGCAGATGGTGTTCCGCTACCTGCGGCGCTTCGACCGCCACGACGGCGCCGCCTTCGTCTCCAACAACCACTTCGACCAGGACGGCCTGGTGTCGGTGTTCGCGCTCACCGACCCGACGAGCGCCCTCGAGCACGAGGCCCTGCTCACCGACGTGGCCGCCGCCGGCGACTTCGGCACCTACCGCCTCCGGGACGCGGCCCGGGCCTCGATGGTGATCTCGGCCTACGCCGACCCGTCGCGGTCGCCGCTGGCCGATCGCCTCGCCGCCACCGCCGACCCCACGGGCCTGCTCTACGCCGAGCTGCTGCCCCGGCTCGTGGAGCTGGCCTCCGAACCGGCCCGCTTCGAGGCGCTGTGGGCGGAGGAGGACGCCGCGCTCACGGCCAGCGAGCGCTGCGTGACCGAGCGCGTGACGCTCGACGAGGTGCCCGACCTCGACCTGGCCGTGTTCGAGGTGCCCGCCAATGCCCCCGACACCGGTGGGCACCGCTTCGGTGGCTCGTGGTCGGCGGGGCTGCACCCGATGGCGCTCAACAACGCCACCGAGCGCCTCGCCCTGCTGGTGCTGCGGGGCCGGCGTTACCAGCTCGTGTATCGCTACGAGACCTGGGTGCAGCTGCGGTCGCGGCCCCTGCGCCGGCGGGTCGACCTGGCGCCGCTGGCCCAGCGCCTCGACGCGTTGGAGACGGACGGGGCGACCTGGACGGCGGACCGCCCCGGCAGCCTGCTGGCGGGCCTGTCGACCGACGATGGCGCCGACAGCTCGATCGACCCCATCCGGCTCCGGGAACTGGTGGAGGAGCACCTGGCCACCGCGCCGGCGGCCTGGGACCCGTATCCCGCGCCCTGACCGCGGGGTGCCTCAGCGCGCTGCGGTCACACGTGGTCGGGACGCAGCAGGGCCTCGGTGCCCCCGTCCACGAACAGCACCTGGCCGTGCACGAACACCGCATCGGGCCCGAGGAGGAAGCAGACCGCGCCGGCCACGTCGTCAGCCGAGCCGGTGGCCTGCACCCCTGTCGGGAAGGCGTCGATCCCCGCGGCGATCAGCGGGTCGGCCCGCATGCCCTCCAGCATGGGCGTGTCCATGCGGCCGGGCGCGACCGCGTTCAGGCGCACTCGGGCCCGGCCCCAGTCGAGGGCCCGCTCCCGCACCGCCAGGGCGAGCGCCCGCTTGGCGCTGGAGTAGGCGAACGCCGACCGGTACCGGCTGCCGTCGGCCGCGGCGGCCCGCGCCGCCGCCTCGTCGTCGGTCCGCAGCACGGCGAGCAGGGCATCGTCGGCCGAGCCGTCCACCGCGCCGATGCTCGAGATGGCGACGGCGGCGGGGCCGGAGCCCCGCTCGAGCAGCGGGAGCAGCCCGTCGAGCACCGCCAACGCCCCGAAGTAGTTCACGCTGACCACCGTGGCCGGGTCGGGGTGCATCGGCGACGCCGCCGCGCACGACACCAGGCCGTCGAGGGAGCCGCCGGCGCGCGCCGCGATCTCGGTGAGCGCCACCGCGCGTCCGTCGGCGGTGCCCAGGTCGGCCACGACGTCGGCGTCGTGGCGGTCGACCCCGATGGTCGGACGGTCCCCGTCCGCGAGGCGGCGCAGGATCGCGGCACCGAGGCCCGATGCTGATCCGGTGACCACCACCGGGTTGGTCACGTGGTCGCGCCGGTGACGCTCATGTCCGACCCCAGGGAACCTGCCGCGGGAGCGATCAGCCCGTGAAGCCAGGCTGCTGCTGGACCACGTCGGCGGGCTGCGCCGCAGGTGGGGCGAAGTCGTTGGTGACCGTCTGCGTGCAGTCGGTGGGATCGACGATGGCGAAGTCGCCGCGGGGGCCGGCCGCTTCGGCTGCAGGGGCCGAGTCGGCGCCGAGCGAGCAGTCCTCCACGGCGATGGAGGACGTGACCGCGCCGCCGTCGTCGGTCTCGCTGACCGTGCAGGTGGCCGGGTTGTAGGACACGAGGTACTCACTGCCGCCCGAGGCGCCGTAGGTGAGGTCGGCCTGCAGGGCTGCCGCGAGCCCTTCGCTCGACCCGTCGAACGACTGACGGGCGCCGGCGTCGTTCTCGCAGGCGACGGAGATGGCGAACTGGGCGTCGGCCGGCGCGTCGCCGGTGACCACCTTGTCGACGTTCACCGAGGCGAAGGCGAAGCCGCCGGTGCCTGTGATGGTGGTGCGACCGTTGCTGCACTCGATCTCGAGGTCGTAGAAGTTCCCGGGGGTGCCCACCGGCAGGGTGACGGTTCCGGAGTTGGCGTCGGCCAGGTCGACGATGGCGTCGGGCACGCCGGGGATCGTCACCACCGTGTCGGACACGCACTCGTCTCCGGGGATGTCGAAGTCGAACACCACCTGGTGGGGGTTGCCCGACGGTGTGACCGTGATGGCGAAGCCGGTCCCGGCGCCGGCCGGGGACAGGAAGGCGAGCGACCCCGCGGTGAGGACCGCGGCGGCGAGGGCGATCCGGAACGAGGACAGGCCTGGTGAGCGCATCCCCGGAACCTAGCCGTTCGGCCGGCCGCGGCGCCGAACCCGCCCGGTTGGCCGCGGATCGCTCCGACCTGCTTGCCTGAGGACCATGGCCACCACCCCCCTCGACGCCGCCCGCGACCTGTTCGACGCGCTCGACTCGGCCGCCTCGGCCACCCCGGCGGGGGAGCCGATGCCGCAGTCCTCGCTCGACCTGCTCGAGTCGGCGGGTCTGTACGGACCGATGGTGCCCCGGGCAGTGGGTGGCCTCGAGCTGGCGCTGGCGGACGTGGTCGACGTCTACGCGGAGGTGTCCCGGGCCGACGGTTCCACCGGGTGGTGCTACTTCGCCGCGGATGTGGCCGCGGCGTTCTTCGGGGCCTGGCTGCCCGACGCCGGTGTGGCCGAGGTCTTCGCCGACGGGGTGCCGGTGGTCGCCGGCCAGTTCGCCCCCAACGGGGTGGCCACCGCCGACGGCGACGACCTGGTGTTGAGCGGCGACTACCAGTTCGGCAGCGGCATCGCCCACGCCGCGTGGGCCGGCGCCGGCATGATGACCGCGCCGGACGACGGCAGCGACCCGGCCTTCCTGATGGGCTGCTTCCCCGTCGACCAGGCCGAGATGAAGGGCAACTGGGACGTGCTCGGGCTGCAGGCCACGGCCAGCTGGGACTACGCGGTCCGCGACGTGCGGTTGCCCCGGCACCGCACCTTCGACTTCTTCGCGCCCGTGGTGCACCGGGGCGGGCCCATGTATGCGCTCGGTGTGTTGCCCCTCACCGCCGCCGGGCACGCCGGGTGGGCCCTGGGGGTCACCCGGCGGGTGCTCGATGAGGTCGCGGCACTGGCGTCGGGCACCCAGCGGATGGGGGCGGCCAGCACCCTGGCCAAGTCCGAGCGGTTCCTGTTCGAGTTCGGTGCCCTCGAGGGCTGCTACCGGGCGGGCCGGGCCTGGGTGCGGGAGGCGGTCACCGAGGCCGAGGCCGAGGCGGCCCGCGACGGGGTGGTGTCGGCCCGCACCGCGAACCTCGTGCGGGAGGCGTGCCGCCACGTCAACCAGGGCGGGGCCGACATCGCCCGCCAGGCCTACCTGCTGGCCGGCACCAAGGGCCTGCGCGACGGGCCGATCCAGCGGGGCTTCCGCGACCTGCACGCCGGCGCCCAGCACTTCTTCGCCAGCCCGTCGGCCGCCATCGACCTCACCCGCTCGCTGCTGGACGGGGCCTGACCGCCGCCCGCCGCGAGCACCCCGCCCCGTGGGCGGCGGTCAACGGGCGAGCGCGGTGAGCAGGCCCACGTAGTCGTCGATGGTCTTGGCCGCCGGCTCGGTGCTCTTGGCCCGGTCGTCCCAGCGCCGTAGCTGCACACCGGCCTCCCACCCGTCGCGGGTCTCGAACGCCGCCACCTCGTCGGCGCTCATGGGGCCGCCCTGCACCGCCAGGCTGCGAACCGACACGGGCGAGAGCGCGTCGGCGTAGGCGGGCTCGACCGCGCACAGGTAGCGCTTGGCGGCCACGTGCATGCCCACCGGGGCGGTGACCTCCGGCCCGAACCAGCGGGCCAGCAGCCGTTCACCGACCGAGTCGTGGGCTCGGTCGGCGGCGACGAAGGCGCCCTCGGCCGAGTCCCATGCGATCGTGAGCCGGCCCACGTCGTGCAACAGGGCGGCAGCCACGGTGGCGGCGTCGGCGCCCTCGGCCTCGGCCAGTGCCGCGGCCTGCAGGGCGTGCTCGCGCTCGGTGACCACCTCGTCGTACATGGCGGTGGCCTTGTCGCTCCGGTACAGGTCGAGCAGCTCGTCGAGGCCCTCGGGAGCGCCGCCACGGTCGGCGCCGCGGGTCACGGGGCGCTGACCGGTCACTCTCGGCCCGCCGGTTCCACCGGGCGACCCAGGAAGTCGTCGGTGATGCTCAGGCGCACCCGCTCGGCGGTGCCGTCGAGGCCGTCGAACTCCGCCACCTTGTCCTGGTAGTACGTGCTGCGGAAGTCGCCCGCCGACGCCGCGTTGTAGGTGAGGTACAGCGCGCGCCGGCCGGTGGCCGTGGTGTTGGTGTCGCTGTAGTGCGGCGCGTAGGAGTCGAACCACAGCAGGTCACCAGGAGCGAGCTCGATTGGCTGCCACTCGAGCTCGTCGACCACTGCCGCGCTGAGCCCCTTCAGGCCGTCCATCGCCAGCAACCCCCGGTCGTGGCCCCTCGCCACCCACAGGCAGCCGCTGGCCCGCGTGGCGGGGTCGATGGGCACCATCACGCTCACGTGGTGGTCGACGAAGCGGTAGGCCGGCGCGTCCTGGTGCGGGGCGAAGCCGCCGCCGCCGGGCTGCTTGTAGTTGATCTTCTCCTTGTAGAGCACGGCCGGCTCGCCGAACAGCTCGCCGGCCAACTCGGGGAGCAGGCCCTCGGTGAGCAGGGCCCGGAGGCCGCCGTGGTGGTCGATGAGATCCTCGCTGCGAGCGATGGTGGGACCGGCGTCGGTCTGCTCGAAGTGGTGCAGGCCGGGACCATCCGACTCGGCCCAGGCCGCGACCTCGTCGACCCATCTGCGGATCTCGTCGACTCGTTGCGGGGCGAGGGCGCCCTGCAACAGCAGGTAGCCGTCACGGGCCCAGGCCGCCCGCTGCTCGTGGTTCAACCGCATCGCCACACCACCGTCCTCGTCGTCGCGCCGTCCGCTCCGATCACGCTACCGAACGACCGCATCGGTCCCGTCCGCGTGTTGGGCCGTCAGGCGTAGGGGTCTCGCGGACAGGCCGGGAACTGGCTCCCGATTCGACGGTCCTGACGGTCGAATCGGGAGCCGGAACGGACCTGCAGACGGCCTGTTCGCGGGCCCTCAGCCCCGGGCGAGGATCTCGCCGTGCAGGACGGCGAAGAAGGCGTCGGGCGCCGTGGCCCACGCCCGGAACGCCTCGGCCAGGTCACCCAGCTCGGCGGTGTCGGCGAGGCCGTACTCCACGGCCTGGGTGGCGAAGGCGGACTGGGTGACCCGCTCGGCCCAGAGCGACCCCCACCAGTCGCGGCTCTCCGGGTCGGCGAAGGTCCACGTGGAGGTCGACGCGGTGACGTCGGTGAAGCCGGCCGACCCGGCCCACCCGAGCAGGAAGCGGCCGGCATCGGCCTCGGCCCCGTTGCGTCGGGTGATCTGGTGGTACAGGTCGAGCCAGCGGTCGAGGCGAGGGTCGAGCGGCGCCCACACCATGGCCGCGTAGTCGCTGTCGCGGACCGCCACGACGCCGTCGGGACGCACCACCCGGCGCAGCTCGCGCAGGGCGGCCACCGGGTCGCTGAGGTGCTGCAGCACCTGGTGGGCATGGACCACGTCGAACGAGTCGTCGGGCTCGTCGAGCGCGTAGACGTCGCCCACCCGGAAGGTGACCGTGGTGTCGGTGCCGGCGTCGGCGCGGGCGGTGGCGATCACGTCGGCCGACGCGTCCACGCCCACCACCCGCCCCGGACGGACCCGCGCCGCGAGGTCTCGGGTGATGTTGCCGGGCCCGCAGCCCACGTCGAGCAGGTCGAGGCCGGCGTCGAGGTGCGCCAGGAGGTAGCCCGCCGAGTTCTCGGCGGTGCGCCATCGGTGGCTGCGCAGCACGCTCTCGTGGTGGCCGTGGGTGTAGGTCTCGGCGGGGGTGTCCGTCATCGGGGGCCACTGTGTCACCACGCGGGTTCGGAGGGAACTCTGAGGGACCTTTCAGCGTCCTTTAAGCGCCGGCCGTCAAGGTGGCCTCGTGACCGACCTGACCCCTCCTCCCAACCTGACACCTCCTCCCGACCCCTCCACCACTCCCGACCCCACGCACCGGCAGGCGCCCGCCCACCGGGCCCGCCGGATCGCCGCCGCGGTCAGCGCCGGTGCGTTCGCGGGCATCGGCGTGGGCCTGGTCGTGGCCAACATGGCCGACGACGGTTCGTCCACGCCCGCCACCCCCGTGGTGGCCGACGGCGGCAGTGCCTCACAACAGCAGCCGTTCGCCCCACCGGACGGTTCCGGTGGGACCGACCAGTTCGGTGGCACGGACCAGTTCGGCGACGGCGACCAGTTCGGCGGGACGGACCAGTTCTCGAGCCCCGATGACCAGTTCGGCGGCGCCACCCCGGCGCCGTTCGGCGGGCAGACATCGCCCGACACGAACAGCGGAGGGTCGTGATGGACCAGCTGTGGTGGTACGTGGCCCGGTCGGCCGGCATCGTCTCGTGGGCACTGCTGGCCGCCAGCGTCCTCTGGGGCCTCGCCCTGTCGACCAAGGTGTTCGGCAAGCGCCCCCGGCCCAACTGGCTGCTCGACCTGCACCAGTGGCTGGGAACCCTCACGATGGTCTTCATCGGGGTCCACATCGCGGGCCTCGTGCTGGACAGCTACACCCACTTCGGCGTGAGCGACGTGCTCGTGCCCTTTGCCTCGGACTGGGACCCGTCGGCCGTGGCCTGGGGCGTGGTGGCGTTCTACCTGCTGCTGGCCGTCGAGGGCACCGCCCTGGCCCGGCGATGGCTGCCCAAGAAGGTGTGGCGCAGCGTGCACTACCTGAGCTTCCCGGTGTTCGTGCTGGCCACGGTGCACGGCCTGGCCGCCGGGACCGACGCCACCACCACGTTCGCGGTCGCCACCGTCGTCGTCGTGGTGGCCATGGTGGCCATGCTCTCGTTCGTCCGCCTCGACCAGGCCGCCCGCCAGGCCGACCTGGTCGCCCAGGGCGCCGTACCGACGAGCCCTCCGCCCGCTCGCGGTGCCACCCGGCCGTCGCCCTCCGCTCGACCGGTCCCGCCGGCGCCCGGTGCGTCGGCTCGACCGGCGGCCGGGCCCGCGCCGGCGCCGTCCGGACCGGACCCGGCGGTACGGCTTCGTCCGTCGGCCCCACCCGTGCCGTGCGACGTGATGCTGCGCCCCGTTGGCTACGCCCCGGCCCGCCAGGCCCGCCAGGCCTGTCCGACACCCCCTGCACCCCCTGCACCGCCGACACCCCCGACACCCCCGGTACGTCCGGCCGACGAGGGCGCGGTGTCGGCACCTCCGCCGGTCAGCGCCGGCCGCACCGCCTTCTGATCCCGGATCCTGGTCCGGTCAGGTGGGCGGGTCGGACACCTGCACGACCAGCTTGCCGAGGTTGTCACCGGTGAAGAGCATGTTGAGCGCTTCCGGTGCACGCTCGAGGCCGCCGATCACGTGCTCGCGGTGCACGAGGCGGCCTTCGTGGGTCCACGTCGCCAGCCGGTCCGCGATCTCGGCGAAGCGGTCCCAGTGGTCGAAGGCGTTGAAGCCCACCATGGTCCCCCGTTGGGTGATGAGCTCGAGGTAGTTGGCCGGCCCGGGCGGCTTGTGGGCGGCGTTGTAGACGGCGATGGCGCCGCAGAGCACCACCCGGCCGTGGGGGGCGAGGCGCTTCAGCACGGTGTCGAGCACCGGTCCGCCCACGTTGTCGAAGTACACGTCCACGCGGTCGGGAGTGGCCGCCCGCAGTTGTCCGGCGAAGTCCGGGTCCCGATGGTTCACGCAGGCGTCGAAGCCCAACTCGTCCACCACCCAGGCGCACTTGTCGTCGCGGCCGGCGATTCCCACCACCCGGCAGCCCAGGAGGTGGGCGATCTGACCCGCGATCGAGCCGGTGGCGCCGGCCGCCGCCGACACCACCACGGTGGCCCCCGCGCTCGCGCCGTCCAGGTCGAGGCCGCCCACGTCCACCATGCCGATGTAGGCGGTGAGCCCGTTGTTGCCGAACACGCCGAGGGCCGGCAACAGGTCGGCGTCGGGGGCCAGCGTCGTGGTGAACACGTCGTCGCGGACAACGGCGTAGTCCTGCCAGCCCGAGAGCCCGTACACCCGATCGCCCACCGCGTAGGCGTCGCACCTGGTCTCGACGATCACACCCGTGCCCGAGCAACGCACCACCTCGCCGAGGGCCACCGGTGGGAAGTAGCTGCGGGCCTCGGAGATCCAGGTGCGCACGGTGGGGTCGATCGACAGGTACACCGTGCGCATCAGCGCCTCGCCCTCCTCGAGGGTCGGGCGGGGACGTTCGACCAGGGCGAAGTCGTCGGCGCCGACCAGTCCCTCGGGCCGGCGGGCCAACGTGAGTTGACGGTTCATGCTCGATCAACCGGTGTGACAGGTGAAGAAGGCCTCGGCCCGGCGACCCTCGGGCAGGCCGCCCTCGGCCGCGGTGGCGGCGGTCCACCCACCGAGCAGCGCGTCGAGGTCGACGTGGCTCGTCTGGCTGGCGTGGGCGCGCAGCGCCGCCAGCTTGCGGTCGAAGGTGTCGGTGATGTCGACGTACCGGTTGGCCTGCGGGTGGGCGAACACCCACACCTCCCGCACCGTGTGCGCTCCGAGGCCGCCACGGGCCAGCTCGGGGTGGGCGTAGGGGTTTCGGGCATCGGGGTACACCGCCTGCAGGGTGGCCTCGCCGGCGGCCAGGTGGTCGGGATGGCTGGCGAACACCCGGTCCCAGCGGCGCTCGGGCGATTGGCACAGCACCACCTCGGGCTCGAGCGCTCGGATGACCCGCGACAGGTCGCGGCGCAGGTCGAGCGTCACCTGGAGGCGCCCGTCCGCGTAGCCGAGGAAGTGCACGTCGTCGGCGCGCACACCGACGGCCTCGGCCGCGGCCCGCTGCTCGTCCCGGCGCAGTGCGCCGACGTCGGCGCGGGCCACGTCCTCGGGTGCCTCGCCGGCGTCGCCGTCGGTGACGATGCAGTAGCTCACGTCCGTGCCCGCGTCCCGAAGGCGGGCCACGGTGCCGGAGGCGCCGAAGTCGACGTCGTCAGGGTGGGCCGACACCACCAGTGCCCGCTTGGGGACCTCCGGCTCGGCGTTGAGGTCCATGCCCGTGATCGTGATCATCGGGTCCCAGGCTACGGACCGGCCCGCGCCGGGCCTCGCGCCGGCCTCGGATCAGACCTCAGTCGCCGGAGGACGCGTAGGCATCGAGCTCGACCCGCACCTCTCGGTGCACCTTCACCACGAGCAGGCTGGGCGGCTGCACGCCGAAGTCGGTCACGTCCAGTTCGGTGTGGCCGGTGAGGTGCAGGCCGCCGTCGACGACGGCGATCGACAGCTCGCCCGTGATCCGGCGGGTGACGCCGTGGAAGGTGAGGTCGCCCGCACCCACCCTGCGGCCGTCGGCGTCAGGCGCGCCGAGCTCGGTCAGCACACCGTGCACGGTCGGGTGCCGGCGGACGTCGAGCCGCCGCTCGGCCTCACGGTCGACGAGGGGGTTCCCCGACCGCATCTCGCCCAGGGCCAGTTCGATCTCGGCGGCGGGCACCTGTTCGGCTGCCGGCGTGCCGTCCGCGGACACATCCAGCTCGATCCAGCCGGTGACGGTGGTGGTGGTGTCGATGGGGTGGATGCTGGAGGTGGCGTGGATGGTGAGCGTGGACCGCTCGGGGTCGAGGCCGAAGCGCATGGCACCCAGCTTCGCGCCACGCCGGTCACCACCCGCGAGCGGGTCGACCGCCCGGTCGCCCGGTGCGGCCGACCCGCCGGTGGGAGTGGGTCGCAGTCCCCCCGCGCCCCACCTGGTGCGGCGGTCAGTGCCCCCCAGATGCCGGCAGCTCGACGTCGCCGGCCTGGAAGAGGCCCAGGGCCCCTCGTCCCACGTTGGCGAACTTGTGGGTGACCATCGGGTAGAAGCCCTCCTCGGCGAAGCTGAACTCCACGAACCCACCCTGGGCGGGTTGCAGGTCGAGCACCTGGGAGCCGCCGTTGGTGGCGTCTGGCCGCAGCAGGTAGCTGCCTTCCTTCCACACGGTGTCGAAGATCGTGCCGACGATGTGGAACGCCGAGTTCTCCGACGGGCCGTCGTCGATGACCCACACCCGGATGCGCTCGTCGGCCTCGACGCGGATGGGGGAGAACTTGTACTGGTTGTAGTACCCGTTGAACACCACGGCGTCCCAGTCGGCGTTCGTCATCTTGGTCAGGTCGCCGGGCTGGCCCTGGTCGCCCAGGTAGAGCTCGGACTGCACCACCACGAACTCGTGGTCGACCGCGGGCAGGTTCGGCGGGTCGATGATGATGGCGCCGTACATCCCGTTGCCGATGTGGTGCAGCGCCGGGGCGGTGCCGCAGTGGTACATGAAGGCGCCGGCGTACTGGGCGCGGAACTGGTAGACGAGCGACTCGCCGGGGGCGATCGAGCGCATCTCGTCGTCCCAGGCCACCCGGCTGGCGTGGAAGTCGATCGAGTGGTCGATCCCACCGTCGTTGACCAGGGTCACGGTGAACAGGTCGCCCACGTTGCCGCGCAGGATGGGCCCACCCATCCGGGGGGTGCCCTGGTCGTCGCCCTCACCCTCGACGAAGGTCCAGGCCTCTTGGGTGACCCCGGGCGCCACCTCGACCTCGGCCTCGACCGCATGCAGAGTGATCTCGTGCTCTGTGGCACCGGGCGCCGGGTCGAGCGTGGGGTCGAAGGCCTCCCAGTCGGCTTCGGGCGTGGCCTCGGGGTCGATGGTGGCGCCGGTCGCGGTCGGGTCGGCGGACACCGAGTGGGCCGTGCCCCCGGTTGCCCCGGCGACGGTGATGGACATCTCCATACCGGACTCGCGGTGACCGGGCACGGTGCACCACGCCAGTGTGTCCTCGGTGATCGTCCCCATGTTGATGCCCTCGACGGTGGCGCCGGGGTCGAGCAGCTCGGTCCCCGTCTCACCGTTCAGTTTGAGGTCATGGGCCATGGCCCCGTCGTTGGTGACGTTCACGATCAGTTCGGTGCCCGGGTCGACCGCGATGGTGGCCGGCTCGATGGAGAACTCGGTCAGGGTCACGTCCACGGTCTGTGTGCCTCCCCCGCCGGTGGCGGACGTGGCACTGCTGCTGTCCGGTCGCGTCACGATGGCGATGATCCCCACGGCGAGCGCGAGCACCGCCAACACCGAGACGACGGCGAACCAGCCGGCGTCGGAGCGGGTTGGCGGGCGATCGGTGTCGGATGTCATGCGTCCTCCTCAGTCCCTAAGTTCTATAGTCGCAGACTAAAGAACTGGACGGGACGGGTTAGGGCCGTTGGTCCCTTTCGACGCACTCGGCGAAGGCCCTCAGGGTTCGGGTGCGGTGTCGCCGAGCAGGTAGCGGGGTCCGGTCCCGAGGGTGCGGGCCCGGTCGTCGGGGTTGTACAGGGCGCAGCGTTCGAGCGAGAGGCAGCCGCAGCCGATGCAGGAATCGAGCTCGTCGCGCAGTCCTTCCAGCAACGCGATGCGCTCGTCGAGCAGGGGGCGCCACGAGGCGGACAGCCGCGACCACTCCTCGCCCATCGGGCCGGCGTTCGCGGGCAGCGTGTCGAGCGCCTCACCGATCTCGGCCAGGGTCAGCCCCACCCGCTGTGCCACCGAGATGAACGCCAGCCGTCGCAGGACGTCGCGGTGGTACCGGCGCTGACCGCCGTCGGTGCGCTCGGCGGTGATGAGGCCCCGGTCCTCGTAGAACCGTAGGGCCGACACGGCAAGCCCGGAGCGCTCGGCGACGGCGCCGATCGACAGCTCGTCGGTCGTGGTCACGAACCTCGAGATTACTTCAACTTCGCCGGCGTCACGGGGCGACGCCGGCGACGATTGCGTACGCCCGCACCGGGAACGTGCCCATGCCGGCCACCAGGGGCGGGGCGGCGTGGAACCGGAAGCCCGATGGCGGCAGGGCCTCGAGGCCCCGCAGGTGCTCGACGATCGGGATTCCCGCGTCCAACAAGGCGGTGTGCACCGGCCGCTCGCCCCCCGAGCCGGGACTGATGTCGTCGATGTTCACCGAGTCGATGCCGACCAGGGCCACGCCCTGGTCGACGAGCGCCCGGCCCAGGTCTGCGGTGACGAAGGGCGCCGCGACGGCGTAGGCGTCGGTCTCCCAGTGCCGGTCCCACCCCGTGCGGAGCAGCACCGCACGACCCGCCACCTCGGCGCCGTCCAGCAGGTCGACGTCGAGCGCGCGCGTGGTCCGGCCCGACGCGTCGATCATCACGCCCTCGAGGTCGGCGAGACGCTCGAGGCCCATCATCGACAGGTCGTCACCGCCCTCGAAGCGGTGGAACGGCGTGTCCAGGTAGGTGCCGGTGTTGGACACCATCGTGATGCGCCCGATCTGGAAGGTGGTGCCCTCGGCGTAGTTGGCCACCGCGTCGGCCCGGCTGAGGTGGTCACTGATCTCGGGGCCCGGTAGACCGGGGTAGGTGACCATGCCGTCACGGATCGGGTGGCTCAACTCCACCAGGCGTCGTTCGCTCACGGATCGCTCCTCGGTCCTCGCTCCTCATGCCGCCCGCAGCGCAGGGCGTCGCGCTCCCCGGGCGGGAGTCTCGGGGATGGCGGGCAAAGCGCGAGTATTCCCCGTCAGCCGGCGTCGAGCGTCTCCTGGCGATGCCGGCGGAGCCGGCGCCGGCGCCGCGGCCGGGGGGCCGCCAACGTCACCTCGATGCCGCCGATCAGCCCACCGAGCTGGTTGTAGAAGCAGGCGGCCGCCACCGTGAGCAGCGTCGCCGTGACCACCATGATCCCGCCCGCGGTGGCCGATGCCCGCGCCAGGGTGGGGCCGTCCACCGTGGCGTCGGAGAACCCGATGTCGACGAGGAACCCCGTCCAGCCCGTGACCCAGCCCTGCTGGTTGGCCATGCTCCACAGGATGGTGCCGGCGATGGCGACCACCGCCCACACGCACAGGTAGAAGGTGAACGCCACCTTCGCGACCGATCGCAGGCGCATCCGCCGCACGACGAGGCGGTCCGTCGCCACTCGGCGGCGGTCGTGGGCGTGGTGGGCCGACGCCGCCGCGTCTCGACGCCGCCCGCGGCGCCCGGCCCGTCGGGCGCCGGAGGCGGGGGTCACCGCGGTGGCAGGCGTCGCTGCGGCGCCGACATCGTGTCGGTCCACGGCCAGGTGGGAGGCGTCGTGCAGGTGGGAGGCGTCGTGCAGGTGGGAGGCGTCATCCGAGGGCCCGCCGACTCGGCGCGGGCGGGCCTCGGTGTCGGGGAACAGGCCGGCCCCCTCGATCGCCGGGCCGCGCGTGGCCCGCCAGGTGGGGTCCCCAGCCGGAGCGATGTCGTCCCGCTCCAGCACGTCGAGGGTCTCCACCTCGAGGAAGGGCCGACCGCGAGGCACCTCGTCGACCGACGGGCGCACCGGGCGGTCGCGGTAGGCGCGCATCCGGGCGTCGGGCTCGCGTGGCACCCCACGGCTCTGACGGTGGCGGACGGGAGGGTCGCTGCGCAGGTCGATCACCGCGCTCGGGCGGCGGACCGGCCGCCGCTCCTCGGAGGGGGGCTGATCAGCCAACGGTGACCTCCGCACGGACGGGCTCGGCGGCCGGCAGCGCCGCCTGTGCGTCGAGTCCGGCGAGCACCTCGTCGGTGAGGTCCCAGTAGTCGCGGGCGAGGCCGGCGGCATCGTCGTCGAACGAGTCGGTGCCGGCGGGCAGGTCCCGGTCGTCCCAGGTGTCACGAGCCGCCCGTAGGTACTCGCTGGCGGCGAGGCCGTGGCGGCGCAGATCGCGGGCGGCACGGGGCCGGTGGCGGATCGACGACTCGAACACGGGCGCGGCCCCGTCGAGCTCCCACTCCACGTCGGCCCGCACCTCCCGGTGCAGACGGGGTTGCGCGGGGTCCATGCCGAACAGCACCACGCCCAGTGGCTCGAGCGCCGGGTTGAGCCCCCTGCTCCGGGTCACGTGGTAGCGGTCCGACACGAGCTCCAGGCCGTCCAGGCTGCCGGTGTCCACACCCACTGGCATGATGAGGAAGCGGGCCACCGCGAAGGCGATGTCGAGCGCCTGCGCGTGGCCGGGCGGCGTGTCGAACACCACCACGTCGTAGTCCTGGCCCAGTCGCTCCAGCGGGCCGGTGACATCGGCGACGTGGCGCTCGTGGCCCGCCAGCCGGGCGTACACCGCCTGGGTGAAGTCGCCGGCGGGAACGGCGTCGAGCCCGACCCGCACCTCGGCGAGGGGGCTGAGCGCAACGTCGTCGACGACGGCCCGGTACAGGGACCGGCCGTCGTCGGACTCGCCGCTCTGGCGGTAGCCGAGGTCCTGGTCGACCGAGCCCATGGGGTCGAGGTCGACGAGCAGCGTGCGCCGGCCGGCGGCCGCCGCGTTGGCGGCCAGCGCCGCCGCGATCGACGACTTGCCCACACCGCCCTTGCCGTTGCAGATGACGAGACCCTGGTCGAGCATCCGCTTCTCTCCTTCGCCGTGTTCCTGCGTCGCCCCTCCTCGCCCAGTGTCGAGAAGGTGACTCACCGTAGCATTTCTGACCACGGAAAGTGAAGTTGCGATCCGCGGGCTCGTTCCGGGCCCAAGGAATCGGAGCATGAGCGCGAGATCTGGTCGGGGCGCGTCCTCAGAACGTGGCGGCCCGCAGGGCGGGGAACACCTTCGACACCTTGGCGGTCAGGTAGTCGCCGTAGGTGCCGGCGATGCCGGGGACCTCGGCGTCCCAGCTGGGATCGAGGAACAGCGGCGCCGAGACGCGGCCCGCCCCGGTGGGCGGGTGCACCCGGTGCGGGGTCGAGCGGTACCGGCCGCCGCTGATGCGCTCGAGCATGTCGCCCAGGTTGCACACCAGTGCCCCCGACTCGGGACGGACCGCCTGCCAGCCGCCGGGGCCCCGGACCTCCAGGCCGCCGCCGGCGTCCTGGTGGAGCAGCGTCAGCAGGCCGTAGTCGGTGTGCTCGGCGACGCCCCACGGCCCCGTCGCGGGCTCGTCGGCGTCGGGCCCGGGGTAATGGAAGATGCGGAACAGCACCACGGGGTCGCGGCAGATGGTGTCGTCGAACCAGCCCTCGTCGCGGCCGAGGCCGATGGCCATCGCCCGCAGGATCTGGAGACCCAGCCGGGTGGCCCCGTCCAGGTAGTCGAGCACCGCCTGCCTCAGCCCCGGTGGATCGGCCGGGAACAGGTTGGCGCCGTGCAGCGGTACGCCTCGCCGCACCCGTTCGTCGTCGGTGCCCAGCTCAGTGCCGAAGTACAGGCCCTCCTTGCGGTCCGGGACACCATCGGTGAGCTCGTCGCCCACCCCGAACCACCCTCGCCACGCTCGTCCGCCGCGGATCATGGCGATCTTCGCCTTCTCCTCGCGGGGCTTGGCGAAGAACGTGCGGGCGTCGTCCTCCAGCCGCTGCTGGAGGGCGGTGTCGATGCCGTGGTTCACGACGGTGAAGAAGCCGTGCTCGGCGCAGGCGGCGTCGATGGCGACGGCGACGGATCGACGGTCGTCGTCGCCGCTGCCGGGGCTCACCAGCGGCCCGACGTCGATGCGGGGTACGTCCTGCACGTCATCAGTCTGCGTCGTCGGGCGCCGGCGGGCGACCGGTCATGAGCCGTCACGAGGTCGAGGTGCCAGATCCGGTCGACCGGGGTCGGTAGACAACGCTGTACAGCAACTGCGGTTGCGTCTACTGTCGGGTCAGTAGGGGGGCGCGCGAGTCCGTAGCCGGCGAGCGGGGGGCAACCATGCAGGCAGTCCGGGTCTTGCGATTCAGTGGTCCGTCGTCGCAGGTGGGCGCGGTGCTGGAGTTGGCGGAGCGGTCGGGGGTCGGCGCGCGGGAGATGCTCGAGCGGGCGGCGGCGGACGACTCGTGGATCGAGCTGTCGATCCCGCTCGCGTGCAGCTCCGGCGTCGATGGTGACCAGGTGGTCCGTTCGCTCGAACGATCGGTCGAGCGCCTCGGCGTGGACTTCCGTCTGCGGGAGTACGTCACCGAGGTCCGCCGCAAGGACCGGGTGCCGTAGCTGGACTTGGTCCACCCGACCGGTCGGTCCGCTCGGGCCGTGGCGGCGGCCGAGGCGTAGCCTGAGCGTCGTGGAGCTGCCCTTCGATGCCTTCGACGCCGACAACCACTACTACGAGGCGCTGGATGCGTTCACCCGCCACCTCGACCCGGCCTGGGGGCCGCGGGTGGTGCAGTGGTGTGAGATCGACGGACGGAAGTACCACGTCGTCGGCGGCAAGGTCAGCCGGGCGGTCACCAACCCCACGTTCGACCCCGTCGCCCCGCCGGGTGCACTGCACGACTACTTCCGGGGCAACCCCGAGTCGAAGTCGCCGATGGACTTCCTGCGTGAGCGGGGGCCGATCCGTCCCGAGTTCCGCGACCGCGACGCCCGCCTGGCGGTGATGGACGAGTTCGGCCTCGAGGCCGTCTGGCTGTTCCCCACGCTCGGCGTGCTCTACGAGGAGCCGCTCAAGCACGACCCCGTCGCGGTGATGAAGATGGCCCAGGCGTTCAACCGCTGGCTCGACGACGACTGGGGCTTCGGCTACCAGGACCGCATCTTCGCCGCCCCCTACCTGTCGCTGGCGGTCGTGGACGAGGCGGTCACCGAGCTGGAGTGGGCGCTGGACAAGGGGGCCCGGGTGATCTGCATCCGGCCGGCAGCGGTGTACACGCCCACGGGCCCGCTGTCTCCCGCCGACCCCGCCTTCGACCGCTTCTGGGGGCTGGTGAACGAGGCCGGCGTCGCCGTCGTGGTCCACGCCGGCGACAGCGGCAACAGCAGCAACGGCTACGCCGAGGAGGGCTTCAGCGCCTCGTTCAGCACCACCTCGACCGGCCAGTTCCGGCCGACGATCAAGTCCTTCAACATCGAGCGGGCCGCGTTCGAGTTCCTCGTCACCATCACCTTCGACAAGCTGTTCGACCGCTTCCCGAACCTGCGCATCGCATCGGTCGAGAACGGCTCGGAGTTCCTCGCCGACCTGTTCGCCAAGCTGCGCTCCACCGCCCGCAAGACGCCGGGGTACTTCACCGAGGATCCCGTCGAGACGTTCCGGCGCCATGTGTGGATCAACCCGTTCTGGGAGGACGACGTGCACGAGGTGGTCGAGCTGATGGGGGCGGACCGGGTGATCTTCGGCTCGGACTGGCCCCACATCGAGGGCATGCCGCGGCCGCTCGACTACGTCGTCGAGCTCAAGGAGTTCAGCGACGCCGAGCGGCTGTTGATCCTGCGCGACAACGCCCGGTCGCTCAACGCGCTTCGGCCGGCTTGACGCCGGCGACATCGACGCCACCCACGAGCGCGGCTGCGGCCTCGAAGCTGAGGGGCCGGTCGAACAGGAAGCCCTGACCCAGCCGGCAGCGCTCGCTCACCAGCTGGTCGAGCTGGTGGGGCTGCTCGATCCCCTCGGCCACGGCGTCGAGGTCGAGGGTGCGGCACAGGTCGAGCACGGCCCGGATCAGGCCGGGCACCTCGTCGTCGCGGGTCAGCGCGTGCACGAACGAGCGGTCGATCTTCAAGATGTCGACGGGGAACTGGCGTAGGTAGCCGAGCGACGAGTACCCCGTGCCGAAGTCGTCGACGGCCAGACGCACCCCGAGGTCGCGGAGCTCGTGGAGCCGGGCGGTGGCGCTGTCGGGGTCGTGGACCAGGTAGCTCTCGGTGAGCTCGAGGACGACCGACTCCGGTGGGACACCCGAGTCGGCCAGCGCCTCTCGGACCATGTCGACCACACCGGTGCTGGCCAGCTGACGGGGGGACAGGTTGACCGACATGGTCAGGGCGTCGCCGTCGGCGTGGCGGACCTGCCACTCGCGTGCGGTCGCGCAGGCGGTGGCCATCACCCACCCGCCGATCGCGACGATGGTGCCGTTGTCCTCGGCGACCGGGATGAACCGGTCCGGTGACAACAGGCCGAGCGAGGGGTGGTTCCAGCGGAGCAGCGCCTCGAACCCCGTGAGCCGGCCCGTGGCCAGCTCGACGATGGGCTGGTAGTGCAGCGCCAACTCGTCGCGCTCGAGCACCGAGTGCAGGTCGGTGTCGATGCGGAGACGCTCGACCGCGGCGGCCCGCATGCCGTCGTCGAAGACCACCCAGCGACGCTTGCCGGCGGCCTTGGCCTGGTACATGGCCACATCGGCGTTGCGTAGCAGGGCCTCGCTGTCGGCGTGACCGATGGCCACGCCGATGCTGGCGCCCACGCTCAGCCGGGTTCCGCCGACGTCGACGGGCTCGGCCAGCGCCGCGAGGATGCGGGTGGCCACGGCTTCGGCACGGGTCGAGGCGTCCTCGCCGGGCTCCACCAGGACGCCGAACTCGTCGCCCCCCAGGCGGGCCACCGTGTCCTCGCTGCGCACCGAGGCGAGCAGGCGCTCCGCGATCACCGTCAGCACCGAGTCGCCGGTGTCGTGCCCGAGGCAGTCGTTGATGGTCTTGAAGCCGTCGAGGTCGAGGTAGAGCACGGCCGCCTCGTCGCCCGTGCGCACCGTGCGCTGCACCGCGTGCTCGATGCGGTCACGGAAGAGCGCCCGGTTGGCCAGCCCGGTGAGCGTGTCGTGGAAGGCCTGGTGGCTGAGCTCCTGCTCCATGTGCTTGCGGATGGTGATGTCGTGGATGTTCACCACCACGCCCCGCACGTCGGGGTCGTCGATCAGGCTCACGGCTCGCACCTCCACCCACCGGACCGACTGGTCCGCGTGCGCGACCCGCAACTCGCCCGTCAGCACCTGCCCGGGACGGGACAGGGCCCGGTCGAGCAGCGCCGCCGCGGCGGCCTGGTCGTCGGGTGCGATCAGCGTGAAGATGCTCTCGCCCCGGGTGCTGGTGGCGTCGTAGCCCAGCAACTCCAGCAGCGCCGGAGCCTCTGCGGTCACGACGCCCGTCGCGTCGGTGACCAGCACGGCGTCGGCCGAGTTCTCGGCCAGCAGCCGGTGGAACCGGTCGCTGCTGCGCAGCGCCGCCTCGGCGGCGTCCTTCTGGCGCAGGAGCCGGATCGACCGGGCCAGCACCAACGCGGCCAGCAGGAGAGTCGCGACCAGGAAGGCGAACGCGCTCGCGGGATGGTCGGTCAGGTCGGCGATGGCCATCGTGAGCCCGGGCACGGTCACGCACGTCACGCCCACCGCGAGTCGGTAGGGCCTGGCCACCCGGGGCTCGGCCCGGTCGTCGGTGAGCGCCGCCATGTCGGGGTGCAGCGCCGCGCCCGCCATGAGGAACATCCCGAACAGCCACACCTGGTCCAGCCAGGCGGTGCCCCCGAACGAGTAGGAGTCGGTGGCGGCGAGCACCGAGTAGGCGGCGTCGGCGAGCAGCCAGGCGCCCAGCGCGGTGGCCAACATGATGGTGGCGGCGCTGCGCAGCCGGGTGTCGAGCAACAACCGGACGAGCAGGGCCAGCACGAGCACGTCGGCGGCCGGGTAGATCGCCAACGTGGCGTTGGCCAGCAGGGTGCTGGCCGGGTCGATGGTCGGCCGGATCAACAGGTCCCAGGCGAGGAGCAGCGCGGCCACCCCTACCGCGGTGGCGTCGAGGAGCGCGTCGAGGTCACCCTCGGGCTTGCGGGCACGGATCACCTGCACGAGGCCCACGACCACCGCGGCGTAGCCGAGCAGGTAGAGCACGTCGGCCAGCGACGTCTGGGGGTCGGGGTGCCCGAACCAGCCATAGGCGGCGTAGACGACATCGGCCGCGGCCCAGGCGCTGATCGCCCACGCCAGCCAGTACCAGGGCCGCACGGTACGCGGCCGGCGCACGTGGATCCCGACCCACATGGCGACGGCGGCGGCCACGCTGCCCAGCAGGTAGGCACCCTGCACGAACCCCTCACCGCCGAAGGCCGGCGCGGCCAGCCAGGCGGCGATGACGACAGTGGCCCCAACGGCGGCGGCCGCCCGCATCCGTCCCCGCCGAGGCGCGCGACGCGCGACCTCGATCATCTGCTCCGATCGGCCGTGCGGCCGGCATCTGTAGCGATCGGCCCGACTCGCGGGTCAGCGGGTGCCGGTAACGTCCTCGCGTGTTCGACGACCGGGTCACCCCTCTGCCGGGTGTCGAGGTGCCCGTTGGGCGGTCCCCGGTGGGCAGGACCACCCCTGTCGACTCGGCCGACCGCCACCCCCAGCCCGTCCGACTCACCCAGCCCGTCAGACGCCCCCCGGAGGAGGCCTTGTGACCGACCTGCACGCGGGACCCGTCCCGGTCGACCTCTTCGACCCCGACACCTACGTCGACGCCCCGCCCCACGAGTACCTCGCCCACCTCCGGGCCACCCAACCCGTGTTCCGCCAGGAGATGACGGACGGGGGCGCGTGCTGGGCGGTGCTGCGCCACGCCGACGTGGTCCACGTGGCGCGCGAGCCGGTGTTGTTCTCGGCGTCGGAGGGTGGGGTCGTGGTCGAGGACCTCGACCCCGAGCAGCTGGCCATGATGCGCCACATGCTGCTGGCCATGGACCCCCCGCCTCACGCCGACTACCGCAAGCCGCTGGCCCCCACGTTCGGCGCCCGGGTGATCGGTGCACTGGAGGGCCAGGTGCGCGCGATCTGCCGGCGGATCATGGCCGACGCCGCCGAGGCCGGTGAGGTCGAGTTCGTCCACGACGTGTGCGGCCGGCTGCCCTCGCAGGTCGTGGGTGAGATCATGGGCCTGCCCGAGCGCGACTGGGACCAGATCCAGCGGTGGGCCGAGCAGCAGACCAGCAGCCAGGACCCCGACCTCGCCGGCGAGGACAGCGTCGACGAGAACCCCAGCATGGCGATGGCCATGTACTTCATCGCCTTCGGGGCGCAGCGCCGCACCGAGCCGATCCGCGACGACCTCACCTCGCTCATCCTGGCCACCGAGTTCGGTCGCGACGACCGCCCGGCCGAGCCCATGAGCGACATCGACTTCGGCAGCTTCTGCGTGCAGTTGGTCACCGCCGGCAACGACACCACCAAGACGATGCTGTCGTCGGGGCTGCTGGCGCTGTTGCAGCATCCCGATCAACTGGCGGCGCTGCGGGCCGACCCCTCACTGATCCCTGGTGCGGTGGAGGAGATCCTGCGCTGGGCCAACCCGCTGCACTACTTCCGCCGCACGACCACGGCCGACGCCCTGTTGTCCGGCGTGCCGATCGCCGCGGGCGAGAAGGTGGCGATGATGTACACGTCGGCCAACCGGGACGACGCGGTGTTCGCCGATGCCCAGGCGTTCGACATCCACCGCGACCCCAACCCCCATCTGTCGTTCGGCATCGGTGAGCACTACTGCCTGGGCGCCCACCTGGCCCGGCTCGAGGGCAGGGTGTTCCTCGAGGAGCTCCTGGCGGCGTTCCCCACCATCGAGCAGACCGGCGACGCGGTGCGCGTCCGATCGAACCTGAACAACGCGCTCAAGCGCCTCCCGGTGCGCCTCTCCGTGACCTGACCGTCGAGCGTGGGGACATGCTCGGCTGCAGTGCGGCCGCGCGGCAGCCGCCGTTGCCGCGGGTCCGATCAGTGGGGCGCGAGGCCGCCGTCGACCAGGAGGGCCTGGCCCGTGACGAAGCTGCCGGCGTCGGACACCAGCAGCAGCGCCGGCCCGATCAGCTCGTCGGGGTGCGCAGCGCGGCGCAGCAGGTTGGCCTGCGCCATGCGCTCCTGGGTCTCGGGATCGTTGGCCCGCACCATGTCGGTGTCGACCGTTCCCGGGGCCAGCGCGTTGGCCCGGATGCCGAACGGCGCCAGCTCGGCCGCCATGGAGCGGGTGTACGACATGAGCGCGGCCTTGGCGCCGGCGTACATCGACGTGTGGGCGGAGTAGAGGAACGCGCCCACCGAGATGACGTTGAGCACGGCGGCGTGCTCGCTGGCCTTCAGGTGGGGGAGCGCGGCCTGCACCAGGAACACCGGCCCGCGCAGGTTCACGTCGTAGACCTTCTGCCAGGCCTCCGGGGTGATGTCGCCGATCGACTGGGCCAGCGCCGTCGCGGCGTTGTTCACCACGATGTCGATGCCCCCGAACCGCTCGACGGTGCGGTCGACGAGCGCGGCGAGGGCGTCGAGGTCGCCGAGGTGGGTCGGGACACCGAGGGCCTCGCCACCCGCGGCCCGCAGTGCGGCCTCGGTCTCGGCGCACGCGTCGGCCTTGCGGCTGGCCACCACCACGCTCGCGCCGGCCGCGGACAGCCCCGTGGCGATCGACTGGCCGATGCCCCTCGTGCCGCCGGTGACGACGGCCACCCGTCCGGTGAGGTCGAAGAGGCGATCGAGGGTGGCGCGGTCCATCCCCCCGTCCTAGCAGGGCGCTCATCGACCTGTTGTGACCGACCTGTTGTGACAGGCGCCGCCGCAGGCCGTAGCGTTGAGGCCAATGGAGGATGTCGCCGCCCCCACGATCGATGCCGCCGTCCCCGGTGCCTCACGCTGCCCGGTCGACCACTCGGCGCCGGCACCCGAGCCGGCTCCCGCGGCGTCGCGGTGCCCCGTCGACCACGCCGCCATGGCGGCCGAGGCCGACCGGCAGGCCACCCCCCGGTCGGTGCCCGACCTCTACATGCGGCGTCTGCTGCGCATCGACCCCAACGCCCCCAAGGTGAGCCTGGTCGACGCCCACAACGCCTTCTCGCGGTCGGTGCTGGTGTCGGCCATCCGGTGCACGGCCACCTACATCGTGCTGCCGCTGCTGGCCCCCATCGTCGGGCTCTCGGGCGCGGTCGGCCCGGTGGTGGGCATCCTGCTCAGCGTGGTGTCGGTCACCGCCATCACCATCTCGGCCCGCCGCTTCTTCGGCTCGGATCACCCGTGGCGCTGGTTCCACGCCACCCTGGGCTCGGCCATCATCCTGCTCCTGTTCGTGTCGGCCGTGCTCGACCTGTTGAACCTGGCCAACATCATCTGACCGCAGGTACGACAGCTGGCCCCCTCACCAGGACGGGACCGCCCCTTCGCCAGGACGCGAACGTCGGGTGCCGGCTCGGGACCGGTGGCTGGGTCAGGGCTCGAGCACGACCTTGATGGCGCCGGCGGCACGGTCGGCGGCGACCCGGAACGCTTCGGGTGCGTCGTCGAGGCCGAAGCGGTGGGTCACGATCGCCTGCGCCAGCTCGGGCCGCCTCGCGAGGAGCGCGGCCGCGACCTCGACCTCGCGGTGCCCGCCGTGGTGGCCGTAGCCCAGGCATCCGACGACGTCGAGCTCCTTCAGCGACAACGCCATGGCGGCAACGGTGAGCTCGTCCCAGTACGTGCCCAGGATCGCCACGGTGCCGCGCACCCGCGCCAGGTCGGCCGCCTGTGCGAACGCCGACGCCGTCCCGGCCGCTTCGATCACCACGTCGTAGTGGCCCTCGGCCGGCCGACCGCCGACCGCCTCGACGGCAGCCGCCTGGTGGGGGTGGCGGGTGATCGAGCCGACCTCGCAGCCGGCGTCGGCCGCGGCGGCGACCGCCGCCACCCCCAGCGTCCCCCCGCCGATCACCGCGACCCGCATGCCCGGCTCGACCCGCGCCCGGGTGAGGGAGTGGACGGCGCACGCGACCGGCTCGACCAGCCCGGCGTCGCGCACGTCGAGCCCGGCGGGGAGCGGGACGAGGCACTCCGGCCCGACGACCACCTCGTCGGCCATGCCGCCGTCGACCGAGATGCCCACCGTCAGCGCGGTGTGGCACAGGTGGGTGTCGCCGGCCAGGCACCGGTCACAGGTGCCGCAGCGGCGCACCGGCTCGACGGCCACGGGCGTCCCGTCGTCGAGCCACCCCGCCACCTCGTGGCCGAGGGTGACCGGCAACGCGCCCCAGGTCACCAGGTGCACGTCGGAGCCGCAGATCCCCGAGGCGGCCACCCGCACCCGCACGTCGTCGCCGGCGAACTCGGGCCGGGCCACCTCGGTGACGACCACCCCGTCGGCCGTGCTGCGCACTGCTCGCATGCGATCCCCCTCGTCTCGTGTCGGGCCCCAGGACTACCACGGTCGACCCTCGGGCCCCGCCTCTCGCTCACGCCGGCTTCGGCGGTCCCGGGAAGAACGCGTTGGTGCGGCGCGCGTAGTCGTCGTAGCCGGGGCGGCGCCGGCCGATCGTGCGCTCGAGCATGGGGACGCCCGACACCCGCATCAGGAACACCGACATCACCAGCGGGCCGACGATCGACAGCACCCCGACGCCGGTGGCCGCGGCGACGAGCCAGATGCCCCACCACACGCAGAAGTCGCCGAAGTAGTTGGGGTGGCGGGTGTAGCGCCAGAGCCCGCGGTCCATCACCCGGCCGGCGGTGTCGGGGTCGGCCTTGAAGCGGGCCAGTTGCCAGTCGCCCACCGACTCGAAGAACAGCCCGACGGCCCAGATCAGCACGCCGAGCGCCTCCACCGGGCCGAGCGACGACGGTGACGTCGGCACCGAGCCCACCTGCACGGGCAGGCTGACCGTCCACATCACCACGGCCTGCAGGCCGAAGACGGTCCAGAGGCTCCGCAACGCGAAGCGGTCCCCGGCCTTCCTGCGCATGGCCACGTAGCGGGGGTCCTCGCCGTGGCCGGCGTTGCGCCACAGCAGGTACACCGCGAGGCGCGACCCCCAGACCGTCACCAGCACCGCCAGCAGCAGCCGCCGGGCCTCGAAGCCGCCGCCGACCGCGAACGCCACCCAGCCCACGAGCACGAAGCCGGCGCCCCAGACGATGTCGACGATGCTGGCGTTGCGCAGGGGGAGCGACACCGACCAGGTGCACACCATCAACACGGCGATGGCGGCGGCGCAGGCCGCGAACACGCTGAGGTAGTCCACGGGGCCACGGTAGGTCGGCGACGCGGCCCGCTCCCTTGCGCAGCTCTCACGGGATTCTCACGCGGGCCTCAGGTGGCCCTCAGGCCGGTGATCGCACCATCACCCGTCCGAACCCCCGACGAGAGGACGACCAGTGTCCCCGACCAGCTCGCATCGCCGCACCGCGCCGATGGACACCGCCACCGATCCCGTCCCGCCCGCGTCCGTCGCCGATGCGGCGACCCCCGCGCGCGGCATGAGCCGCCGCTCGCTCCTGAAGGCCGGGGGTGCCGGCGCCGCGCTGGGCGCGGTCACACTGCCCCTCGGGCGGCTCCCGTCGGCGCTGGCCACGAGCGCGGCGAGCAGCCAGGCCGACGACGAGGCGACCGGTGCCGCCGACCCCTCGCTGGCGCTCGACAACATCCAGGGCAACATCATCGGCGGGTTCAACAAGGACTTCCAACGCTTCGTGTTCTTCCGCATCGGCGCTCGCCGGCGGGCTCGCCGCTGGCTGGCAGGGTTGGTGGACGACGTGGCCACGTCGGCCGAGGTGCTGGCCTTCAACGACCTGTTCCGCCGGAGCCGCACCCGCCGGGGGACGGAGGCGTCCGCGCCGACGGCCCGGTGGGTGAACGTGGCGTTCACGCACGCCGGGCTCGCCGCGCTCGGGGTGGTCGACGACGACCTCGACACCTTCCCGGAAGCCTTCCGTGCGGGCATGGCGGCCCGGGCCTCGGTCATCGGTGACGTCGACGCCAGCGCGCCGACGCGCTGGGTGGGCCCGTCCGACCGCGGCGCGGGGGTGCACGGGGTCGTGCTCCTCGCGGCCGACCGCGCCGGCGACCTGCGCTCGCTGGCCCGTGACCACCTCGCCCGCATGCGGGGCGCCGGAATCGAGGTGGTGTTCGACCAGGAGGGCCGCACCCGGGTGGACGAGCCCGGCCACGAGCACTTCGGGTTCAAGGACGGCATCTCGCAGCCAGGAGTCCGCGGGGTGACGGCCCGGCAGAACCCGGACGACGACGGCCAGGGGCTGCCCGGGCAGGACCTGCTCTGGCCGGGTGAGTTCGTGCTCGGGTACCCCGGGCAGATCCCGGAGCCCGAGTCCGCCGACGAGCCCGAGAACGAGTCGCCCGGGCCGGTGTCGGCATCGGGCCCGGCCTGGACGGCCGACGGTTCCTACCTGGTGTTCCGCCGTCTCCGCCAGGACGTGCCCGGCTTCCGGCAGTTCGTGCGCGACGCGGCTGCGGCCCAGGGCCTCACCGAGGACCAGATGGGGGCGAAGTTCGTCGGCCGCTACAAGAGCGGGGCGCCGCTGGAACGCACCGAGGACCAGCCCGACGACCTCGACACGACCGCGGCCGACCCCTCGATCGCCGATCCGTCGATCCTGGACGAGACCAGGGTGAACCACTTCGAGTTCGGCGACGACGTCGACGGCCTGGTGGTGCCCCGGGCGGCCCACATCCGCAAGGCCTACCCGCGCGACGACACGACCCCCACCGGCGCTGAGGCCGACACCCAGACCCATCGCCTGCTACGCCGCGGCATACCGTACGGGCGCTCGTACCGGGCGGGCGCGCCGGCCGGCTCACCCGGAGCGGCGGCCGCCGACCGGGGCCTGCTGTTCCTGTGCTACCAGAGCGACATCGAGCGCCAGTTCGAGTTCGTGCAGTCGCGCTGGGTGAACAACCCCGACGCCCCGGGAGCCGGCGACGGGCACGATCCGGTCATCTCCCAGGCGTCGGCCGATCGGACCTTCGCGCTCCCCGGCGGTCGCCCCGACCACGTCTCGCTGATGCAGCGCTTCGTCACCACCACCGGCGGCGGGTACTTCCTGCAGCCGTCGCTCGAGGCGCTGCGCCGGCTGAGCGGGGCCGGCGCCGCGGACGGCGACGGTGGCGGTGATGTCGATGGCGGCGATGGCGATGGTGGCGCGGACGGGGACGTCGATGGTGGGCCCGGACGTCCGGGAGACCGCGGAGGCAGGGGCGGCCGGGGCGGCCGGGACGCCGGTCCGGGCGGCCGTCGCGGGTGAGTCGCTGAGGCGTGTCCGTCGACCGTGGCCCTCGTTCGCTGCTGGGGCCGCCGCACGTTGCCGCTCGGGCCCCGCCACCGGGGAGGTGTCGGCCCGGCCAGATCCCGGCCGCCGTGCGTCGAGGGTGACCTCGGAGCCGGCACCCTGGGGCGCTACCCCAGCACGCGGCGCCAGCCGCCGGCGGCCCAGTTGCCCCCGTCGACGTGCACGGTGGTGCCGGTGACGAACCGGGACTGGTCCGACGCGAGGAACAGGGCCGCGGCGGCGACGTCGTCGGGGGTGCCGAAGTGGCCCAGCGGCGGCATCACGGCCGGCTCGAAGCCCGCGCCGGCCGGTGCCGAGAGGACGGACTCGCGCAGCCCGTCCTCACCCGCCGTGGGCACGGCGTCGGGGGCGATGGCGTTGACGCGGATCGCCCGGGGCGCCAGCTCGAGGGCGAGCGTTCGGGTGAGGCTGGCCACCGCCGCCTTCATCGCGGCGTAGACCGCGAAGCCCGGCGCGGCCTGGTGGGCCTCGATCGAGGTGAGGTTCACGATGGCGCCACCGTCGGCCATGAGGGGGACGGCGCCGCGGATCAGGCCGGTGACCTGCCCGAAGTTCTCGGCCACCAGCGCCCCCTCGCCCTTCGGGCTCACGTCCAGCAAGGGCGCGTGGAAGGTGCCGCCGGCGTTGTTGACCAACACGTCGAGGCGCCCTGCCCGTTCGGCCACCGTGTGGAGGAGGTCGGCGACCGCCTCGGGCTCGCGCACGTCGAGCACCGCGGCCGTGACCGCCCGCTCGCCGGCCGCCGCGGTCAGCGCCGGGAGGGCGTCGTCGAGGGCGTCGCCATCGCGGTCGCAGACGACCACGTACGCCCCGAACCGGGCGAAGGTCTCGGCGATGGCGAACCCGCAGCCGCGAGCTGCCCCGGTCACCAGCGCCACCCGGTCGGTCAGCAGGATCGACTCGGGGGCGAAGGCCATCGCGGCACGGTAGTAGGGCGGGAGCCCGTGCTGGAGCGCCGCGTTAACGTCCGTGCCATGGCGCCGGGGGCAGGGAAGGACCACTACGACGTGCTGGTCATCGGTAGCGGGTTCGGGGGCAGCGTGACCGCCCTGCGGCTCACCGAGAAGGGCTACCGGGTGGGCGTGCTCGAGTCCGGGCGCCGGCTCGGTCAGGAGGACTTCCCGAAGACCAACTGGAACCTCCGGCGGTTCCTGTGGATGCCCAAGCTGGGTCTGCGGGGCATCCAGCGGATCAGCATGCTCCGCGACGTGATGGTGCTGTCCGGCGCGGGTGTGGGTGGCGGCTCGCTGGTGTACGCCAACACCCTCTACGAGCCCCTGCCGCCCTTCTACACCGACCGGCAGTGGGGTCACATCACCGACTGGAAGGCCGAGCTCGCGCCTCACTACGGCCAGGCCCGGCGCATGCTCGGTGTCAACGAGGTGCCGTTCGACACACCCGCCGACGAGGTCATGCACCAACTCGCCGATCGCTTCGACGTGGCCGACACCTATCACCGCACGCCGGTGGGCGTGTTCTTCGGCGAGCCCGGCGTGACCGTCGCCGACCCCTACTTCGGCGGCGAGGGTCCCGAGCGGACGGGCTGCAACCACTGCGGTGGTTGCATGGTGGGCTGTCGGTTCGGGGCCAAGAACACCCTCGACCGCAACTACCTCTATCTCGCCGAGAAGAACGGGGCCGAGGTGCACCCCGAGCGCCAGGTGGTCGACGTGGTCCCTCGCAGCGGCGGCGGGTACGAGGTGCGCACCCGACGCCCGGGGGCCTGGGTGCGCAAGCGCGAGCGCCGCTTCACCGCCGACCAGGTGGTGTTCTCGGCCGGTGTGCTCGGGACGTTGAAGCTGCTGTTGAAGCTGAAGGACGAGGGTCGGCTGCCGCACCTGTCCGATCGTCTCGGCCACGTGGTGCGGACCAACTCGGAGGCCATCCTCGTGTCGGTCGCGAGCTCGACCGACATCGACTACTCGCAAGGCGTGGCCATCACCTCGTCCATCCACCTCGACGAGCAGACCCACGTCGAGCCGGTCCGCTACCCGCCGGGAAGCAACGCCATGGGCACGCTCACGACGATCCTCGTCGACGGTGGCGGCCGGGTGCCGCGTCAGGTGCGCTTCGCCTACCAGGTGCTCCGCCACCCCGGCGCCTTCTTCCGTTCCCTGTCGGTTCGGCGCTGGTCCGAGCGGGGCGTGGTGCTGCTGGTGATGCAGACGCTCGACAACAGCCTGCGGGTCTTCCGCAAGGGGGGGCTCCTCACGACCCGCCAGGGCCACGGCGAGCCCAACCCCACCTACATCCCGGTGGCCAACGAGGCGGCGCGGGCCGCGGCCGAGATCATGGGGGGCGAGCCGCGCGGGGCGTGGAACGAGGCCCTGCTCGACGTGCCCACCACCGCCCACATCCTGGGCGGCGCCTGCATCGGCGACTCGCCCGAGACGGGGGTGATCGACCCCTACCACCGCCTCTACGGCCACCCCGGCCTGCACGTGGCCGATGCGTCGGCGATCAGCGCCAACCTGGGCGTGAACCCGTCGCTCACCATCACGGCCATGACCGAGCGGGCCATGTCGGCGTGGCCCAACAAGGGCGAGGCCGATCCCCGGCCGGCGCTGGGCGACGACTACGTGGCGGTGGCGCCGATCGCGCCCGCTGCGCCCGCCGTCCCCGCCGACGCCCCGGCGGCGCTGACGCCCCGGTAGGGACTCGCCGCTTCAGCTGGCGAAGTTCGGTGCCGCCGACCGCGCCGAGGCGCTGCGGCCCTTGGGTTCCTCCCAGTCCTCCTGGCGCCCCAGCGCGGTGAGGTCGAGGAAGTAGTAGGAGCCGCCGGCCGACTCGAGGCCGCGGGCGTACTGGGAGTACGTGTGGAACACCCGGCCGTCGACCTGCAGGAAGCAGCTGCGCCCGGGCATGTCGTAGGGCTGCTCTGCGGTCTTCATGGACTCGTGGCCCCGTGCGGCGTACTCGTCGAGGGTGCGGTAGTTGAACTCGTCGAACCCACGGGACGCGTCGATGGTCGCGCCGAAGTCGTAGTTGAAGTCCGACCCGGCCGAGGAGTACCAGGGCACATCCCAGCCCCGCTTCGCCTTCCAGGCCTCCAGCTTGGCCAGGGGGGCTCGGGACACCATGGCGTAGGTGGTGTCGCGAACGTGCAAGTGCTCGAGGAAGCGTTGGTTCAACTCGTCGGTGCCCGCCGTGCAACTCGGGCAGCCGTCGTCCCAGTCGGGATGGAACATGAAGTGGTACACGATGAGTTGGCGCCGGCCCTCGAACAGATCGATCAGTTGGATCTCGCCGTTCGGGCCGTCGAACAGGTAGTCCTCGTCCACCGCCACCATGGGTAGCTGTCGACGTTGCGTGTTGAGCGCGTCCCGGCGGCGGGTCAGCGCCTTCTCCTCGTCGAGCAGCGCGATGCGGGCTGCCCGCCATTCGTCGCGGGTGGCCACGGTGGGAAGGGTCATGACGGTGTCCCTACCCGCGCCAGGCGCTTCGCCTACACCGGCATCGACTCACACCCCTGGCCTCACCCACTACGGCCTCTACGACACCGTGGTCGCGCGCGAGCTCGCCGACGCTGAGGCGCAGGACGCCCGCATCGCCGCCGCCTCAGCGTCGCATCTCACGGCGGCCGTGGAGGCCCCAGGCGAGAAAGAAGCCGCCGCCGATCGCACCGAACACGCCGACGATCGTCACGAGCACGCCGCCGCCGGCAGCGGAAGGCTTGCCGGGGGAGACGAGGAACACCCGGGAGTCGGCCCGGCCGCGGTCGAGGCGCGGCGAGGGCGAGCGCCAGCCGCAGGTCACGGTGGTCTCGCCCGGTGTGGCCGAGAACCCGCCGACCGAGCGCAGACCGCCGATGTCGGAGGCGACGCCCTGGATCCGGCCGAGGATCTCCTGCTCGGTGCCGTCCGAGCGCCGCACGACGCACTCCGTCGACTGCACCTCCCGCTCGAGATGCACGTCGTTGCCGGTGCCCGGGGTGTCGAGGTAGATGGTGAAGTCGTCGCCGGTGGCGTCGTCGGCGACGAACACCACGGGATCGGTCGGGCCGACACCTTCCAACAGGCCTTGACCGACGGCGTCGTCGAACGCCTCCGACCGGTGGTTGATCGACTGGAGGATCCCGGCGACCGCAAGAGCGATGCCGCCGACGAGCAGGGCCGTCCCCACCACGATGCGCATCCAGCCCCGCCGGTGGCGGCTGACGGCCCGGCCGGCGGCGTCCCGGGCGACCCCGACCGGGGTGACGTCGGGGTCGGTCCAGGTCATGGGGCCCGCTTCAACGGCGGCGGTTCATCGGTCGCGGGTCACGCCACGGCCGGCCAGCAGTACCGGTAGGGCGGGGGTGGCTCCCACTCGCCGAACGTCGAGACCCTCTCGGCCAGATCCAGGAGCTTGGCTCCGGCTCGCAGCACCGGGTTGTCGGGGAGGTCGTCCGGCTGGAGCGGCGGGCGCAGGTCGTTGCCCCGCTCCAGGTGCGCGAGCAGCACCTCGGTCTGGTAGCGGGTCCATCGCTCGCGCCCCGCGGCGTACTCGGGCCGATCGCGGTAGCTGACGACGATCCGCCGGGCCCCCTGGAGTCGCCGGCGCTCCTTGCCGTCCGCACACGGCTGGGCCGAGCCGATGTTCGAGGTGCCCATCGCGATCCTGCCGATCAGGGGGAACGGCCGGTCGATCGTGACCTGGGCCGACGTGCAGTCGAACGAACGGACGCCCACCACCTCGAGATAGGCCCGCAGCAGCTCCTGGGGCGTGGAGGGCAGGTACGGGAACGGCGACGGGGTCGGCGGCGGGTGCTGCACACGGGGATGGACGGCGTTGCCGATAGCGGTCCAGTTGAGGACCTCGGTGTGGGTGCCGGCCAACGTGTCGGGCCCGAGCGGGTGGGGTCCCTCGGCCAGCATCGCGCCGACGGTGGCCGAGGCGTCGGGGCCGGGGTGGAACACCAGCGCCCCCTCGACGATCGGGACGATGGGGTAGCTGTCACCGCCGTCGCTGCCGCTGCTGCCGGAGTCGATCGCGTACCACTTGTCCTTCGGTTCCGCGAAGGTGCACAGACGGGCGATGCCCAGGCACGCCTCCGGCAGCACACCGGCCCGCGAAAGGTAGGCCTGGCCGAGGTCCTCGTCGAGCACCGAGGGCTCGCCCCGCCGGCGGGCCACCCAGTGCTGTCCGCCCGGGAACCAGGCCGCGGTGACGGGCGCATCCGCGGGCGCCGTCGGCAGCCCGCTGTGCACGATGTCCCACTCCACCACCCTCCCGGCCTCCGACCGCGGCGTGACTGCGGGGCTGATCCGGTCGGGCACCCGGTACACCCCGTACACGAGGTCGGGTCGTGCCCCCAACCCACTCGAGCGGAGGAAGGCGATCACCTCGTCGACCTGGGTGCTGCCGCGGGTGGCGATCCGGCTGATCGACACGGGCCAGCGGTCCGGGGCCAGGTACGGGGCGCGGGCCGCGTCGCGCTGGGCCCGTTCGCTCCCGCCGATGTGGCCGGCCAGCTCGCGGTCCTTCTCGTGCTTGGGGCCGGCGCTGTAGGCGCCCTTGAGCTCCTTGCCGAACTGCTTGGCGGTCATGCTCAGGATCCCGCCCACGCCGCCGCTCTGGAAGGCGGCCATCTGATCGCCGGCCGACGGCCCGTAGAGGAAGTCGCCCGCGGGGCCGTCGAGCACCCGGTGGGCCTCGGAGGCGGCCAGCGCCGCCTTCTGGTTGGCCTCGGCAAGGGCCATGTTGGCTTCGAGCTCGGCCCGCTGCTCCGGCGGCAGCGCGGCCAGCGTGGCCTCCATCTGCTCGGGCGTCGGCGGCGCCACGGACGCCGACAGTCCCTGCTTGATGTTCTCGGGGGTCATCGCCTGCTTGGCGAGACGAAGCGTGTCACGAAGACCCATGGCGTAACAGTGAACCACCTCGGTCCGGCCGACGCGTCGGCGACCCTCGGCCCCGGCCCGCGACCGGATCGCGGATCAGTCCGGGACGAGGATGGCGGCGAGCTCGGCGGCGCGGCGGTCGAACGACGCCTCGCGGTCGGTGGGGGAGACCAGGATGCCCTCGATGAGCCAGGCGATCACCTGGCCCCGCAGCACGCGGGCCATGGCGGCGCGGTCGCCGGTGAGCTCGGGCACCAGCTCGGTGAGCCACCCCTCGAAACCCGCGTCCATGGCGTCGATCAACAGGGCCACGATCTCGAGTGCGGCCGGCTCGGCCCGCAGGCTCTCGCCGAGGATCAGGCGCACCAGCGCCTCCTCCTGCAGGGTCGAACGCCACAGCCAGGACAGGATCGACTCGATGCGCCGGCGCGGGGGCAGGGCGCGGTCGACCGGCGGCAGGTCCTCGGCCAGCCGGTCGAGGTAACGACGGTCCTCGATGACCGCGTGGACCAGGGCGTCCTTCGACGGGAAGTAGTGGTAGAGGGTGGCCACGTTGAGGCCGCAGGCATCGGCCAGGTTCCGCATCGACGTGTCGGGTGCACCCCGCTCGCTCATCAGCGCCAGCGCGGTGGTCAGGATGTGCCCCCGCTGGTCCGCGACCGTGGCGGGGCTCACTGGAGACTCACGCCGGCGTGAAGATCGCCGGGAGGCTCTGGATGGCCAGCACGAGGGCGGAGTCGCCGCGTGCCGGGACGGTGCCCTCGGGCACGTGGATGTCGGGCAGGCGGGAGAACAGCTCCTCGAACACCACCCGGATCTCGGCCTTGGCCAGGTTGGCGCCCATGCAGAAGTGCGTGCCGATCCCGAAGCCCAGGTGGGGGTTGGGGTTGCGGTCGATGCGGAAGGTGTCGGGATCGTCGAACACCCGCTCGTCGCGGTTGGCCGACTGGTACAGCATCAGCACCTTCTGGCCCGCTCGGATCGTCTCGCCGTGCAGCTCGTGGTCCTCGGTGGCGGTGCGACAGAAGCTCATCACCGGGCTGACGTAGCGGACGATCTCGTCGACAGCGGTCTCCATCAACGACGGGTCGGCGATGAGGCGGTCGCGCTCGCCGGGGAAGCGGCTGAAGGCCAGCAGGCCGCCCGACAGGGCGTTGCGGGTGGTCTCGTTGCCGGCCACGACCAACAGCACCAGGAACATCAACAGCTCGTAGTCGTCGAGTGACATGTGCTCGGACGCCTGCTTCGCGGTGACCGCGCCGGCGTCGAGCTTGAGCAGGTCGCCGGCGTCGAGGGCGCCGGTGAGCGTGCTGATGAGATCGTCCTGGGGCACGAGGCGGCGCTCGTTGATGAGCTCTTGGCACATGGTGGTGTACTCGCCGAAGGCCTCAGCGGCGGCGAGCAGGGCCGGGTCGTCGGCCTCGCTGTGGCCGTCGCCGTTCATCATGTCGTCCGACCACGCGTACAGGCGCTCGCGCATCTCGGGGTCGAGGCCCATCATCTCGGCGATGACGATCAGCGGGACGTGCATGGCGAACTCGGGCACGAAGTCGACCTCGCCGCGGCTGGCGATCTGCCCGACGATGTCGCGGCTGACCTCGCGGATGTGGTCGGCGAGGTCGGCCACCTTCTTCGGGGTGAAGCCCTTCGACACGATCCGGCGTTGCACGGTGTGCTCGGGGTCGTCCATCGAGATGATGGACATGGGGGCGGCGACGGCAGGTCGCACACCACCTGCGGCCGAGTAGCGGGCGTTGTCGCGCGACACGAGCGACACGTCCTCGTGGCGGCTCACCACCCAGAGCTCGTTGGCCGCGTCCCAGTGCACCCGGCTGTGGTCCCGCAGCCACCGGTAGGCGTCCCACGGGTCGTCGTAGAACCGGGGGTCGTTGACGTCGATCTGCACGGGCGCGTCCACAGCGGTCATCTACCCAGTATCAATCAAACGTTCGTTTGGGCGCAAGGGTCGAAGGGCCCAGATCGGCCGGCCTCGGAGCGGACGACCGGTCAGCCGCCGTCGGGGTTGATCTCGGTGGCGGTGCCCGGGTCGAAGTTGGTGACCCACACGTCGGTGGTGGTGGCCGACACGCCGTTGGGGGCGGCGCCGGCATCGACCGTGGCGGTGACCTGGTTGGTGGACGGGTCGATCCGCGAGACGGTGCCATCGGCCTGGTTGGTGACCCACACGGCGTCATCGCTGATGGCCACGGCGGTGGCCTCGTTGCCCACCTCGACGGTCGCCACCACCTCGTTGGTCTCGGGGTCGATCCGGGTGGCGGTGTCGTTGCCGAAGCCGGTGACCCACACGGCGTCGTCGGTGGCGGCGAGGCCGGACGGGCGCGTGCCGGGGTCGAGATCGATGGTGGCGATCACCTCGTCGGTGTCGGGGTCGATGCGGTTGACGGTGTTGTCGCCGCTGTTCGCGACCCATACCGCCCCGGCGGAGGTGTCGATGCCGTTGGGCCCCCGGCCGACGCTGATGATGCCGACGACGGTGCCGGTGCGCGGGTCGATGTGGGACACCGTGGCATCGTCGAAGCCGCAGACCCACACGTCGCGCTCGTCGGCGGCCACCGCGCCCGGCACGGAGCGCACACGGACGGTGGTGTCCACCTCGTTGGTGGCCGGGTCGATGCGGGTCACGGTGGACACGTCGGCGTTCGTGACCCACACCTCGTCGCCTATGGCCGACACGCCGAACGGGCTGGCGCCCGTCTCGACGGTGGCGACCACCTCGTCGGTGTCGGGGTCGATGCGGCTGACGGTGCCGTCGCCGCTGTTGGCCACCCACACCGCGTCGTCGGTGATCGCGACCTGCTCGGGCGCGACGCCGACCTCGACCGTGGCCGTGACGAGAGGGGACGACCCGGCGACGGTGGTGGTGCCGGTCGCCGCGTTGGACCCGGCGGCGGCGTCGCCGCCGTCGCTGTCGTCGCCCCTGGTCACCAGCCACAGGCCGAGGCCCCCCACCAGCGCGACGGCGATCACCACCAGCGCGGTCACGCCCGCGAGCATCGGGCCGCTGAGCCGAGGGGAGGAGGCCGGCCGGTCGACGGGCGCTGCTGGTGCGGCGGCGGGTGGCGCCGGGGGAGGAGGGGGAGGAGGGGGAGGGGGTGGCCGCACGGGCGGCGGGAGGGGCGTGGGCCCTGGCCCCGGCGTGACCACCGGCGTGGGCGTGGCGACGGGCCCGGTCGGCACGGCGGCGAGATCGAGGGACGGCTCCTCGTCGGGCGTCGGGGTCAGCCGTAGCGCGGTGACGGGGTGCCCGCTGGCGGCCTGGACGCCCTGCAGCGCTCGACCGAGCTCGGCGGCGCCGGCGGGGCGCTGCCCCGGGTCCTTCGACAGCGAACGCCACACCAGGTCGACCAGGTCGTCGGGCGCGAACGGCAGCCGCGGTGGCGGTTGGTGCACCACCCGCGCGACCACGTCGCCGAGGCTGCCCGCCGAGTCGAACGGTGGGCCTCCCGCGATCAGCGTGTGCAGCGTGGAGGCCAGGCTGTACACGTCGGAGCGCTCGTCGGGCTCTTCGCCCAGCAGCACCTCGGGAGCCACGTGCGACACCGTCAGCGAGATGGCGCCGCCGGCCGTGCGGGCCACACCCTCCACGGCCGCGATGCCGAAGTCGCCGAGCTTGGCCTCGCCGAACGGGCCCACCAGCAGGTTCTCGGGCTTGAGGTCGCGGTGCAGCGTGCCCGCGGCGTGGGCCGCGCCCAGGGCGCCGGCCACCTCGACCCCGGCGCGCACCGCCAGCGGCCACGGCACCGGGCCGTTCTCCAAGCGGTCGCCGAGCGAGCCCGCCTCGAGGAACTCCATCACCAGGTAGGGGTGGCCGTCGGCGGTGAGGCCCGAATCGTGCAGCGCGACCACGTTGGGGTGCCACGAGAGGCTGCCCATGGCGAGGCACTCGCGCTCGAAGCGCAGGCGGTCACGGTCGCCCAGGCTGTCCACCTGCAGGACCTTGAGCGCCACCACCCGGCCGAATCGGTCCTGGCGGGCCCGGTACACCACGCCGAAGCCGCCGCGCGCGATCTGCTGCAGGTCCGAGTAGCCGTCGATCTGTGGCAGGTCCGCCACGCAAGCTCTCCCCGTGCGTCGCCGGCGCGCACCACACGCCGTGGGGCGATCGTACCGGGCTGCACCGCGGCCGGTAGCTTGGGCCGGTCATGGTTGTCGGGTGGAGATCGCTCGTGGCCGCCCTGGTGGTGGTCGCGGTGGGGATGGTCGGCCAGCCGGTCGCCCACGCCCAGCCGGCCCCGTACGAGACGACCACGCCCGAGGGGTGGCTGCCGCACCCGCTGCCGACGCCGGCGGTGCCCACCGTGGCCTTCGTGGGCGACTCGATCGGCCGGGACGCGCAGTACTACGTGCGCAACCAGGTCGGCCGCACCCACGCGGTGGCGTACTACCACGCGGTCGCGGCGGGCTACATCGGCTACCACCTGCCGAGGCTCCTCCCCGTGGTGCGTGCCGGCAACGGCCCCGACATCCTGCTCGTCGAGTTGGGCACCGGCGACGCGTTCTGGGACCACAGCGCGCACCGCTTCGAGGGCGACGTACGCCGGTTCCTCGACGCGGTGCTGAACCTCGCGCCCGACGGCACGCCCCGCGGCAACCCCTACGTCACCTGTGTGCGGTGGTTCGACCAGAAGCCCACGGCCAACGTGGCCTACCCCGAGGTGAACGAGCACCGGCTCGAGTTCAACCGGGTCCTCGGGCGGGTGCTGGCCGAGCGGCGCTACCGGTCGCGCAACGTGGCGATGATCAGCTACGGCGCCTGGTACTACCTGTCCGGCGAACGGGGCTACTTCCTCGCAGACCGGCTGCATCACACCCAGGCCGGCCGCCGGGAGTTGGGCCTGCTGGCGGGCCAGGCCGCCGAGGGATGCGACCCGGCGGACACGTCCGGGCGGTTCTGGGACGTGCCCGACCGGTCGGGGGCGGCGACGGCGATCAACTGGATGGCCGACGCCGGCATCGCCGAGCCGTACCGCAACGGCACCTACCGCGCTCGGCTCGGCAGCTTCGCGGTCGGGGTCGACCGGGGCCAGATCGCCGAGTTCCTCTGGCGGATGGCAGGTTCGCCAACCGCGCCGACAACCACCTGGCGCGACGTGCCTGCGACCCTCCGCCCGGCGGTGGGGTGGGTGCAGCACACCCAGCTCATGCGTGGCTACGAGGACGGCACCTTCCATCCCTCGGGAGCGGTGTCCCGGGTCGCCCTCGCGACCTACTTGTGGCGCCTGTCGGGCCAGCCCACGGCCGGGGTCGCCCGCCACACCTGGTCCGACGTCCCGCCCGAGCTGCTGCCGGCGGTGCAGTGGGCGGTCACCGCCGGGGTGATGGGCGCGGACTCGGGCGCCGTGTTCGGCGCCGACCGATCGGCCACGCGGGCCGAGACGGCCCGTGCGCTGTACGCCCTCGACCAGTTGGCCGATGCCGAGGCCCCGACCACGTCGACCACCACCGTCGCCCCGCCCACGACTGTCCTTCCGGACACCACCGTGCCCCAGGTCACCGCGCCGTCGGTCAGCACCGTGCCGGCCACGACGGTGCCCGTCCCCACCACGGGCGTGGCGACCACGGTCGCGCCTCCCAGCACGGACGGGCCCGGCGCCACCGGGTGAGCGGCGCACGTTGAAGGCGACATGAGCCTCGCGACCGGGGCGGCGCCCCGCCCCGGTCCCCTGGCCACCCGGGGTGCGTCGGCCACCGCGTATCGGCCCGAGATCGACGGGGTGCGTGCCCTCGCCGTCGTGGCGGTCGTCGCCTACCACGCCGGTGTCCCCGGGTTCGCCGGTGGCTACGTCGGCGTCGACGTGTTCTTCGTCATCTCCGGTTTCCTGATCACCGGCCTGCTCGCCCGAGAGGTGGAGCACACCGGCCGCCTGTCGGTCGCCGGGTTCTACGGCCGGCGGGCGCGCCGCCTCCTGCCCGTGGCGGCACTGGTCTCGGTGGCGACCGTCGCCGTGGGCTGGTGGGTGCAGTCACCCCTGACGCGTCGCGACCTCGCGGCCGACGCGCTCGCCACCTCGACCTACACCATCAACCTGCGCCTGGCTGCCCAACAGCTGGACTACCTGCGGGCCAACCTGGCGCCGTCCGCCTTCCAGCAGTTCTGGTCGTTGGCGGTCGAGGAGCAGTTCTACCTCGTGTGGCCCCTGCTCCTGGTGGTGCTGCTCCGGGGTCCTTCCCCTCGACGGCGCGCCGGTGGGGTCATCGCCGTCGTCTGTTGTGCCTCGTTCGCCCTGGCCGTGTCGCGTGTGGGCCCGTCGCCCGCCTGGGCCTTCTACTCGCTCGCGTCCCGGGGATGGCAGCTGGGGTCGGGCGCGCTGCTCGCCCTCGGCTGGCATCGGGCGGAACGGGTGCTGCCGCGGTCGGCTCGACGCCTGGCGCTGGTCCTGGGGCTCGGTGCCATCGCCGTGTCCGTCATCGGGTTCGACGAGTCGACCCCCTGGCCGGGCTGGTGGGCGCTGGTGCCGACGCTGGGCACCGTGCTGGTGCTCCTCGGGCCGACGGCGTCCGATGGGCGGGTGGCCGCGGTGTTGGCGGCGCGGCCTGCTCGCTGGGTCGGGCTCCGCTCCTACTCGTGGTACCTCTGGCACTGGCCCGCAATGGTGTTCGTCGCCGTGGTGCTGGACCGCTCGATCGGCGGTTGGCCGGCGATCCTGATGGGCGCGGCAAGCCTGGGCCTGGCCGCCGTCACCTACCGGTGGGTCGAGCAACCCGTGCGCCGCTCGCCCCGCCTCGTGGGCTCGCCCAGACGCAGCGTGGCCCTGGGCCTGGGGACGACCGTCGCGCTGGCCGCCGTCTTCCTGGCCCTCATGTCCGTCCCCGGCGACGTGGTCGGCCCCGGGGAGCGGGCCGAGGACATCGCCCGCCGCGCCCTCGACGCGCGGCGACTCGACGAGGCGGCGCTCGTCGACGAGGTGCCCTCCAACCTCGTCCCCGCTCTGGCGGGTGCGGACCAGGACCTGCCCACGGTGTACGACGACGGCTGCCATCGGTCGATCCTGCAGACCACGCCCATCCTCTGCGGCTACGGCGACGCACGGGCCGATCGTCGTGTCGTGATCTTCGGCGACTCCCATGCGGCGCAGTGGGTGCCCGCTCTCGACGCACTGGGCCGGCGCGCCCACTTCACGCTGGTGCCGATCACCAAGGCAGGCTGCCCGGCGGCGGACATCACGGTCCACGACGGGTCGCTGCGACGGGCGTACACCGAGTGCGACCGTTGGCGGGCCGCGGCCCTCGAGATGATCGCCGACCTCGGCGCCGACCTCGTGCTGGTCACGAACACGTCCCGCTACGTGGCCGAGGGCAACGACGGCCCGCCCTCGTCCGGCGACTGGACGGCCGGTTTCGAGGCCACCCTCACGGCGCTGGCCGAGCACACCCCCACGGTCCTCCTGGGCGACACGCCGTACCCCAAGGAGTACACGCCCGACTGCCTCGCCGAACACCTCAGCCATGCGACGGCGTGCACGCTGGATCGCGATGCATCGGTCGATCCGGCGTTCGCCGCGCTCGAGGCGTCGTCGGCAGCGGCCGCCGAGGTGCCCTACGTCCCCACCACGGACCTGGTCTGCGGGACGCTCCGCTGTCCGGTGATCGTCGGCAACGTGCTCGTGTACCGCGACGACAGCCATCTCACCGCGGTCTACGCCGATCGGCTGGCGCCGCGCCTCGCCGAGCTCGTCGGCCTGGGCCTGCCCGGCGACAACCCCCTGGTCGCCGCTGACGGGTGAGCTCGGCGCGACTGTGGCCGCAGGGCCGGCGGGTCACTCCAGGCCGAGCGCGCTCCCGAGCCGCGCCCGGCTGACCTTGCCCATCGAGTTGCGGGGCAGCGCATCGACGATCACCACGGTCTTCGGGCGCTTGTGGGGCGCCACCCGTTCCGACAGCCACCCCGTGACGTCGCCGGCGCCCAGCTCGCCCACGACGGCCGCGCACAACCGCTGGCCCCACCGCTCGTCCTCGACACCGAACACCGCCACCTCGTGGACCGCCGGGTGGTCGAGCAGCACCCGCTCGACCTCCAGCGGGTACACGTTCACGCCGCCGGTGATCACCAGGTCGCTGCGCCGACCCTCGAGGTACAGGTAGCCGTCGTCATCGAGGTGGCCGAGGTCGCCCACGGTGCAGGCGTCGCCCCGCCAGGCCGCCGCGGTCTTGGCGGCGTCGCCCCAGTACTCGAACCGGGCGTGCGGGGGCATCGTGCACCAGATGGTGCGGTCGTCGTCGACGGACAGCGTGCGGCCGGCCCGAGCCCGCCCGACCGTGCCCGGGCGCTCCCGCCACTCGTCGGCGGAGCACGCGGTGAACTGGGCCTCGGTCGACCCGTAGAACTCCCACACCGAGCCCTCCGGGAAGGTCGCCAGCGCCCGCTCCTTCAGCCGCGTGGGGCAGGGGGCGCCGGCGTGGACGAGGAGGCGGAACGACGACACGTCGGGCACGGGCGGCGCGTCGGGCGCGAAGAGCCGTTGCAGGTGCGCCGGGACCAGGAACGCCGACGTGGGCCGGTGCCGCGTCACCGCGTCGGCGAACCCCCCGGCGGTGAAGTGGCCGGGGAGCACCACCGAGCCCCCCGCCAGCAGCGTGCCCGCCGCGAAGCGCATCGGCGCCGAGTGGTGCAACGGCGAGGCCACCAGGTGCACGTCGTCGGCCCGGAAACCCCATTGGTCGCGTTCCTCGGCCAGCAGGGCGGCCGCGTCGGCCTCGTCGAGGACGCCCGACCACACGCCTTTGGGGGTGCCGGTGGTGCCCGACGTGTAGATCATGGGCCGGGCCAGCGGCGCCGGAGCCAGCTCGACCGGTGCCGCGTCGTACCCGGCGGCGATCAGGGGACCGAGGTCGTCGTCGCGCAGCACGAGCGACGGCCGGGCGTCGGCCAGGAGGGCCTCCTGCTCGGCCGGCAGCAGGTGGATGTTCACGAGCACCGGCACGATCCCCACCCGCAGGGCGCCGACCGCGACCGCGAGGTAGGCGGGGCTGCCCGTGGCGATGAGGGCCACGCGGTCGCCGGCGGCCAGACCCCTGGCCCGCAGCGCGGCGGCGGCCCGCCGCTGGTCGGCCTCTGCCTCGCCGGCCGTGACCACCGTCGCACCGCTCATGGCGGTCGAGCCTAGGATCTCGGCCCTCAGGGAGAACCGACACGAGGGGGCACAATGCGGGGACGGGTCTGGATCGGGCGGACCACGGTGGTGGTGCTGTGCGTCGCGGCCGTGGCCGCGGGGTGCAGCAGCGACGGGGGCGACGACGGCGACACCGCGGCCGGCGACACCACCACCACCAGCGCAGCGGGGAACACCACCACGAGCGCGGCGGCCGAGACCCTCGACATCCTCGTGTCCAACGACGACGGCTACCAGGGCGAGGGCCTCGATGCCGTCGTGCAGGCGCTGATCGAGCTGCCCGACACGACCGTCACCGTCTCGGCGCCGGCCGAGGACCGCACGGGCACCGGTGGGCAGAGCACCGACGGACCGTTGACCGCCACCGACGAGGAGACGCTGAGCGGCTACCCGGCCACGGCCGTCGACGGCTTCCCTGCCGACAGCGTGAACTTCGCGCTCGAGGAGGTGTTGGATGCGCCCCCCGACGTGGTCATCACCGGGCTCAACGCCGGCCAGAACATGGGGCCGCTGATCGACGCCTCCGGGACGGTCGGGGCGGCCCGCTCCGCCGTCGCCGCCGGAATCCCCGCGCTGGCCACGAGCCAGGGGATCGATGCCGATCCACCCGACTACGCCTCGGGCGTCCAGTTCGTGTTGGACTGGGTGGAGGAGAACAGGGACGCGCTGATCGCCGGCGACGCCCCCGTCGAGGTCACGAACCTGAACATCCCGTCGTGTGCGACCGGAGAGGTCCGAGGCCTCGTGGAGGTGCCACCCGCCAGCGACATGGCGGGCCGTGACTACAACGCCGCCGACTGCGAGTCCACCGAGGAGGATCCCGCCGACGACGTGGGCGGGTTCAACATCGGGTTCGCCACCATCGGCGTGATCCCGTCCGAGCCCGCCGCCGGCTGACGGTGATCGGGATGCCGACTGCGCTCCGCCAGACGAGGAGCTAGTCGAGATGGGCACCGAGGAGGGCTTCCAAGGGGTGATCGGCCGGACCAGGGCCGAGTCGACCCCGTGGTGGCCACCGACGCCGCGGCCGCCCGACGGCGCCCCGAACGTGCTCGTCGTCGTCCTCGACGACGTCGGCTTCGCGCAGGTCGGGTGCTTCGGCTCGGACATCGACACACCGACGCTCGACGGCTTGGCGGCGGGCGGCCTGCAGTTCACGAACTTCCACACCACCGCCCTCTGCTCGCCCACCCGAGCGTGCGTGCTCACGGGCCGCAACCACCACGTCAACGGCATGGGGCGGGTCATCGACCTGGCCACGGGGTTCCCCGGCTACGACGCCCGCGTCCCCCGGAGCTGCGGCACCCTGCCCGAGATGCTGGTGCCCCACGGCTACGCCGCCTACGCGGTGGGCAAGTGGCACCTCACCCCCGAGCACGAGCACCACCTGGGCGCGCCGCGGGGCTCGTGGCCGTTGGGGCGGGGCTTCGAGCGCTGGTACGGCTACTTCGGTGGCGAGACCAGCCAGTTCGGCCCCACCCTGCTGTCCGACAACCACTACGTCGCCGCCCCGGCCGACCACGAGGACGGCTACCACCTCACCGAGGACCTCACCGACCGGGCGCTGACGTTCCTCGCCGACCTGCGGGCGGTCGACCCCGACAAGCCGTGGCTCCTGTACCTCTGCCCCGGGGCGTGCCACTCGCCCCACCAGGTGCCCGACGACTGGCTCGACCGGTACCGCGGTCGATTCGACGAGGGCTGGGACGAGTGGCGGGCCGAGACCTTCCGGCGCCAGCTCGACACCGGGGTGCTCCCCGCGGGCACCGAGTTGTCCCCCCGGCCCGACTGGGTGCCCGCGTGGGACACGCTCTCGGCCGACACCCGGCGGGTGTACGCGCGCTACATGGAGTGCTTCGCGGCGTACCTGTCGCACTTCGACCACCATCTCGCGCGGGTCCTCGACCGCCTGCGCGAGACCGGGGAGCTGGACGACACGCTGATCATGGTCATCTCCGACAACGGCGCCAGCTCGGAGGGTGGGCCCGGCGGCTCCCTGAACGACGCCCGCAACTGGAACGTGGCGGACATGTCCGTGTCCGAGGCCGTGGCCCGCATCGATGAGATCGGCGGGCCCACCATCCACAACAACTACCCGTGGGGCTGGACCGTCGCCGGCAACACCCCCTTCAAACGGTGGAAGCGCGAGACCCACGAGGGCGGCGTGGCCGATCCGTTGATCGTGCACTGGCCCGCGGGGATGGCCGCCCGGGGCGGGATCAGGCGCCAGTACACCCACGCCATCGACCTGCTGCCCACGATCCTCGAGGCCATCGGGGTCGAGGCGCCGGCGGTGATCGATGGCGTGGAGCAGCGGCCCGTCGATGGCACCAGCTTCGCCTACGCCTTCGACGACCCCGACGCCGACGAGCGCCACACCGTCCAGTACTACGAGATGCTGGGCTGCCGGGCGATCTACGACCGGGGCTGGAAGGCGGTCACCTACCACCCCATCGCGGACGCCACCCTGCCCTTCGACGAGGACACCTGGGAGCTGTACCACGTGGCCGTCGACCCGTCGGAGTGCCACGACCTGGCAGAGGCCGAGCCCGACCGACTGGCGGCGATGATCGATCGCTGGTGGGCCGAGGCCGAGCGCAACCAGGTGCTGCCGCTCGACGCCAACCCGTTCGACGCGATCTTCAACGACGAGCGCCCGTACCACCCCGCCCGGCAGCGCTACGAGTACCGGCCGGGCGGTGGCCCCGTGCCCGAGTCGGCGGCGGTGAACGTCCGCAACCGCGACCACGCGGTCACCGCCGAGCTCTCCGGCCCGCTGGGTGACGCCGAGGGCGTGCTGTTGGTCCAGGGCTCGGTGCTGGGTGGCTGGGTGCTGTTCGTGCGTGACGGCCACCTGCACTACGCCCACAACTACGTCGGCCTGCACCTCTACGCCGGGCGGTCCGACCGGCCGCTCGACCCGGCGGCGCGCACCCTGGGGTTCCGGTTCGCCAAGACCGCCGAGCACGCCGGCGTGGTCACCCTGCTGTGCGACGACACGACCGTGGGGACGGTCGACGTGGCCCGCTTCACCCCCATCCGCTTCGCCATCACGGGCGACGGACTGCACTGCGGCGAGCACTGGGGGGTCCCGGTGTGCGCCGACTACCGGGCGCCGTTCCGCTTCACCGGCCCGCTGCACCGGGTGCTGGTCGAGGTGGACGGCGACCCCCACGTCGACCCCGCCGACGCCTCGCACGCACTCCGCGAGCAGTAGGGAGCGCGACCGCGGGACGCCCGCCGCTCCGCGCCGGGGCACTAGTGTGCGCCGATGTCACGGCCGAGGCGGAGTAGCCGATCCAGTCGGGGGATGACGACCATCGGTGGTTCGGCGGCGTGGTGCCGGAGGGCCGTCGGCTGCCTCGGCGCCGCTCTGCTGGCATCGATGGCCATCGTGGTCGTCACCGCCGCGCCCGCGGCGCCCCAGAGCGCGCCCCAGGACCCGCGCGGGGTGGGTGTCGTGGCCTTCGAGCCGGCGCACCCGATCGATCCCGGCCAGCTCTCGCCGTTGGCGCTCGACAAACTGCGTCACGCCCACCGGTCGCGCGTCGTCGATGCCCCCGCGGTCGGGGCGGGCGCCGACGGGGTGACCTCGACCCTCGGCGCGCCACGCGTCGACATCGAGCTGTTCCCCGACGTGGTGGCCGCGCTCGACACTGTCGGCGAGGGCGTGGTGGCCGGGCAGGAGGGGTCGACCACCTGGTCCGGCCGTTCCCCGGACGGGGACTACGCCACCCTCACCTTCATCGACGGGAGGACGATCGGTACCGCGGCGGTCGCCGGGGTGGTCTACGACATCGCGCCCGTGCCCGGTGGCAGGCTGTTGATCACCGAGGAGGGACGCGACTTCCCCGCCGAAGCGGAGCCACTGGTGGCCGGCGACCAGGCCGACGAGAAGGCCTCGGACCCGGTGACGCCTGGCCCGGTGACGCCGACCATGCCTCCCGCGCCGACCGACGCGGGACCCGTGGTCGACGTGTTGACCTGGTACGACACCGCCGCGCACGCCTACTACGGGGATGATGCCGCCGCGGTCGCCGACCTGACGGCCACGATCAACGAGGTGAACGCCGCCTACGTCCGTTCCGGCGTGAGCCAATCGTTGCGGTCGGTCGGCATCGAGTACGTGTCGTACGCAGGCACCGGGGCCGCATCCACCGAGATCGGCCGATGGCAGAGCCCGTCCGACGGCTTCCTCGACGGCGTCCACTCCCGCCGCGAGCAGACCTCCGCCGACCTCGCGGCGCTGATCTCGCCGCTGTCCGACGCCTGCGGCATCGGCTACCTGGGTGGGCCCGCGTCGGGCGAGTACGGCTTCTCGGTGGTCGATCCGGGCTGCGCTCGCGGCAACCTCAGCTACGCCCACGAGCTCGGCCACAACATGGGTGCCGGCCACGGCGACCCCGATGGTGGTGGCCTCTTCTCGTACTCCAACGGCTATCGCGACCTGGTCAACGACTTCCGGACGATCATGGCCTACGACTCGGCGTCCTGCCCGGGCGGCTCGTGTCCCCGCGTGGCGTTCTTCTCGGGCCCCACCGCGCTGTACAACGGCCACCCCACCGGATCGGCGGTCCACGACAACGCCCGCACGATCAGCGAGCGGGCGGCAGTCACCGCGGCCTACCGCAGCCCGCCGACGGGGGTGTCGGGCACGGTGACCGGGTCGGGCTCGGGGTCACCGGTTGCGGGGGCGATGGTGGCGCTGTTGCGGACCACCGACTTCTCGATCGCCGGAGGCGCCGCCGCCGATGCCGGAGGCTCGTTCAGGGCGACCGTGGCGCCCGGGTCGTACTTCGTCTACGCGCTGGACCCCACCGGAGCGCACACCGCCGGGTTCTTCGGCGCGCCGACGACGGTGGTCGTGACCGCGGGCGGCCTCACCGACGCCGACCCGGTGCTGTCCCCGTTGCGAGGCTCGGTGTCGGCGACGGTGACCGACGCCGACTCGGGCACCCCGATAGCGGGGGCATGGGGGCTGTCGTTGTCCACCGGTGCGGCGAACACGGGGGCGACCGAGGTGGCGGTGGTGGCCAACGCCTCGGGAGCGTTGTCGTTGCCACGATTGCGGCCGGGCAGCCACTTCGTCGGGTTCGTGGACCCCGCGGGGGCCCACGCCACCCGGTTCTACCCGAATTCACCGAACGTGCCGGCCTCCACCCCAGTGGCCGTGACGGCGGGCAACGCGACGGTGGCCAGCACCTCGCTCCCGGCCCAGGCGGCCGTGGCCACGGGGGCGTCGTTGTCGGGAACGATCACCGAGGAGGGCACGGGGGCTCCGTTGGCGGGGGCCATGGTGGTGGCCCTCCAAGCGGCCGACTACAAGATGGTGCGCGGCGCGGTCACCGACGGCTCGGGTGCGTACCACCTGAGCGTGGCCGCAGGGGCCTACAAGGTGGCCGTGTTCGACTCGACCGGCCGACACGCCATGGAGTGGTTCGACAACCGGCCATCCACGGGCCTCGCGGACGCGGCTTCGGTGACGGCACCGGGGGTGGCCGACACCGCGCTGGCCCCGAACACCGGCACCCTGGCCGGGACCATCACCGACGACCCCTCGGGCGCCGTGCTCGACGGGGCCTGGGTGATCGCCATCGGACCGGCCGGCATCGCTGGTGGCGCGGTGACCGCTCCAGACGGCTCGTACACGATCGCCGGTCTCGCCCCAGGCACCTACCGGGCCACTGCGGTGGACCCGGTCGGGGGACGGGCCCAGGAGTACTTCGACGACAGCCCCGACTTCGGCGGGGCCACACCCTTCAACATCACCGCGGGCACCACCGCGACGGTCAACGCCGCACTGGCACAACCGCCTCCGCCCAACGACGCCTTTGCGAATGCCCAGGTGCTCTCGGGCGCCAATGGCACGGTGGCGGGCGCGAACGCCGGCGCCACGAAGGAGTCGGGTGAGCCGAACCACGGCGACCAGGCCGGCGGCGGTTCGATCTGGTACCGCTGGACGGCTCCCGCCACCGGCACTGCCACCGTCACCACCTGTGGCAGCGATTTCGACACCCTGCTCGGCGCCTACACGGGCACGGCGGTGAACGGCCTCACCACGCTGTCGGGCAACGACGACGCGTGCGGGTTTCAGAGCGAGGTGTCCTTCGGCGCGACCGCCGGCGTCACGTACCGCATCGCCATCGACGGGTACGACAACGCCCGCGGCCATGTCACGCTCAACTGGTCAGTTGCCACGGGCGGCCCGAGTGTGGGTTCGGCCGGCCCGAGGTGACGAGCGGCACGGCCTGAGACCACCGATGGATGGTGCACCCTGGGTCGACCCGGCCGGCGCGACACCCACCCTGCCCAAGCAATAGGTTCGCCGGGATGGACATCGGGATCTCACTGCCCACCATGGCCGCCGGATACGGGCCGACCACCACGGTCGACTGGGCGCGGGCGGTCGATGCCGGGCCGTTCTCCAGCATCTCCACCGGCGAGCGCATCTCGTTCGACAACCCCGACTGGGTGTCGTCGCTGGCAGCGTCGGCCGCGGTCACCGAGCGGGTGCGGGTGATGGCCAACGTGGTGGTGCTGCCGTTGCACCCGGCGGCGCTCGTCGCCAAGCAGGTGGCCACCCTCGACGTGCTCTCCTCGGGTCGCTTCACCCTCGGTGTCGGGGTGGGTGGCCGCGGGCACGACTACCGGAGCCTCGGCGCCTCCTACGCCCACCGTCACGCCCGCCTCGACGAGCAGGTGGCCGAGCTGCGCCGCCTCTGGGCGGGTGCGCCGCCCTTCGAGGGCGCCGACCCGATCGGCCCGGCTCCGGTGCAGGCCGGCGGGCCACCGATCCTCGCGGGCTCGCTGGGACCGAAGAGCATGGCCCGGGCCGCTCGCTGGGCCGACGGCGTGACCGGGTTCAGCGTGGCGGGCGTGGCCGACGAGATGGCGGGCACGTTCCGGCTGGCCGAGCAGGCCTGGCAGGACGCGGGTCGTGCCGAGGCCCCGCGCAAGGTGAGCGGCTGCTTCTACCTGTTGGGCGACGACGACCAGGTGGCACGCGACGGCCTGCGGGCCTTCACCGCCCGCTACCTGGGCGTGTTCGGCCGCGACTTCGCCGAGGCCATGGCCGCAGAGACCCGGGTGTGGTCCGTCGACGCACTCCACGCGCTGCTCGAGGGGGCCGAGGCCGCGGGCTGCGACGAGCTCGTGTTCGTTCCCGGCACCGTCGACCTGGACTGCCTGCACCGCACCGTCGACGCCCTCGCCGCCCGCTGACCCCGTACCCGATCCGCTGGTGCACACACACCAGCGCGGGGCCGCCGCGGGTGGGGCTCACTCCGGTAGCGGCTGTGCGGGTGGCCGGAGCAGGCCACCGAGGAAGGCGTCGAGGTAGGGCGACGGGTCGGCGGACCAGTCGAGCGCCCGCACCTGGTCGAGGGTGCGACGGCCCCCGAAGGCTCGGAACAGCTCGAAGGGCGGGCCGGCGACGGCGGCAGGGCTCTCGGAGGGTATTCGTCACCCCCGCTGGCCGGGATCACCCGACCCGGTGCCGTGGCGCGCCACGGCCGAGGGCCCGCCGCCAGGGGACGGGCCGGCACGGTGTTCAATGGCGGGGTGACGACCACCCCAACCGCAACCGCGACCCGGCCGGCGTTCGACCTGCTCGATCCCGAGTTCTACCGACTGAACCCGCACGACGCCTACACCTGGATGCGGGCGAACGAGCCGGTGTACCGCGACGAGGCGAACGGGCTGTGGGGCATCACCCGCCACGCCGACGTGCTGGATGTGGAGCGTCGATCGGACGTGTTCACGAGCGGCCCGGGCTATCGCGCCCTGCTGTCCCCGGACGAGTCGAACATGATCGCCCTGGACGACCCCCGCCACCAGCAGCAGCGCCGGCTGGTCTCCCGGGACTTCACCCCCGCCGCGGTGCGCACCCGCGCCGACGAGATCCGCGCCCTCGTCACCGAACTGCTCGATGCCGCCCTGGCCAGGGGCGACGGCGAGCTCGACGTCGTCGACGACCTCGCCGCCCAGCTCCCGGCTCGCCTCACCGCCCGACTGATCGGCTTCGACGAGGCCCAGTGGCGTGACCTGAAGAGCTGGTCCGAGCGCCTGATGCGCATCGACGGGGTCGAGCGGGACAACGACGTCGCCATGGGGATGTTCACCGCCTGCATGGAGTTCAACTCGCAACTCGACGACCTGCTGGCCGCACGCAAGGGCTGCCCGATGGGCGACCTGCTCTCGACGTGGGCCAACGAGGAGATCGACGGCGAGCTGCTCGACCGCATCTCGGTGTTCCACGAAGCCGGCCTGTTCATCTCCGGTGGGTCCGAGACCACCCGCACCACCATCGCCCACGGGCTTCGCACCTTCTGCGACCACCCCGACCAGTGGGAGCTGCTGGCGTCGGACCCGTCCGTGGTGCCGACCGCGGTGGAGGAGGTCATCCGTTGGGTCACGCCGCTCAACAACTTCTTCCGCAACGCCGAGGCGGACACCGAGGTCGGCGGCCAGGCCATCGCCGCCGGCGACCGGGTGATCCTGCTCTACCCCTCCGCCAATCGTGACGAGGCGGTGTTCGACGAGCCCTTCCGTTTCGACGTCACGCGCGATCCCAACCACCACGTGGCGTTCGGCTACGGCACCCACTTCTGCCTGGGCGCGAACTTCGCCCGCCAGACGCTGCGCATCCTCTTCGAGGAGCTCCCGAAGCGCATCACCGCGCTGACGCCCGTGACCGAGCCCGACGTCGAGCCCAACATGTTCGCCCGGGCCGTGCGCAGCTTCCGCCTCGGCTACGAGCGGCGCTGATCCTCGGCCGACCAGGGAATTCTTGGTGGGAAACCACCTCGCGCGTGGTTTCTCACCAGGATCTTCGCCGGGGAGCTCGGAACCGGGAGGTCGGTCACCACGCGCCCGGCGGGCTCGACGCGGTTCGGGGCACTCCGCTTCGGGTGAACCGCACCGCATCGCTCCACGGCCGTCCCGAGCCCCGCAGGTCGGGGAGCGAGGGGGCGTCGGACCAGATCGCCGGCGGTATCGGGGCGAGGGTCGCGCCCGCCACCGCACCCCCGACCAGGCGGAAGTCGCGAGGTGCGGAGCCGGGGTGCACGAGGCGGGGCTCCACCGTGTTGATGCGGTTGTCGCGGCGCAGCTGGGCGGCGTTGCAGGTGGGATTGGCGTCCGTGCAGGCGGTGGATCCCTCGACGCCCAAGGGGTGGGTGCGCGGGCCGTTCCAGATCACGTTGCCGGCGATGCGCAGGTCGTCGTCGCCGCGTGCGGGGTCGGGCACGTTGGCGCCGGCTGGGGGGTGGACCGGGCCCCGCAGGTCGAACTGCTGCCACTCGCTGCGGAACGGCGCGGGGTTCTCGACCACGTTGTTCAGCACGTACACGTGGCGGTTCGGGATCACCTGGCCGATGTCGCCCGATGCCGGCCCCCAACCGCCCAGGTCGCGGTGTTCCGTGCAGGTGTCCGTGTCGCCGTCGCACCCCCGCCCACCGTGCACCACCTCGATCACGTGCGAACGCGAGCCCACACGGAACAGGGTGTTGTGGGCCAGCAGCACGTCGAAGCCCCCGTTGACGCCGAATCCGGCGCCCTCGGTGTCGTGCACGATGTTGTCCACGAACTCGATGCCGTAGGCCTCGTAGTGCAGCCAGGGTGCGGTCATGAACTCGAAGCCCGTCCCTTGGCCCGCCGAGAACCCGCCGGTGCCGCAGTGGTGGAAGCGGTTGCCCGAGATCACCAGGTGGGCCGAGCCGCCCTTTGCGTACATGCACCAGTCGTCACCGTGGTGGATGTTCGAGCGCAGCACGTGCCCGTACTGCACCGCCACGAAGTCGACCGGGTTCTCGTACGAGCCGGCGATGGTGCTGTCCTCCACGTACACGTGCTGTGACTGGTTGACCTTCAGGCCCTCATGCAGGTCGTGGCCGGCGGTGACCCACACCCGTCGCAGCGTGAGGTGGTCGGCCCGCTCGATGTGCAACGCCACGTCGCTGGCGGCGGGGTGCCCACCGCCGGCCACGAACCGGAGCCCCACGAACGACAGGTGGGCCACGTCGTAGACGTTCAAGCCGCCGTCGATGGTGACGGTCCCGGCGCCGTCGGCGGCCTCGATGCTGATCGGCGCCGCAGCCGAGCCGTGGTGGCCTTCCAGCCACCCGTTGCGCACCGACCCGTAGGGCACGACCCCAGGGGTGATGCGGATGCGCACGCCCCCGCCGGTCGCCGGCCCGTCGGGCACCCGCGCCCAGGCCTCGCCGAGCGTGCGCAGGGCGTGGCGTCGGTCGGCGCCGGTGTCGCGGTCACGACCCCTGACCGGGTCGACCCACAGGACCGTCGGCGGTGCCGATGCGCTCGGTCGGGAGGCGGTCTCCGTCATCCCCATCGCCACCCCGTCCACCACGGCCCGCGTCTCCGGCGGTCCCGCTCCGACCGTGACCGCCACCGTGGCGGCGACCAGTGCCAGCGTGCCCAGGACCCGGGCACGGTGGGCGGCGCGCCGCTGACCGGTCCGGCGGCGGTGCACGAGGTGGTGGCGGTGGGCGTCGAACATGGTCCAGTGGACATCGGCGATTCCGGCGCTCGTCTTCACCATCGCGAAACCGGCCGGAAACACCGTGCCGCCACGCTGGCCCGATGGGCGACCTGTCCGACGGCAACCCCGTGTCGGGGTGGTGCGACGAGGGGTTCGGGGCCCCCGGGTGGCCCACCCGGGTGGCGCTGCCCCCGGTCCGGCGCCCCGAGCCCGGCGCCGACGACCTGATCCGACAACAGCAGCAGCAACAACAGCAGCAACAGCAATAGCCGCGGCAGCGGCGGCAACCCGGGTGGCTGAGGTCGGCGTCGGATGCAGGGACCTCCGACTCTGGCGCCCGGCGGCCGCTGCGCCAGACTGACCGACATGGCGTTCACCTTCCACACCCCTGACGAAGGGGCCGAGCTCATCCGCTCCACCGATCGCCTGGGTGTCCCACTCGGCCCCGGCCAGCCCATGGGCCTGCTGCACGCGTTGGGCAAGCGGGAACGCTTCGACGATCTGGTGGTCTTCGGTGCGCTACTGGTCGATCTCTACGAGTTGTTCACCCGGCCCGGCGTCCATCTGCTCAGCGGGTTCTACGGTCCCGCCGAGCGGTTCCTGCTCGACTCGGGGGCCGACATCCAGTTCGTGCCGTCCGACTTCCGCCGCTTCACGCCCATCCTCGAGCGCATCAAGCCACGGGTGATGGCCACGGCGGTGGCCAGCCCCGACGAGGACGGCTGGCTCAGCTTGTCGGTCCATGCCGGCGCGACGATCAGCGAGCTCAAGCGGGCGGCGGCCGACCCCGAGCGCGTCGTGATCGCCGAGGTGGTGGCCGACGCGCCGCACACGTTCGGCATCGAGCCCGACCACCCCCACCGGCTGCACGTGGACGAGGTCGACCTGCTGGTCGAGGGTGACCGGCCGATGTTCGTGCTCCCCGACGCGGTCCCCACCCAGGTCGACGAGCAGATCGCTCAGCACGTGCGGCCCTTCATCACCGACGGTTGCACGCTGCAGACCGGCATCGGCGGCATCCCGTCGACCATCGCCCGCCTGCTGGCCGAGGACGCCGGGGGTGACTACGGCGTGCATTCCGAGATGTTCACCACGGGCCTCATGGAGCTGCACAAGGCCGGCAAGGTGTCGAACGCCCACAAGGGCCAGTTCGACGGCATGTCCGTCTCCACGTTCGCGGCCGGCACGACCGACCTCTACGAGTGGCTCGACGGCAACGACGAGGTGCGCTTCCTGCCCGCCGAGATCGTGAACTCGCCCGAGGTGGTGGCCCGGAACCGAAAGATGGTGACCATCAACGGCGCCCTCATGATCGACCTGTGGGGCCAGGTGGTCGCCGACACCATCGGCCCCCGGCAGTTCTCGGGCATCGGGGGCCACGAGGACTTCGTGTCGGTGTCGGGACTCGAGCTGGAGGATCGCGGCCTCATCTGCCTGCCGTCGCGGGCCAACGTCGACGGCGGCCAGGTGTCGCGCATCATGAGCGTCCTGCCCGAGGGCACCGTGGTCACCACGCCCCGCCACCAGCTCGACGTGGTGGTCACCGAGTACGGCGCGGCCTCGCTGCGCGGCCGCACCGTGCGGGAGCGGGCGCTGGCGCTCGCGGGCATCGCCCATCCCGACGACCGGGCGGCGCTGATGGCCAAGGCCGAGACCATGGGCTGATCGAGGTGCCGCCTCCCGTCCAGCGGGCTCGCTGTCGACTCCCGGGAGCGACGGCCACGTGACCCCGGCAGCCGCGACCGCGGTCGAGACGCAGGGGCTCACGAAGCGGTTCGGGGCCATCGAGGCGGTGGTGGAGCTCGACCTCAGCGTCGAGGCCGGTGAGGTCTTCGGGTTCCTCGGGCCGAACGGCGCCGGCAAGACCACCACGACCCGTCTCCTGCTCGACGCCATCCGGCCCACCGCCGGGTCGGCCTCCGTGCTGGGCGGCACGGCGGCCGACCCCGAGGTGCGTCGGCGCATCGGCGTGCTCCCCGCCGACCTGCACTTCGACGCCCGGCTGACCGGCCACGACCTGTTCCGGTACCTCGCCGACCTGCGGGGTGGCCTGCCCGCGCACGCCGTCGACCGGCTGTGCCAGCGCTTCGCGCTCGACCCCGGCCGGCGCATCGACGAGCTCAGCACCGGCAACCGGCGCAAGGTCGGCATCGTCGCCGCCTTCGCGCACCACCCCGAGCTGCTCGTGCTGGACGAGCCCACCAGCGGCCTCGACCCGCTCATGCAGGAGGAGTTCCACGACCTGGTCCGCGAGCGCAACGCCGATGGCGCCGCGATCTTCCTCAGCTCGCATCTCCTGCCCGAGGTGCAGGAGATGGCCGGCCGGGTGGGGCTGATACGCGACGGTCGCCTCATCGCCGTGAAGACGGTGGCCGACCTGCTCCGCCAGCGCCTCCAGCACCTCGAGATCGAGTTGCCGGAGACGCCCCCGGGCGATGCGTTCGCCGGTGTGCCCGGCGTCGTCGAGGCCGCGGTCACCGGGAAGGTCGTGCTGCTGTCGGTCGAGGGGCCGGTGCACCCCGTGCTGGCCCGGGCCGCCGAGCTCCGGGCCGAGCGTCTCACGAGCCGCCAGCCCGACCTCGAAGCGGTGTTCCTCGACATCTACCGGCCCGGCGACGGTGGGGGCGGTCGCCCAGCGGATGGTCTGGCGGCCGGCGAGGAGGGCGATCAGCCATGAGCGCGCACCGCGCCGTCACGGTCGCCCGCCGTCTGCTGGTCGATCGGCGGCGCTCACTGCTCTGGTGGAGCGTCGCGTTCGTGGCGTTCATCGAGATCAACCTGGTCTTCTACCCGAGCGTCAAGGGCCAGGACGACTTCGACCGGATGATGGAGCAGATGCCCGAGAGCCTGCGGGTGCTGTCCGGCATCACCGAGAACACGTCCATCACCTCGCCCGTCGGGTATCTGCAGGGCCAGGTGTTCGCCATGTGGTTCCCCCTGCTGCTGCTCATCTTCGGCGTGGGACTGGGTGCCAACGCCATCGCCGGCGCCGAACAAGCGGGCACGCTCGAGTACCTGCTCACCCAGCCGGTGCGACGGCGCGAGGTGGCGGCCGGGCGGATCGGCGCCCTCGTCACGCTGATGGTGGTGATGGCGGCCATCGGGACGGCCTCGCTCCTCGTCACTGACCCGCTCGTCGGTCTCGACGAGGGCATCTCCTACGCCAACCTGCTGGCCGCCTGCGTGGAAGGGCTGTTGCTCGCCCTCGTGTTCGCATCGCTCGCGTTCGCGGTGGGCGCGGCCACGGGCCGCAAGGCCGAGGCCATCGCGGTGGCCAGTGCGGCGGCGGCGGCGGCGTTCCTGCTCAACGGCTTCGGTGATCTCATCGACCTGCTGGGGACGCTTCGAGTTCTGTCACCGTGGCACTGGTACGTGGGCAGCGAGCCGTTGGTCAACGGGTTCACCCTGTTCAGCACGGTGCCACCGTTGCTCACCTCGGCGGTGCTCATGGCGATCGGCGTCTGGGCGTTCGATCGCCGCGACCTGCGCTGAGCGACCGGCGGATCGACCGGCGTTCGGCGGCCGCACCGGGCTCGGTGCACCATGTCCGATTTCCGCCAGTGGCCGGGCTCGGGACGTGCGACGATGCCCGTGTGGTCGATGACTTCGAGCAGTGCTATCGAGCGGTGAAGAGCCGTGACCCCCGGTTCGACGGATGGTTCTACACGGCGGTGCGCTCGACCGGCATCTACTGCCGGCCCAGCTGCCCGGCGGTCACGCCCAAGGCCGCCAACGTCGCGTTCCACGCGACCGCGGCATCGGCGCAGTCGGCCGGCTTCCGCGCCTGCCTGCGCTGCCGGCCGGACGCCACGCCGGGCTCGCCCGAGTGGAACGTGCGCGCCGACCTCGTGGGTCGGGCCATGCGGCTCATCGCCGACGGCGTGGTCGACCGTGAGGGCGTCGGCGGGCTGGCCCGGCGCCTGCACTACAGCGAGCGTCACCTGCACCGCCAGCTCGTGGCCGAGCTCGGCGCCGGCCCCATCGCCCTGGCTCGAGCCCAGCGGGCCAACGCCGCCCGGCTGCTGATCGAGACCACCGACCTGCCACTGTCACAGGTGGCGTTCGGTGCCGGGTTCGCCAGCATCCGCCAGTTCAACGACACGATCAGGGCGGTCTTCGCCAAGAGCCCGACCGAGCTCCGGGCGCGCCGCAGGGTGCACCACGAGGCGTCGCCCGGCACGATCACGGTGCGCCTGCCCTTCCGGGCGCCGCTCGACGGCGCCGGGCTGCTCGCGTTCCTCGGGGCCAGGGCCGTGCCCGGCGTGGAAGCGCTGACGGCCGACGGCACCTACCGCCGCACGCTCCGGCTGCCTCGTGGTGCGGGGACCGTCGCACTGCGCGTGCCCGAGGGGGACGAGCAGCGCCACGTGGTCGCCACCCTGCGGCTCGACGACCTGCGCGACCTCGGCGCCGCCGTCGAGCGGTGCCGTCGTCTCCTCGACCTCGATGCCGACCCGGTGGCGGTGTCCGACGTCCTGGGCCGGGACCCCCTGCTGGCGCCCTCCGTCGCCGACGCCCCAGGTCGACGGGTCCCGGGCACCGTGGACGGCGCCGAGCTCGCGGTGCGGGCGGTGCTCGGCCAGCAGGTGTCCGTGGCGGGGGCGCGCACCCTCGCGGGGCGGCTCGTCGCCGCCATCGGGACACCGCTCGACGAGCCCGACGGTGCGCTCACCCACCTGTTCCCGTCACCCGCGACGATCGCCGAGGACGATCTGGCGAGCGTCGGCATGCCCGAGTCGCGTCGGCGGGCGCTCCGCGGCCTGGCCGCCGCCGTCGACGACGGGCTCGTGCTCGACCCCGGCGCCGACCGTGACGAGGTGGGCGCCCGGTTGCTCGCGCTCGCCGGCATCGGCCAGTGGACCGCGTCGTACATCGCCATGCGGGCCCTCGCCGACCCCGACGCCTTCCTGCCCTCCGACCTCGGTGTCCGCCATGCGCTCGCCGGGCTCGGCCGGCCCGCTGATCCGGCCGCGGCGGCCACGCTGGCGGAGCGCTGGCGCCCCTGGCGGGCGTACGCCCTGCAGCACCTCTGGGCGAGCCTCGACGCCGATCGACCCCGGCCGACGACCTCCCGGCCGACGACCTCCCAACCGACGACCTCCCAACCGACGACCTCCCAACCGACGACCTCCCAACCGACGACCT
>CAZWMT010000023.1:0-21270 GCA_964635055.1 uncultured Microthrixaceae bacterium | reverse complement strand
CCCACCCGACGACCGCCCGCAGCACCGCCCCCGGACCCACCCGAGAGGACCACTGATGCAGACCGCCACCGTCCCCACGCCCGCCGGCCCCTTCACCATCGTCGCCGAGGCCGAGTCCGGCACCGTGCTGGCCTCGGGTTGGACCGACGACGCCGATGTCCTGGTGGCGCTGATCGCCCCGGCACTGCGGCCGGCCGCCCTCGAGCACGTCGACCACCTCGGGTCGGTCACCGATGCGGTGGCGGCGTACGTGGACGGCGACCTGGGTGCCGTCGACCGGGTGGTCGTCCACCAGGAGTCGGGGCCGTTCCTGATGGAGGCGTGGTCGGTGCTGCGCCAGGTGCCCGCCGGTGCGCCCGTCACCTACGCGGAGCTGGCCGCGAAGGCGGGCCGGCCCGATGCCGTGCGGGCCGCCGCCAGTGCCTGCGCCCGCAACGCCGCGGCCCTGTTCGTGCCCTGTCACCGGGTGGTGCGCACCGGTGGCGGCCTCGGCGGCTTCCGCTGGGGCCTCGACGTCAAGTCGTGGCTGCTCGACCACGAGGCACCGGTCGCCTGAGCCCGAGGGACGCCGCCTAGGTGGCCGAACGGAATTCAGGCGGGGCCTGATCGGCCCGCCGTCTTCGTGGCCGAACGCACGATGAGCGAAGCGAACAGGAGCGGGCCAGGTGAGCCGACCGCGGGCGCTCGCTCCGGCGACGCCGCGGCCGAATGGGCTCAGTGGCGCTCGGCGTGGTCGGCGTCGACCTCGGCCCCGATCAGCACCGCGGCGGCACCCAGGTACAGCCACAGGAGCACCACGACGATCCCGGCCAGCGAGCCGTAGCGGTGGGCGTAGCGGGCGAAATTCGCGGTGTAGAACGCGAATCCCACGGAGCCCGTGATCCACAGCAGGGTGCCCACCGCGGGCCCCGGCCGCAGGTGCAGCCGGCCGTGGCCCCCGCCTGCGATGCGGTACAGCGCCGACAGCGACCCCGCCATCACCAGGGCCAGGAGGGGCCAGCGGATCAGCTCGAGCAGCCAGCGGCCGGCACCGTGGGGCGCCCCCAACAGCGGGGGCAGCGCCACCGCGAGCAGGCTGACGAGTACGAGGACGACGACGGCGGCGAGGGTGAGCGCCAGCGAGAGGCCACGCTGCTCGACGAAGCGGCGGGGTGGTCGGCCGTGGGCGATGTCGATGCCCCGAACGAGGCCGTTCATCCCGGCCGATGCCGTCCACAGCGCGAGACCGAGCCCCACGATCACCGTCACCGTGTGGCTGGCGCCGCCCGCGTCCGCGGCGGCGCGCACCTGCGCCAGGACGAGCGAGCGCACCTCGTCGGGAACCGCGGTCGCGGTGTCGTCCTGCAGGCGGCGTTCGATCTCGGAGGGGTCGGCGAACACGCCGAACAGCGTGATGGCCACCACGACGGTGGGCACGAACGCGAGGAACGCGTAGAAGGCCACCCCTGCCGCGACGAGGCCGAGGAAGTGGTCGTCGGCGCGCACCTTGACCCGACGGGTCGCCGTCACCAGTCGGCCTGCGCGCGCGTCGTTCACGCCGCACTCTCTACTGCATTGCGGCTGGCGGTGAGTGGGTGCCGGGTGTCCACACCGGGTCCGTGTGTGGTCCGGACGCGCACCCGCCCGTCGCTGATGGCGACGGGCGGGTGGCTCGCGGCGGTTTCAGGTGCCGCTGGGCACCCCGGTCCGGTCCGGGACGGTCAGGCGCTCATCACGGAGCGGTGCGGAACACGTCGGCGCTGATCTCGCCCGGGTCCAGGTCGGTGTCGAGGGCGATCAACCGGCTGAGACTCGTGCGGAAGTCGATGCCGTAACGGTCCCGGATCGTGCGCAGCCCCGGATCGTTCTCGTAGAAGAACCGGTCGCCGTCGCGCAGCGCCACGAACTGCCGGGACCACATCGCGGACTGCAACGGGCCGAACTCGCTACCCCGCAGGTGCCGTTCGGCGACCATCCCCACGAAGGCGTCGACGCGGTCGACCGAGCCGTAGATCGCCCGCAGGCGGGCGGCCACGGTGGTCCGGCGCGTCTCTCGCACCGCGGTCTCGTTGGCCTCGTCCGACCCGGGCGTCAACACGTTGCCGGCCGCATCTCGGAGCTCGGTGATGTCGAGGATGTCCGGGTCGTCGAGCGGGTTCGAGCGGTCGATCTCGGGATCGCGCGGGAACCGGTCGGTGGGCTCACCGGTGATCTGCGTGAACGAGGTCACCCGGGGGAGCCCGTAGGCCGCCCGCAGGTCGTTGTAGCTCGGGATGCCGTGGTCCCGGGCCCGGGCGATGTCGATGGCGGCGAGGTCGACCACGCCGTCGAAGCACTGGGTGAGGTCGGACTGGTCGTTGCACTGGGTGGCCGGATCGGTCACGCCGGGTCCCGGCACCTGGAACATCACGCTGCGCAGCTGGTTGTCGAACTGCTCGTCGTTCGCGTACTGGACCTCGCCGGCGAGGCCCGAGAGCACGCCCTCGACGCCGACCTGCTCGAGCAGGTCGGGGTTGCCGAAGGCCACGTTGAGCGGGATGGTCAGCTCGATCTCGTCGCCGGCGGGGGCGACGGTCACCCCCTCGGCCTCGAGGGCGGCGAGCTCTGCTGAGGTCAGTTCGTCGGCGTCGACCTCGGACTCGAACTCGCCGTGGATCATGCTGTGGGCGCGGTACCCCACCGTCGCGAACTCGTTCGAGATCGTGGCGTCCACCCGGGGGTTGTAGCCCCGGTACGCGGGCAGGGTGACCCCGAGCGCCGGGAGGAACTCGCGGTAGGTGATGTACTGCTGCTCGGCCATCACCACCCGCCGGGCGATGTCGAACTTGCGCTGGGCGCTGAGGTCGGCGGGCAGCGCATCGACGATCCGGTTGTGCTCGCGGGCGAACAGCGTGTGGATGGCGGTGAGGGCGATGTTCTCGTTGGCCCGCACATCGCCGGCGACGGCGGCCTCGCCGGTGGTGCCGGTGAGACGACCCATGAGCGCCATCTCCGGAGCGCTGGACGCGTTGCCGCGCTCGTCGCGGCGGGGCAGGAACCCGTCGGCGTCGAGCAGCAAGTGGGGCCCGTTGTTGGCCAGGTTGCCGTCGACCGGCCCTTCGCGGAGCCACTCGAGGCGTGCGGTGGTGCCGCCGTAGACGTTCCAGGCGTCGAGGTACGAGCTGACCGTGTTCACCTGCTGGCGGGGTGTGCCCGCCGACGCGGCGGCATCACGGGTGAACTCGATGACCCCGAAGTCGTTCGTGAACTCCTCGAGCGGGTCGGCGGCGTCGAAGGCCAGGTCGGCCGCTTCGGTGCCGGCCTGGGCCAGGCCGAGGGTGTGGTCGAGGAACTGGCCCCACGCCCAACCCCACTGGCTGACGCCTCGCGCCGAGAAGAGGTTCTGGCCCCCGTCGTTGAAGACGCGGTTGCTGACGTAGCGGGGGGAGGGCCCGCCGACCATCGCGCCGTCGGCGTTGGCGTACACCGCGGGGGCGACCCGTGCGTAGGGCTGGCCGGCCTGGCCCTGCGTCGTCCGTTGCTGGTTGTTGCCGCTCCCGTCGAGGCTGGGCACGGTGATGGTGCCGGGCCGAGGGCCCGTCTGTGCGGGCGTCGCGCCGGCGCCGGTGGTGAACGCGGCGGTGACGAGTGCCGCGGTCACGGCCAGGCCCGCGGTGACGCGACCCGTCGCTCGGCGAGCGCGTGGATGTCTGTACATGTGAAACCCCTTCCGGGTGGTTGTCCTCGGCTCGACAGCGCCGAATGCCCGCCCGGGGATACGGCTGAACCCACTCAGGTTCCTCTCAGGTGCCACCCGTATCTTCCGCCTGTCCACCGGCGCTGAAGGAGCCATGAGCCCGAGGAACGAGGGCGTGGCCCGAGCGGCCCGCGAGCGAAGCGAGCAGGAGCGGGAGACATGAGCCCGAGGAACGAGGGCGTGGCCCGAGCGGCCCGCGAGCGAAGCGAGCAGGAGCGGAGAACATGAGCCCCGATCTCGACGTCTCCCCGATCGCGTCCCCGCTCGCGGGAGACGACGTCCTCGTGGCCCGCCTGCAGCGTCTCGCCTCGGCCCCCGTGCCACCGCCGACCGCGCGGGAGCACCTCGCCGCCATCGATCGACAGGCAGGTGCCCGCCGCCGCCGTCGCCGGGCCGCGCTCGCCGGTGTCGCCGGGGCCGGCCTCCTGCTGGGGTCCACCAGCCTGGCCGCGGCCGGCGTGCTGCCGGCACCGGCGCAGACCGCGATGCACCAGACGCTCGAGCACATCGGCATCGAGGTCCCTCCGGCCCGCCGGGCGGTCGCACCGAGGCATCCCCAGCCGCGTCCGGATCCCACGGGAGAGACCGCGGCGGGCGACCCGACCCGGCCGGGTCGACCCGGCGGGGAGCGCGCAGGCGACCCGGGCCGTCAGGGCCCGAGGAGCGCGGGAGCGCTGGGCCGCCCGGCGACGACGGGTGGCCGCGCGGCCACGGCGGCCTCGACGCCGTCGGCGTCGGGTGGCGCCGGCCCCGCCCCCACGGCGGGTGCGACCAGCGCGCCCGCCACTGGGGGGACACGTGGCACGCCGTCGGGCTCGATGCCCGCACCGGCGCCCCGTGCCGGGTCTTCGTCGAACCCGGCGCCGTCGCCACCGCAGGATGCGCCCACTGGCGGAAGTTCGCCGCGGGGCGGCCCGCCGGTGGGCGGCTCGACAGGGGGCGGACCGCCGGCGCCCCGACCCTCCTCGCCCGGGCCGACCGGCAGTGGCTCGCCGACACCCACGCCGACACCCACGCCGACACCCGCGCCGACCGGTGCGGGGCCGGACGGAGGCGGTGCCGGGAGCACCGACTCGACGATCGAGGCGACGGCGACCCGATGACGGGAACGGTCACCGACCTGGGCCGACGGCCCGCGGACGAGCTCGGGACGCCCGCGCCGGGTGCGCTCGACCCGGGCCCACCGGCCCCCGACCGGGCCATCGCCGGGGTGGGGCGCTCCGCGGTCAGGTTCGAGGCCGGGTTCGATGTCGGGTTCGAGGCCGACGCGACCACGGCCTACCGCGAGCTGGCGCCGGCGGTGTTGGGCTACCTGCGGGCCCGGCGTGTACCCGATCCCGAGGACGTGCTCGGCGAGGTCTTCCTGCAGGTCAGCCGAGATCTCGACCGGTTCCACGGCGATGCCACCGACCTGCGTCGATGGGTCTTCACCATCGCCCACAACCGCATGACCGACGCCTTCCGCCGGCGCTCACGTCGGCCGCGCATCGTCGATCGGCGGCCTCCCACCGCGGTGGCTCCGCCGGCCCCCGACCCGGTCGACGACGCCTTGATCGCCGCCCTCGCGGAGCTGGGCGACGACCAGCGCGAGGTGGTGGTGCTCCGCTTCGTCGCCGACCTGTCGCTCGAGGACGTCGCCGCCATCACCGGGCGCACCGCCAACGCGGTGAAGGCCATGCAGCACCGCGCCCTCGCCAACCTGCGGCGCACGCTCACCGAGGACTCGTCACGATCAGAAGGGCTCGCGCGCTCTGGGTAGCCTCCGGCGGTGGACCTGAGCGGGGTGGACCTGACCGACCTCGACCTGTTCGCGTCCGGCTTCCCCCACGACGTGTTCACCGCGCTGCGGCACGAGCGACCGGTGTTCTGGCACCCGCCGACGCCGCACGCACCGGGCGACGAGGGCTTCTGGGTGATCACCCGCCACGCCGACGTGCTCCGCGTGCTGCACGACCACGAGGCGTTCTCGTCGGAGACCGGCCCGGGCCGGGTGGGAGGCGGCACGACGCTCGACGACCTGCCTCCCGGCCTGGTCACGGGTGTGATGCTGAACATGTCGGACCCACCGACCCACACGCGCATCCGGGCCCTGGTCAACCGGGCGTTCACCCCCCGCGCCGTCGACCGGCTCGGTCCGTGGTTGCAGGAGCGCACGGCGGCCATCCTCGACGCGGTGGCCGATCGCGGCTCGTGCGACTTCCTGGTCGACGTGGCCGCCGAGCTGCCCCTGCAGACGATCGCCACGATGATGGGCGTGCCGCAGAGCGACCGGCACCAGTTGTTCGCGTGGACCTCGACCATCCTGGACTACCGGGACCGCGACCTCACGGGGATGAGCGACGAGCTGGCGGTGGCGGGCATCGGGTTGCGGTCGTACGGCGACGACATGATCGCGGCCCGGCGGGCCGAGCCCACCGACGACCTCTTCTCGCAGGTGGTGCACGCGGAGGCCGACGACGGCACCGGTGCCCTGTCCGACGCGGAGCTGCAGGCGTTCTTCAGCCTGCTCTTCACCGCGGGGAGCGAGACCACCCGCAACTCGATCGCCGGGGGGCTGCTCGCGCTCATCGAGCACCCCGACCAGCAGGCGCGGCTGCGCGCCGACCCGTCGCTGATGCCCACGGCGGTCGAGGAGATCCTGCGCTGGACCAGTGCCACCGCCTACAACCGCCGCACCGCCACCCGCGACGTCGAGCTCGCGGGGCACCACATCCCCGCCGGCGACAAGACCACCCACTGGTACCCGTCGGCCAACCGTGACGAGGCGGCGTTCGCCGACCCGTTCCGATTCGACGTCGGCCGCGACCCCAATCCCCATGTTGCGTTCGGGCACGGCCTGCACCACTGCCTCGGGGCGCCGCTGGCCCGGCGGGAGATCGCGGTGGTCATCGGTGCGGTGCTGGAGCGCTTCGACGACCTCGCCCTGCACGGCCCGGTCGAGTGGGGACGCAGCAACAAGCACACCAGCCTGCGACATCTGCCGGTCGCCTTCCGGCCACGGTGACCCGCTCGGCGGCGGTTGTGGACCTGGTTGCCCTCGTGCTGGCCGCCGTTGTCCTGGCCGGCTGCACGAGCGGCCGCGGCCCGGCCGGCGCCGACCAGGAGGGCGCCGGGCCCGGCGGCGCGACCACCACGGCGCCCGTGTTCGTCCCCGACCGCCCCGCCCCCGGCGACGCACCGGCTGCGGTGGCCGGCCTGGTCGCCGACCAGGGCCCCGACGACGAGCCGGGTTGTGCGGTGAGCCTGGTGGTGCAGGGCGACGTGGTGTTCGAGGGCGGCTACGGCACTGCCGACCTGTCGACGGGCGTGCCCATCGACGAGCGGACCACGTTCGACATCGCCTCGGTGTCGAAGCAGTTCACCGCCGCGGCGGTGTACCTGCTCGCCGAGGCGGGCGAGTTGTCCCTCGACGACGACGTCGGTGACCACGTGCCCGAGCTGCCCGACTACGGCGTGCCCGTCACCCTGGACGACCTCGTGCACCACACCAGCGGGCTCGTCGACTACACCGAGTTGCTCGGCGAGGACTTCTCCGACACGGACGTCACCACCGCCGCGCAGGCCCTCGACGCGCTGGCCGCGGTCCCGGACCTGAACTTCGACCCGGGGTCCCGGTTCGAGTACTCGAACAGCAACTACTTCCTGCTCGGCCTGGTGGTCGAGGAGGTGGACGGCCGCACGCTGGCCGACTTCCTGGCCGACGAGGTGTTCGGGCCACTGGGGATGGACCAGACCGTCGTGCGCGACGACGCCGACCTGGTGGTGGCCGACGGGGCCGAGGGCTACGTCGCCGAGGGCGACGGCGGGTTCGAGCCCGACACCACGAACTGGGAGCAGGCGGGCGACGGCGCGGTGTGGACCAGCGTGCGCGACCTGCAGCGGTGGGCGGCCAACCTGAGCACGTTCGAGGTGGGCGGACCGGAACTGCGACGCGACCTGCTCGCACCCGGCGCGGTGCTCGACGAGAGCGGTCTGGGCTACGGGGGTGGCCTGACCCTGTTGCCCGGAGGCCGGCTCGAGCACTCGGGCGCGTGGGCCGGCTTCCTCTCCGACCTGCTCGTGGACCACGACGAGCGCACCTCGGTGGCGGTGCTGTGCAACCGGGACGACGTCGACCCCTACGACCTGGCCGAGCAGGTGCTGGCGCTGGTGTAGCCGAGCCGTTACGGACCGGCGCGGTGTGGCCTAGTGTCGTCCCACCGTCATCGGAGGAGGAGGGCCGGATGGCCGAGAGTCGCGCAGAGGGTCGGCCGGGTCCGTTCGGTGCCGGTCGGGCCATGGCCGAGGGTGTGGTCCACCAGATCGTCAACGGCGTGGTCCGCGAATTGGACGTCAACGGCATCATCGAGCAGGTCGACATCGACGCGTTGCTCGCTCGCATCGACATGGACGCCCTGCTCGAGCGGGTGGACATCGACGGCATCGTCAAGCGGGTCGACCTGCAGGCGCTCATGGCCGACATCGGCCTCGAGGACATCGTGCGGCAGTCCACCGGCGTGCTGGCCAGCGACTCGGTGAAGCTGGTGCGGGTCCGGACGATGAACGGCGACGTGCTCCTGAGCCGGTTCGTCGACCGGATCCTGCACCGCAACACGCCTCGTTACCCGGCGCTGCCGGCCGCCGAGGGGGCGACCGTCGCCGTCGCCGAGGCCGTCGGGACATGAGTCCACTCGCAGCGGTCGAGATCTCTCCACGGCACGGCCAACCCGCGGGCATCGTGTCGCGCGGCTCCGCCGCCCTGGTCGACTTCGGGGTGGTGTGGGTGATCAGCGGGGCCATCACCCTCAGCATCAACCTCGTGCAGTCCGTCCTCGGCAACGACTCCGCCGACAACGGCTACGACCTCTCGGCCATCGGGGCGCTGCTCGCCGGTGCCGCGCTGCTGTTCCTGTACGTGGCCATCTGCTGGATCGTCGGCGGGCGGACACTCGGTCAACTGCTGCTGGGCCTCCGGGTCCGCCGGGTCGGCGGTGCCCGCATCGGCTTCCTGCAGGCGATCGCCCGGGCCTGGATGGCGACGTACGTGCTGCCATTGCTGTTCTGGTCGATCATCTCCCGTCGCAGCGCCGCGGTCTGGGACGTCGTGCTCCAGACCGAGGTGGTCTACGACTGGACCAAGGCCGAGCCCCACCCGAAGTAGCGCCGACGGGGTAGGAGCGGTCCGTGAAGTGGCAGCGGGGGACCAGCGGCGACAATGTCAGCGACCGGCGCGCGTCCACCCAGGGCCGCGGTGGCGTGGGTGGCCTGCCCCTGCCCACCGGCAAGGGCGGTCTGGCCATGCTCGTCGTCGTCGTGGTGCTCGCGCTGCTGGGCGGCGGCTCGCTGCTCGGTCAGGATGGCGGTGACGACCCGTCGGGTGGTGGGGTCGACCTCGACGACATCCTGGGGGGCCTTGGCGAGGCCGAGCCCGCGCCGTCGGGTGCCGACGACCAGGTTCCCGGCGCGCCGGATCCCGAGGCCGAGTTGGTCGACTTCACCAGGTACGTGGTGAACGACGTGAACGCGACCTGGGCCGAGATCTTCGCCCAGGCCGGCGACGAGTACCGCGACGCCGGCCTGGTCTTGTTCCGCGACGGCGTGCAGACGGGGTGTGGCGCGGCGACGTCTGCGGTCGGGCCGTTCTACTGCCCGCCGGACCAGACGGCCTACCTCGACCTGGGCTTCTTCCGCGAGCTCAACGGTCGCTTCGACGCCCCTGGCGACTTCGCCCAGGCCTACGTGATCGCCCACGAGCTGGGCCACCACGTGCAGAACCTGCTGGGCATCAGCGACGACGTGAGTCGCCGGCAGCAGGCGGACCCTGATCAGGCCAACGACCTGTCGGTGCGTCTCGAGTTGCAGGCCGACTGCTTCGCCGGCATCTGGGGTCACTCGGTCTACAACCGCGGGGTGCTGGAGGACGGTGATCTCCAGGAGGGCCTGACCGCGGCGGCGGCGGTGGGCGACGACCGCATCCAGGAGTCGGCCGGCGTCGACGTCAACCCCGAGACGTGGACCCACGGCTCGGCGGCGGAGCGCCAGGAGTGGTTCAACCGCGGCTTCGACAGCGGCGACGTGAACCAGTGCGACACGTTTTGACCGCTCTTCGGCTGACGCCTCATCGCATCGTCATGGCTTCGCTCGTCCCTTGCTTCGCCGCGCCCTTGCTTCGCCGCGCCCTTGCTTCGCCGCACCCTCGCTGATCAGCTCAGCGGAGGGTCCACCTCCGACTGGACGAGTCGTCGCCTACGTCATATCGCTGCCGGTTCGGGCCGAAAGGCGGCGAAGAACGGGGCCGACCCGTCGCATCGTCACCCTCAGTGCCCACCAACGCTCGGTTGGTCATTCTCGAGGCAATAGCCGTCGGAATCCGGGGGCTATTGCCTCGAGAATGAACGGCTCCGCAGGTTTGGCCACGCTGCGTGGGATTCCGGTGTCCGAGCGGCGGCGGTCCGACGTGAGGCTCGACTCGACGTGCGCCACCCTCTCGTTTGTCGCGCCTTTGGGTTCTCCGGCACGCTGTGCGTATTCGAGGACGGGGCCGGTCAGCGCCTCGCGTGGGCGTCGAGGACGTGGGCGACCGATGCTGCGATGCCCTTGGCCATCGGGACGTCGAGGAACTCGTTGGGGCCGTGGGCGTTGGAGCCGGGGCCCAGGACGCCGAGGACCAGGAACTGGGCGTCGGGGAAGCGCTGGCCGAGCATGGCCATGAAGGGGATGGTGCCGCCCTCGCCCATCGCTGCCGCCGGCTGGCCGAAGGCGGCCTGCGACGCCGCCTCGATCGCGGGCGCCAGCCAGTCGGCGGTGGGCGGGGCGTTCCAGCCGGTGGCGGCCCAGTCGCCCTGCACCTCGACCGTGGCTCCGTAGGGCGGGTCGGCGGTGACGGCCTCGGTGGCCGCGGCCAGGGCCGCGCCCGCGTCGCACGTCGGAGGAAGGCGCACCGACACGTTCACCGCGGTGACGGGGCGCAGCACGTTGCCGGCGTCCTCGATGCTGGGCAGGCCGTCCGCGCCGATGATCTCCACCGCGGGCCGCCAGGTGGCGTTGAGCAGCAGTTCGGCCGGGTTGCCGTCGACCGGTCGGGCGCCACCGACGAACGGGAAGCGCTGCCAGATGGCGTCGCCCAGGACGGCGGCGGCGGCGTCGGCCTGCGTGACCCGCTCGTCGGGGATGGGGGTGTGGAAGGCGGGGAGGCGCACCTCGCCGGTGTCGACGTCCTCCAGCCGGTCGAGCAGCTGGCGCAGCACCCGGAAGGTGGAGGGGACGATGCCGCTGGCGCCGGAGTGCACGCCTTCGGTGAGCAGGCGTACCGACAGGGTGAAGCCGGCGAGGCCGCGGAGCGACGTGGTGGTCCAGAGCCGGTCGTAGGTGCCGCACCCCGAGTCGAGGCAGACCACGAGGCTCACCGCCCCGAGGCGGTCGCCCAGGGCCTCCACGTGGGCCTCGAGGTCGGGGCTGCCGCTCTCCTCCGACGCCTCGATCACCACGAGGCAGCGGCGGTGGGCGCCACCGAAGCGCTGCACGGCCTCGATGGCGGTGAGGGCGGCGAAGATCGAGTAGCCGTCGTCGGCGCCGCCGCGGCCGTAGAGGCGGTCACCATCGAGCACGGGGGACCACGGGCCGAGCCCCTCGCGCCAGCCCACCATGGGTGGCTGCTTGTCGAGATGGCCGTAGAGCAGCACGGTGTCGGGCGCCGGGCCGGCCCCGCCGGCGTCCCCTCCCGCCTCGGCGTCGCCCGTCCCGGCGCCATGGGCCGGGACCTCCATCACGATGAGGGGCGTGCGGCCCGGCAACGTGGCCACCTCCACCGTGAGGCCCTCGATCTCCTGGGCGCGGGCCCACTGCTCGAGCAGGGTCACGGCCGTCTGCATGTGGCCGTGGACGTCCCAGGCGGGGTCGAAGGCGGGCGACACGTTGGGGATGGCGATGTAGTCGTGCAGCAGCGGGACGACGGTGGCGCCCCAACGATCGGCGACGAAGGCGGTGAGCTCGGCGGCGGGCAGCGGCATCGCACCAGCCTGCCTCAGCGGGCCGAGGGGGGTTCAATGCCGCCCGCCCGTCGGCCGATAGGTACCCGACGTCGGGACCGGGAGGCCACCCATGCCCATGGAGGGCAGCTCCGAGGAGTACGAGAAGCTCACCCTCGCCGCACTGAAGAAGGCCGCCTCGCCCGACTCGGACGCCACCTACCACAACAACCGGGCGGCGATCTTCGCCAGCCTGGCCATGGCGGCGGCCTCCGCGGAGATGGCCGACGCGCTGACCCGGATGTCGGGCCTGCCGACGGGCCGCCCGTCCCCGTCGGGACCCGCAGCGCAGTCGGCGTCGCCGCCGGCCCGTCCGGCGCCGTCGTCGCCCCGATCGCCCGCGCCGACACGGCCGACCGATCGTCCTCGCCGGCCCGAGCCGGGCACCGCCATCGTGCCCCGCGCGCCCGACTGAGGGGCGGCGAACGGTAGGAATAGCGGGTGAACTCGCGTACCCGCACCGTGCTCGGCCTCTTGGCGGTGTTGGTGGTGGGGGTGCTGGTGGCGAAGTTGGTCTTCGCGCAGCCCGACCGGGTGCTGCTCGCCGGCGACTCGATCCTCCGCCAGACCGGGCCCGCCCTGGACGACACCTTCGGCAGCGACGTCGAGATCGACAACCGAGCGGTGAACAACTCGGGCCTGCTCACGCCGGGCTACGTCGACTGGGTGCGGCGGCTCGAACGGCAGGTGGCCGACGACGACCCCGAGGTGATCGTCTTCCTCTTCATCGGCAACTACACCGACACCGACTTCTGGGTGGACGAGGACGGCAACGAGGTGGCGAGCAACACGCCCGAGTTCTTCGACGCCTGGAGCAGGCAGGCCGACCGGCTGATGCAGGTGCTCGACGATGCCGGGTCCGAGGCGAAGGTCTACTGGGTGCTGCCGCCGCCGGAGTACTCGGCGACGAATCAGGAGATCACCGCCGGCCTGCGCCAGGTGTACACCGACCTGGCCGAGCGGTGGCCCGAGATCACCCTGATCGACGCCAACGACGCGCTCGCCGGCCCGAACGGGGAGTACCTCGCCACCACCACCAATCGCCAGGGCGAGGTGGTGCCGCTGCGGGTGCCCGACACCGTCCACCTCACCGACGCCGGCGCCCGCCGCCTCGCCCACGTCATCCACGACGCCATCGACCAGGACCTCTGAGCGCGCCGCGCACCCGGCCGCCCGCCGTTCTGGGCACAGGTCTCCCGGCTCACCGGTCGATTCCTGTACCCGGAACGGCTGGGTTCTTGTTCTGGGTACAGATCTCCCGGCTCACCGGTCAATTCCTGTACCCGGAACGGGAAGTTCCTGTACCCGGAACGGGAGAGGGGTCGACGAAGGGCTATCGCCGGCGGCGGCGACCGGTCACACTGGGCCGATGGACGTGGCCATCCTCGTGTACGACGGCGTGACGGCGGCGGAGGCGATCGGCCCGTACGAGTTCTTCCGGCGGGTGCCGGACGTCGAGGTGCACTTCGTGGCCGACCGTGCGGGGCCCTGCAACACCCAGGGCAAGCCCGGCGTGCTGGTGGCCGATCGGGCCCTCGCGGACTGGCCCCATCCCGACACCCTGGTCGTTCCCGGTGGGCTCGGCGCGCGGCGGCTGGTGCACGACGATCGGCTGGTGTCCTGGATCGCCGAGGCTCATCGCAGCACGCAGTGGACCACCGCGGTGTCGACGGGATCGATGCTGCTCGGCGCGGCGGGTGCGCTCGCCGGGTGCGATGCGACGGGCCACTGGCTGGTCCTCGACGAGTTGCCGGCGGTCGGTGCCGTGCCACACCGCGAGCGGCTGGTGCGTCATGGCCGGGTGGTCACCGCATCGGGCGCCACGAGCAGCTACGACCTGGCCCACCTCGTGGTCGAGCGCACGTTCGGCGCCGACGTGGCGGCGACGGTGCGCGCCCAGCTGCGGGCCGATCCCGGGAGCGCACGCGCGGCCCAGGGGGCGCGACGCTTCCGGCCCCGGGCCGGCCGACCGCCGAGCGCAGGGCCCTACGTCAGCGCCGACCAGCCTGCAGCCGCCGCCCGCCGCCGCTGGTCACGTCGCCGTGCCGCTCCGGGTGGGCCCACCCTGGCGACCACGCTCGGCTGACTGTCCGTCTCTCCGTGGGGGCCGCCGTCGGCGCTGCTCAGATGCGCTCGAAGCCCCGCTGGAGCTCCCAGTCGGTGACCACCCGGTTCGAGGTGGCCCACTCCTGCTTGGCGGTGTTGAGCAGGTGGTGGTGGACGTCCTCACCGAAGGCCTCCCGGGCCACGTCGCTGCGCTCGAACAACTCGATGGCCTCGACCAGCGTCGAGGGCACCCGCTCGACGTCGTCGGCCTCGTAGGCGTTGGACTCGAACGGACCGCCGGGGTCGGCACCGGTCTCGATGCCGTGCAGGCCGGCGGCGATGGTGGCGGCGAAGGCCAGGTACGGGTTGCAGTCGGCGCCCGGCACCCGCGACTCCACCCGGAAGCCCTTGCCGTGCCCCACGGTGCGTAGCCCGCAGGTGCGGTTGTCCCGGCCCCAGACCAGCGCCGTCGGGGCCCACGAGTCGGGCATGTAGCGCTTGTACGAGTTGACGTAGGGCGCGTAGCACCACGCCAGCTCCCGCCCCGTCGTGATCAGCCCGCCGACGTAGTTGCGGTAGACGTCGCTCATGTGGTCGGGGGCGTCGGCGTTCCACGTGAGCGACTCGGTGCCCTCGGCGTCCCACAGGCTCGAGTGCACGTGGCACGACGACCCCACGTCGTCCATCGAGTACTTGGCCATGAACGTCAGCGAACGGCCGTTGAGGGCGGCGATCTCCTTGGCCCCGTTCTTGTACACCGTGTGGATGTCGGCCATGGGCAGGGCGTCGTCGTAGGTGATGTTGATCTCGTGCTGGCCGTAGCCGGCCTCGCCCTTCGAGAACTCCACCGGGATCTCGGCGCCGAGCATCCCGTTGCGGATCTGGCGGATCAGGTACTCGTCCTTGGTGGTCTGGAGGATGTGGTAGTCCTCGATGAACTTCGAGTGCGGGACCAGGTCGCGGTACCCCTTCTCGTGGGCCTCCTCGTAGGTGTCGCGGAACAAGAAGAACTCGAGCTCGGCGCCCATCTTCACCGAGTAGCCCTTGGCCGCGGCCCGCTCGACCTGGCGCTTCAGGATCTGCCGTGGCGACACCTCGACGGGCTCCCCGGTGTCCTCGTCCTGCAGGTCGCAGATCACCAGCGCGGTCTTCTCGAGCCACGGGACCAACCGCAGCGTGGACAGGTCGGCGATGCACGCGGCATCGCCGTAGCCCTGGTCCCAGTTCGCGTAGCGGTACCCGGGCAGCGGCGTCATGTCGACGTCGACCGCCAGCAGGTAGTTGCAGACGTGCACCGCCCCCTCACCGTCGAGCACCTGGTCGAGGAAGTACTGGCCGGTGACCCGCTTGCCCATGAACCGGCCCTGGAGGTCGGGGAACACGGTGAGCACCGTGTCGACCTCGCCCCCCGCGATCATGGCTTCGAGCTCGTTGAGTTCCATCTGATCCTCCCCTGGATCGGTGGTACGGGTGGTGCTCGTGGTGTGGCGCTACTCCGGTGTGACGTAGGCGGCGCTGATGCCGCCGTCCATGACCAGCTGCTGGCCGGTCATGAGCGACGACTCGTCCGACGCCAGGAACAGCGCGGCGTTGGCGATCTCGGCGGCCTGGCCGAAGCGGCCGATGGGCACGTGCACCAGGCGGCGGGCCCGCTTGGCGTCGTCGGAGAGCAGCTCGGCCATGAGATCGGTCATGATCGGCCCCGGGCACAGGGCGTTGATGCGCACCCCGTCCTTGGCGTGCTCGATGGCCATCTCGCGGCTCATGGCCAGCACGCCGCCCTTGCTGGCGGTGTAGGCGATCTGGGCGGTGGCCGAGCCCATGATGGCCACCAGCGACGAGACGTTGATGATCGATCCGCCGCCCGAGGCGATGATCGCCGGGATGCCGTACTTGCAGCACAGCCAGACGCCCTTGAGGTTGACCTCCATCACGACGTCCCACGTGGACTCGGGCGTGTCGAGGGTGGCGCCGTCGTCGGGCGGCATGATGCCGGCGTTGTTGTAGAGCACGTGCAGGCCGCCGAAGGTGTCGACGGCGTACTGGATCATGGCCTGCACCTGGTCGGCCTTCGACACGTCCACCTGCACGAACCCGGCGGTGCCGCCGGCCGCCTCGATGGCGGCGACGGTCTCGGTGCCGCTGGCCTCGGAGAACTCGGCCACCACCACGGTGGCCCCTTCCGACGCGAAGAGCTCGGCGGCGACCCGCCCGAGACCCTGTCCGGCACCGGTGATCAGCGCGACCTTCCCGTCCAACCTGCCCATGGGTCCCGACCCACCCTTCTGTGTCACGTGCCCCGCTCGGGGCGACGGCCTGCGGAATCCGCACCCTATTGCGTGGACGGCGGACGAGCGGCGACGAGCGCCCCGGAGTCGGGGGAGACGGGCGGCCCGTCCCGCGCTCAGGCCGGCGAGGTGGTGATCTCGGACGCCTTGACCGATGCCCAGACGGGGTCGCCGATGACGAGGTGGAGGTCCGCGACGGCGGCGGCGGTGACCTCCGCGAGCAGCGGGAGGGGCCCGTCGAGCTGCACCCGCACCGTGCCACCACGGTGTTCGATGCCCGCCACGACGCCCTCCACCACGTTGCGGGGCGACCCCTCCGGTCGGCTGCGGTGGAGGGCCACCGCGCTCGGGGCCACCACCGCGAGCGCGGGGCCGTCAGGCACCGGGCCGGCGGTGACGAGCTCGCCGCCCGAGTCGAGCACGAAGCGGCCGCTCCTCCCGGTGCCTCGCCAGAGGTTGAGGCCGACCACGCTGGCTGCGTACGAGGAGCGCGGGCGGCGGCGGACCTCGTCGGGCGTGCCTTCCTGCACGACCCGCCCGTCCTCGACCACCACCAGGCGGTCGGCGAGGACGAGCGCCTCGACGGGGTCGTGGGTGACGAGGAGGCGGCTGCCGTCGAAGGACGAGAGATGGCGGCGCAGATCGGCTCGGATGGCAGGGCGGACCTGGGCGTCGAGCGCCGAGAGCGGCTCGTCGAGCAGGAGGAGCCGCGGCTCGGTGGCGAGGGCGCGGGCCAGCGCGACCAGCTGCGCCTGTCCCCCGGAGAGCGCGGCGGGGCGGTCGTCGGCGCGCTCGGCGAGGCCGATGCGCTCGAGCCAGTCGTGGGCGACGGCGCGCGCGGCGGCCTTGCGGGCGCCCCGGCTGCGCAGGCCGAAGGCGACGTTGTCGAGCAGGCTGAGATGCGGGAAGAGCCGCCCGTCCTGGAAGACCACACCGACGGGCCGGTCCTCGGGCGGCAGGTCGACGCCGGAGGCGGCGTCGAGGACCACGGTGTCGCCGATGGTGATGCGCCCCTCGGCAGGGACGAGGCCCGCGAGGGCACCGAGCAAGGTGCTCTTGCCGGCGCCGTTCGGGCCGAGGACGACCACGAGCTCGCCGTCGGCTGCAGCGACGGCGACGTCGAGGGTGAAGTCGCCCCGGTCGACGCGGACGGCGGCGTCGAGGCTCACCCGTCCCGCCTCCGGCGCCGCAGGTGCCCGTGGCACGCGGCGGCAACGCCGCCCGTGCCCGTGCGATCGAGGACGACGCCGGGACCCACACGCACGTCGGTGGGGCCCGCCACGGGGGATGACGTCATCGGTCCTCACCGCGAGCGTCGCCAGTGGCCAACCAGCGGTCGCGTAGGCCGATGAGCACGGCCAGGGAGATGGCCACCATGACGAGGCTCATGGCGATGGCAGCGCCGCGGTCGCTCTCGCGGGCCACGAACACGGCGAGGGGCATGGTCTGGGTGCGGCCCTCGAGGTTGCCGGCGAAGGTGATGGTGGCGCCGAACTCGCCGAGCGCCCGGGCCCAGCAGAGCACGGCGCCGGCGACGAGTGCCGACCGGGACTGCGGCAGCGTGACCCGTCGGAAGACCGTCCACGGCCGGGCGCCGAGGGTGGCGGCGGCGTCCTCGTAGCGGCGGTCGGCGCCCCGGAAGGCGGCCTCGACGGTCACCACGAGGAAGGGCATGGCCACGAAGGTCTCGGCGATGATCACCCCGGTCGTCGAGAAGGGGAGGACGACGCCGAACCACTGGTCGAGCCACTGTCCCACCAGGCCCCGACGGCCGAGGGCGAGAAGCAGGGCGGCGCCGCCGACCACCGGCGGCAGCACCATGGGCAGCGTCACCATCGCCCGGGCCAACCGCTTGGCGGGGAAGACCACCCGGGCGAGCACCCACGCCAGGGGCACGCCGAGCACCAGCGAGATGGCGGTGGCGGCCAGGGAGGTGACCATCGACAGCCGCAGGGCCTCCCGTACCGTCTCGGTGCGGAGCAGCGACCAGAGGTCGCCCCACGGCGCCCGTTGGAGCAGCCCCACCAGCGGCAGCACCACCAGCAGGCCGGCGAGGCCGGCGGGGACCAGCAGCGCGACCGGTGGCCGGCGCCGGCGGGTGTCATCGCTCATGCGCGCCGCCCGGCCGGTCGCGCTCGCGCCGCCCGCCGGGCCCCGAGCTCGTGGTGGCCGGCGTCCCACGCGCCGTGGGAGCGGCGCGGCTGCAGGCTCCGATGGGTGACGGCCGCGCACCGAGGGCCCTCGCCGTCCGGGCGCCGGTCCCGGTTCACGGCCGTCGCCTGGGGCATGGCCTCATCTTGGTGGGCGGTGCCCCGCGGCGCGCGTCATCGCACGCGCGCCGCGGCGCCGTTCACGACGGCGGGAGGAAGCCGAAGTCGGCCAGCACCTGCTGGCCCTCGTCGGACAGGACGTAGGCGACGAAGGCGTCGGCGCCGTCGGGCGAGGGCGCCTCGGTCACGGTGGCGATGGGGTAGGCCGCGTCGACGTTCACGTCGGCGGGGATCTCGACGCCGTCGACCTCGTCGTCGTTGGCGAGGACGTCGGTGACGTAGACGATGCCGGCGTCGAGCTCGCCGCTCGCCACCTTGGCCACGACGTCGGTCACCTTGGCCTCCTCGGTGTCGATCGACGGCGTCACGCCGGCGTTGTCGAAGATCTCCTGGGCATAGGCGCCGCAGGGCGCGTCGGGCGTGCACACGCCGACGAACAGGTCCTCGTTCGAGAAGTCCTCCAGACCGGTGACCTCGGCCGGGTTGCCGGCGGGGACGGCGATCTCGGCCTGGTTGCGGGCGAAGACCTCGGGCTCGGCGGCGTTGTCCTCGGCGTCGACCAGCTTGTCCATGTTGCTCTCGTCGGCCGAGGCGAACACGTCGGCGGTGCCGAGGGCGTCGCCGCCGGTGATGGACTCGACGAGGTCGGACGACGAGCCGAAGTTGAACTCGACCGTGGTCCCCGGGTTGGCCGCCTCGAAGTCGGCGCCGATCTCGGTGAAGGCATCGGTGAGCGACGACGCCGCGAACACGGTGATGGTCTGCTCGGCGAGGGTGTCGTTGGTGGTGGCGCCGGCCGCCGTGGTGCTGGTCGACGCGTCCCCGGTCTCGGCGACGTCACCGCCGTCGTCGGAGCCGCAGGCCACGAGGGTGAGGGCCAGCGCAGCGGCGAGGCCGAGGGCGCCGAGTCGGCGTGCGTGCGTTCGGGAGCTCGTCATCAGGCCACCGCCGGCAGGGAGATGACCACGTCGGTCGACTTCACCGAGGCGACGGCCAGCACGCCGGGGGCGAGCTTCAGCTCCTCGGCGGCCTCGCTGGTGAGCACCGAGACGATCCGGTGGGGGCCGACCGCCAGCTCGACCTTGGCCACGATGTCGTTGCTGGTCACCTTCGTGACGATGCCGGTGAAGCGGTTGCGGGCCGAGCTGGCGCCGATGGCAGGGATCTCGATGGCGCCGGCGGAGGACTCGAGGAAGGCGGCGAGGTCGGCGCCGTCGATCACCCGCTGGCCGCTGTCGGTGCGGGTGGTGGGCAGGCGCCCGTCGTCGCTCCAACGGCGCACCGTGTCGGCGCTCACCCCGAGCAGGTCTGCGATCTGTCCTGGCCTGTAACTTGGCATCTGCAAAGGCTAGCGCGGCACAGCCATGCAAGTGCGGGTCCGTGGCGAGGCCGTTGGGGCTCTCCGGGGGCGCCTGGGCCTCATCGGCCGGCGGCAGTGGACGCTCTTGGGCGCGCCGCCCGACGGGACCAGCGCAGTCCTGTGGGCGCTGGTGGCACGTCGAACCCCCGAGTCTCGGATTCCTGTATTGAGATCATAGAAAAACCATCGAAAACACTTGATCTGAGCCACGCAGGCGTCTACTATCGAACACATGTTCCGGATCCTGCGATCGATCAAGGGCCACCTCGCCGCCCTGGCGCGCAGCTTCGATCCGGACATCCTCACGGTCGCCCAGGCGGCCGAGGCCATCAGCCTGCTCGCCGCCATCGAGAAGGCGGCCGCCGGCCTGCGCCTCCTGCTGGCGCGCCGGGTCGACAACGAATCGCTGTGGGGCGACACGGGCGACCGATCGGCCGCGGATTGGCTGGCCCGCCAGACGGGCCAGTCCGCCGGCGACGCCGCCCGGGACCTCGAGTGCTCGCGACGGCTCCAGGAGCTGCCCGACGCCTCGGACGCGGTGCGCAACGGCGAGCTCTCGCCGGATCAGGCCAAGGCGGTGGCCGACGGGGCGTCCGCCGACCCCACCGCCGAGCGCGAGCTGCTGGACACCGCTCGGCGCGGCTCGCTCGGCGAGCTGAACCGCAAGGCCAAGGCGCGCAAGGCGGCGGCGTTGGGCGACGACGAAGCCCGGGCCCGTGCGGCGCACCGGAACCGGTCCTTCACCAGCGGGACGAACGCGCTCGGCGAAGGCTGGGGGCGGTTCAACGGGCCCGCCCACCAGGTCGCCCTGCTCAACGCCCAGCTCAAGCCCTTCCTCGAGCGAGCCTTCGCCGTCGCCCGCCGCCAAGGCCGCCGCGAACGCGGCGACGCCCTCGCCTACGACGCCCTGATGGCCTTCGCCGGGATCGTCGACCTCGATGCGGCGGACGGCGTGGCGACCGAACCCTCGACCGCCGACGCCGACGCCGACGCCGACGGTGACGACGGCCCTGGCCCTGGGTCTGCTCCCGGCGGCCCGCCGCGGGCCCCGGATCCAGGGCCGCTCCTGCCGTCCGGAGCGGCGCCGGCCTCTGGCTCGGGGCCGACCCCACCATCGACGATGCCGCCGCTCCGCCCGAAACGTGAGCCGATCCGTCCCGACGTGAAGCTGATCGTCCGCATCGACGGCGCCGCCCTGCAACGGGGGCACACCCTGCCCGGCGAGCTGTGCGACCTCCATGGCTTCGGGCCGGTGTCCGTCGCCGACGTGAAGGCCCTACTGCCCGACGCCGCCATCGACTTCGTCATCACCAACGGGCGGGACGTGTTCAACGTCACCCACCTCGGTCGGCACACCACCGCCCGTCAGCAGGTCGTGCTCGACCTGCTCAACATCGGCTGCACCCGCGACATCTGCGACGCCACCCAGCACCTCCAGGTCGACCATCGCATCGACTGGCACAAGATCAAGGTCACCGAGCTGGTCAACCTTGACTGGCTCTGCTCGTTATGCCGACGTCGGCATAAGCGGCATCATGCCGAACTCGTGATTATGCCGAGTCGGCTCGGATGGTCATGGGTGGCG
>CAZWMT010000022.1:0-87813 GCA_964635055.1 uncultured Microthrixaceae bacterium | reverse complement strand
TGTCGCCGGCGGGTTCGAGGGTGACGGGGGTGGCGGCGGCGTCGTCGCCGGTGAGGACCACGACGGCGGCGGCGGTGAGGGCGACCACGGCGATCAGCGTGATCGCCCAGGTGGCGGGGTGACGCACCCACGAGCGCTTGGTCCCCGCAGCGGGCGGGGGGCCGGCCGGTGCATCCAACCGGGACCCGGCGACGGGCGGAGGTGCGGCCGCCGTGGTGCCGGCGGCCTGGGCGGCGACCGCCGGCTCCAATCCCTCCATGGGTCGGGTCTGGTCGGTCCAGGACACGCCGTCCCAGTATCGGGCGAGGGTCGGGTCGTGCTCGTCGGGGTACCACCCGGCATGCGACCCGCTCACGTTCCGTCCTCCGATCTCGTCTCCGCCGGCGTCGGGAGGACCCGACCCCCGAAATGGCACCGGTCGGCGAACCTCTCCGGCGACGAACCGGAGGCTAGCGGATTGCCTCATAGCGGGCAATGGGCCCACTGCCTTCTGGCGAGATCGCCCAGCTACTGAGGAGACGATTCTGTTACTTTCCGTTCACCTGATGCTCGGTTTCCCGCGCGCTCTGACGGCTAGGTTGGCCGTCATGCTGGGAGAGACCGCCGAGCGACTCGATTGGATTGACACCAAATCCCGTGGTTGTGGAGAGCTGAGCTGCGCGCGTGTGCGCCGACCGTTCCGTGGACCGATCACGCCGGTCGCGGCAAGGATGGCAGCGGCACTGGCAGTCGGCCTCCTCCTGCTTGCCGGTTGCGGCGACGGCGGCGACGGTGGGGGGCTCTCCGAGGACGACGTGGTCGCGGCACCTACGGTGGAGGAGTTCGCGACCTCCAGCGCGGTCGGAGCGCAGGACAACCCCGCCACCATCGGGCAGTGGTTCTCCCTCGGTGAGGATGGCCAGGCGCGGATCACCGCCGTAGAACTGACGGAGGGCACCTATCCGATCGCACAGGTGCCCAGCCTGCCACTGGCATCCTCGCAGCAGGAGCGCCTGGAGGAGGCCGGCCTGCCCCTCGACGCTCAGCCCCACCTCATCACGTCGGAGGTCCGCTTCTCGCAAGCGTTCATCGACGCGGCCGCGGATGCTGCGGCGCCGATCCCGTTCTTCGTCGAGGTCGCCGGCAGTACGGAGGTCGATGAGGAGAACGAGCGCTTCGCCGAGGACTGTCCGACCCCTGAGCCGGCGGCCGACGCCCCGGAGAGCGCGGTAGACGCGTCTCCCGAGGACGTGTTCGTCCGGTACGACTGCCGGTTCATCGCCGAGGGTGAGGAGCTGAGGCTGTTCCGACAGACCTTCGACGTCACGCATGTTGCGGCCTACACGCTCGACGGGGTGGTCGAGGCAGCCGATGTCGACGATGGCTCATCGACCGTGGAGACGGTGCTGTCGTCCGACCCCGATGACGATGTGCTCGCCGAAGCCGGTCCCTCCACGGTCGCAGTGACCGGTTCGTACTCGTGTGCGCTCGACGACACGGGTGGCGTGTACTGCTGGGGCGCCGTGCCGAGTGCCGAGCCGCCGACCGGTGAGTTCGCGGCGTTGGAGTCGACTCCAGCAGGCGGGATGTGCGCGCTGAGCCCCGAGGGTCAGTTGGCGTGCTGGGCCGGCGATACCCCCGAGCCCGATGACTTCACCCAGCAGGGGGCACCGCCAGCCGGTGTCTTCGTCCAACTCGGGCGCCCGGGGTGCGCTATCGCGGAGAACGGCGAGATCGCCTGCTGGCACCTGCGGCCGGCCACGATCACCGACCCCTCGGGCCCCCACGTCGCCGTGGCCACCAGCGGCGACGACGTCTACTGCGCCATCGAAGCCAGCGGGGAGATCGAGTGTTGGGCCAGTGAGGGCAATTCCGATGACGAGGCCACGCAACCGCCGAGTGGACGTTTCGCCAGCCTTGCCGGTGGTGCCGGTCACTTCTGTGCCGTCGACGAGGACGCCGCCGTGGTCTGCTGGGGATCGGGCGCACCCGACCCTGCGGACCTGCCGGCGGGCCGAGTGGCCTCCGTATCGGTCAATCGGGATGTCGGGTGCGCCCTGGGCACGAACCAGCGGCTCGCGTGCTGGGGCCTCGATCTGCTGCAGGACCCGCCCGAAGGGGAGTTCACCTCGGTGGCGGTCGGGACGTTTCACGCCTGTGCCATCGACACCTCCGGCGAGCCAGTGTGCTGGGGCGAGGATTCGCAGGGTGAGGCGACCCCTCCTCCGAGTTGAGGAGGCCACACCGGGTGACCGGAGGCGGGTCGCGATCGGCGGCGTGTGGGCGCGCCCGGCCGCGACCCGGGGGCGTCGCGGCAATCGCTTGGCTGCAGCAGCCATGTGAAGCCCCGCCTGCTACCGACCCGGACGGGCCTTCAGCACATACATCGGCATCGTGCCGAAGGCCTTGGCGGTGGCCAGTTGGCCGACGTACTCGGCGGTGAAGGCGTGGCCCGCCTCGAGCGACAAGAGGGCGGCGAAGGCCTCGGTCACGTAGACCTCGCCGGCGGGGGTGCGAGGCTCGATGCGGGCAGCGGTGACGACGGCCTGGCCCCACCAGGTGTCCTGTCGCTGCACTGGGTCGAACAGACGGAACATGGGGCCGAGGTGGCCGCCGAGGCGCAGCCGCAGGGCGCTCGATGCGGAGGGGAGCTCGTCGATCGCGGCCTGGAGCGCCAGTGCCAGCTCGGCCGCGGCCGGCGCGCTCTCGCACACGACGTAGATGCCGTCTCCCCAGCTGTTGCGGTAGAGCACGCCGTCGCCGGCGGCATCGATCACGTCGGCAACCGTCCGGAGGCTCTGGTCGATGAACCCCGGTGTGTCGGCGTCGGTGAGCCGGCTGAAACCGGCGAAGTCGCCGAAGATCGCCGCCCGCACGTGGCGAGGGTGGGACGAGTCGCGCGTCGGTTGCTCCGGGGGAAGTGTCCCGGTGCCGTGCACGACATCGAGCGGGAGCCCGGCGGTCCGCCACTTGGCGACGTCGGCGGCGGTCCCGGCCGGCCCCTCGGCCGCCATGCCGTCCCACACGACGAGCAACCGCGGCGTGACGGTCATCGCGCGGGCCCGGATCAGTGCCCGCCCGAGGAACAGGCTGGCCGCATAGCCGTAGAGAGAGGGGTCGCCGAGTGATCGGCCGGGTGACGACACCGTCACCGTGGCCGCGGCCTCGAGGACCTCGCGGTGCCGCCGCACCCACCCCTCACCGCCGGGGCGCACGGAGGTGGCGACGAACTCCTCGGGGTCGAACGGCAACACGATGTGGAGCTCCGCCCCAGCGGCCAGCAAGGCCTCGGCCCACAGGATGTCGGCACCGCACGCGAGCGAGCCGTGTGCGACCCCGACGTGGTGCTCGGCCACGATCGCCCTCACCCGTGCCGCGACGTCGACGGTGCCGACATCGCCGTCAACGAGGCGGTGGCCGCCGAAGGCGACGACGCCGGGCATGTGCAGGTGGTCGAGCAGTGAAGGGTCGCCGAACCCGGCGTCAGCCAGGAGCAGCAGTTGGCGGCGGGTCGAGGCCTTGGCGCCGAGGTCCCCAGCAGCCACCGTGTCGGCCTCGACCAGGGCGGTGGCGGCCCGGGCGTGGTCGCCGAGCACGCAACAGGCCTCGGCCACCGTTGCCGCTCGCCAGTACCGCTGGGTGGTGTCCGCAACAGCGGGAGCGGTCGACGCGCCTTCGTCCGGCGCCACGGCAGCAGCGAGGGCCCGGCGCGCGTGATGGCGGGCCCGGTCGAGGTCACCGGCCACGGCGGCCATGGTGGCGGCGTTCACTTCGCCGTAGCCCATCGCGGCGCCGGATGAGGCGTAGCGCTCGCATGCGGTCCTCGCCCAGCGCCGCCGCTCCTCACCGGTGGCGTCGAGGGCACGGTCCTTCGCCAACCGGCCGCCGAGGGCGAGCAGGTCCGACCGCAGCTGTTCGTCCTCGGAGGCGGTGGCGGCCGCCGCGAGACCCAGGTGGTCGTACTGCTCCTCGGCCCGTCGGGTGGCACCTGCCCGGGCCAGCGCGAGCACGACGGTGTGGGCGACGCGTGCATCTCCGGGTGCGCGGTCGAGCGCAGCTGTCGCGATGTCGTAGGCCCGCAGGTTGTCGCCACGGGCCAACGCCGCCAAGGCGCCGCCGGCGCCGCTACTGGGTGTCGGAGCCACCGTCAGGGTGCACGATCTCGCCGGTGACGATTCCCACCTTGCCGTCCATTCGCCTCATCGATGCCCCCGTCCCCCCGAATGTCGCCGTGCCGGCGGCACCGTATCGCCCGGCGGCGCGGGGCGGTGCCGCCAGGGCGCCGCGGCCCGACAGGGCGATTCGCCCTTGCGCCGGGCCGGGAAGCGGGCCATGATGAAGATCACACCGTTGTAATTACAACTGTGGTATGAGCGCCGCTCCGGCGTCTGGCACCAGGGGGCTCCCCATGAGAACCGCTGCAGCGAACGAACTCGAAGACCAGGGCTGGCAGGACTTCGCCAACTGCCTCGGTGTCGATCCCGACCTCTTCTTCCCCGAGCGGGGTGCCTCCACCCGTGAGGCCAAGGAGGTGTGCCGGGGCTGTGTCGTGCGCGAGGACTGCCTCGAGTTCGCGCTGGCCAACGGCGAGAAGTTCGGCATCTGGGGTGGCATGAGCGAACGCGAGCGCCGCCGCCTCCGCCGCCAGCGGGCCCTGGCCCGCGCCGAGGTCCGCCCCGCTTGACCGCCGCGGGGCCGGCGCAGCGGCCCTCGATCAGCCGCCGGCGGGTTGGGCGTGAGCGCAGCGACTGGTGAGGCCGGCCCTACCGTCCTGCGGCGTGCAGTCGGGCCTCGATGGTCCGGTCGGCGGCGAGGTCGAGTTGGCCCCAACGGTCCTCGGGGGCGCTCCGCAGCACCGTCTCGGGGACCAGCCCCACCAGTTCCGCCCTGGCGATCGTCGCGTGGCCGGCCACCGCGTCCCACGCATCGGCGGGCCCCACCCGCACCGGGTCGACCAGGTTGCACGACACCATCACGTGATCGCCGACGGCGAGGCCCAGCGTGCGCAACTGCGGTGAGCGCACGGCGGTGGCGACGGCCTTGGCCTGTTCGAGGTCGGGCTCGGCGAGCCACAGGTTGTAGGCCACCAGCAGGGGCCGGGCCCCCACCGCCACCGCGCCGGCCGAGCGGTGGGCCACAGGCGGGCCGAGATCGGGGGCCAGCGTGCGGAAGGCACCTCGGCGCACGTCAGGCAGCGACCGCTCGGGCCCATACAGGAAGCAGGGCAGGTCGAGGGTGGCCGCCGCCCAGCGGGCGAAGTCGTCGCGCGCCCGCACCGCGTCGGCGAGCAGCGCGCCGCGAAGCGGCACGAAGGGCACCACGTCGACGGCGCCGAAGCGGGGGTGCACGCCGTCGTGGTGGCGCAGGTCGATCAGCTCCACCGCGACGGAGGTCAGCGCGCGCGGCGCCTGCTCGCCCACCATCGTGAAGACGCTCCGGTGGTGGTGCGGGTCGGTGTGCACGTCGAGCAGGTCGCGCCCGGCCGCGTCGCGGAGACGGGACAGCACCGCGAGGTCCTGACCCTCGCTCACGTTCATGACACACTCGAGCAACGGCGCGGTAGGCTACCGGCATGGACCTCGGACCCTGGGAACTGCTGATCATCCTGGTGATCGTCCTGTTGCTCTTCGGTGGCGCGAAGCTCCCGAAGCTGGCACGGTCTCTGGGTGAGGCGCAGCGTGAGTTCCGCAAGGGTCACGACAGCACCGATGAGGCCGCCTCCAAGGACACCCCTCCCTCGGCCTGAGCCGCCGGCGACCTGATCCGCGGTCGAGCGGGTCGAAGCGGGAACCTCGCAGCGGTCGGTGTCGTTCTCGTCGATGAGTCGGAGCGATTCGCCACAAACGGATCGCGTCCCCACCTGGGAGGAGGTCGCCCGTGATCACGGGCGCTTCCTCTACACGGTGGCCTACCGGCTCGCCGGCAACCACGAGGATGCGCAGGATCTGGTGCAGGACGTTCTGATACGGGTGAACCGAGGCCTGGCCACCTACCGCCCCGGCTCGTTGGAGGGGTGGTTGAGCCGAATCACCACCAATGCGTTCCTCGATCGCGTGCGGGCCCGGAAGCGTCGGCCGCTCGACGCCCTGCCCGACGATCCCGACCGGGTGCTGCCCGCGTCCGCGGCGGCCGACGACGCCCTGGCCGACGCCAACCTGCCCGATCACGTGCAGGCGGCGTTGCTGGCGCTTCCCGAGGACTACCGCGCCGCGGTCGTCCTGTGCGACGTGGTGGGCTTCAGCTACCAGGACATCGCCGACGCCCTGGATCTGCCCGTCGGCACGGTGCGCAGCAGGATCCACCGTGGCCGCAGCCGCCTGCGGGGCGTGCTCACGCCGGCTGGGGACCCTCGTGGCTGACGCCGTCCACCTCGGCGACGCGCTCAGCGCGCTGGTCGACGGCGAGCTGCCGGCCGACGAGGAGGCGTCGGCCCGGCGGCACCTCGACGGGTGCTCGGAGTGCCGTGACGAGCTGGCGGCCACCGAGGCCGTCGCTCTCACGATCCGCGGCCTCCCCCCGGTCGACGCCCCCTTCGGCTTCTACGAGCGGCTGCTCCGCGGCAGGGGGTTCGCCGTGGCCGACCGTCGGCCCTTGCGGGTGGGCCTCGCGGTGGCGACCGTTGCCGCCGCGGTCGCCCTCGCGGTGGGCCTGGCCGGCGACCTGGGCGGCACGGAGGTGTCGCCGCAGGTGGACGACATGGTCGACGTGCACCAGGCGGGGTTCGTCCCCCAGGACGGCTTCGAGACGGTGGCGGCCGAAGATGCGGGCGCGGTCGAGGTCCCCCGCGAGATCGAGGGTGGCTTCGAACGCGAGGCGGTCTACCAGCGCTCCAGTGACGACCTGGTGGCCATCGCCTACCGGCGCGGGCCCGACACCGTGTCGGTGTTCGAGCAGCCCGGCCGGCTCGACACCGGAGCGCTCGACGCGGCCATGGACGAGATGGGTCACGGTGCCTGGGCCATGGAGGTCGACGGCCTGCACGCAGTCGTCGCCGACCGGGGCCGTCTGGTCTACACGGTGGTGGGCGACGCCTCGATGGCCGCCATCATGGCCCTGGTCAGCCACCTGCCCGACGGGCCCGAGCCGTCACTCGTGGAACGGGCCCGAGACGCGGGCACCGAGGTGGTCTGGACCTTCGGCCTCGGCGGTTAGCTGGTCGAACCGGCTCCGGTCCGAGGGAGGCCACTCGGGGCGAGGCGGCCCCACGTGGAGCGCACCCGGGGTGAGGTGGCGCCCACCGGAGCTCGCCGCCTCCAGACCCGCTGTCGGGTCCGGGGCGCCTCCTCGATCTCGCGGGCTGCCGGCCCACGAGATCCGGCCACTAGCCGCGGATGGTCACCTGTGCGGCGGCCTCTTGGCGGCGCCGCTTCAGGATCCGGCGACGCTCGCGCTCGGAGCAGCCACCCCAGACGCCGTGGTCGATGCGCTCGGCCAGGGCGTACTCGAGGCAGGGCTCCTTCACCGGGCAGTCGGCGCAGATGCGCCGGGCCACCTCGACCCCCACACCGTCGCTCGGGAAGAAGAGCGACGGGGGCTTGTCGTTGCAGTAGCCGATTGCCATCCAGGACGTGTCCATCGAACCTCCGTGTGTCCCCAGTATTACGACACCGACCGGGCATTGGTTCCCAATCGGCCGCGGAATCTGCGGCGGCCGGCCCCGCCGGTAGTCTGAGGCCATGTCCATGGCCGAACCGTCCGCCGATCCGCAGCCACCCCGGGGCCACGTGCGCATCGTCTACCTGGGCCCGGTGGCCCCGCACTGGGAGGTCGTCTCCGACTTCGGCGACCGCAGCGTGATCGACGATTTCCGGTCGCGGGTCATGGCTCGCCTCATGCTGCTCCCACCGCACGACCCGCAGTTCCGTCGCAACCGTGAGCGGGTGGCCCGCGACGCCGAGCGCGAGAACCTGAGCCTCGAGTGGGACCTCGGCTACCCCGAGGACGAGTAGCGATCGAACCGTCATTGGCTGCCGGCGACCGGCAGGCCTACGACGAGCAGGGTTGGCTGGTCCTCGACGCGGGGGTGCCCGACGCCACGCTCGACCGCGCTCGGGGCCGACGCCGCCCGCGCCATCGCCACCAGGCCGCCCGACCCAGGGTCGCCCAACCGGGTGCAGGACGCGTGGCGGGCGAGGCGGGCGGTCCACGAGATCGCCATCGCCCCGCGGGTGCTCGACCTGCTCCGTGAGCTCTACGGGCGCGACCCGCGTCCGTTCCAGACCCTGAACTTCGAGGTGGGCACCGAGCAACGGGCCCATGCCGACACGGTGCACGTCAACTCGCGGCCGGCCGGCTTCATGTGCGGGGCAAGGGTGGCGCTGGAGGACAACACCCCGCTCGGGCACGACTCGGCCGGCCCGACGCGCCCGCTCGCGGAGCCGGTCGTTACTCTGTGCCCGTGGCCCCCGACTCCTCCGACGACCTCCTGGACATCGTCGAGCCGGGCCCGCAGCGCTTCTTGAACCGTGAGCTGTCGTGGCTCGACTTCAACGCCCGCGTCCTGGCCCAGGCCGAGGACGAGCGGGTGCCCCTGCTCGAGCGGGCCAAGTTCCTGGCCATCTTCTCGCAGAACCTCGACGAGTTCTTCCAGGTGCGGGTCGCGGGCCTGAAGGACCAGGTGGCCGCCGGTCTCGTCGCCACCACGCCCGACGGCCGGACGCCGGCGCAGCAGCTCCTCGAGATTCGCGACGGTGTCGACGCGTTGACCAGGCGCTGCCAGCACGTGTTCCTCGAGGTGGTGGCGCCCGCGCTCAGCGAGGAGGGCATCACCTTCTCGAGTTGGGAGGAGTTGGACGAGGACGATCGCAAGTACCTCGTCGAGGTCTTCGAGGACCACATCTTCCCGGTGCTCACGCCGCTGGCGGTCGACCCCGGCCACCCCTTCCCCTACATCTCCGACCTGTCGCTCAACCTGGCGCTCATGGTGCGCAACCCCCTCACGGGCGAGAGCCGCTTCGCCCGGGTGAAGGTGCCGTCGTTGCTGCCGCGGTTCGTGGTGATGCCCGACGGCGAGCGCTTCGTGCCGCTCGAGCAGGTGATCGCCGAGCACCTCGAGCTGCTGTTCCCCGGCATGGTGGTCGACAGCCACGAGCCCTTCCGGGTGACCCGCAACGCCGACCTCACCGTCGAGGAGGAGGAGGCCGACGACCTGCTGGCCGCGGTCGAGATGGAGCTGCGGCGCCGCCGCTTCGGCGGCGCCGTGCGCCTCGAGATCGACGCGGCCATGTCGGCCGAGACCCGCGCCCTGCTGGTGAGCGAGCTCGACCTCGACGAGGAGGACGTCTACGAGCACGTCGGCCCGCTCGACCTCAGCGGGCTGTGGGCCGTGCACGCCCTCGACCGTCCCGACCTGAAGGACGCGCCGTGGGTGCCGGTCACCGAACCGCGCCTCGCCTCCACCGACGAGGGCCCGGTCGACCTGTTCGAGGAGCTCCAGCGCGGCGACATCCTGGTGCACCACCCGTACTCGTCGTTCACCAGCTCGGTCGAGGAGTTCATCCGTCAGGCCTCGATCGACCCCCAGGTGCAGGCCATCAAGCTCACCTTGTACCGCACCTCGGGCGACAGCCCCATCATCGGCTCGCTGATCAGGGCGGCCGAGCGGGGCAAGCAGGTCGCCGCCCTGGTCGAGTTGAAGGCCCGGTTCGACGAGCAGGCCAACATCGTCTGGGCCAAGCGCCTCGAGAAGGCCGGCGTCCACGTGGTCTACGGGCTGGTGGGCCTGAAGATCCACACCAAGACCGCGCTGGTGGTGCGCGAAGAGGCCGACGGGATGCACCGCTACTGCCACGTGGGCACGGGCAACTACAACTCGAAGACCGCCCGCCTCTACGAGGACCTGGGCCTGCTCAGCGCCGACCCCCAGCTGGGGTCCGACCTCACCCAGTTGTTCAACTTCCTCACCGGCTACGGCCGCAACGTGCAGTACCACCGGTTGCTCGTGGCCCCCAACGCCCTCCGGGGCGGCATCGCCGACCTGATCCGCAACGAGATGGCGGTTCCCGGCGGTGGCCGCATCGTCTTCAAGCTCAACAGCCTCGCCGACGCCGACATGATCGACCTGCTCTACGAGGCATCGCAGGCAGGCGTCCAGATCGACCTCATCGTCCGGGGCATCTGCTGCCTGGTGCCCGGTGTGCCGGGCCTGTCGGAGAACATCCGGGTGCGCTCGATCGTGGGCCGGTACCTCGAGCACTCGCGGATCTACCGCTTCGCCAACGGTGCCGGACCGTCGCGGCCTCGCCACTACATGGGCTCGGCCGACCTCATGCCGCGCAACCTCGACCGCCGGGTCGAGGCGCTGGTGCCGGTGCTCGACCCGTCGTTGCAGGCCCGCCTGGAGGAGGTGCTGCACCTCAACCTCACCGACGACCGTCTCGCCTGGACCCTCGGCCCCGACGGTCAGTGGCAGCGGCCGCCCGCCGACGGGGCGCGCAACGTGCAGACGCGGCTGCAGGAACTGGCGGTCGACCGCGTGGGTCGCCGCGAGCGGCCGGCGTGACGAAGCCGGGCAGGGCGAAGGCCACGCCACCGCCCCAGGTCACGGCCGCGGGCGGGGTGGTGTGGCGACCCACCGGGGGTGCCGGCGCGGGGGACGGCGGCGACCGTGCCGAGGTCGAGGTGCTGCTCGTGCACCGGCCGAAGTACGACGACTGGTCGCTGCCCAAGGGCAAGCACGAGGCGGGCGAGTCCGACGAGGAGTGCGCCCGCCGTGAGATCGAGGAGGAGACCGGGCTCGTCGGCACCCTGGGGCCCGAGATCGGCGTCACCCGCTACGTCGACGGCAAGGGCCGCGACAAAGAGGTGCACTACTTCGAGGTGAGCGAGCCGGTCGGTGACTTCGTGGTGAACCACGAGGTGGACGAGATCCGCTGGATGGCGCCCGACGAGGCGGTGGCGCTGCTCACCTACTCCTACGACGCGCGGATCGTGACGGCGTTCGCCACTGAGCGAGCCCGCGCCGGCGCCGTGGCGGCGCGTGACGCCCACACCGACGCCGACGCGCCGGGTGCGCCGGGCGCCGGCGGCGACGCGGTTCCCGACGGCAGCGAGCCCACCGAGGACGGCTTCGAGCCGCCCGAGGGTGCCGCGGAGGTTGCTGAGGATGAGGTCGAGTCGGTCCCGCCCGCCGAGTCGGAGACCCTCGCTCCCACCCTGTCCGTGCCCACACCGGGTGCGGCGTTGGCCACCTACCGGCCGACGGGCAACGACCCGGCCGACTGGTTCTCGGCCGACGAGCTCCAGCGGGCCCGCGACTACCAGCGGCCGTTGGCTCGCCTTCGGCTCGTGCGGGGTGCGCTGTCGGCGGTGGTGTTGGCCGTGTTCGTGTTCGGCGAGGTGGGGCCCCGGCTGCTCGACGCGCTCGACGTCACCAACTGGGTGGCGCAGCTCTTCGTGATGGTGGCCGCCCTTGAGGCCGTGTCGCTGCTCTACAACCCGGCCCTCGATGCCTGGGTCGACCTGGTGCACGACAAGAAGTGGGACCTGTCCACCCAGACCACGAAGGGCTTCGTCGCCGACCAGGTGAAGAGCCTGCTCCTCGGGCTGGTGATGAACACCGTGCTGCTGGTGCCCCTCTACTGGGTGATCCGCTCGACCGACCTGTGGTGGGTGTACGGATGGCTCCTCGTGCTGGTGTTCAGCGTGGGGCTCGGCTTCCTGTTCCCGATCGTCATCGCCCCGATCTTCAACAAGTTCACGCCGCTCGAGGAGGGTGAGCTGTCCCGGCGCATCCAGTCCGTCGCCCGCCTCGCCGGCGCCGACATCAGCGGCGCCTACGTGGCCGACGAGAGCCGGCGTTCGCGACGCGACAACGCCTATGTGGCCGGTCTCGGCGCCACCCGTCGGGTCGTGCTGTTCGACACCCTGCTCGAGCATCCACCGGCGGTGGTGGAACAGGTGGTGGCCCATGAGATCGGCCATTGGCGGTTGGGGCACCTGCGCCGCCAGATCCCGCTGGCTGCCGCGCTCTCGTTCGTGGTCTTCGGGTTCCTGAAGCTGCTGTCCGAGTGGGACTGGCTCTTCCAGCAGGCGGGCATCCCCACTGGCGGCTCGGTGCCGGCCATCGGCAACCCCGCCGCCCTGCCGATCCTGCTGTTCGGGGTCCAGGCCGGTTTCATGGCGACCGGCCTGGTGTCGGCCTGGGTGTCGCGGGCGTTCGAGCGCCAGGCCGATCTCGAGGCGCTCGAGTTGCTGCAGCAGCCCCAGGTGATGCTCGACATGCAGCGTCGCCTGCACGTCAAGAACCTGGCCGACCTCGATCCCAACCTGTTGAAGCGGCTCCAGGCCACGCACCCGCCGGCGGCCGAGCGCATGGCCTTCACCCAGGCGTGGGCGCAGGCGAACGACCTTCCGGTGGACCGCGAGCCCCAACCCGCCTGATCGACGCCTGGCTCACCCGTTGAGCTCGCGGGCCAGGGTGACGATCGCGGCGGCGGCGGGCGACAGCACGCCGTCGCGGTGCACCAGGCCCACCCGTCGCGTGACGGGCGGGTCGAGGTCGACGACGGCCACGCCGTCCAGCGGACCGGCTTCGGCCACGCGCCTCGGCACCACCGCGGCGCCGGCGCCGGCCAGCACGAGGGGCACGATGGTGTCGCGATGGATGGTCTCGACGGCCGGCGACAGCGCCCGACCGACGGCTGCGAGCGCGGCCTCGAGCTGGAGGAACGACGCCGATCCGGCCGGCGCGGTGATGAGCGACAGGTCGCCCAGCGCCTCGATGGACACCACGCCGTCACGGGCGAGGGCGGCGGCGTGACCTCGCGACAGCACCGCCACCAGATCCTGGCGCCCGAGGGTGACGGTCACCAGCCCCCGCCCCTCCATGGGCACGACGCCGAAGCCGACCTCCCAGTGGCCGTCGGCGACCCGCTCGCCCAGCGACTCGCCCTCGACCGGCTCGCCGATGCGCACGGTGACGCCCGGATGCCGCCGCCGGAACCCGCCCACCACGGGGGTCACCAGGTCGGCGGCCACCGCGGGGATGCAGCCGATGTCGACCCTGCCGGTCGACAGCCCGACGACGTCGTCGATCGCGGCGCGCACGAGGTCGCGGTCGTGGAGGGCCTGGCGGGCCGGTCCCAGCAGGGCGGCGCCGGCGACGGTGGGTCGGGCCCCCGGCGCCGAACGCTCGAAGAGCGTGACGCCCACATCGCGCTCGAGGGCGCGCACCGCCTGCGACACCGACGGCTGCGACAACCCGAGGGCGGCCGCGGCGGCGGTGAAGCTGCCGTGGTCGGCCACTGCGACCGCGGCGGCCAGCTGATGGAACTCCATAGGCAGAGCCTATGACTACCAGAGGCAGAGGGGGGTGGCGCCGATGCCGTCGCCGTGGCTCACTGGGATCATGTTCGTGCACCAGACCCTCGAGATCGTCGCCGCCGGTGCCGTGGTCGGCGTCCTGTACGGGATGTTCGGTGTCGGGTCGGCCTTCGCCACACCGGTGCTGGCGATGATCGGCGTCCCCGGGCTGGCCGCGGTCGTGGCCCCCCTCCCGGCCCTGCTGCCCGGCTCGGCGCTGGGCGCGTGGCAGTACTCGCGCCAGGAGCGGGTGGACTGGAGCCTCGCCCGCCGGGCGCTGCTGGGCGGCGCCCCCGCCGCGGTGCTCGGCGCCGTGGCCAGCCAGTGGGTCGGTGGCGGCCCGCTGATCGTGGCGTCGGGGGTGATGTTGGTGCTCGTGGGCCTGCGCATCCTGCGCACCCCGTCACCGGGCGCGGCCCTGCGGGCCGCCGCCCGTCGTGAGAACGCCGTGCTGGTGGTGGGCCTGGCCGCCGCGGTCGGGTTCACCGCCGGCCTGCTGGCCAACGGCGGTGGGTTCCTCCTCGTGCCGCTCTTCCTCGTTCTGCTGGGGCTCGAGATGCCCGAGGCCACCGGCACCAGCCTGGTGGTGGCCGCGGCGCTCACCGTGCCCACCCTGGTGACCCACGTCGTGGTCGGCGACATCGTGTGGCCGATCACGTTGGGGTTCGCGGCGGGATTCATCCCGGGGGCGGCCGTCGGGGCCCGCACGGTGCGAGGCCTGCCGTTGGAACGCCTGCGCACGGGCTTCGGTGTGCTGCTCGTGGTCTTCGCGGTGTGGTTCCTGGCCCGGCAGCTGCTCGGCTGACCTTCGACCGCCGGTCGTCGCGGGTTCAGCTCTGGGCCACCATCAGTTCAGGTGGCCGCCGTAGCGTGACCCCAGCGGTTCTCCCCCGCCCAGAAGCGGCTCCGGGGCTGAGATCGACGGCGTGATCTCGCTCCGGGGCCGCCGGGGGCGAGCTGTCGGGCTACCTCGGTCGCGCCACCGCAGCAGGTAGCTACGGGGCCGGCTCACTCGATGCACCGCCGCAGGTGGCCTCCACTGTTCCGGTCACGTTCATGTGCCGTTCACCTGCGCCACCACCGACCGCTACCCCCGCTCCGTAGGTTGCGCCGCGACAACCGTCGAACGAGAACGGTGCAAGCAAGCCCAAGGAGGGCACGTGCGAACGAAGAAACGCCACTTGGCGTGGTTGATGGCAGTCCTAGCGGTCTTCACGCTGATGGCGGCGGCGTGCAGCAGCGACGACGACGGCGGAACCTCCGGGAGTGACGGTTCCGCAACCGACGGGGGCAGCGCCGACGGCGGTGACGTCTCCGGCGAGGTCGTGATCTCGGGCTCGTCGACCGTGCAGCCGATCTCGGTGGCGGTGGCCGAGTCGTTCGCCGACGTGAGCCCCGACGTCGAGGTCAACGTCGACGGCCCCGGCACCTCGGACGGGTTCGAGCTCTTCTGCGCCGGCGAGACCGACATCAACGACGCCTCGCGCCCGATCAAGGAAGAGGAAGTGACGGCTTGCGCCGACAACGGCGTCGAGTTCATCGAGGTCGAGATCGCGCTCGACGGCATCACGGTCATGACCAACCCGGCCAACGACGCGGTCGAGTGCCTCAACCTGAACGACCTCTACGCCCTGACCGGCCCCGAGTCGGAGGGCTTCGACAACTGGAACTCGGCCCAGGACCTGGCAACCGAGTTGGGCTCGGACACCGAGCTCCCCGATGCCTCGTTCGACATGACCGCTCCGGGTGAGGAGTCGGGCACCTACGGCGCCTACATCGACCTCGCCACCAAGAGCATCGCCGAGGCCCAGTTCGAGGCGGGTGCGATCGAGGAGGATCAGGTCGAGACGCTCCGTCCCGACTACACCACGCAGGCCAACGACAACGCCATCATCCAGGGTGTCGAGGGCAGCGAATCCTCGTTCGGTTTCGTGGGCTTCGCGTTCGCCGAACAGGCTGGTGACGCGGTCAAGGAGATCGAGATCGCCGGTGAGGACGGCACCTGCGTGGCGCCGTCGGCCGACACGGTCGAGGACGGCTCGTACCCGCTGTCCCGCTCGCTCTACCTCTACATCAACGCCGCGAACGCCGAGGACAACCCCGGCCTCGCCGCCTACGTGGACTACTACCTGGGTGACGGCATCACCTCGGTCACCGACGTCGGCTACGTCGCCATCCCCGCCGATCGCCTGACCGCCAGCCAGGAGACGTGGGACGCACGCACCACCGGCACCACCGCCGGGGGCTGATCCCCCAGCCAAACGCAGCACGAAGAGAAGCCGGGCCCGCGGGCCCGGCTTCTCTTCGTTCTTCGTGCGCCACCGCCCCGATCCCGCCCGACCACCGTTTGGCTGCAGAAGGAACCCAGTGTCCTTGAGCGATCGCGTTCGTATCGGCCCGGGTGCCCGGCGTGCCGCTCGGGTCGCCGGCGCGTTGCTGGCGGTGCTCACCGCCGTGTTCGTCGTCGTGGAGATCGTCCGCCAGTGGGACGAGATCACCGCCGTCGTCCGCAGCGCCAGCCCGTGGTGGCTGGTCGCCGCGACCGCGTTGTTCGCCATCGCCGAGGTCGGTTACGCGTGGGCGTGGCCGCTCACCCTGCGCCGGGTCGGCCACCCCGTGGCCCCGTTGACCGGCGGGGCCACCTTCCTGGTGACCCAAACGGCGAAGTTCGTCCCCGGGTCGGTGTGGCACGCCGTCGGCCGGGTGGGTACCGCCGACCGGCTCGGTGTGCCGAAGCGGGTGGTCGGTGGCGCACTGGCCCTCGAGATGGCGGCTTCGGTGGCGGCCGCGGTGCTGATCGCGGGCGTCATGGGAGCGATCGCGCCCCTGGTGTTCGATGACGTGGCACCGTGGCTGCGGGCCATCGAGGTGGCCGGGGCACTGGCCGTGGCGCTCGTGGTCGCGATCGTCGGCCGTCACGCGGCCACCCGGATCGCGGGTCGGACCCTCCTGGAGGGGGCGTCCTACGGCGTGATCGTGGCCTGGCACATCGTGGTCTGGGTGGGTTACGGCATCGCGGCCGGTCTCCTGGCCCGAGGCCTGGGGGCCGCCCTGCTCCCCACCATCGGTGCGTTCGCCATCTCGTGGGTGGCCGGCTTTCTCGTGGTCGGGGCGCCGGCTGGCCTCGGGGTGCGGGAGGCGGTGATGACGGCGGCCCTCACACCGTCGGCCGGCGCCGACGTGGCCTTGGCGGTCACGGTCGGATCGCGGGCGCTCTGGACCCTGGTGCAGCTCGGAGGCGCCGCGCTGGCGGTGCCTTACCTGTCCCGCAGGGGCCAGTGGGTCGACCGGGACGTGCGGGTCGAGCCGTCGTCATCGTCGGGTGTGGCGTGCTGACCGCCGATCGCGAGCTGGCGCCGACCGAGTCCGGCGCCACGTCGGAGCTCGACGGGTCGGGCGGGGCGGCGTCGGGGGTCGGTGACGGTCGGCGCCGGTCCGCTCGCCGCTACTGGCTCCTGCTCCTCCTGCCGTTGGTGGTGGGGGGCTTCATCCGCATCGTGTGCGGCACCACCGACGACGTGCCGACCACCGATGCAACTGCCTACCTGCGCACCGGCGAGAGCGTGTGGAACGGCGACGGGTACCGGCGCGACGGCGAGCCCGAGCTGCATTTCCCACCGGTGATGCCCGTCGTCCTCGGAGCGGCGGAGGAGATGTTCGGCGATCCGCTCACCGGCTCGGTGGTGGTCATGGTGCTGAGCTGCACCCTCCTGCTCGTCCCCCTGGCCGGCGTGGCCCGCTTGATCGGAGGTGACCTCGCCGGGCTCGCCGCCGCCTGGGTCGCCGCGTTGGTGCCGGCCCTCACGACGGTCCCGACCAACCAGGGTGGGGGGTCCGAGGGGCCCTATGTGCTGTTCGTCCTCGCCGCGCTCTGGGTGGCACTGGCGGCGGCCCGCCGAACCGGCTGGCCCCGGCTGCTCGGTGCGGTGGTGGCGGGCGGCCTGACCGGCCTCGCTTACCTGACCCGACCGGAGGGGATCTCGTACGCCGCGGTGCTGGTCCCGGTCCTCGTCCTGAGCGGGCTCGGGGGCTGGGGGTTGGTCCGTCGCCGGCGGGTCGCGCCTCGGGGTTTCCGCCACGCGGCGGCACTCACGCTCGCGTTCGGGCTGGGCCTCGGCGTGTTCGTGGTGCCCTACGTCGACTACCTGCACACCCACACCGGCCGGTGGGAGCTCACCGCCAAGGCCCGCGACGCCTCGCTCGAGGCGTGGCGAGCGGTCGCCGAGCACGATCGGCGGGCACGTGACGAGGTCTTCTACCAGCTCGACGAGGACGGTGAGTCGTTCGTCGCCGGGCGGTTCACGCTGGCCGAGCTGGTGAAGGACGACCCCGCGGGCTACGTCGGGATCGTGGGGGTGAACGTCCACACCGCGTTCTCCGAGTTGGCGGTGGCCCGCATGGTGCCCTTCCCGGTGTGGGAGCTGGTCCCACTGCCGCTGCTGGCCTTGGGCGCGTGGGCCGCGTGGAAAGCGCGTCGCCGACCTGGGGTGCCGGCCGTACTGGCCACCGGCGGGCTCGCGCTCATGGTGCCGCTGGCCTTCTTCGTCCAACCCCGCTACCTCACACCGGCCGCTGCCATCGCCTGTGTCTTCGTGGGGCTCGGGCTGGCCCGCCTCCCCGAGCGCTGGCGGTACCCGGCCTGGGGGGTCGCCGCGGTGCTCCTGGTCCTCTCGCTGTTCGCCGGCCTCGGTGGCCCCCATCGCTTCCTCGCGCCACGGGAGCAGGTGGAGCACCGCCGGGTGGGCGAGTGGCTCAACGAGAACACCCCGCCGGGCACCCGGGTGATGACCCGCAACCTGGTGGTCGATTACTACGCGGACCGGGTGATGGTGCCCATGCCCTACGGGACGATGCCGCAGCTGTTGCACTTCGCGCGTGCCCACGGGGTGGAGTACATCGTGGCCGACGAGTACCAGTTGCGCTCGCAGCGGCCCGAGTTCCACCGCCTGTTCGAGCGCGGGCCGTGGCCCGGCCTGCGGCTCGAGCACGGTCTGGTGGAGGACGGTCGCCTCACACGGGTGTTCGCCCTCGACCCGCCGGCGCCGAAGATCGAGGGCGATGAGGTTCCGGCCGACGTGGGCTTCGTGGGCGACGAGGGCTCGGGGTGACCGCGCCTACTCCCACTCAGCGTTCCCGTCTCGTTCACCCGACGTTCATGTTCCCCATGTCCGAGGGTCACTGCCAGCGCCTAGCGTGCCCCCCGTGACCGACATCGGATTGGGCGCGCCGCGGGCGATCACCCTGGCCGACCTTCGCGGTGATGGCCGCCGGATGCGCAAGGAGGCGGTCATCCGGGTCATCTTCTTCGGCGCGGCGATCGTCTCCATCGTCATCAGTGCCCTCATCATCTTCTCGCTCGTCCGTGAGGCCTGGACCTTCATGAGCAAGGTCGAGTGGGCGACGGTGTGGAGCACCGGATGGTTCCCCCGCCGGAACCTCTTCGACGTCAAGACCCTGTTCGTGGGCACCTTGATCACCACCGCGGTAGCAATGTGCGTGGCGGCGCCGCTCGGCCTCGGCGCCGCGGTCTACCTCTCCGAGTACGCCAAGCCCGGGGTCCGCAAGGTGCTCAAGCCCGTGCTCGAGATCCTCGCCGGCATCCCGAGCGTCGTGCTCGGCTTCTTCGCCCTCACCTTCATCGCTCCGGAGCTGCTCCAGAAGATCTTCGACGGCACGCCCCAGTCCACCCTGCTGTCGGCCGGCATCGGTGTCGGCATCCTCACCATCCCGCTCGTGGCCGCCATCTCCGAGGATGCCCTGAGGTCCGTGCCCACCACGCTGCGGGAGGCGTCCGCGGGCATGGGCGCCCGCAAGGTGACGACCACCGCCAAGGTGGTGATCCCAGCGGCCATCTCGGGGCTGGTGGCGGCGTTCATCGTCGCCATCTCGAGGGCCATCGGCGAGACCATGGTGGTGTTCATCGCCGCGGGTGGCAGTGGAGGCTCGCTGTTCAGCACCGACCCACTCGAGCCCGGCACCACCATGACCGCGGCCATGGCCAGCCAGGCGGCGGGCAGCGATGCCGTCGCGGGCGCGGAGCTGGCGTTCGCCAGCCTGTTCTTCGTCGGCCTGCTCCTGTTCCTCGTCACCTTCGTGTTGAACCTGATCGCCGGTCGGTTCGTGCGTAGCGTCCGCCAGCAGTACTAGGAGTCGACCCTCGTGGCCATCACCAGCCCCGCCCTCGACCTGACCACCACCGAGGTCGTTCGCCGCAACCTCACCCGCGGTGGCAGTGACGTCAAGGGCATCGTGTTCCGCTCCCTGCTGCAGCTGGCGCTGTTGATCACGATCGTGGTGCTCCTGGTGCTGCTGTTCGACGTGATCTCGGGGGCGATGTCCGTGCTGACGTCGCGCTTCGAGGGCTTCCTGTCCGCGGGGCTGCGCTCGCAACCGGAGGAGGCGGGCGTGTTCCAGGGCCTGCGGGGCTCGCTCTGGATCGGGTTGACGGTGGTGCTCGTCACCTTCCCCATCGGGGTCGGCTCGGCGATCTACCTCGAGGAGTACGCCAAGAACAGTCGGCTGAGCCGGTTCATCGACCTCAACATCCGCAACCTCGCCGGCGTGCCCTCCGTGGTCTACGGCATCCTGGGCCTCACCATCCTGGTGGGCACGCTCGAGCGCATCACGGGCGGGCGCTCGACGATCTCCGGCGCACTCACGATCGCCATCCTGGTGCTGCCGATCGTCATCATCACCGGTGCCGAGGCCATCCGGGCCGTGCCCGACAGCCTCCGAGAGGCCGGCTACGGCGTCGGCGCCACCCGCTGGGAGGTCATCCGCAGCCACGTCCTGCCCTACGCCGCGCCGGGCATCCTCACCGGCACGGTGCTCTCCTTGGCCCGGGCCCTGGGTGAGGCGGCACCTCTGATCCTGGTGGGCGCGGTCACGGGGCGCCTGGCCAGCGATGCCGGCATGTTCGACACGAGCCAACTCACCGATCGGTTCACGGCCATGCCCATCGTCATCACGCAGTGGGCCAGCCAGCCCAACCCGGATTTCCGGGCCTTGACCTCGGCGGCCATCGTGGTGCTGCTGGCCGTCGTGCTCATCGCCAACACCGCCGCCATCCTGCTGCGCAACCACTACGAGAAGAAGAGGGTCCGGTAACGACCATGTCGACGTCCGAGACAGGTACTCACAGGACACCCGCGGCCGTCCCGATGAACGGGGACGGCCCCTCCGACCACGGGACCGAGGTGCACATCATTCCCGAGCACACGCAGCAGAAGGACGGCGGCGCGCACCCGCCGGTCTTCCGGGTGAAGGACCTCAACGTGTTCTACGGCGAGTTCCGCGCCGTCCGGGACGTGAGCCTCGAGGTGGACGCGCACCAGGTGACGGCGTTCATCGGCCCGTCCGGCTGCGGCAAGACCACCGTGCTGCGTTGCTTCAACCGCATGAACGACCTGATCGACACCGCCCGCGTCGAGGGCACCATCGACTACCACGGCGTCGACCTCTACGACTCGCAGGTGAACCCCGTCGAGGTCCGGCGCCGGATCGGCATGGTGTTCCAGAAGCCCAACCCGTTCCCCAAGTCGATCTACGACAACATCGCCTTCGGGCCGAAGATCGCCGGCATCAAGGGCGACATGGACGACATCGTCGAACAGTCGCTGAAGCGTGCGGGCCTGTGGGACGAGGTGAAGACCCGACTCAAGGACTCGGCGATGGGCCTCTCCGGTGGTCAGCAGCAGCGCCTGTGCATCGCCCGGGCACTCGCGGTCGATCCCGAGGTGATCCTGATGGACGAGCCGTGCTCTGCGCTGGACCCGATCGCGACGGGTCGCATCGAGGACCTGATGGACGAGATCAAGACCGAGTACACGATCGTGATCGTCACCCACAACATGCAGCAGGCGGCACGGGTGAGCGATCGCACCGCGTTCTTCACCGCCGAGGTGAACGAGACGAGCGACACCCGCACGGGCATCCTGGTCGAGTACGACTCGACCGAGCAGATCTTCTCGAACCCCAGCGATGAGCGCACCGAGAACTACGTCACGGGCCGATTTGGCTAGCCAGGTGCGCCAGACGTACGCGGCCGAGCTCGAGCAGCTCCGGCTGCAGGTCGAGGTCATGGGCGTGCGTGTGGACCAGAACCTCGAGCGCATGCGGGAGGTGCTGCGCACCGGTGACGAGCGCCTCGCCGCCCTCGGCGTGAACGCCGACGACGACATCGACGCGATGAACGTGTCGCTCACGGAGCGCTGCTACGACCTGATGCGGCGCGAGCAGCCGGTGGCGTCGGACCTGCGCTTCATCGTGTCGGTGGTGCGGATGCTGGCCGAGCTGGAGCGAGTCGGCGACCTCGCGTTGCGGGTGCTCAAGTTGGCCCCTGAGCAGGCGTTGCTGGCGTCGAACCCGGCGACGCACGACATCCTGACCGTGATGGCCGACCAGGCCATCGACCTCTATCGCACCGCGCTGCGGGCATGGGCGTCCGAGGACCTCGGCCTGGCCACCGAGTTGGCCGCCGGCGCTCCGTCGATGGCCGTCTACCGCGAGCAGCTCACCACCGAGATCCTGCGGTTCCAGGGCGCCGACGCGGTGCCGCTGGCCCTCGCCACGACCGCCGCCGCCCAGGCGTTCGACCGCATCGCCGACCACGCCAGCATCATGGGCGCCCGCCTCCGCTACCTGATCACCGGCGACCCGGACCACCTGGCGGCCGAGGTTCGCTGAGGGCGCCCACACCCTGCACTTCCACACCGTCCACGTCCGCGCCGACCACGTCCAGCGCGGCGAGGCGAACCAGCGACCAGCACGCCGCGGCGGTGCCGGACACCGCCAGCAGGACGGTGAGCCACACGAGGCCGCTCGGGACACCGTTCGCGGTCGACGCCGTGGCGGTCATCGCCGCGCCCCACCAGCGGGCGTCGGGGCGCAAGCGGTCGGCGAACACCGCCGCCCACGTGAGACCGGTGCCGGTGAACAGGGCAAGGGTGAGGGCCGGTCCTGCCGCCCACCGTCGCCAGGGGAGCGCGCCGATGGCGGCGCCGGCCAGGAGCGCGGCCGCGGGCACCGCGGGGAACAGGTAGCGGCCGTGCACACCGCCGCCCGAGGCGATGTAGCTGATCGTGGAGGCGTAGACGAGACCGAGCCAGGCGCAGAGGAAGAACCAGGCCACGACCCGTCCCCGCTCGGCCGGCCCTGCCTCGCGAGCCACGGCCCGGAGCGAGCGACGGTCGTGGCGTCGGAGCGTACGGACCAGCAGGCAGGCGGCGCCGGTGACGACGAGGGCGGCGAAGGCGACGCCCGGCGCCGCGCCCCAGCCGATGGCGAGCTCGGCGCTGTCGTAGATGCGCCCCCAGAGCTGGCGGTACAGGACGACCGGCCAGTGGCCCTGCACGATGAGGCCGGCGGTGGTGCCCCGAGGGCCGTAGCCGAAGCGCTCGAGGTTGTAGGCCGACCCGGCGATGTCGCCGTACAGGTGGCGGCTCCGCAACCAGAACCACCCCGAGGCCAGGAGCGCGATCGTGGCTACGGCGGCGCCGGCGCCGACAGCCCGGAGGGCCCGACCGGCGACGGGACGGGGGCTGTGCAGCATCACGGCCGCGCCGGCACCGGCGGCGACGAGGCCGGCCGCCGGTATCCCCACCGCCCGGGTGAGCGTCAGCGCGGCGCCCGCGGCGGCCACGGCGAGCAGGCGGCCCCGGGACGGTCCGAGGACGAGGATCCGTGTCGTCACCGCGATGGCCGTCGCGGCGACCGCCAGCGCGAAGCCATCGTTGTGGACCACACCGGCGAAGCGAGGCACCGCGGGCAGCAGCACGGCGATCCCCGCGGCCAGGACGGCGACGTCGCCGCGACGCGGCAGGAGGAGCCGGGCGGTCCACCAGGTGGCCAACGCGGCGACGGCAGTCATAACCACGGTGAGCAGCCGGGCCGCCTCGAAGCCGAGGACCGGGTGGCCCGAGCCCACTCCCAGGCGTAGCGGCACCGCGACCGGCAGGTAGTACAGCGGGGGGTGGTTGGCGGTGTAGATCTCGCGCCGGACCTCGTACTGAAGTGCCATGCCCGGCACCTCGTCGGGCACCGGCGAGTCGAGGCGGGGCAGGTCGCCGTGGCCGACGGTGAGCGCGTAGCCGACGTGCGAGGTCTCGTCCGCGGGGAGGAACTTGGGCACCGTGAACGCGTACAGCGCGCCCAGCCCCACGAAGGCGATCACCACGCCGCCGAGGCCGACGATCGACCATCGCCGGCGGTCGGACAGGGCCACCGAGCCACCCTACCGACGGGCCCCCTGTCGCCAGGCGACACGCCACTGGCGGTTGCATGGCACGCGGGCGAACGGTTGGTGAACTTCGGTGGGAGCCCTGTCGCAACTCGAACCGTCGTACCTACTCTCGCCGCATGGCTGTTGCGATGGGGCAGGTCGACACTCCGTTCGAGCCCACGACGGCGACCCAGGTCGAGTCGGAGGCCCACCACGACTCGTCCCTCGACGTGTCGGTGATCCTGCCCGTGTACAACGAGAAGGGCCACCTGCACGCCGAGATCGACCGCATCCGCGCCGCGCTCGACCAGTCCGACTACTCCTACGAGATCATCGTCGTCGATGACGGGTCCGACGACGGTTCGGGCGAAGCGCTCGCAGAGCTCGACGACATCCGCCTCCTGCAGTTCAGCACCAACCGGGGTTCGGGGTCGGCCCGGAAGTACGGCACCAAGGCGGCTCGCGGCCGGGTGGTGGTCTGGACCGACGTCGACATGACCTATCCGAACGAGCGCATCCCCGAACTGGTGAAGGAGCTCGACGGCCATGACCAGGTGGTCGGCGCCCGCACCTCCGAGCAGGGCACCGCCAAGATCGCCCGGGTGCCGGCGAAGCTGCTCATCCGCAAGCTCGCGAGCTACCTCACCGAGACCGACATCCCCGATCTCAACTCGGGCCTCCGGGCGTTTCGCCGTGATGTTGCCGTGCAGTACCTGCACCTGTTGCCGACGGGCTTCTCGTGCGTCACGACGATCACGATGAGCTTCCTGGCCAACGGCTACTCGGTGAAGTACGTGCCGATCGAGTACTCGGCCCGTGCCGGCGAATCGAAGTTCCACTGGTACAAGGACACCCGCCGCTACCTCACGCAGGTGATCCGCCTGGTGCTCTCGTACAACCCGCTCCGGGTCTTCGTGCCCGTTGGTCTGACCCTGGCGTTGCTGGGTGCCGCCAAGCTCGGGTTCGACCTGGTCGACAAGGACTGGCACGTGGCCACGAACACGCTGCTGATCCTGTTCGCGGCGCTGCAGGTGCTGTCGATCGGGCTCCTGGCCGACCTCTTCGTGCGGATCAGCCGGCCCCGCGACGAGGTCGAGCCGGCCTCGTCGTGAGCGCCGCGGTGGACGTCCCTGTCGGGAACGTCTACGACAAGGAGTCGACGGCCAACCCGATCGAGCGCCGACTCGTGGCCGGCTTCTCGGCGGCCCTGCTCGATCTGCTTCCCGAGCGCCCGTGCCGGGTGCTCGAGGTCGGGTGCGGTGAGGGCGGTCAACTCCGCAAGGTGGCGCGCCTGCAACCCGGCGCGCGGTTGTTCGGGTTCGACCTCCCGAGCGAGGTGTTGGCCGAACGATGGGATGGCCTCGCCGCGAGCATGACCTGCGGGACCGCCGAAGCCCTGCCGTACCCGGACGCCACCTTCGACCTGGTGCTGGCGCTCGAGGTGCTCGAGCACGTACCCGACCCGGACGCGGTCCTCGCCGAGATCGCCCGGGTGGCGTCGGGTGCGGTCGTCCTGTCGGTCCCGTGGGAGCCGATGTGGCGGGTGGGCAACCTGGCCCGGGGTCGCTACCTCGGGGAGCTGGGGAACACCCCCGGCCACGTCCAGCACTTCGGCAGGAGGGCGTTCCGCGACATCGTGGCGCGGCACCTGACGGTCACCGCCCTGCGACGCCCGTTCCCCTGGACCTTCGTGCGGGCCGAGGCGCCGCGGGCCGCGCCTCGCTGAGCGCGGCCGCGTGCGGTGCTCCGGGGTCTCGGGGAGTCAGCGCAGCAGGTTGGCCCGGAGCGCGGCGATGGATGCCGGAGCGACCCCCTGGTCGAGCAGATAGCCCTCCGGCGAGCCGTGCTCGTCGCGGAGACGGGTGAGGAACCCGGCCATGGCCGCGGGTGGCGAGGCCAGCCAGGCCGCCGGTTGCTGCGACCATTGCGCGGCTCCCTCGGGGGAGTTGGTCACCAGCCAGTCCTCGAGGCGGGCCATGCCGAGCGCGCTCAGCGTGTAGTCGTGGATGATCAGGTCGTCGGCGACGCCCAGCACGCTCAGCAGCACTGCCGCGATGACGCCGGTGCGGTCCTTGCCGACCGCGCAGTGGAACGCCACCGGGTACGCGTCGGGCCGTGCCAGCACTCCGGCGATGGCCGCGAATGACGGTCCGCCCTCGGCCAGCATGTCCACGTAGCGGTCGGTGAGGAACGCGGCGTCGGTGCCAGGCTCGGGGAGCGGTAGGCGGTCGTCGTCTTCCCATGGCCTCGCGATGACGGGCAGGTGGAGATGGTCGACGCGGTGGCGGTCGACCGGGAACCACCCGTGCTCGGCCAGCTCCACGTGGGTGCGGAGGTCGATGATGGTACGGAGGCCGAGCCCTTGCAGGGTGTCGAGGTCGTGGTCGGAGAGCCGGTGCATCGCATCCGACCGGTACAGCCGGGCCCAGCGCACCCTCCGGCCCTCGCCGGCGAGGTACCCGCCGAGGTCTCTGAAGTTGAAGATCATCTCGAAGCCGGCCTGACGATCCGCCACGTACGATCCGATGCTCATGGCCCGGACGGTAGAGGTGGGTTCTGGCCGAACTACAACGATGTGATGAACGGCGTGTGAGCGCTCCACGGACACTCGGTGCTGCGACCTGTGGAACGGGGGTCGGCCGCGTCGCTTCAGCCATGGTTCCTCGGGAGTTCACCCCGGGTTCAGATCGACGGCTCTCGGCGGTCATCGCTGGCCCCTACGGTCCCGGGCTGTGGGGGATGTCGACGAGTGGGGTGGCACGGCTCGGTGGCCCAACCGGGACGGTAGATTCGTCCTGGCCGCCCCGTTCCCGCTGGTGACCCGTTCCGTCGATCAGCAGAGGTAGGTGACGTACGTGCCCCAGGACATCCGGAGGAACTTCCACCAGGAGCTGGACGAGGTCCGACACGAGATCGTCCGGTTCGCGGCCATGGTCACCGAGGTCATCCCGAGGGGCACCGACGCCCTGCTGGCGAACAACCTCGAGGAGGCGCAGGGCATCATCGACGGTGACGATGCCTTCGACGCGCTCTGCGTCGAGGTCGAGGAGCGCTGCTACCAGTTGCTCGCACTGCAGCAGCCGATGGCCGGCGACCTGCGGGCCATCGTCACCGCGTTGCGCCTCACCTCGGAGATCGAGCGTTCCGGCGACCTGGTGGTGAACATCATGAAGGGGGCCCGCCGCATGTACGGGGTCGAATTCGACCCCCGGCTGCGCGGCCTCATCGCTCGCATGAGCGAACAGGCGCAGCGGCTGTTCAAACTCGCCGTCGACGCCTACGTGGAGGGCAACGCGGGGTTGGCTGCTGCCCTCGACGACATGGACGATCGCCTCGATCAGCTCCACAAGGACTACATCCAGGCCATCTTCGAGTCGCACTCGACGAGCAGCATCGACCTCCAGGCGGCGGTGCAGCTCGCCCTCATCGGCCGGTACTACGAGCGCATCGGCGACCACGCCGTGAACATGGGCGAACGCGTCCTCTACATGGTCACCGGGTGGCTCCCCGAGCAGGAGGGTGCCGTGCGCGCCGAGGCGCGGGCGCGCTCCGCGTCGGTGGGTGCCGGCCCCGAGAACAGCAACGGTGCCGGCGATGCCGCCGCCACCGCCTGGACATCCCCCGACGACGAGGGTTGATGCGCGTTCTCGTCACCAACGACGACGGGGTGGGTGCCACCGGCATACACCGGCTGGCCGCGGCGGTCGTCGCCGCGGGCCACGACGTGGTGGTGGCGGCGCCCGTCGGCGACATGAGCGGCAGCGGCGCCGCCCTGGGCCGGCTGCACGTGGACGAGCACATCGACGTCGAGCGCTCCGAGATCCCGGGGCTCCCCGGGATCGTGGCCTACGGCGTCGACGGGCCCCCCGCCCTGGCGGTGTTGGCATCCCGGCTCGGCGGGTTCGGCTCGCCGTGCGAGGTGGTCGTGTCCGGGGTGAACCCCGGCGCCAACACCGGCCGGGCCACGCTGCACTCGGGCACCGTGGGCGCCGCCCTCACCGCCGCCAACTTCGGGGTGTCCGGGCTGGCGGTCAGCCTGGTGCCCAGCGAGCCGATGCACTGGGACACCGCGACGACCCTGGCGGTCGATGCCCTGGAGTGGCTGGCGGCGGCGCCGGCGCGGACGGTGCTCAACCTCAACGTCCCGGCCCGCCGGCTCGACGCCTTGGCGGGGGTGCGCTGGGCGGAGCTGGCCCCGTTCGGCACCGTGCGGGCGGCCATCGCCGACGTCGACCTTCCTGCCGACGCGGGTGTGGGCACGCCGGGCCGGTTGCAGATGGAGCTGCGCGAGACGGGCGAGACGCTGCCCGACGACTCCGACACCGCCATCGTGCTCGCCGGTTACGCCGCGGTCACCGATCTGGTGGGACTGCGCGCCCGCCCCGCGCCGCTCGTCGTCCCCGGCGGCCGCGACGCCGTCGATCACCTGCGCCGCCTGTTGCCGGCACGGTCGGCATGATCCTGACGGTGGTATTCGGTGCTCTGGCGGTTGCCGGTGCCGTGGCGGTCGCCGTGCTCGCGCGTCGCGAGCAGGTGCTGACCCGGCGGGTCGGTCGGGCCACGTCACGTCTGGGAGGGCGGACCTCAGCCGCGAGCGTCGCTGAGCAGCTCGACGCCCTCGACGAGTCGGTGGAGGCCGTCTCCAGGCGCCTCGACGAGATGATCGTCACCGCTCGCCTGGTGCGCGCCCTCGACACCATCCCCCAGGGCGTGGTGATCTGCGACGAGCGGGGCGCCGCGGTGTTCGAGAACCAGGTCGGGGCGGGCCTGTCGGGCGCCCGCCACGGCGACGCGCTGGTCGCCGCAGCGGTGGACGAGTTGCTGTCGGCCGCCATCGACGGCTCTACGTCGTCCCGCACCCTCGAGCTGTACGGCCCGCCGCGGCGGACGCTGGCGATCGATGCCTACCCCCTGCCCGGCCCGCCGGGCGCTGCGGTCAGTGGGGCGCTCGCGGTGATCGACGACGTCACCGAGCGACGTCGTCTCGAGCACGTGCGCCGCGATTTCGTGGCCAACATCAGCCACGAGCTGAAGACGCCGATCGGCGCGCTGGCGCTGCTGGCCGAGACGCTCCTGTCCGCCGACGACCCCGTCGACCGGGAGCGCCTGGCCCGTCGCATGCTGGATGAGGCCCACCGGGTGGGCCACACGATCGACGACCTGCTGTCGCTGAGCCGGATCGAGGCGGACGAGAGCACCGAATGGGTGCCGGTGCGGTTGAGCGAGGTGATCGCCGAGGCCGCGGCGCGTGCCGCCTCTGCCGCCGAGCAACGCGGCATCCTCATCGACACCCCGTCGGCCGACTGCCAATCGGTCCGGGGCGACGCACGCCAGCTCGTGTCGGCGCTGTTCAACCTGCTCGACAACGCCGTGAAGTACTCCGAGGCCGGCTCGACGGTGTCGGTCACGGCGCGCCGGGAGGGCAACTGGGTCGAGCTGAGCGTCGCCGACCACGGCCCCGGGATCCCGGCACGCGACCTCGAGCGGATCTTCGAGCGGTTCTACCGGGTCGACCGGGCCCGCAGCCGTGACACCGGCGGCACCGGGCTCGGCCTGGCGATCGTGCGCCACGTGGCCACCAACCACGGTGGCGTCGTCACGGTCGAGTCACGCGAGGGCGAGGGGTCGCGCTTCACGCTGCGCATACCCGGACTGCCGACGGCGCCCGCTGACGCCGTCGTTCCGCAGGGCAACGGCTCGGCGGTCGAGAGGAGTGTCGTCTGATGTCTGCATCCGAGGTCACCGTTCTGGTCGTGGAGGACGAGGACTCGTTCGTCGACGCCCTCACCGTCGGCCTCAAGCGCGAGGGGTTCCGCGTGCACGTCGCCCGCGACGGCGCCGAGGCGCTCGACGTGTTCGACGTGGTGCGGCCCGACCTCGTGCTGCTCGATGTGATGTTGCCCAAGGTGTCGGGCATCGACGTCTGCCGCGAGCTCCGATCGAAGAGCAAGGTGCCCATCATCATGGTGACGGCCAAGGGCGCCGAGATCGACACGGTGGTGGGTCTCGAGGTCGGGGCCGACGACTACGTCACCAAGCCGTACCGCCTGCGTGAGCTGGTGGCCAGGATGCGGGCCGTCCTGCGCCGCGCGCCCGACGAGACCACGCTGCTCACGCACGGCGACGAGGTGCTGGCGGTGGGCGACGTGGTCGTCGACCCCGAGCGCCACGAGGTGACGGTGCGCGGCCAGGACGTCACCCTGCCGCTCAAGGAATTCGAGCTGCTCACGGTGCTGCTCGACAACGCCGGTCGGGTTTTGACCCGCGACGTGCTCATCGACCGGGTGTGGGGCCACGACTACGTGGGCGACACGAAGACCCTCGACGTGCACGTGAAGCGCCTACGCGCCAAGGTGGAGGAGGACCCGTCGAACCCCAGCCGGATCGTGACGATCCGCGGGCTCGGCTACAAGTACGACACCCCTCGCAACTGACGGTCGGCCCTGGCCGCGAGAACCACCAGCGGCAGGGCTGCGTCGGGAGTGCCCCCGTCTACGATTGGCACCGTGAGCGCGCCGGCTGATCCCGTGGGCAACGGGTGGCGCCCGCTCCGGCGGCCCCCGCCCGAGAACCCGCAGGACGCGTTCGTCAGCTCACCCTTCGCCCGGCTCGCCCGCGTGCACGCCTTCTCCGTGGCGGGCGACGCGCTGATCGCCGTGGCCCTGGCCAACTCGCTGTTCTTCAGCATCGACCCCAGCCAGGCCCGGTGGAAGGTGGCGCTCTACCTGGTGCTCACCATGGCCCCCTTCGCGGTGGTGTCACCCCTGATCGGGCCCGCCGTCGACCGGGCGAGGGCGGGGCGGAAGTGGATGGTCGTGGGCTCGGCCGCGCTGCGCGTCGTGATCTGCATCTTCATGGTCGGCGACCTCGACAGCCTGCTGCTGTTCCCCGAGGCGTTCACGATCCTGGTGCTGGGCAAGGGCTACCAGGTGGCCAAGAGCGCCATCGTCCCGACGACGGTGCGCACCGACGCCGAGTTGGTCGAGGCCAACTCCAAGCTCTCGCTCATCTCAGGCCTGGCTGGTGTGGTCGCCGTGCCGCCGGGGCTGTTGCTGTTGAAGCTGGGGGGCTCGTCGTGGGTGGTCGGGCTGGCGGCGATGGCGTTCACGGTCGCGGCGATGGCCGCCCTGCGGCTGCCCAACGCCCCCATCGCCCCCGACCCGGTCGACGACGCCGAGCGCGACGAGCTGCACAGCACCTCGATCCATCTGGCCTCGGGCGCCATGGGGGTGCTCCGGGGCATCGTCGGCTTCCTCGCCTTCCTTGTGGCGTTCGAGCTCCGGCGCAACGACGACCCCACCTGGCATTTCGGCGTGGTGGTGGCGGCCAGCGCCGCCGGGGGCCTGCTGGGCGCCGCGCTGTCGCCTCGCATCCGCAAGACGACCGGCGAGGAGGACATGTTGATCGGCGCGCTGGGGGCGACGGTGATGATGGCCGTCATCGCCGCGTGGATCGGCGGCCTGATCGGCCTGGCCTTCATGGCGCTGACCCTGGGCATCAGCGCGGGCGCGGCCAAGCTGGCCTTCGACTCACTGGTCCAGCGTGACGCACCCGACGCCAACCGCGGCCGGATGTTCGCCCGCTTCGAGACCCGCTTCCAGATCTTCTGGGTGGTCGGCGCGTTCATCCCCGTGCTGTTGCCCATCCCCGCCCGCTTCGGCGTGCTGATGATCGCCCTGGCCGCCTCCTTCGCCGGCGTGAGCTACCTCATCGGCCGTCGCTCGCTGGCCGAGCAGGCCAGCCGGCCGGCCTCGCGCCGGCGTGGACGCGAGCCGCAGGCACCGGCATCGATCACCACCTCGTTGAAGGCGTTCGTCAGCCATCGGCGGGCGGCCAAGCGGGCCAAGCAGGCGTCGGCGGCGGTGGCCGTCGACGGCGCCACGCCTCCACCGCCTCCGCCGCCTCCCCCGCCGCCTCCCCCGCCGCCGCCCCCACCGCCCCCACCCGGGGGCGCGGCCGCGCTGGTCGAGCCGGTGGCCGGCGCCGACCCGATGGCGGTCGCCGGAGGCCGCCGCCACCGCGGCAGCGGTGGGCGGGGCCCCCGGGCCAATCGGCGGTCGTCCACGTGAACGGCGCATGGACGGTGGTGGGCCGGGTGGCCCGTCTGGGCCGCTACCCGGTGAAGTCGTTGCAGGGCGAGACCCTCGACCGGGCCGAGCTCACGACGCTCGGCATCCCCGGCGACCGGGCCCTGGGCCTCGTCGACGTCGACACCGGCCGTGTGCTCTCCGCGAAGAGCGTGCCGCAGCTGCTCGACGCGGAGGCCCGCACCACGGGATCGGGTGTCGAGGTGCGGGTGCCCGGCCACCCGTGGCAGGAGGCGCCGTCCCCGGCGCTCGACGCGGCGATGTCGGCCTGGCTCGGGCACGCGGTGCGGGTGGAGCCACCACCGCCGGTCGACGAGGATGCCCGTTCGTTCACCTTGAGCATGAACATGGACGACCAGAGCGCCGATCGGTTCGACTGGCCGTGCCCGTCGGGCACCTTCTTCGACCTGGCCGCCGTGCACGTGCTCACCACCGCCAGCATCCGGGCCGCCCAGCGGCTCTACCCCGCCGGCGCCTGGCAGGTCGACCGCTTCCGGCCCACCGTGCTGGTCGATGCCGCCGGCGACGGCTTCGTGGACGACGAGTGGGTCGGTGGCCGCCTGCGCCTCGGCACCGTCGAGATCTCGGTCGACCTGCCCACCATGCGCTGCATCATGACCACGCGTCCCCAGCGAGGGCTGGCTCCCGACCTCGGCATCGTCAAGACGGTCAACCGGCACCACGACGGCAACCTGGGCCTGTACTGCTCGATGGTGTCCCCGGGCCCGGTGGCCGTGGGGGACGAGGTGAGCTTCCTGCCCGTTCCCTAGGGGTCGAGATCGAAGTCGATGCCGATCCGGGCCAGCCACAGGCCGGGGGCGTCGACCTCCGCCGGCGTGGGCAGATCGGTCTCGTCGGCCCACAGGCGCTCGAGGCCCTCGGCGCCGGCCCGCTCGACGATGCCGGTCACGAACGCCGCGCCGCGGTCGTACTGGGGTTGTCCGAGCTCGAGGCCGAGCAGCCGCTCGACGAAGCGGTTGGACTCGTCGGCGGTGACGCGTCGCCGGCGGAGCGCCTCGGTGAGCATGTCGTAGGACCCGATGAGGCGGCCGCCCACCTGGTCCATCACGTGGTCGACGTAGCCCACGATGACCGCCACCAGCGCCTCGAGACGGGGGAGCAGCTCGAGCTGCGCCGGGGACTGGACCGCGCCGAGCAACGCCTCGGGGTCGCCCATCACGCTCTGGAACTGGCTGAGGGCGTCGCCGCCGGCGGGGTCGAGCTCGCCCAGCCGGGCCTCGAGCGCGTTCGGGTCGGGATCGAAGCCGGCCACGTAGTCGTACAGCAGCCCGGTGAGCCGCGCCCGGACGTGGGGAACGCCGAGCACGGCGTGGTGGGTGATCTCGTGGAGGCACACCCAGAGGCGCAGGTCCTCGGGCGGCAGGCTCCACTCGGTGCCGAACTCCTCGAGGTTGGCCACCACCAACAAGAGCTCGTCGTTCTCGGGTCGCGGTACCGGCAGGTCGTACTGGCCGAACGAGCGCCGTGACAGGTGGCCCAGCATCGAGCCCGCGGTCATCCCCAGCATCATCGGCCCGATCATGGCCATCAGCCCGCCCAGCCAGGCGGTGGGGTCGCCCCCGGCCGGCGCCAAGGGGTCGGCCGGCTCCACCGACGCGTCGGCGGGCACGTCGGACAGCGAGGCGGCCAGGCGCTCGAACAGCGGGCGGTAGGCCTCGAGGCTGCGCTGCACCCACTGCGAGCGGGTGACGGGCACGACGGTGACGCCGCGGCCCGTGGGCGAGGGGTTGAGCCCGCTGGCGTTGGCCACCTGCAGCTCCGCGACCCGGGCGAGCTGCTCGAGCTTCATGCGCTCGAGCGGGTCGACGTTGGGCTCGGACTCGCCACCGCTGGCGATCGAGAGGGCGAGCTGCCCGGCGGCGTCCCAGCTGACCGGTCCCTGCTTCTGGAGCATCTTGGCCAGGTCGCCGAAGAAGGGCATGCCCTTGAAGGGGTCGTCGCCGAGTGGACCCGGATCGCTCACAACGGCAATCGTAGAGCGGTGGCCACGGTTGTCCTCACCGGCGCGGGCAGCGCCCTGGGGCGTCGGGTGCGGGCGCGGCTGGATGCCGACCTGGGGGTCGAGCGAGTGGTCGAGGTCGACCTCACCGACGGTCTCGAGCAGCCCGTCGCCGAGCTGAAGGCGGCCATGGAGGGCGGTGAGGTCCTCGTCCACCTCGGACGCACCGACGGCGCCGAGCTGGACGGCACCGGAGCCGGCGGCGTGGACGTGGAAGGCACGCGCCACCTGTTCGAGGCCGCCGGTGCGGTGGGTGTGGGCCACGTGGTGGTGCTGTCGAGCGCCACCGTGTACGGCGCGTGGCCCAACAACCCGGTGCCGCTCACCGAGGAGGCGCCCGTGCGTCCCAACCCCGGCCTCGCCTACGCCACCCACAAGGCCGAGGTCGAGCGCCTGGCCCACGAGTGGGCCGATGCCCACCCCGCCGCCTCGGTGGCGGTGCTGCGGCCCACGGTGGCCGTGGCCGAGGAGCGCACCGCCTGGCTGGCGCAGTCGCTGTGGAGCGGCAGTGGCCTGCGCCCGGGCGATGCCGAGGCACCCAGCCAGTTCGTCCACCTCGACGACCTGGCCGATGCCGTCGACCTGGCCCGCCGCGCCCGGTTGCGGGGAGCGTTCAACGTGGCGCCCGACGGGTGGATCAAGGCCGACGACCTGCGGGCCCTCGCCGGCCGCGGGCCCAACGTCCGCCTGCCCGAGCGCATGGTGACCCGTGTGGCCACCTGGCGCTGGAAGTTCGGCCTCACGCCCACACCGCCCGGGGTGGTGGCCTACCTGGCCAACCCCTGGGTCGTCGCCAACGACAAGCTGCGGGCCGCCGGCTGGGAACCGCAGAACAGCAACGAAGAGGCCTACGTGTCCAGCCACCGCCCGACGGGTTGGGCCGCGCTGTCCGGGCGGCGCCGCCAGGAGGTGGCGCTCGGTGTCGTGGGCGCCGTCCTGGTGGGCATCGTCGCGGCCGTGGCCCTGCTGGTCCGCCGCGCGCTCAACCGGCGGGTCTAGCGGATCAGGCGGCCTCGCCCAGGTGGGCGACGCAGAGGCCCGGCCGGCCGTCGCGCAGGTAGGCGATGAGCACGGTCTCGCCCGGCTCGTGACGGCGCAGCTCGACCACCAGCGCCGCCATCGAGGTGACGGTGACCGCGCCGACCGAGGTGATGACGTCGTCGGGCGCCAACCCGGCGACCGCGGCGGGGCTGCCCTCGGCCACCGTGGCCACCCTGGCTCCACCGGCGAGCTGCAGGTCGTCCGCGGTGCGGGCCTCGATGTCGGATCCCTCGATGCCCAGCCACGGGTGGTGGACCGAACCGGTGGCGATGATGTCGCCGGCGACGGCCCGGGCGGTGTCGATCGGGGTGGCGAAGCTGAGGCCGTCGAGGGCGAGCTCGTCGGGCGGATCGGTGGTGATCCCCACCACGGCACCCCGGCCGTCGAGCAGGGCCCCGCCGGTGGCCACGGGGTCGAGCGGTGCGTCGGTCTCGATCATGTCGTGGCGCGTGGGCGTGCCGCCGGCGTCGGCCATGATCGTGCGACCCAGGGCGCTCACGATGCCGGCGGTGAGCGACGGGTCCTCACCGGGTGCGGGCGCCGAGCCGATGATCGCGGTCACCTGGCCCACCGCGAGGTCGCGCACCGACCCGAGCACGGCGGTGGGCAGGCCGTCGCCGTCCACCTTCAAGACGGCGACGTCGGTGAGGGGGTCGGCACCCACCACGGTGCCGTCCTGGATGGACCCGTCGGCCAGGATCACCCCGACCGAGGTGGCGCCGGCCACCAGGTCGGCGCTGGTGAGCAGGTAGCCGTCGTCGCGGAACACGACGGCCGAGCCGGTGGCGGTGGTGGGGCCGCCGGCGCCTCCTGGGGTGGGTCGGGCGATCTCGAGGCGGGCGATGGCCGGTGCCACCTGGGTGGCCAGGGCCTCGACGCCGGCATCGCCATCGCGCTGGATGCCGACAGGGAGGGTCGCCGGCGGCGCCGACGCCACCCGCTCGACGACGTCGTGCTCGACCACGCGGTGATCGAGCCCACCCGACATCGCCACGAGCGCGAGCGTGGCCAGCGCCCCGGTGAGGCCTGCGATCATGCCGACGAGCCAGAGCGACGCCCGTCCCCGCCGGCGCGGCGGCGCCTGCATCGCCTGGGCCGAGCGCGCGGCCCCGATCTCGGACGGGTGCCGCCACAGGCGATCCTCGGGCGGGAGCGGAGGGCCGAGCTCGTCCCCGTCCTCATCGGGGACCTCGGGCGGCAACATGGCGGCGAGACTACCGAGGGCGGTCCCATGGGGGACCGCGGCTTCACGGGACGCCCGAACCGGGTCATCCACCACGCGAGCCCTCGGACACGGGCCCACCGGCCCTACGATGGTCGTGTGGAGCCCGTGGTCGACCTTCGTCCCCCCGACGGGGCCGACGACTGGGTCGCGCTGACGGGTGGCCCGCTCCCGGTGGGCCGTGCCACCGACTGGGCGACACGCCCCGACTGCGGTGCGGTCGTCACCTTCTGCGGCACGGCGCGCGATCACGCCGACGGCCGTCCCGGCGTCACCGAGCTCAGCTACGAGGCCTACGAGGAGCAGGTGGTGCCCCGGCTCGCCGCCATCGCCGCCGGCGCCCGCGACCGGTGGGACCTCGGTCGCATCGCGCTGTTGCACCGGGTGGGCCCCGTGGCCATCGGCGAGTCGTCCGTGGTGGTGGTGGCCTCGTCGGCGCACCGCCACGAGGCCTTCAGCGCGGCCCGCTTCGCCATCGATCGCCTCAAGGCCACCGTCCCGATCTGGAAGCGCGAGGTCTGGGACGGGGGCGAGGACTGGGGCCTCGATGCCTCGCCCGTCGGCGACCTCGACGCGCTCACCGACGACGCGCTCACCGACGACCCCTTCACCGACGACGCCCCAAGCGTCACCACCCCTGCGGGGCGCGGTCGCGCCTCCGAGACCGCCAACTGAGAGACCTTCGTGGGAAACCTCATCTTCCTCCTCATCGCCATCGCCCTGAGCGCCATCGGCATCTTCATCGTCTGGGTCCGTCACCGGGGCCCGTCCGGGGTGACCCACGGGGTCGACTCGTTCAGCGCGCAGATGCGGGCCATCGCCCCGGACCAGGCGCCGCAGACCGACACCCGGCCGACCAGGGGGCCTGACGGCCCCACGCCCAGGAGGTAAGGCCTCCTGGCCCGCGACCTCGCGATCGACCTGGGTACCGCCAACACCCTGGTCTACGCGCGCGGGCAGGGCATCGTCCTCAACGAGCCCTCGGTCATCGCCCTGAACAACCAGAACCAGGAGGTCCTGGCCGTCGGCTACGACGCCTGGCAGATGATCGGGCGCACACCGGGCCACATCGTCGCCGTCCGGCCGCTGCGCCAGGGTGCCATCACCGACTTCGACATCACCCAGCGGATGATCCGCCTGGTGCTGCAGCGGGTGGGCGTGAACCGCTTCAACCGGCCCCGGGTCGTCATCTGCGTGCCCTCGGCCATCACCGCGGTCGAACGTCGCGCGGTCACCGAGGCGGCCCGTAGAGCGGGGGCGGCCGAGGCCCAGCTCATCGAGCAGCCCATGGCCGCGGCCATCGGCGCCAACCTGCCCATCAACGAGCCCATGGGCTCGATGGTCATCGACATCGGCGGCGGCACGTCCGAGTCGGCCATCCTCTCGTTGGGCGGCGTGGTGGCCCTGCAGGCGGTGCGGGTGGGCTCGTTCGACATCGACGCGGCCATCACCCAGTACATCCGGCGCGAGTACGGCATCGCCATCGGTGAGCAGACCGCCGAGAAGATCAAGATCACCATGGGGTCGGCGTATCCCACACCCGACGAGTTCAAGGCCGAGGTGCGGGGCCGCGAGCTCATGAGCGGCTTGCCGAAGACGGTGATCCTGTCGCCCGAGGAGGTGCGGGCGGCCATCGAGGAGCCGGTCAGTGCCATCATCGACTCGGTGGTGGCCTGCCTGGGCAACGCCCCGCCCGAGTTGGCCCAGGACCTCATCGTCCAGGGCATCCACCTGGTGGGTGGCGGCGGCATGTTGAAGGGCCTGGCCCTGCGCCTCACCGAGGAGACCGACGTGCAGGTGCGCCTGGTGGATCTCCCGCTCGAGTGCGTGGCGCTGGGCGCGGGCCGCTGCATCGAGTCGTACGAGGCGCTCAAGGTCATGTTCATGGACGACACCTCGCGCCGCTGACCTCGGGCGACCAGAACCACTTGCTCCCCGCCTGGACACCGACTCCGCGGTCGTGAGCCACTAGGGTCGACCCCGTCCGCTCGGGTGGTGCGGACGGGGAAGAGGGGGAGCGCCGGTGACACTGCTCGAAGTCGAGGACGTGAGTGTGCGCTTCGGAGGCGTCGTGGCGCTCGACGGCCTGACCTTCACCATCGAGCCCGGGAAGATCTGCGCGCTGATCGGGCCGAACGGGGCGGGCAAGACCACGCTGTTCAACTGCGTCAGCCGGCTGTACCAGCCCACCGAGGGCACCATCACCTACGACGGCCGTGACCTGCTGTCGGTCCCTGCCCACGCCATCGCCGCCAACGGCATCGCCCGCACGTTCCAGAACCTGGCGCTCGTGCCGTCGCTCTCGGTGCTCGAGAACGTGATCATCGGCGGGCACTCGGCCACCCGGGCCAACTTCTTCACCGCGTCGTTCCGCATGCCGTGGGCGATCAAGGAGGAGCGCCGCGAGCGCGAGAAGGCCCTCGACATCCTCGAGCGCCTCGAGCTCGGCCGCTACGCGCACGTCCCCGCCGCCGGGTTGCCCTACGGCACCCTGAAGCGCATCGAGCTGGCTCGGGCGCTCGTGTCGGACCCGAAGCTGTTGATGCTCGACGAGCCCGCGACCGGCCTCACCCACGCCGAGGTCGACGAGTTGGCCGAGTTGGTGCAACGCCTCCGCGACGAATTCGGGTTGACCGTCCTGCTGGTGGAGCACCACATGGCGATGGTGATGGGCATCTCCGAGTGGATCGTGGTGCTCGACTACGGGTCGAAGATCGCCGAGGGCGTACCGAAGGCGATTCGGGACAACCCGAAGGTGATCGAGGCCTACCTGGGGAGCGCGGCCTAGTGCCCGACTGTCCTCACTGCGGCACCATCACCCGCAAGGGCGCCGAGTTCTGCCCGTCGTGCGGGAAGAGCGTGTCGACGCCCGATCCCGGTCCGGCGTCGAGCGGGAAGCAGGCGCCGGCGACGGGTGGCGACGCCGACGTCTCGCCGCCGCTGCTCGAAGCGACGGGGCTCGAGGCGGGCTACGGCCTCGTCCAGGTGCTGCGGGGCCTCGACTTCACGGTCGATGCCGGTGAGGTGGTGGTGATCCTCGGCGCCAACGGCGCGGGCAAGACCACGACGATCCGGGCCATCACCGGGATGATCAAGGGCAAGGGCCAGGTGCTCGTCGACGGCCGTTCGGTGCTCGGCAAGCGCCCCGACACCATCGTGCGGCGCGGTCTCGCCCACGTGCCCCAGGGCCGGGGCACCTTCGTCGACCTCACCGTCGAGGAGAACCTGCGCCTCGGCGCCTACACCCGCAAGGACGGGGAGGTCGAGGCGGACATCGAGAAGTGGCTGGAGATCTTCCCCCGCCTGGGTGAGCGCCGGACCCAGGCCGCCGGCTCCATGAGCGGCGGCGAGCAACAGATGCTGGCGATCGCGCGCGCCGCCATCTCGCGGCCGAGGCTGCTGCTGCTCGACGAGCCCTCGCTGGGCCTCGCGCCGATCGTCACCCAGGAGCTCTTCGAGCAGCTGGGCGAGCTCAACCGGAGCACGGGCACGGCCCTGTTGGTGGTCGAGCAGAACGCCAACCTGGCCCTGGCCATCGCCCAGCGGGCCTACGTGCTCGAAGCCGGGACGTTCGTGGCCAGCGGCACGGCCGACGAGATGCGCACCGACGAGTCGGTGCGCAAGGCCTACCTCGGGTACTAGGAGCGGAGACCGTGGACCAATTCCTCGAGCACCTGATCATCGGCATCGGGCGCGGCTCGATCTACGCCCTGCTGGCGCTGGCGATCGTGCTGATCTACCGCAGCACGGGCCTGTTGAACTTCGCACAGGGTGAGATGGCGATGTTCTCCACGTTCGTGGCGTGGACCTTCCAGGACAACGGCGCCAACGTCTGGGTCTCGATCCTCGCGGCCATGGCCCTGTCGCTGGTCGGCGGGGCGGTCATCGAGCGGGTGATCATGCGACCGGTGGAGGGCGGGTCGCCGCTGAACATCGTGATCGTCACCATCGGGCTGTTCCTCGGCCTCAACGCGCTGGCGCAGTGGGTCTGGGGCACCGACCCGCGCACGTTCGAGAACCCCTTCTCGGGTGAGTCGAGGAGCGTGGTCGGCGTGAGCATCAGCGCCGAGCTCGTGGGCCGACTGGTGGTGCTGGCGATCGTGGTCCTGCTCCTGTTCGTGCTGTTCCAGAAGACCAAGCTCGGTCTCGCCATGCGTGCGGTCGCGTCCAACACCGAGTCGAGCGGTCTGGTCGGCATCAACGTCGGCCGCATGCTCATGGTGGGGTGGGGCCTCGCCGCCGCGCTGGGTGCCCTGGCGGGTTGCCTCACCGCCGCGTCCGACACCCAATTCGGTACCAGCCTGATGGTGCAGGTCCTCGTCTTCGCCTTCGCCGCCGCCACCCTCGGCGGCTTGGACAGCCCGATCGGGGCGGTCGTGGGCGGCCTCATCGTGGGCGTGGTGCAGGAGCTCCTGGGTGAGTACGTCGGGTTCGTGGGCACGGACATGCGTGACGGGGCCGCGTTCGTGATCATCCTCGGGATCCTGCTGGTGAAACCGAGTGGCCTGTTCGGCAAGCAACAGGTGGCCCGCGTATGAACGCGTCGCCCCCGCTGGCCGAGGAGCCCCCCGAGGCGCCCTGGGCGGCGGAGACCCCCGACCCCGAGCCTCGCCCTGATCGGAACTGGAAGATGCTGGCGGTGAAGGCCGTCGTGGTCGTGGTGGTGGCCATCGTGTTGTACGAGCTGCCCCTCTACTACCAGGAGTACCGGGTCCGGCAGTTCAACGAGGTCATCTACCTCTCGGTGGCGGTGCTCGGCCTCGGTCTGCTCACCGGTTTCAACGGCCAGATCTCGATCGGCCACGGTGCGTTCTTCGGCATCGGGGCCTACACCACCGCCATCCTGGTGGCCGACCACGGCTGGTCCTACGTCGCCACCATGCCCGTGGCCGCCATCCTGGCCTTCGCCGTGGGCGCCCTGGTGGGCCTCCCCGCGCTGCGGATCAAAGGTCTCTACCTGGCGCTGGTCACCCTGGCGTTCGCCTACACGTTCACGAAGCTGATCACCCGGTTCAGCTCGTTGACCGGCGGGACCCAGGGCAAGGTGGTGCCCCGCTTCCAGGTGCCGGAGTGGTCCAACCTCAAGAACGACCAGTTCATCTACTACCTGCTCTTGATCATCGCGGTGGCGCTGTTCGTGCTGGCCCGCAACCTGGTGAAGAGCCGCGTCGGGCGGGCGCTCATCGCGGTCCGTGACAACGAGGTGGCCGCCGAGGTGGTCGGGGTGAACCTGGCCGCCTACAAGGTGATGACCTTCGGCCTCAGCGCGGCGTTGGCCGGCATCGCGGGGTCGATGTCGGTGATCAACAACCCGTTCGTCGACGCTGGCTCGTTCACGATCAACCAGTCCATCGAGTTCCTGGCGGCCCTGGTGATCGGGGGCGCGGCGACGATCCTCGGGCCGATCATCGGCTCGGTGTTCGTGGTGTTCGTGCCCGAGTACTCGAGCGACATCAACCCCGCGCTCTCACAGGTGATCTACGGTGGCCTGCTCATCCTCTTGATGCTGGTGCTGCCCGGCGGCATCATGGGCGGCCTCAAGCAGCTGTGGGCCTTCGTCGCCCGGCACCTGCCGGGGGCCGGCCCCGCAGCCACGGCTCCGCCGCCGTCGGCGCCCGACGATCCCCCTCTTCCCGCGACCTGATCAACGACCCAGGAGAATCACGACATGACCACTCGGACCCGATGGGCGCGGTGGCTCGCGCTGGCGCTCGCCCTCGTCCTGACCGCGGCGGCCTGCGGTGGGGGCGGCCGCGACGACGACAGCAGCAGCGGCGGTGACTCGGGTGGCGGCTCCGACAGCACCGACGCGAGCGGCGGGCCGGCTCAGGCCACCCCGCTCGACATCGACACGTCCGAGTGCGTGGGCGATCCCACCCAGGGGGTCACCGACGACTCGATCAAGTTCGGCACCAGCGTCCCCCAGTCGGGCCTGTTCGCGGCGTTCTCCAAGATCGCCGAGGGCTACAACGCCTACTTCGACTACCTCAACTCCGAAGAGGGCGGCGTCGACGGTCGTGAGATCAGCGTCGAGGTCACCGACGACGGCTACGAATCGGGTCGGACCGTCTCGAACGTGCAGCAGTTGGTCCAACAGGACCAGGTGTTCGGCATCTTCAACGTGGTCGGCACGCCGAACAACCTCGCGATCCGCGAGTCGCTGAACCAGGACTGCGTGCCGCAGCTGTACGCAGCCACCGGTGCCGCGCTCTGGGGCAACCCCGACGAGTTCCCCTTCACCATCGGCTCGCTGCCCACGTACGCCACCGAGATGGGCGTGTTCGTCCAGTACCTGGAGGAGAACGCCCCGACGGCCAAGGTCGCCGTGCTCTACCAGAACGACGACTTCGGCAAGGAGTACCTCGACTCGATCAAGGCCCTCACCGAGGGGACCGACATCGAGATCGTGGCCGAGGAGAGCTACGAGCCCTCGGACAGCGACGTGGACAGCCAGATCACCTCCATCGCCAACAGCGGCGCCGACACGGTGCTGCTCGGCGCGACGGCGCTGAAGTGCCCGCAGGCCCTCGACGCGCTGCAGGGCCAGTCGGGCTTCGATCCCGAGACGGTGTGGCTGTCGCAGACCTGCACCTCGTCGACGGTCATCGGGCTGGCCAGCCCGGGTGCGGCGGACGGTGTGCTGAGTGCCATCTACCTGAAGGACCCCGCCGACCCGCAGTGGGACGACGACCCGGCCATGCAGGAGTTCCAGACCCAGGGCGCGGCGCACGGCCTGTCGGCCGAGCAGGTCGAGGACGGCGTGGTGGGCATCGGCTGGACCTTCGGTGAGCTCCTGGCCGAGACGATCCGCAACACGCCCGAGCTCAACCGCGAGAACATCATGCAGAGCGCCTACAGCCTCGACGGTGTGGCGGTGGGGCTGCTCCTGCCCGGTGTGACGTTCACCACCAACGGCGCCGAGGACCCGTTCCCGATCGAGACGCTCCAGATCGGCCAGTACAACGGCGACTACTTCGACTTCGTCGGCGACCCGATCGACCTCGAGGGCCAGAGCGGCGAGTTCACGCCCGACACCGAGGGCGGCTGAGCCGCACCGCAGTCCCGATCACGACGCCGGCGCCCCCCATCGTGGGGGCGCCGGTTTCGCGTTGCGGGCAACAGAAGCTCGGGGGGCGCTAGGTCGACAGATCCTCAGCGGCTTGGCGAACCTGCCAGTCGCGGTCCGAGAGCGCCCGCGCCAGCGCGGCCTCCACCTCAGGCCCCTCGAAGGGGGCCAGGGCGATGACCGCTCGCCGGCGCACCGTGGCCCGGTCGGTGGTGGCGCGCAGGATGGCCGCCAGCCCGGCCTCGTCGCCGATCGCCCCCAGCGCCGCCACTGCCGCTTCGCGGCACAGGGCGTCGGCGTGACCGGTGGCCAGCGCGGCGAGCGCGACCACCGCGCCCGGCTCGGCGGGACGGCGCTCGCCTGAGGCCCAGGCCGCCACCTCGACCACCGTCGGGTCGTCGTCGGCCAACAGCCCCAGCAGCGACACCGCCGGGCCCGGGTCGTGGGCGGCCACCACCTCGGCGGCCCGCCGGCGCACCGCCGGTGCGGGGTCGGACACGGCGGCCCGCAGGTCGTCGACGGTTGCCGCGTCCAGGCGGGCCAGCGCGCCGAGGGCGGTGGCGCGCGTGCCGGGATCGGCGTCGTGGAGCAGGTCGCGGGCGGTGGCCTCGTCGCCGGCGTGGCCGGCGAGCGCCGCTCGGCGCCGGCGATTTTGGTCGGGTTCGCTCAAGTAGGCCTCATTCGCGCCCGATTGGGGTGTGTTCCCACAGGAAGGAGTACACCGTGTCGCACATGGTGATCTATCGCACTGCTGACGGTCAGCCCGGCTACCACCAGACCGACGCCCTCGACGATGCAGTGTCGTTCGTCGAGCGCCTCCGCAACAGTGACGGCGTCGATCATGCCCGGATCTTCCACATGGAGGAAGTCACCTTCGACTTCAAGCCCTACTTCCGGGTCGAGGTCGGTGGTGACCGCGGGGCACCATCGGTGCCGCCCTCGCTGGCATCGTCGCCGGCACCGGCCGCCGAACCGTCCCCGCTCGCGGCGCCGTCGTTCTCGTCACCGGCCCCCGCACCCCTGGCCGGCGCCCCCGTCGAGGAGCGCCCCTGGATGGACCTGCCCCTGATGGACGAGCCCGCCCCCGAACCGGCGCCGCCCGCCGAGGCACCGTTGCTGATGAGCGAGCCGAACGTCGCCGAGGTCCACTCGTTCCCCGAGGTTCCCTCGTTCTCCGAGCCCGAGCCGGTCGCTCCCGTCTTCGACACGGTGCCACCCCCGCCGCCGCCGCCTCCGGCCATGGAGTCGGACGAGTCGGTCGCCACGGGCAACGGCATGGGTGCCCGCCGGGGCCTGTTCGGCCGCTGAGGCGGCCCGGCCGCGCTCTCGGTGACGGGCCGGGGCGTCAGTTGACGGCGCCCTCGAGCGCCCGGCTGACGTAGACCGCCAGCAACCCGAGCGACGCCGCCAGGGCGAGGCCCACGGCGGTGACGACCAGGACGACACCGAGCGCCGAGCGCAGTCGCCGCCCCCAGGTGACCGGTGGTGCAGGGTCGAACGAGTACGTCCCCGGGATCGTGAGCACCGAGTGGGCGGCGCTCGGGGCGCGACCCGCAGTGGCAGATTCGGCCGGTCGAGCCGGCACGGCTTGTGGGACCGTGCCCTCGACCGGCCCCATCGCGTCCGCCACCACCTCCCCGTCGGGGACATCGGCTCCCACCACCGGCGCAGGGGCCGCCTCGACGACGACCAGGCCCGCCACGTCGGCGTGTCGGACGCCCCCGGCGGCGGCGCGCTCGTCCTCGGGTGCGTCGTCGTCCACGACGTCGGTGGCGTCGTCGTCTACGACGTCGGTGGTGACCTCGGGGTCGCCGAGGGCATCGTCGTGGTCGTCATGGCCGTCATCGGGTCCGGGACCGTCGTCGACCTCGGGCTCGAGAGCACCGATCGAGACCGCGTCGTCGGCGTCGTCGGCCTCGTAGGTGGCGTCGGCCTCGTCGGTGACGTCGTCACCGTCGGCGCCGGGCGTCGCCTCGTCGATGGCGCTCGCCGGGGTGTCCCGATCGTCCACGGCCACGCCCGCCTCGACCGGGATCACCACCGCGAGGTGCCGGTCGGCGGGCCTGCCCGCGGCTTCGTCGTCCTTCGTGGCAGGCTGAGCCATATCGCCGACGGTGATCCAGAGCACGATCGCTATGGCACCGCCCACCACCACCAGGCTGATCAACATCGTGGACACGACAGACGACACCCTACTTCCCGACGCCGGGCCACCTTCCGAGGCGGCGCCCCCCGGCGCGCCCGTGCCCGGCGATGGCGACGACGGGGCCGACGTTCCCGACGTCCCCGGTGGCGCGGCGCCGACGCGCCCACGTCGTCACCGGCTGCGGTGGGCCCTCGCCATCGTGGCGGGCCTGTTGCTGGTGGCGCTCGTCGCCAGCCTGTTCATCCCCCTGCCGTACTACCTGATCGAGCCGGGGTCGGCCCGGGCCACCGAGCCCCTCGTGAGCGTGGAAGGTGGGCCCGAGTACCCGCCGGAGGAGGGCGAGATCTACTTCACCACGGTGTCCACCCGGCCGGCGCGGGCCCTCACCGCGTTCCTCGGTTGGCTCGACCCGGACACCGACGTGGTGGACGAGAAGTTGATCCTGGGCGACCACAGTGCCGAGGAGAACCGGCGCGTGAACCTGCAGATGATGGACAACTCGGTCGACGTGGCCGCCGAGGTGGCCTTCGAGCACCTGGGGTTCGACGTCGAGTCGGGCACGGGTGCGGTCGTCGCCGGGGTCGCCCCTGACCTCCCCGTCGCCGAGGTGGTGCGTCCCGGCGACGTCATCCTCGCGGTCGACGGCGTGCGCACGACCACCTCCGACGAGGTGGTCGCCCAGATCCAGGCCCACGAGCCCGGCGACGAGGTCACCCTCCGCGTGCAGTACGACCCGTCCACCCTGCAGGACGACGCCGCCGGCGACGATGACGGTGGTGATGATGATGAGGGCACCGACGAGCAGGGCGGTGGCGGGTCGGGCGCCGATGCGCCGTCGCGGCCGCGCACGGAGACCGTCGAGCTCGGTGCCCGGCCCGACGACCCCGACAAGCCACTGCTCGGGGTGCAGCTGGGCACACGAGACCAACAGATCGACCTGCCGTTCCCCGTGGAGATCGACACGGGCAACGTCGGCGGGCCCTCCGCCGGTCTGGCGTTCACGCTGGCGGTGCTCGACGTGTTGACCCCCGGCGAGATCACCGGCGGCAAGGACGTGGCCGTCACCGGCACCATCGACGGACTCGGCAACGTCGGGCCGATCGGAGGCATCGGCCAGAAGGCCGCCGCAGTGCGTGACCAGGGTGCCGACGTGTTCATCGTGCCCGCCAGCGAGGCCGACGACGCCCGGGCCCGGGCCGGCGACGTGGAGGTGATCGGCGTGGAGACACTGGACGACGCCCTGCAGGCCTTGGCCGACCTGGGTGGGAACGCGCTCGACCTGCAGCCCCCACAGGTGGATCAGCCCGCCGGGAGCTGACCGGCCGTACCATCGCTGGGGATGCCCGCCGGCCCCCTCGATCCCGATCGCCTGGCCACCACCGAGTTCGCGACGTCGTTCCGCGGCTACGACACCACAGAGGTCCGGGCGCTGCTGGTGAGCGTGAGTGAGGCCCTGCGCGAGGCGGCGGACCGCGAGCACGACCTCCGCGAGCAATTGGCCCGGGCCGAGCACCACCTGCGCGAGGCGCGTGAGACCGCTGCCGCCCAGGCCGAGGAGGCGGCCGAGGAGGGTCGTCGCCAAGGCCGTGAGATGGTGGCGGAGGCGCAGCGGGTGCGCGAGCGCATGTTGGGCGACCTGGCCCGGCGCCGGCGTCACGCCCGCCAGCAGGTCGAGCAGCTGATGGCGGGCCGCGAGCGGCTGCTCGAGGCGTTCGACACCGTGCGCCAGACCATCGACGCGGCCACCCACGAGATGCGCACGTCGCTGCCGGAGGCCCGCTCGGCCGCCGAGGCCGCCGGTCGCCGGTTCGACCACGAGGGCGACGAGGAGCCCGACGAGGCGGTTGCCGCCCTCGAGGACGAGATCCAGGCGGCGCGCATCGCCGGCCTGCCGATCGTGGAGCCCGGCCCCGCACCCCCGGACGGTGCGGGGGGCGTGTCGGCCCGGTCCGGTGAGGGCCCGGGCCGGCGCAGTGAGGCGTCGCTCCTCGGTGAGCGCGATGTGCGGGACATGCCGCCGGTGGAGCTGGGCGCCGAGTTCGAGGACGTGCGCATCGTCCCGTTGGACGACGACGCCGGGGGTGAGGCGTCACCGGGCACGGACGGGGTCGCGGACACGGTCTCGGTCGAGGACTCGATCGAGGTCGAGGTCGAGGTCGGCGGGGGCGAGCCCGAGCCCGAGCCTGCTGCCGGCGTCGCCGACGAGGGATCGGGGCCCGAGGTGGACGGCGCGGGCGGCGATGGCGTCGAGCAGGCGGTCGACGCTGCGGGTGGCGACGAGCGACTCGAGGCCGATGCCGACCCGGGCCCTCGCGACGTCGAGCACCTCGACGACCTGTTCGCCAGCCTCCGCGCCGCCCGGGCCGAGGCGGTTGTGGAGGCCAGGACCGTTCTGGCTCGGGGCGAGGAGGCCGCGCCCGACGAGCCGGTGACACCGTCGGAGGAGCCGGCGCAGGAGACGATGCAGGAGACGGCGGCGGACGACTGGGCGCCGGAGTCGCCCGCCGAGCTCGGAGGGGTCGTCGAGCCCATCGAGATCGAGGCGGTGGTGGCCAGCACCGCCGACCACCTGGCCAGCGCGCTGAAGCGGGTGCTGGCCGACGAGCAGAACGAGCTGCTCGAGCGCCTGCGGGAGCTGCGCAAGCACCAGTCCGCGGCCGAGGCGCCGGTGCTGGGCGATGGCGTGTCGCTTGCCGCGCGCTTCGCCCAGGCGGCCGCCGACCCACTGGCGGCTGCCGCGGCCAGCGGTCTGGCGGCCGGTCGGCCGGGCGGGCGGGGGCGACCACCGGCGACCGCCCCGATGGCCGATGCGGTCGGCGCCACCCTGGTGGAGCCATTGCACCAACGGCTGTCGCGCGGCCTCGCCGATGCCGGCACCGATCACGACGAGGCGGCCAGGCGGGTGCGAGCCACGTTCCGTGAGTGGAAGACGCAGCGCATCGCGGCAGTGTCCGCCGATGCCGCCCGGGGGGCCTACCACGCCGGGCTGTTGGCCGGGGTGGCCAAGGGGCACACCCTGCGCTGGGTGCTCGACGATGCCGATGCGGCCTGCCCCGAGTGCGCCGACAACGCCCTCGCCGGTCCGGTGGCCAGGGGTGATGCCTACCCCACCGGCCACCGCCATCCCCCGGCCCACGACGGGTGCCGTTGCGCGCTGCGGCCGGTGGCCGAGCCCGACGAGGAGCGAACGACGTGATGCCGCGACCGACCGGAACGGGCGGGCCACCGGCGCAGGTCGAACGGGTGGTGCACCCATGATCGACCTGTCGTCCGACACCGCCACCCGGCCCACTCCGGCGATGCGGGAGGCCATCGCGTCGGCCGAGGTGGGCGACGAGCAGCGGGGTGAGGACCCGACCGTCAACGAGCTGCAACGCCGTGTCGCCGAGCTGTTGGGCCAGGACGACGCGCTGTTCGCGGTGACGGGCACCTTCTGCAATCGCCTGGCGGTGGCGTCGCTCACGGCGCCCGGCGAGTCCGTGGTCATCGAGCGCGACGCCCACCTCCTGCGCTACGAGTCCGGCGGACCCGCGCTCATGTCCGGGGTGGTGCTCGAGCAGGTGCCCGGCGAGCGCGGCACCTTCACCGCGGAGCAGCTCGCCGCCGTGCTCACCCCGGGCACGGTCCACATCCCCGCCACCACGCTGGTGGCCCTCGAGCAGACGCACAACCTGGCGGGCGGCGCCGTCTGGCCCCTCGACCGCTACCGCTCGGTGGTGGAGCTGGCGCACGAACGCGGCGTGAAGGTGCACGTCGACGGCGCCCGGCTGCTCAACGCGGTGGTGGCGAGCGGCGTGGCCGCCCACACGTGGGGCGCCATGGTCGACTCGATCTGGATCGACTTCACCAAGGGCCTCGGGGCACCCATCGGCGCGGTCATCGCCGGCCCGGCCCCGTTCATCGCCCGGTGCCGGCGGTTCAAGCACCTCTTCGGAGGGGCGATGCGCCAAGCGGGGATCGCCGCCGCCGGCTGCCTCCACGCGCTCGACCACCACGTGGATCGCCTCGCCGACGACCACGCCAACGCCCGACGGCTGGCGGAGGGCCTGGCTGCGGCCGGGATCGCCGTCGACGTGCCCGACACCAACATGGTGTACTTCGACCCGCCCCACGGCTGGACGATCGAGACCTTCGGGGCGGCGATCGAGGGTGGCGGCGTGCGCATGGGACCGGCGGGCGGGCGGGTGCGGGCCGTGACCCACCTCGACGTCACCGCGGCACAGATCGAGACCGCCATCGAGGTGGTGACGTCGCTGGTGGCGGCGGGCCCGGAAGATGGGGGCGGGGGCGACCCCGGAGGGGTGCAGGTCGCCAGATAGGCTGCGGCCGAATGCGCGCCCCCTCCGACATGCCGCGCGGCCCCGGCCGCGGCGAGCGCCGCCGCCGCACCTCGGGTCGTGGCCGGATCATCCTCGTCCTCGTCGCGGTCGCACTGTTCCTGCTGGTCACCTCGCTGCGAGGGATCGCCGGCTTCTACACCGATTACCTTTTCTTCGAGTCGCTCGGCCTCGAGGGTGTCTGGCGGGGAGTGTTGGGGGCCCGGATCGTCCTCGGCCTCATCTTCACCGGCCTGTTCTTCGTGCTGTTGCTGGTGAACCTGATCATCGCCGACCGCCTGGCACCCAAGTTCCGCCCGGCGGGACCCGAGGAGGAGCTGCTCGAGCGCTACCACCAGGCGGTCGGGCGCCGGGCGGGAGCGGTGCGCGTCGGGGTGGCGCTGCTGTTCGCGATCATCGCCGGCTCGGGGGTGTCGAGCCAGTGGAACTCGTGGATCCTGTTCACCCACCGTGTCGACTTCGGGATCACCGATCCGCTGTTCGACACCGACATCGGCTTCTACGTGTTCCAGCTGCCCTTCCTGAGCTTCCTCGTCAACTGGCTCTTCGCTGCGTTCATCATCATCTTCATCGTCACCGCCGTGGCCCACTACCTCAACGGCGGGATCCGGGTGCAGGCGCCGCTGCAGCGGGTGACGCCCCAGGTCAAGGCCCACCTGTCGGTGCTGCTCGGCATCCTGGCGCTCATCAAGGCCGCCGACTACTGGCTGCAGCGCTACGAGCTCACCACCTCCACCCGAGGGGTGGTCGAGGGCGCCACCTACACCGACGTCAACGCGCAGCTGCCGGCGATCTACCTGCTGTTGCTCATCGCCCTGCTCTCGTTCGGGCTCTTCATCGCGAACATCTGGCGGCGGGGCTGGGTGCTCCCCGTGCTGGCGGTCGGCCTGTGGGCGTTCGTGGCCATCGTGGCGGGTGGCATCTACCCCGCGTTCATCCAGCGCTTCCAGGTGCAGCCCGCCGAGTCGACCAAGGAGCGGCCCTTCATCCGCGACAACATCGAGGCCACCCGCGCCGCCATGGGCGTGAGCGCGGTCCGGACCGAGCAGTTCGACTACAACGAGGATCTGGATGCGGCCGGCCTGCAGGACAACGCGGCCACGGTGCGCAACATCCGACTGCTCGACCCGGCGATCGTCAGCGACACGTACCAGCGGCTGCAGGCCGACCGCGGCTTCTACCGGTTCAACGACCTCGACGTCGACCGCTACGAGATCGACGGCGAGACGACGCAGGTGGTCATCGGCGCCCGCGAGCTGAACGAGGCGGGCGTGCCCCAACAGTCGTGGGAGGGCAAGACGCTGGCCTTCACCCACGGGTACGGCGCGGCCATGGCGCCCGCCAACGCGGTGAACTCGTCCGGCCAGCCCGACTTCCTGATCGGCAACGTCCCCGTCGAGGGCCCCGAGAACATCCCGATCGACCAGCCCCAGCTCTACATCGGCGAGGACCAGACCGGCTACGCGATCGTCGGCACCAACCGTCAGGAGGTCGACTACGTCGCCGACGACGGCCAGACCGTGTCGTTCGAGTACGACGGCGAGGGTGGGGTGCGGCTCGACTCGTTCGTCCGCCAGGCCGCGTTCGCACTGCGATTCGGCGACATCGACCCGCTCATCTCGGACTTCGTCGACGACAACTCCCGGATCATCTACCTGCGCGACGTGCGCCAGCGGGTGCAGACACTGGCGCCCTTCCTGCGCTACGACTCCGACCCGTACCCGGTGATCCTCGACGGCCGGCTGTCGTACGTGATCGACGCCTACACCACGACCGACCAGTACCCCTACGCGCAGACGGCCGACAACGAGCAGCTCGACCCGCGATCGGGCCTCAACGGCGGGTTCAACTACGTGCGGAACTCGGTGAAGGCGGTGGTCGACGCCTACGACGGCACCGTGGACTTCTACGAGATGCCGGGCGACGACCCGATCCTGCAGGCCTACCGCGACGCGTTCCCCGAGCTCTTCTCCGACTTCGAGGACATGCCCGACACGCTGCGCGACCACCTGCGCTACCCCGAGGACATGTTCCGGGTGCAGACCAACATGTGGGGCCGCTACCACATCGACGACGCGAAGGACTTCTACGAGCAGACCGGCGGCTGGGCGGTGGCCCAGGATCCCGGCACCGACGTCACCGGCGCCCAGGCCACCCTCACCACCGACGAGCAGGGCCAGCAGACCGGCACCCGCGAGCGGCGCATCGACCCGTACTACCTGCAGATGAAGCTGCCCGACCGTGACAACGAGGACTTCCTCATCCTGCGGTCGTTCGTCCCGGTGTCCGACAACGACCAGCGCAAGCAGCTCACCTCGTTCATGGTCGGGCTGAGCGATCGGGACGACTACGGGCAGCTCCGCGTCTACGAGATGCCCAACCTCAACGTCGACGGCCCGGCCATCGTGAACGCCAACATGTTGCAGACCGAGGCCATCTCGGCCCGCATCAGCCTGTTGAACCAGCAGGGCTCGACGGTGAAGCTCGGCAGCCTGCTGCTGATCCCGATCGAGAACTCGCTGCTGTACGTGCGGCCGCTCTACGTGGAGGCCCAGGGGGACACCCCGGTGCCGCAGCTGAAGAACGTGATCGTGGCGTTCGGCGACCAGGTGGAGATGCGCTCCACGCTGCAGGGCGCGCTCGACGCCATCTTCGGGGACGCCCCCGACACGCTCGAGGAGCCCGGCGGTGGGTCGGGTGGCAACGGCAACGGCGGCGAGGGCGACGAGGGTGAGGCCGAGGGCACGACCCAGGAGCAGATCGACACCCTGTTGAACCGGGCCGAGGCCCTGTTCGCCGAGGCCGACGCCGCGCTGGCGGACAACGACCTGGGCGCCTACCAGGACAAGATCGACGAGGCCCGCGACCTGGTGCAGCGGGCACTCGAACTGTCCGGCGGCACCTCCACCACGTCCACCACCACGCCGCCCGACGGCAGCGCCTGATCGGGTGGCTCGCACCGAGCCTGGGTTCGTCGACTTCGGTGCCGGCAGCGAGGCGCGGCACGAGGTGGTCGAGGCCATGGAGGCGGTTGCCACCGACCTCGACGGGTGGGTCACCTTCGAGCCCCTGTTCGACGAGGACGCCCTGCCGCCCGTGCGGGCGTCGTGGCTCGACGTGTTCTCGGGCCGGGGCCCGATCGTCCCCGACGCCAGTTGGGTGCCGGGCGAGCGCAAGGGTGAACGGGTCACGCCCCTCTCGGTCGGCCTGCGTCATCCCTCGGGGGCGCGTGCGGTGGCCCGGCTCGTCGAGGCGGGCCATCCCGTGCCGGAGGGCTGGCGAGTGGTGCAGGACCACTCCAAACGGGGCGTGGTGCTCGAGGCCCGCCCGGGCGCTGACGTCGATGCCGACGCCACCCTCGACTGGATCTTCGCCGCACTGGCCACCCTCACCCCCGTGCCGCTGACGGGGCTGTGGCGGGCCACCTTCCACCAGCGTCGCTAGGACCGGCCGCTCCGAGCGGCCGGCGGCACCACCGAGACCTAGACGACGAGCTCGATGAAGGCCGACGACAGGTAGGCGTAGGCCACCACCACGAAGGCGGCGTGGGGTTGGCTGACGGCGAAGGCCGCGGCGATCGCGGCCACGCCCAGCAACTGGTAGGTGCGCCAGGCGTGGACATCGACGGTCTTGAAGCTGCGGAAGCGCAGTGTGCTCACCATCAACACCGCGGGGACCTCCACCACGGCGATCCCGAGCAGGGCGCCCCGAGTGGTGTGCAGCCCGTGGGGTGCCATGAGGACCGTCGCCGCCACGAGGGCGGCGGCGGCGGGGCTGGGCAGCCCGGTGAAGTAGCGGGCATCGGTGCACGGATGGGTGTTGAAGCGGGCCAGGCGCACTGCGGCCGCGGCCAGGAACGAGAAGCCCACCAACCAGCCGATCCCGCCCAAGGGTTGCAGGCCCCACTGGTAGGCCAGGAGGGCGGGAGCCATGCCGAACGACACCAGGTCGGCCAGCGAGTCGAGCTGGGCGCCGAAGGCACTCGCGGTGCCGGTCATCCGGGCGATGCGACCGTCGGCCATGTCGAACACGATGGCGAGGGCGATGAAGGGCACGGCGCCGCCGAAGTCGCCGTGCACGGCGTGCACGATCGCCGCCCAACCGCACAGGAGGTTGGCGATGGTCAGCAGGCTCGGGACCCACGGCAACGCCCGCCGCCAGACGGTGGGGTGCTGGTCGTCGTCGGTCACGTCGCTCGTCCCGGTCATGTGGCGGGCCCGGCCAGGCGGGCCACGGCGGTGCGGCCGCCCCACACCTTGTCGCCCGGCTCGACCAGGATCGTCGCGTCGGGGGGAAGGAAGAGGTCGATGCGCGAGCCGAACTTCATCACGCCGAAGCGCTGGCCCCGCTCGACCGCGTCCCCCGGGGCGATCCGGCACACGATTCGGCGGGCCAGGATGCCCACGATCTGGCGGCAGACGACCGGCCGTCCCCCGCAGTCGAACCACACCTCGGTCCACTCGTTGAGCTCGCCGGCATCGGGTCGGTAGGCCGGCAGGAACCGGCCGGGGTGGTGCGAGACCTCGCCCACGGTCCCCGCCACGGGCGTGCGGTTCACGTGCACGTCGAGCAACGACAGGAACATGCTGACGTGGCGCCACTGGCCGGGAGGGCCACCCGGCCCGGGCGGGTCGCCCGCCACGGTGATCCGGGCATCCGCCGGCGAGATCACCAGGTCGGGGCCGGTGGGGGTGTCACGCGCGGGATCACGGAAGAACGCCAGGAACAGCGCGGCCAGCACCACGCCGGGGACGGACCAGACCGGGCCCGCGAGCAGACCGAGCAGTGTGGCCATCACCAGCGCTGCGGCGAAGAAGGGCCAGCCGGCGCGATCGATGGGCATCTCGCCACAAGCGTACGGAACCAGCGTGCCTTTGCCGCCGCGGCCCCTACCCGAGGCGGTCCCGCGGATCGGTGGGACCGGCAGCCGGCCCCTCCTCGCGTTCTGCCAGCAGCCCTGCGTTGTCCACACGACACACACCCGCTGGCACAACGGAGGATCGACGACCGCACGGCGAGGGTCCAGGCGGCGGGGCGTGCTCAGGCGCCGGCGGTGAACGAGACCAGCTCGAGGCGGTCGGGCTCGCCGGCGACCGAGATGGCGGCGATGTTGCCGACGCCTGGGGCGTAGTACTTCTCCTCGACGATCTCGGGCTCGAGTGGCGTCCACTCCCCGGTCACGAGCACGTCGTCGTACTGGCCGGCCGGCGTCTCCAGCGCCTCGCCGGTGCGCCGGACGTCGGCCATGTCCTCGGCCTCGCCCTCGTAGAACTCCTGCCGGTACGCGTCACCCACCGCGGGGTCGGCCGGCATGGCGATACCCGGCAGGGCGCCGTCCACGCCCGCCTCCCACGAGCCTTCGGTGCCCGCCGGCTGGCCGTTCTCGTAGCTCGTGGAGTCCTCGCCGAGGTACCAGACGTTCCCGTCTCGATCCTGGGCGAACCAGTCGAAGGTGTCCTCCACGATGACGCCGTCGGCGTGCACGGTGTCGCGGACGACGACCGCGGTGATGCCCATGATCTCCTTCGTCTGGTCGGTGACCTCGACGACCACCCGCTCGCGACCCTCGGCACTCTCGCCCTCGTAGACCCACCGGGAGCCGACCGCGAACGGCAGGTACGGGTTGTCGATGACGTCCACGAAGCTCGCGGGATCGACCTCGGGGGCGTAATCGCCACCGTCGCCGGGATCGATCACCGGTACGGCGGTGGTGGAGGTGGTCTCGGACGAGCGCTCCTGGCCGGCGGTGGTGCTGGCGGCGGTTCCGTCGTCGTTGCTCCCGCTGCTGCAGGCGGCCGGCAGGAACAAGCCGGCGGTGACGACCAGGACGGCGGCCGTTCGGACCGGTGTGGACATGGTGGACCTTCCTTCGTCGAAGCGACGCCCCGATGACGCCACCCTCCCACGATGGCGGGGACCGGCTGAACCGGGCCTGACCGGCCGAGCGGGCGTTCAGCGCAGCGTCAGGTGGCGGCGCCATGATGGGCGGGCCCGGCGACCGAGGGGCTCCGACCGTGAAGCTGCTGATGGTGGAGGACGACGCGAAGGTGGCCTCCGCCGTCGCCCGCGGCCTCCGGGCCGAGGGCTTCACCGTCGAGGTCGCCGCCGACGGGGACGAGGGGCTCTGGCGGGCCACCGAGGGGACCTACGACCTCATCGTGTTGGACGTGATGCTGCCGGGCACCAACGGCTACCGCCTGTGCGCCGCGCTGCGGGAGGCCGGCGACTGGACGCCGATCTTGATGCTCACGGCCAAGGACGGCGACCAGGACGAGGCCGAGGCCCTCGACACCGGCGCCGACGACTACCTGCGCAAACCCTTCTCCTTCGAGGTCCTCGTGGCGCGGATCAGGGCGCTGCTGCGGCGGGCCGTCCCTGGCGCCGGGGCCGCCGAGGTGGTCGTCGTCGGCGACCTGCGCGTCGACCCCTCGTCCCGCCGGGCGTCACGGGGCGAGACCCCGATCGCCCTCACCGCCCGTGAGTTCGACGTGCTCGAGTTCCTGGTCCGGCGTCGGGGTCAGGTCCAGTCGAAGTCCGACATCCTCGCCGGAGTGTGGGACTTCGACTTCGACGGCGACCCCAACATCGTCGAGGTGTACGTGGGTCGCCTGCGCCGCAAGGTGGACGAGGCCTTCGGGGTGTCGTCGATCGAGACGGTGCGGGGTGCCGGCTACCGGATGGTTGGGCCGTGACCGCTGGTCGCGAGCACCGGTGGGCCGGGGTCCGCTCGGTGCGCTTCCGCATCACCCTCGTCGCCACCGTGGCGGTGGCGGTGGTGCTGCTGGTGGCCAGCGTCGGACTGGTGATCGCCCAGCGCCGCGCCTTGACGACGAGCCTGGAGGAGACGCTCGAGCAGGAGGTCGGCGCGCTGGTGGTCGACGCCGGGAGGGACCAATTGTCAGATCCGCTCGATCCCGCGGGCGACGACGACAGCGTGGCCCAGGTGGTGGTGGGCGCAACGGGAGAGGTCATCGCCTCGACCCCCAACGTCGAGGGGCGGCCCCGCCTCGTGCCGGCCTCGTCGCCGCCGTTCTCGTCGACCACCACGGTCGAGTCGGTGCTCGACGAGGGTGACCGTTTCCTGATCGTCACCCGCCCTGTGCCGTCGACCAACGCGCCGCTGCTCGTCTCGGTGGGCGCGCCGCTCGACGACGTGGCCGAGAGCACCGCGTCGCTCGTTCGCTCCCTGTTGCTGGGCGTTCCCCTCGTGGTGGCGCTGCTCGCCGCCCTGGTCTGGGTCCTGGTCGGACGGACGCTGCGGCCCGTCGAGGGCATCCGGGTCGGTGTGAGCGAGATCGGCGGTTCGGACCTGCACCGGCGTGTGCCCGTGCCCGCCGGCGATGACGAGATCGCCCGCCTGGCCCGCACCATGAACGACATGCTCGAGCGGGTCGAGTCGGCCTCTGATCGACAGCAGCGCTTCGTCGCCGACGCGTCACACGAGTTGCGTAGCCCGCTCACCCGCATCCGCTCGGAGCTGGAGGTCGACCTTGCCCACCCCTCCGGTGCCGACCTCGAAGCCACCCACCGCAGCGTGCTCGAAGAGGTCGACGGGCTCCAGCACCTGGTCGACGACCTGTTGCTGCTGGCCCGCACCGACGGTGACTCGCCCGGGCTCGGCGGCCCCGCGGCTGTGGTCGTCGACCTGGACGATCTGGTGCTCGACGAGGCCCACCGCGCCGGCCGCGCCGAGGTGGTCGTCGACAGCGCCGGGGTGGCGGCGGCGCAGGTCCTCGGGGACGCACGCGCCCTTGGCCGCGCCGTGCGCAATGTGGTCGAGAACGCCGTCCGCCACGCCACCGAGCGGGTGGTGGTCACCCTCACGGTGGACGACGGGTCGGCGGTGCTGCGCATCGCCGACGACGGGCCCGGGATCCCACCCGAGCGGGCCGACGAGGTGTTCGAGCGCTTCACCCGCCTCGATACCGCCCGCTCGAGCGCCGACGGAGGCACGGGGCTGGGCCTCGCCATCGCCCGTGAGGTCATCGAACGCCACGGGGGCACCATCGGGGTGGATCTTGATCACCATCCCGGCGCCTGCCTGGTGATCACCCTGCCGGCGGTGGTGGTCTGACGCCGCCGGTCAGCCCATCTGATCGACGGCGACCTTGGCCGTGGCCAGGTCGGCGCCGGTGAGCTCTCGGTAGCGCTTGATGGCCTCGATCTTGTTGCCGGCCTGCACCAGCGCCACGATCTCGGCGTCGGGGCCCTCGGGCGGCGGCGGCTCCTCCCAGTTCAGGCCGGCCTGGGTGAGCAACCGGGCCACGTTCCACTCGACGGCCTCGATGCGGCGGTTCACCGCGGCGATGCTCTGGCTGACGTACACCGACTCGCTGTTGTCCATCGCACCAGCCTGCCGCACCCGCCCCCGCCGATTCCTGTCACACCCCCTGGCCAGCATGTGGGCATGTGCCTCATGTGTGACGGATACAGCGAAGAAGAGATCCACCTTCGATACGACGGCCTCATCGCCGAGCACGGGTGGATGGTGCAACACATCGGCGGCGGGCCCGCCGACGGGACGCCGTGGTCGTACACGATCGGCCTGTCACATGGGTTCGACCACCCTGAGCTCGTGGTCGTGGGCCTTCGCCCACAGTCAGCGGTCGTGCTGCTCAACGACCTGGGCCGGCGGGTGCGTGACGGCGAGACCTTCGTATCGGGCGCCTCGGCCGACAACCCCGACGGCACGCTCGAGGTCGGCTTCGGACAGGTGCACCCACTGCTGTGGGAAGGGCCACTGCTGACCGGGTGGCGGGCGTACTACGAGAGCCGTGGCCTGGCGCCCGACCAGCGTGCCCTTCAAGTGGTCCTTCCCGTCACCATGGTGGGGCAGCGGGCGAAGCGCTGGCAGCCCTGTCTGCACGACCCCGAGTGCCGGATCGGCTACGCCGACGAAGGATCCCGCCGCCACCCCGTGCACTCCCAGCGTCGACGCAACGGGCGGCGGCGATAATCTGTCATACGCTATCGTCAGAACGTATGACGATGCTCAGCTTTCGTGTCGACGAGGCGTTGGCTGCCGAAGTGGAGACGTGGGCCGCCAACCTGCGGATCGACCGATCGGAGCTCCTCCGGGAGGCAGTTCGTCTGCACGTCCTGCGGTTGGCGAGCGAACGAGATGCTGAGACGTGGGTGACGATGCCGCTCGACGCTGGTGAGACGTCGCTGGCCGCGATCGCCGACTGGGGTCCTGCCGAGGACTGGGCGGACTGGTCCGATGCGGCGGGGTGAGGTGTGGTTCGCCGCGACTCCCGGAGGCGATCGACCCGTGCTCGTGCTGACGCGCGACCCGGTCGCGGATCGGATCGGATCGGTCGTCGTCGCCGCGCTCACCCGCACGAACCGGGGTTTGGTGTCCGAGCTCGAGCTGTCGTCCGACCGTGACGGGGTCCCGACCGACTGCGTCGTGAACTTCGACAACGTCCACACGCTGGCTCGATCGGCGCTGCGCCGTCGGGTCACGACCCTGTCGCCCTCCCGCATGGCCGAAGCCTGTCGCGTGCAGGCCGCGTCCTGCGGCTGCTGACCTCGCCACACTTCTTCGGGTCGGGCGGCGGCCTTGGCCTTGCCCAGGTCGGCGCTGGTGACGGTCGTGGCGACTGGACGCCATCACTAGTCCCCAGCGGTAGACCAGCAGTGCCGGCGCCACACCGAACGAGACCAGGTCCGCCAGGGAGTCGAGCTGTGCGTGGACCGAGGTGTGGTTCGACTGCGACGGCGGGCCGGTGGTGTGCGCCCGAACGTGGGCACTCTCGGGCCCAGGGCGGCCTACAAGGGCAGGGCCCGCACCACCGCCGGCCAGCCGTCCCGGGTGCTGGGGAACGCGGGGGCCCATCCGGTGGCCGCCCTGAAGGCGGCGTTCGAGGCCCGGATGGATCGGGTCATGATCGGTGCCCGCCCCTCGGCGAGACGCAGCACGGCCCGGGGTGGGCGTCGCAGCGAAGTCACGCCGACCGCGTCGGCGAGGGCCTGGTCGTTCCCTGACCGCGTGAGCGGCTCGTCGTCGACCACGTTGTAGGCGCCCGCCGGCGCCCGCAGGGCGGCGGCGACCGCGGCGCCGGCGTCGTCGCTGTGGATGGGCGACCAGTAGGCGTCGTCCGGGCCCAGGGCGGTGCTGAGGCGTCGGCGGGCCATCCGGACGGCGTCCCGCGAGTAGTCCGAGGTCGGCCCATAGAAGTTGCCGAAGCGCAGCACCACCCCGACGGCCCCGGCGGCAGTGACCCTGGCGGTTTTGGCCTCGGCCGCCTGCACGCCCCCGAGGCCCGACGGCGGGTCGAGGGGCTCGTCCTCGGTGATCCACGCCAGGTCGTGGTCGGCGTAGGCGAAGGCGAGGGCCTCCTGGACGTAGCGGTCTGCGCCGTGGGCCAGTGCGGCGTCGGCGAGGTGGGCGGAGACCTCGTGGCGGATGCGCTCGTTCTCGGCCCACGCGCTCGCCCGCCAGGCCTTCGCGGCCGGAGGGATCTTGGTGGTCAGGTTCACGATCACGTCGTGATCGGCGGTGGCCGCCTTGACCGCGTCGCCGTCGAAGAGGTCGACGGCGACCGGGTCGGCGCCGAGGGAGCGGACCAGGTCGGCCTTCTCGGGCGAGCGGGCCACCGCGGTGACCCGGTGGCCGTCGGCGACGAGGGCCCGCACCGCGGGGAGGCCGACCACGCCGGTGGCCCCGGCGACGAAGACCTGGGTGGGAACGATGGTCATGGTGTGCTCCTCTTCGTGATGACGGACCGGATCCAGGTGGCGCCTCGCTCCAGCGCCTCGGGGTGGGCGTTGCGCAGGGCCTCGCCGACCATGTCGGCGACCGTGGCCTCGGCCAGTGAGGCGCGCCACGCGTCCTCCGCCCGGTGCATGGCGGCGGCGATGCCACAGGGCTTCGAGTAGGTCGCTTCGGCGGCCGCGGCGGGCCCGCAGCGACGGATCTCCGTGCACCGAAAGGCCCGTTGACGACCCTCGACGGCGAGGACGACGTCGAGGAGGCTGATCTCCTCGGCGGGTCGGGCGAGGCGGTAGCCGCCGTGGCGCCCCGTGCTCGACGTGACGATGCCTGCCTCGCGCAGGGCCTGGAGGTGCTTGGCCAGGTAGGCCGGCGCCACCTCGTGGTACTCGGCCAACCGCGCCGACGGCAGGGTGGCGCCCTCCGGCAGCACCGCCAGGACCGTGCAGCAGTGCACGGACCACTCGACCCCTTCACCCAGTTGCACATCCTGATACTAACTATCCCAGATAAATTATGTCCAGGTTTGTCGGAGTCAGCTGCCCGGGGTCCGCCTCGCCGGCGGAGCGTCCCGGTGGCGCATGATGGCTTCGCGCTTGTTGCGAGGAGCGGGTTGGCGAGGGCCGAGCACCGCCGGTACCCTTCACGATGCGGGGTGGAGCAGTCTGGTAGCTCGTCGGGCTCATAACCCGAAGGTCGCAAGTTCAAATCTTGCCCCCGCCACCAAGCGAAGTACCTGGTCAGAGGCCCTTTTCGGACAACCGAGGAGGGCCTCTCCCATGCCCTGGCAGCCAGATTTCTACTGTTTTTTCTACTGTGCGGCCTGGGATAGACCACGCGGCATCGGTACGCACCACCACGGAACGGGATCTCAGCCCCTCGTGGAGGCCGCGCCGAGATGCTCGCGTCGGCGGCCAAATCGAGGCCTCGGCGCGTTTGGGGGTCGATCTTCGGGTTCTTGGGGCGTATGGTCGGAAGCGCAGCGCCAGATCCCCGTCGGACGTCGCGGGGTCGCCGGCCTCGTCCGCTGCTCGATGTCCCCATCCGGTTCGATCCGAAGGGGACGCTGATGCGCGGAACCATCCAGAAGAAGGGCAACAAGTGGTACGCCGTCGTCTACGACGGCGTGAACCCGGCTACCGGCCAGTACCGGCGACGCTGGGTGCAGGCGGGCACACGGCGCGGCGACGCCGAGAAGCTGCTGGCCGAGCTGGTGAAGCGCAGCCACCGGGGCGAGACCGTGGTGAGCGAGAAGCTGACCCTCGGCCAGTACCTGACCGAGCGGTGGCTGCCGGTCCAGGAGGCTCGGCTGCGCAAGAGCACGCACGACGCCTACCGGCGCAACATCGAGTTGCACGTGATCCCTGCGCTCGGCAAGCGCCCGCTCGACCAGCTGAGCCCCGAGGACATCGACTTGTTCTATGCGGCGCTGCTCAAGAGCGGTCGCAAGAAGCGCCCGGGCGAGAAGGGCCCGGCGAAGGGGCTGGCGCCGAAGACGGTGCACAACATCCACGTGATGTTGAACAAGGCACTGAGCGACGCGGCGCGCAAAGGCACCGTCGTCCGCAACGTGGTCGCCCTCGCCGATGCCCCGTCGCTCCAGGCTCGCAAGCGTCCCGAGATCAAGGCGTGGGAGATCGACCAGCTCGTCCGGTTCCTCGATGCGATCGCTCCTCACCGGATGGCGCCGGCCTTCTACTTCGCAGCTCACACCGGCATGCGTCGAGGCGAGGTGCTCGGGGTGCGCTGGCGCGATCTCGACCTCGACGCCGGCCGGGTGTCGGTGCGCCAGGCCCTGGTGTCGGTGGCATACGAGGTCTCGATCTCGGACGTGAAGACGGGCACGAGCCGGCGCACCATCGACATCGACGACGACGTCATCCAGGCGCTGAAGGACTGGCACAAGGCACGTACCGAGGAACGCGACGGCATCGAGCCCAGTCCGGACGACCTCGTCTTCGTGAAGGCCGATGGCACCTCGATGCACCCGGACATCTTCAGCCAGCTGTTCGACCGCACCGTCGCCAAGATCGGCGTGCCGGCGATCTCGCTGCACGACCTGCGACACACCCACGCCACCCTGCTGCTCAAGGCCGGCGTCAACGTGAAGGTGGTCAGCGAACGCCTCGGCCACGCCAACGTCGCCTTCACCATGAACGTGTACCAGCACGTCCTCCCCGGCATGCAGGCCGCTGCTGCCGACACCTTCTCGCTGCTCGTCCGCAACGAGCGCAATCAGGCCATGCCCGACGCCCGCCCTGACGACGGCGATCAGGACGACGTGGCGACCGAGGAGCAGAGCGGTGACCTGGCCCGAGGCGACTCTGGTTGGCAACGGAGCTGACTTCGAGGGCCACGGCCGGGCGGCGTGACACGATGGCGGTCAAGGAGGTTTTGATGCCTGCTGAGGGCGTGAACTCGATCTCAATCCTTGGCCGTGACCTTCTGTTGGTTGATGTCGGTGGCGGCGTGCAGACGCACCTCGCCGCCACCGATGACCCGCCAACCGCGCGAGCTGCGCTCGCTGAAGGCCGCCTCGAGTCATCCGGTGCGGCGGTGACCGTTGGCTACGACGAAGCTGCCCTGACGGCTCAACGGTGGGCACCGTCGACGTTGTGTGGCCGGGTCTGGTGGGAGATGGCGGCTGGCAAGGGCGGGACGTTCCGACCTTGGCAGGAGGTGTCCCTGGCGCCAACGTGCCGCTCGTGTCTCCGGGTCATCGACACGTGGTTCACGGCGACCGAGACACCCGGCGGCGTCGAGCTGCTGGCCTCGGTCGTCGCCGACACGGTTGAGACCTACGGCTCGGCCTTCATCACCTCGGTCCCCGCAGAACATCTCGAGGCGGTGCGCCGTGCCGCCCGGAGACACCTGCGTGACCGCGGGTTCCGATCCCAGACCTATGTGGTGAACGCAGTCGTGCACATCATGTCCGATGACGCGTTCGAGAGAATCGACCCGTCAGTGAGTCAGGGGTGGGTGAACGAGGCCCTCACTCGGATCGATGTAGGCGAGTCCGGCGGAGCTCATCCCGTCGCGGCAAGGCACGGCGTCGACTGGCACACGTGGGTCGTGGACGTCTGATGTGAGCCGAACGATTCTCTGACTGTCTGCATCGTTGCCTACGTGCGAGCGTCGACCCCCGAGCAGACCGACAGCGGAGCGGGCTCGCAGTCCATCGTGCTGTTCGCAAGCTCTCTCCCCCGTGATCCGTGCTGCAAATAGGCTGATCAACGGTGGACGCCGACCGACCAGGAGGCCCAGTCGGCCGCGCCGAAGGTGGGCGATCAGACCTAGCCGTTCTGATCGATCGGCGTGCCGCCGGCGAGATCGACGACGCAGCATTCATCGCTGCCGCGGTCGACCTGGCCCCGCCGACCGCATTCCGGTATCGCGACCCCAACCGGCCGACCGACATTCTCGACGAGGTCTGGGCCGAGACCGCCTACGCCGACTTCCCCGAGTCAGGCACCCGCGACGAGATCGTCGCTGCCGCTGAGTGCGGCAAGATCTCTCGCGTCCTGCGCGATGAGGTGCTCGACCACCTAGCCGGACGAGCAGGCTGATGGTGACGCCATCGCGCCCGGTGGGTTTCGCTCGTGGGCTGCGTCGCTCTGGCACGCGCAGATGGCCGCGTCAGGACTCCCGGTCACGCCGGTCGAGGATCAGCCGTGGGCATGCGCGAGTTCACCCTGACCGATCCGGATGGCAACACCACCCGGATCGGGCAGGGCGTCGAGCAGCAGCTGCGCGTCCACGCCGCCTCCGGATAACTACGCCGATCCTGTCGACAGCAGGGTGATGACGGCGATCCCGTTGAAGCCCACGTGGGCCCAGATGGCGGGGCCGAGCCGGCCCGACCGGACGGTCAGGATCCCGAACACCAGTCCTGCTGTTGCAAGAGCAGGGAACTGGAGCAGTTGGAGGTGTATCGCTCCGAACAGCAGCGACGTGGCCGCCAGTGCCCATCCCGTCCCGAATCGCTTCTCGACACTGCGGAGGAGTAGGCCACGGAAGAAGAGCTCCTCGATGATGGGCGCGCCGACTACGACGATCGCCACCAGCAGCGCCACGCCCACCGGGTCGGTGGCACGGTCGGTGAGACCACGAGCCGGTGCGGACACGTCCTGGTCGCCGGTCAGCCAGAAGATCGGGATGTAGAGGAGTGGGATGACGGCGACCTGGGTGGCGATGCCGATCGCGAGCCCGATCGGTGCATCCATCCATCGCGTACGAAAGCCGAAGTCCGCCACGATCCCGTTGCCCTTGGTGCGGGCGGCCCAGAGCGGGGCTCCGAGGTATCCCAGCCACAAGGGCACCTGGAGGACGGCGACCATGGTCAGGGGTAAGTCTTCGTAGTCCGTCGACTGGTTGCCCGTTGCCGCGAGTATCAGGCTGCCGCCGAGTACGGCGCAGATGTTGGCGAGCAACAGTCCGGCGGCGGCATCGCCCATGCCCCACCGGCGGGGTTGATGACCTTCGATCTCGGCCGACGGGTCCAACGTTTCGCCCGATCTCATCAGGCGGTGTAGCGGTCGGGGTCAGCGGCGAATGCCCCGGCGCACTCGAGTGAGCAGAACAGGTGCTCGTGGTCGTGGTGACGGAGGCGACCAGGGGCGGAGCGGCGGTCGACGGCCATGTGGCACACGGGGTCGATCACACGATCGGGCAGGGTCGGGCAGGCAACTACCTCGAACAACGGCACCGGCTCACGAACATTGCGGAGGCGCACGTCGCCGAGTGGGCGGGTGTCGAATCCCGCTTCGGATGCCGCGTTGGCCACCGCCGCGGTGGAGAGCACCTGGTCGCCGGCGGCGTGCGCGGCCACCCGGGCGGCGAGGTTGACCGCGCTCCCGAACCAGTCGCCGCCACGCCCGATCGCCGGGCCCTCGTGCATACCGGCCCGGAGCACCGGGAATGCGGGTTCGTCGTCGAGTGCGTTGCAGATGGCACCGACGAGACGGACGGCGCTGAGCGGTGTGTCCGACACGAGCATCACGGCGTCGCCGATCGACTTCACCAGCTGGTCGCCGGCGCCGAGCGAGTTGGTGGCGACTTCGACCAGACGCTCTGCTAGCTCGACGGCGGTCGAGTCACCGTGGACCTCGGTGGCTGCGGTGAACCCTGCGAGATCGACGAACGAGAACGTGTGCTGGTGTGGCTCCACCTCCCGGTCGTCCGCGTCTGGGGGTGGATTCGGGGGGCTCATGACAGAAGGGTCGACCAGTAGTCCCAGAAGCGTCGCGCTATGAGGGTGGCGATCACCAGATACCACACCGTCAGGACGACGCCGTGGTACTCGTTGGCGAACCGGACGATGCCCCCGAACGGGCTCCGGTCAGCCAGGGGTGAGGTTCGTGCCATGCGCAACGCCGTGTACCAGAAGAGGGGGATGGTCACCGCCCAGACGACCATGCAATACGGGCAGAGAGCGCCGATCCGGTAGAGGCTCTGGAAGATCAGCCAGTGCACGAACGCGAGGCCAGCGATGGTCCCGGCGAGCAGCCCGCGCCAGTACCAGCGCCGGAACGTCGCGCCGGCCAGCAGCGCGACGCCGGTGGTGATGACGACGGGGAAGGCGGCGACGCCGATGAGGGGGTTGGGGAAGCCGAACGCTTCGGCCTGGCTGGCTTGCATGATCGAGCCGCAGCTGAGGATCGGGTTGATGCTGCAGCTCGGGACGTAGGTCGGGTCTTCGAGCAACGCCACCTTCTCGAGCAGGAGCACTGCGGCGGCGAGCAGGCCGATGGCCCCGCCGATCACGTACAGCCAAGCCATCCGCCGATCGTTGCCTTCGACCTCAGCGGACGTCGAGGTCACGCGCCCCTCATTGGGCCAGCGCTTCATCGATCTGGGCGGTGAGGTCCTCGAAGCTGGAGATCTCCATCATCTCGCCGTTCAGGAAGAATGACGGCGTGCCGGTGACGCCCAGGGCCTGGCCGTCCGCCTGGTCCTGTTCGATCTTCTCAAGTGTGGCGGGGTCGTCGTAGACCTCGCGGAACCGGTCCATGTCCAACCCGAGATCCTCGGCGTACTGGAAGAACAGCTCCTCCTTCGAGTCGGATTGCTCGCCCCATGCGGCCTGGGTCTCGAAGAGCATCGAGTACATCTCCTCGAACTTGCCCTGCTCGCCGGCGGCCTCGGCGGCGCGGGCCGCAGCTTCGGAGTTGTTGTGCAAGGGGAAGTTACGCACGACGAACGTGACCTGCCCGTCGTAGGTCTCGCGGAGCTCCTCGATGGCCGGGTAGGCCGCGCTGCACGCCTCGCACTCGAAGTCGAGGAACTCGACGAACGTGACCTTGCCGTCCTCCGCAATCGACAGCCGCTGGCTGTCTTCTCGCACCACCTGCGCCGCCGTTTCCCCCGAGTCGCCCTCGGGGGCAACGGTGGTCTCGTCGTCGCCCGTGTTCGCGACGAACAACGCCAGGAGCGCCGCTGCGACGGCGAGGCCCAGCGAGATCTTCACGTTCTTGGTCACGAGCGTGCTCCTGCGGTGGAGGTAGTGACGGGGACGCAGGTCATGAGGGGGACTCCTTGTGAGGGGATCGTGCGGCGGGTGCCGTCGATCGGTAGGCGAGCAGGCGGAGCGCGTTGGCGACGACCACGAGGGTGGACCCTTCGTGGAAGACGACCGCAGGTCCGATACCGACGAACCCGATGAGGGTGGCCGGAACCAGGAACGCGACCATGCCGAGGCTGAGGAAGAGGTTCTGGCGGATGATGCCGCTGGCCTTTCGGCTGAGGCCGATCACCACCGGGAGCTTCGAGAGGTCATCGCCCATCAGCGCGATGTCGGCCGTCTCGAGGGCGACATCCGAGCCCGCAGCCCCCATGGCGATGCCGACCGTGGCATGGGCCAGGGCGGGGGCGTCGTTCACGCCGTCGCCAATCATCGCCACCTTGCCCTCCTCGTCCCGGAGGCGCCCGATGGCTGTGACCTTGTCCTCGGGCATGAGGTCGCCCCACGCATCGGTCAACCCGACGTCGCGGGCGATGGCGTCGGCGACCTGCTGGCTGTCACCGGACAGCATGATCGCCCGCCGGACACCGACGGACTGCAGCGCGAGCACCGCCTTGCGGGCCTCGGGGCGAGGGGTGTCGCGCATGCCGAGGACTCCGAGGAACCGGTCGTCCCGCTTCACGATCATGATCGTGCGGCCGCTCTCGTTGAGTGCCCGCACCACGTCCGCCACCGCCTCCGGGAGCCCGCCGTTCTCCTCGAAGAGCGCGGCGTTCCCGATGAGCACCGCCGAAGAGTCGATCGTTGCCCGGACCCCCCGCCCGGTGATCGCCGTGACCTCGTTTGCGGTCAAGGGCGGCTGCCCGTGGAGTTGCGCGCCACCATCGCGGACGATGGCCGCCGCCAATGGGTGGTCGCTGCGTGATTCGACGGCTACCGCCACCGCCAGCAGCTCGAGGCGATCGACCCCGTCGGCGGGCGCCACGTCGGTGAGCTTCGGGCGTCCCTCGGTGAGCGTGCCGGTCTTGTCGAAGGCGACGGCGCGGAGTGTGCCCAGGTGCTCGAGGGGTCCGCCGCCTTTCACCAATACTCCCAGCTGGCCGGCCCGGGCGACCGCCGCGAGCACTGCGCTGGGGGTGGCGATGGCCAGCGCGCAGGGGCTGGCGGCGACCAGGACGGCCATGGCCCGGTAGAACGACTCGGACATCGACGAGCCCAGCGCGGCGCCTACGACCAGCACCGCCACCACCAGGATCAGCACGGCGGGCACGAAGATGCGCTCGAACCGATCGGTGAACTGCTGAGTCGGTGACGCCTGGGTCTCGGCCTCTCGAACCATCGTGGCCAGCTTCGAGAGCGTCGAGTCCGCGCTGAGCCGCGTCACCTGGACGTCGAGTTGGCCGGCGCCGTTGATCGTGCCGGCGAACAATCGTGACGACGCGGGGACCGTCTCGGGTGACGCCGTGGCCGAGGCCGGGTCGCCAACCGGCAGCTTGTCGACAGGGATGCTCTCGCCGGTGAGCGGCGCCTGGTTGACGCTGCTCGTGCCGGCCACCACGAACCCATCGGCAGGGATCCGTTCGTTGGGCTTGACGATCACGACGTCGCCCAGCCCCAGTTGTTCGACCGGGATCTCCTTCTCATCGGCGCCGGACCGCACGATGGCCGTCTTCGGGGCCAGATCGCCCAGCGCCTCGATGGCGCGACGAGCCCGGCCCATGGCGTAGCCCTCGAGGGCGTGGCCCAGGCTGAACAGCGCCAGCAGCAGCGCGCCTTCCTCCCACTTGCCCAGGGCGGCGGCGCCCGCAGCGGCGACGAGCATCAGGAAGTCGATCTCGAACCGCCGGTTTCGGATGCTTTCGATCGCCTCACGTGAGGTGAAGTAGCCACCGAAGAGCCCGGCGGCGATGAAGAGCGCGGTCAAGATCCCTTCGCCGAGCTCGGTCGACACCTCGAGCACGAAGCCCGTCACCCACAAGGCGGCCGACGTGATCGCGAAGATCAACTCGCTGCGCTCGCCGAAGGGCCCGCCGTGATCGTGCTCACCATCGGGATGGTCGTGCGCCTCAGGTTCCCCGCCGGGTGCCTGGACCATGACGCCCCGTGCCTTCAACGCGTCACGCAGTGCCTGGTCGTCGAGCCGCTGGCGGTCGAACTCGACCATGACGAGCCCGGGCGCCACGTCGGCCTCGATCACGCCGTCGACGCGACCGAGCGCCTCCTTCACCGAGCGGGCCTTTCGGACGTGACCGACGCCAGAAACGGTCCACAAGACATGGCCGAACTGGTCGGTTATCGCAGCGCCGGCGCCAGTGGCCAGGGAGCGAATCCGAGCCATGCTGGTCACGGCGGGGTCGTAGTGCAGGCAGAGTCGCGCCGGTGCACCCGCTGCGGCCTCGACCACGTGGACCTCGTCGAGGCCGGGGGCGCCGGAGAGGGTTGCCATCAGGCGATCGACGCAGCGGTCACGCCCGTCGAGCGCATCCGGCAACAGCACCGGCAGGTCCAGGACCGCCTTCTCACTCATGGCTGTTCCCCCGACCCCGGGCTCGCCCGCATCCGGATTGCCTCGGCATCGTCACGGATCAGGCCGTGACCTGGTCGATGGCCGCCTGTATCTCGGCATCGGTGGCCACGTTGTCCCAGCGCTCGATGATCGTGCCGTCAGATCCGATGAGGAACACCCACGGTTCGTGGATGTCGTCGCCTTCCTCGTTCGGCCAGATCCAATCGGCGGCGCCTTGATTGAGCACGCTGTTCTCGAAGTCGCGCCACACCTCGATGTGGATGAACGCCACCTCGTCGCCGGTCTCCGCGGCGAGTTCGGCCACGCTGTCGGTGATGGGGCCGCAGAACTGGCTCACGCAGAAGACCGGCGTCGACACCACCACCAGCGCCGGGCGACCCGACGCGATCGCCTGGGCCACGGTTTCGGCGTGCAGGTCGGGGTCGGGCACGGTCCCGTCGGGTTCGGCGCGGGAGTCGATCGCCTTCACGGGAGCGTCGCTGTCACCGGGGAGGAGGTTCTCGGTCCGAGGCGCGTCGTCACCGATGTTGGGGATGTCGCTCTCGCCGGCGACCTCGAAGTTCGCGGTTGCGGTGGCTTCGCCTTCCGGGAGGTCGGCGGTGACCGCGACCTCCCAGATGCCGGCGTCGGCGAACTCGACATCGTCGGCGGCGTAGACGCCGGCGCCGTCGGATGGTTCGCCGATGCGCGGCCCGGGCGTGTCGGGATCGATGTCCTGGCCGGGGATCGGACGGAAGTCGGCGGTGGCGCGGGGACCTTCGGTCGGTGTCTCGAGGGGCTCGTCGGCCGTGCCGAGGTAGGAGAACGCGAACTCGACCTCACCGAACGAGACGAGGTTGTTGTCGTTGTCCAGCAGGCCCACGATCACCCGCTGCGGCAACTCGGTCGTCAGGTCGTAACTGGCGACCTGGGCGACGATCGGCGATGTCGACTCGTCCGTGGCCACGTCAGAGTCGTCGCTCCCCGAACCGGAAGAGCACGAGGCGGCGAGGATGGTCGCACACAGCAGGGCGCCGAGTCGGGCGTGCGTCAGCGTGGTCATGGTCTGTCTGCTTTCTCGGCACAGGCCGATGGTGGGTCGGCGTCGGCGTCGGTGACGGCCAGCGCACGGCGCACGGTTGGTTCGAGTCGTTCGAGATCGGCGGCCAACTGCGGCGCTGGACCTATCAGGGCGGCTTCGACCTTCTGCTTGGCTTCGAGCAGGTCGGCCGCCGCGGCGCGGTCCTGTTCGGAGGTGTCTGCGGCCAGTTGGTGGAGCCCCTCGTGCGCTTGATTTGTGAAGATCCGGCTCGCGGCGGCCGCGTCGCCGCCGCGCGCCTCGTTCAGGGCGTCGCAGACCGCCAAGTGAAGGGTGCTCGCCGCGACGGTGGGCGGGCTGTCGTTCTGCTCATAGCTGAGCGCGGCGACTCCGAACGACGCGGCGGCAGCCGTACACAGCACGAGGAGGAAGGCTCTGCGGTGCCGACTGGTGTCGCCGGTGAGCTTGGGTGCGGGGCGAGATGATGGTGGTCGTGCCGTCCTGGGCAGGCGTTGGAGCTTCCGAAAGCGCACCGCGGTCAGCCCGAGTATCCCGGCCGCGGCGCCGATCGATGCCGTGACGGTCAGCCGGGCCAGCGTCGGAGTGAGCGTGGTCGGCAGCTGCGAGCGGCTCAACCAGTCCAGGTTGGCGATGCCGAAGAGCAACCCATAGCTGGTGGCACTCGCTGCCGCGAAGAGCAGGGCCTCGCGAGGCGCCCGCCGCAGTTGCGTCAGCGCCACGATGGCGATGGCCGTCGTGGTCAGGGGTGCACCGAGCCCACCGAGTTTGGCGAGGGTCGGTTCTGAGGTCTCCGTCCACACGCCGATTGCGTCGAGGCCGGCGGCGACGATGAGGAGTACTACCCCTGCGGTGACCGCCCAGCGCCAACGGCTGGTCAGGCCGGCGACCGTGAGCCCCGCGGCCAGGGCCAGTGCCAGCAGGTAGTGGGGCCAAGGCGACGGGCCGGGCACCCAGACGAGGTCGCCCGACACGTCCACGGTTTCGTCGCCGATGTCGATGGGGACGACCCAGGAGGGGAGGACGACGTGCTCGGACCCTGGCTCATCGACCACGGCAGGCGGGTCGCCGCCCATCCAATGGGCGCGATGGTCGTGCCAGCGCGCCACCCGGCCGGTGTCGACCAGACGCCAGTCCGGTGAGGCGTCAGCGTCCGCTTCCGGCGGGATCGCCGACGATGCCTGACGGGAACGGTTCAGGTAGGTGGCGGGCGACCGCAGGTTCTCGAACACGCCGTCGTCGTTGATGCGCAGGAACGGCTCGTCCTCGTAGCCACGGACGATGACCTCTTCGCCGGTGTCGTTGACGAGCTCGAGGCGGGCGCCGGCTTCGATCACGCGGATGTCGAGACCGGCGACCTCGGGACTCACCTCGAGGATGCGGGTCCGATAGTTCGTGCCACCGGGGTCGTCCCCACCCGGCCCGCCGTGCGCCGCCGCGGGCGAGGCCAGCGCTACGACCGCGGCGAGCACCACGGCAGCGCCGACGGTGAGACGCCTCACTCCGGTTCCCCCTCGGTTGTCTCGGAGGCCTCGGTGCCGCCTTGGCGTCGCTGCCGCTGGCGTCTTCCGAGCGCGATCGCGCCGGCGGCCAGGACCAACATGACGGCCACGAAGACGATCGTCCCTGCCTTCGACGCCTCGCCGTCCTCGCCCTCGTCCTCGGGTGCATCGGTCGCCGTGGTTGGCACTCCTGCCTCGCTCGACGTGGTCGACGGTGCCGCGGTCGAGGTCGTGGTGGGCGGCGGGTCGATCTGCTGGGGCACCTCCAGCGTTGCTTCGGGGGTGATAGCGGTGAAGCGGACGGTCCACGCACCGGGGCTGGAGAACTCGACGGTGGCCGCGAATCGGCCGTCGTCGTCGACCGGATCGAGGGTCACGGGTGTCTGCGCGGTGCCGTCGGCGCCGACCGGGACCGCGGTCATCGTCGTGTCGGCGGCGGCGGCGGGGTGGCCGTCGTTGTTCCAGATCAGCCGCACCACGTACCGGACAGAGCCGCTGTCGGTTGATTCGGCAGACTCGACCGTCAGCGTGCCGCCACCTTCGTGGGCGGCGGCGGGGGAGGCGGGCCCGAGGAGTGCGACCGCGACGGCGATGGCCACGAAGCAGTTCCGGAGTTGTCTTCTCATCGCACGGGTACCTCGATCGTGTAGGTGGACGTCTGGCCTCCCTGGACCGCGGTGACGGTGAGGGTCCAGGTTCCTGGGGCGGTGAGTGAGGCGCCGTAGCTCGAGAAGTGACTCGAAGAGACAGGCTCGATGTCGAGGCGGCGCGGGTTGATCTGATCGGTGCCGGCGGTCATCTCGACCGCATCGACGGGCACGAGGGTCTGTCCCGCTTCGTCGAAGAAGTAGAGGTGGATGTCGTTCTGGCCGACACGAGCGGGCGAAACCGTCAGGTCGAGCCGCCCGCCACCCCCGACGGCTTGGGACGAGATCTCGAAGGGACCACCCACCGAGTCTCGGCCCGGGGGCTGGTTCACCATGACCGCGGTCAACGCCAACACGATGACCGCGATGGCGACCTCGGCCCGGACGAAGCGGACGAGGATCTGGGCGGACCGGTCAGCCCAAGCGGCGACCAGCGCGCGGTTGAGCGACCCGAGGATGACGAGCGCGGCGAATCCCGCGATCTTGGCGATCAGCAGTTGCCCGAATCCGGTGTCGACCAGGGCATCGAACGACCGCAGCTGCCAGAAGGCCGATAGCGAGCCGCTGATGGCCACGACCACCACCGTCACCACCGCCATCTTCGAGAACCGGCGCGCCATCGCGGCCTGATCGTCGGCCTCTCTCAGCGTGCAGCCGAGTGCGAACAATCCGCCGGCCCAGACGCCGACTGCCGCCAGGTGGACGAGATCGACCAGCACGGCAGCCCATTGCGGCGTGGTGGTCCAGGCGTGGCCGGACAGTGGCCAGGTGACCATGGCGCCCACGACCAGCCCACCGGCGATCCAAGGTCGCTTCGACCACAGCGCGCCGACGGCCGCCGCGCCGCCTGCGGCCGTCAGTAGCAGGAAACGCAAGACTCCCAGTCGACCGGACCGGGTGTCCGTGGCGATGTCGCGTGTCAGGGAGATCGAGTCGAGGAGCGACCGCCCCGACACGTCGGCGGTCTGCGCGACGAGAACCACAGCTGTGGCGAGGGCCGCTCCACCCGCCCCGACCATCACGATCAGCCGCAGCCGCCGCTCGACGGCGGGTTCGCCGGGATTGACCAGAGCGAGCGCGGCTGCGCCCAACGCAACGAGGGCGCCGGCGTACGCGGCCCAGCGGGCGAGCCCGCCGACCTGGTCGGTGAGGGTGTTCGCATCGTCACCGACATCTGCGCCGCCGGTCTCGGTACCGACGTGGAACACGAACGAGCCGGACAGGTTGTGGCTGTCTTCGCTGAGGACACGCCAGGAGACGGTGTAGGTGCCCAGCGTCCCGGGATCGTCGATCGTTGCCAGGACCGTGCGACCACTGTCTCTGGTTTCGGCAACGCCGCGGTCCACCCGTTCCCCGGACGGGCCGAACACGCGCACTCCACCGTCGACGACCTCGACGCCCTCGTCGAACACGAGTTGCACCTCGGAAGGGACGCGCTCGATCAACTCGTCCCCCGGCGGAGTGGTGGAGACGAGCGTGGCGTGGGCGGAAGCCGGCGCTGCTAGCGGGCCGATCAGGGCCAGCAGCACGGCCGCGCAGGCAGGCAGTGTGAGGCAGGCAGCCCGCCGGACGGCGGGCGCGCCGAATACGGACACGGGTACTCCTGTCGAACGAGGCCGTCGGAACGGCGAAGGCGGCGGGTTCAGACCGCCAGCGGTGGGCCTCGCCTCGACAGCGACCAGACAGAGACGCCGAGCGATCCCCGCCCTACCAGGGACCGACCCCAGCGTTGCTGCGTATGGGATCGCGACGGCGTGCGTCGCGGCGCACGGACGATCACACCCACCTGGTACGAGGCCCGCACGACCATGACGACGAGCCAGGCCACGAGGAGTTGCCCGACCAGTCCGCAGAGCACAGCCGGCTCTGTGAGCGTGGCCCACGCGCCGATCCCCACGGTCGCGTGCTCGATCAACTCGACCGAGAGGAACAGTCCCATCTGCGCGAGCGCGAGGAGGGAGAACCGGACCGGAGGCAGCTCATCGCGCAATCCGCTGAGGAAGGCGCGTACCAGCACCGCCACCGTGAGCGGCACCGCAACGAAGAACAAATCGCCGACATAGCCATGGTGCGAGCCGACGACCGGCGCAGCACCCATCGCCGCCGCCAGTGCGTACCCGACAACGTGACCCGCCGCCATCCCTCCCGGGATGAGCAGCAGCGTCCACAAGCGAGGCCAGCGCACCGACATCAACCTATCGCCCTCTCACGCCGCCCTTTCGGCACCGCGCTCGTCCGCGTCGAGCATGGCGGCGAGATCGGCCGGGATGGGCATGGGGGGAACGCGGAGACCCATGCCCGGCCGGTGTTGCCGAGTGGGATCCGGCCCCTCATCGAACCCGGGCCCGCCAGCGCGGTCCGGTAGAACTGACCCGCGAACTCTCGGATGTCTCGGGTACGGCACGCGAGCACCAACATCTTCAGATCGCATCGCACGTGGGGCCCGGCCCACGGCTGCGCCAGGGTGTGGGCCCGTTCAAGCGCAGCCCATGCGGCGTCGTTGTCCTATGCGGCCTGCGCTGTTTCGAGCTCGGCATCGAACCCCGCACGTACCGCCGGCGGCATCGCCCGACTCATCGTCTGCCGACCTGACGGCAATCGGGATCGTCGACGAGCAGGACAAGACCCGTCAGATCGGCGAGGGCGTGGGCCAGCCGGGGATCGGACAGCTCGTAGCGGACGCGGCGGCCCTCAGGGGTAGCCACCACCAAGCCGCAACCACGCAGGCAGCTCAGGTGGTTGGAGACGTTCGTCTTGGCCAGCCCCAGCTCGGTTGCCAACTCCGCCGGATAGTGATGACCTTCGAGAATGGCGACGAGCAGGCGCCGGCGGGTGTCGTCCGCCAGGGCACGACCAACCCGAGCGAGTGCGTCCAGGTCAACGGAGACAGCAGGCATGTCGAGACAGTACAGCACATGATGAACCGTTGTTGCCAGTTCCTGTACGATCGGCGAGGTGGACAACCGATGCCAGCAGAGGTTCGACGCGGATGGCTGACGCCTGCTGTGGGGAGCAGTCGCTGGGGGACGAGCCGGTAGCACCACCACAGGGTTTCTGGCAGGTTCCTGAGGTTCGAGTGGCCGCAGTTGCGGGCGTGTTGCTCACGGCGGGCCTGGTCGCCAGCGCTGCGGGATCTGCCGACGCCGGCACCGCGTCATTCCTGCTGGCGGTGCTGGTGGGAGCGTCGACGTTCGTCCCCGAGACGCTTCACAATCTGCGTCGGGGACGCCTCGGGGTCGGCACACTGATGACGATCGCCGCCGCCGGTGCCGTTGCCCTCGGCGAGTTCGGCGAGGCGGCATCACTGGCCTTCCTGTTCTCGATATCGGAGGCGCTCGAGAGCTATGCGCTGGCACGCACGCGACAGGGTCTGCGATCGCTCCTCGAGTTGGTTCCCGAGCGAGTCGTCCTCCGCCGCGGTGCGCAGGAGGTCGAGATCGACCCCGCCGAGCTCGTGGTCGGCGACCTGATGGTAGTGGGGCCGGGCGACCGGTTGGCGACCGACGGTGTCGTTCGGTCAGGTCACTCCACCCTTGATCTCTCGGCCATCACCGGCGAGTCGCTTCCGGTCGAGGTCGAAGCGGGAACCGAGGTGTTTGCGGCAGCCATCAACGGTGGAGGTGCGCTGGAGGTCGCCGTCTCGGCCCGAACGGCCGACAGCTCCCTCGCCAGGGTGGTGCACATCGTCGAAGAGGCGCAGGAGCGCAAGGGATCGAGCCAGCGGCTCGCGGAACGGATCGCTCGTCCACTCGTCCCGGGGATCATGGCCATCGCCGCCGGCGTGGCGTTGCTGGGATCGCTGTTCGGCGATCCGCAGGTGTGGCTGTCACGGTCGCTCGTGGTCCTCGTGGCCGCTGCGCCGTGCGCCTTTGCGCTGGCCGTGCCGGTCACGGTCGTCGCAGCCATCGGCGCTTCCGCCCGCATGGGTGCGCTCGTGAAGGGCGGCGCCGCGCTCGAAGGGCTCACGACCGTGCGCGTAGTGGCGCTCGACAAGACAGGAACGCTGACGCGAAACCGAGCCCAGGTCGTCGCCGTGGTACCGACCGACGACGCCGACCGCGACCAGGTCCTGCGCGTGGCCGCATCGCTCGAAGCCCGCAGCGAGCACCCGCTGGCGGCCGCGATCCTCGCCGCCGCCCCAGATGTCACTCCAGCGGCCGAGGTGCAGGCCGTGACGGGTAGCGGGCTCACCGGTGTGGTCGACGGTGACCTCGCCCGTCTCGGCCGACCGGGCTTCGTCGCCGGCCACGGCCTCGACGGCATGGTCGACGGCCTACAGGACGAGGGTTGCACCGTCGTGCTCGTCGAGCGCGCCGGAACGCTGCTCGGTGCGATCGCCGTCCGTGACGAGCTTCGTCCGGAGGCGGCGGGCGTAGTGGCCTCGCTACGGCGACTCGACATCAGCCACGTCGCCATGCTCACGGGCGACAACCGACGGGCGGCAGCGACGCTCGGACGCCAGTCCGGTGTCGACGAGGTGCGCGCCGAACTGCTCCCCGAGGACAAGGCGCGCATCATCGAGGCGCTGCGCGCCCGGGGTCACGTCGCCATGGTCGGTGACGGCATCAACGATGCGCCTGCGCTCGCCACCGCGGAAGTCGGGATCGCGATGGGCGCGATGGGCAGCGACGTCGCCATCGAGGCAGCGGACGTCGCCCTCATGGGCGAGGACCTGAACCATCTCCCCGACGTGCTGGCCCACGCCCGTCGAGCAGGGCGGATCATGCGCCAGAACCTCGCCTTGTCGGGCCTCATTCTCGTGGTTCTGGTGCCGCAGGCCGCAGCGGGCACGCTCGGTCTCGCCGCCGTGGTGGCGACGCACGAATTGGCCGAGGTCCTCGTCATCGCCAACGGCATCCGGGCCGGCCGGCGCAAGCCACGCCCGGATCCGACCGGGCGTGTCGTCTCAACTGTCGCCTCCCTGGGTCGACGGGGGTAGATCATGGATGAGGGTCGGACCGAAAGGACGATGGCGGTAGTGGCAACGTGACGGACACGGTCGAACGCTCGATGGGATGGCGGGATAACGGAACGCCACCTGAGACCGAGCGGGGAGCGCCGCTCAGGCTGGTCGAGAGCGTCTGCGCGGTTTGTGGAACCAACGATGCCGAACCAGTCGCTGTCGGCGAGGACTTCGAGTACCGCACCAGTCGGGACAGCTTCCTTGCGCTGCAGTGCAACCGCTGCGGACTCGTCTACCTCGACAAGCGTCCCGCCGAATCGGAGCTCGCTCGAATCTATCCGGACGACTACCACGCGTTTGCCTTCTCGGCCGAGCGGTTCGGCCTGGTGTACCGGGTCCGCCGTCGTCTCGAGAGCCGGCGGGTGTTGGCGGCGGCAAAGGGTCTGCCGAACGATGCTCGAATCCTCGACGTGGGTTGTGGCGACGGGTTCCACCTCGGTCTGCTTCGGGACTTCGGAAGCCCTGGGTGGCGCCTCGAGGGGGTCGATTCCGACGCCAGGGCCACGGGCCGCGCGAGGGAACGTGGTCTCGATGTGCGCGATGGCACAGTCGAGGTCGCCGAGCTCGAGGAGTCGAGCTACGACATGGTGCTGCTGATCCAGACGATCGAACACGTCGCCGATCCCGGGGTCTTGCTCCGTCGAGTCCGCGACCTGCTTCGGCCGGGCGGTCGACTCCTCATCGTCACGGACAACACCGGGTCACTCGATTTCACGATTTTTAAGCGGCGACATTGGGGCGGCTACCACTTCCCACGCCACTGGAACCTGTTCAACGAGCGTTCCCTTCGACTCCTCGCTGCGGAGAACGGGATGGACGTTGAACACCTCACGACGATGGTCAGCCCCGTCAACTGGGTGTACTCGGTCCGCAATTTGCTCGACGACTGGGGTGCGAGTCGACGCGTCGTCAGCCAGTTCAGCCTCGAGTCCGCCCCCTCTCTGGCCGTGTTCACCGCCTTCGACGCGTGCCACCGCCTCGCAGGACGTGGTGCCCTTCTTCGCGCCGTGCTGCGGCGGCCCGAGGAGGTGGCAGGATGACCCTCATGTCGATGGCTACCCGAAGCCCCCGAACACGAGATCTGTCCGCATGACGGCGCGTGGAGACCGTCGTGTGATGCGGTGGATCCTCATCGCCGCGGCGGCATCGGCAGTCGGCCTCGGCCTGCTGTGGTTCGCCCTTCAACTCCTGCTCGCCACGAATCCGTCGCGCAAGTAGCGGCGGGAACCGGCCTGAACCGCGGACGTACGGATCAGACCGAGCCCGAACGCGACCAGAGCCGACAGGACGATGGCGCCTCCGATCAGCTCCGCCGACCAAACAACGCCCTCCTCGACCAATTGGTACGTGACGAAGTAGCCGATCCAGAGGATGGTGATCGCCGTGGAAGTTGCGGCTATTCGACCATGCCGGTTCACCAGCCAGTCGGCGGCGAGGCCTGCGCCGGCAGCGACGAGGATCAGCGACGCCTCGTCGAACTCGTCGAGCGCAACCAGGAACGACACGGACCCGGCGAGCAGTAGCGCGAGCGTCCCGACCGGCGGCCGTCTCCATCGGGCGAGGACCAGCTCCATGGCGGTGGCGAGAACGACGGTGGTCATCAGGATCGAGCTCAGCCCGAGGAGTTGCCGCAGCTCCCTGGGATCGCTGCTCGGGTGTTCATGGGGTACGACACGAGGGTCGAACGCGTGACCGGCGGCATCATTGACGAACGGCGAGAGGTACGCCAGGAAGAACCCCGACACCCCGGTCATGAGGGCGAGCGTGAGGATGGCGGGAAGGAGGTCCCCGAAGGTCGGATCGGCAGCGCTGGGCGACCGCCACACATCTCGGACGGGAGCGCTCAGCGCGGTCAGTCCCGAGACGAGGAGGAGCAGATGGCTGGGGCTCAAGAGGGCCTCGGCCCCCACCTCGATCCCGAAGGTCTCGTGCCAGACCAGGTCGGCGAGTCCGCCGATGCCGAACCCGACGAGCCCGAGGAGGGTGAGCCCGTGCCCTGGCGGCAGGGTCGCGAGCATGCTCCGACCAGGTTCCCGCCGCCGAAGGGTCACCAACGCGGCGACCGCTACGGCGGCAGCGAACCCGGAGTACAACACGCCGTGCCACGGGGTGAAGAACGACTCCGGGCGCCCATCGTCGTGCGCCAACCCGTCCAGGAACAACCCGACGACCATCCAGAGACCGACCACGACGCCGAGCAGCCATTCTCGAGGGGTGAGTGGTGAGCCCCGAGAGTCCTTGTCTTGACTCATGTCCTCCACCATACTGCTACCCCCTTGGGGTATACAAGGAGGTTGGTGTGCCGGAGACCTAGTTGCCGTTGACCGACCAGTGCCAGGGCTCGCTCGGCAGGTTGTAGAGCCCGAACCGTGCTGCGTTCGCAGCGAGCCACTGGAACGCCGAGTTCGAACGGCTGGTGATGAGCGAACCGTTGGAGGTGAAGTCGATGGCCAACCCCTGTTCGTGCATGGACGTGCCGGGCCGAGCCGTCGGAGGCGAGCAGGCCGAGGCGGGGGAGTTGACCGGATCCGGGCAGTTCGCCTGACGCAGCGCGATCTGTTGGGCGGGATCCCGGTAGCCGCCGCCGGCGAGGCTCAGCCCCGCAGAACGGGCGGCGTCGAGGAGGGCGCCGACTTCCCCGGCGATCGACGAGGCAACGGTGATGCCGCCGACCGTGGACAGCGAGATGGATCCTCCCGACACGGGCACCGGGGTGCCGCCGCCGGACGGAGGGAGCGGCGGTGCGTTCGCCGACGGGTTGGTCGGCGCGGCCGCGGCAGCCTGGGCGGCGAGGGCGGCGCTCTGCTGGGCGATCTCGTCGGCGATCTGCTGGTCGAGCTGTTCGAGCGCTGCGGACTCGGCCAGGGCTGCCTCGATGCGCTGTTCGACCGCGCCGGCGAACGCCGCTTGCCGCTCCCGTGACCGCCGCAGCTTCTCGAGCACTGTGGTGGCCTCGGCCTGATGCTCGCGTGCACGGATTTCGGCTTCCTCGGCCCGCCCCCGTTGAGCGGCGAGGTCCTCGTACGCGGCGCTCAACTGGTCGGCCACATCGGCGTTGCGGGCGCCGGCCAGGTCGACCAGTGCTTGGCGTTCGGCCATGTCGGTCGGGTCGGTCTGGGTGAGTACCTCGAGCGGATCCTGGCTCGTGCCCGAGCGAATGTACGAGTCGACGGCCAGGGACTGCCGTTCAGCCTCGATACTCTCGATCTCGGCGAGCGTGCGTGCCTGCTCGGCGCGGGCGTTGCGCAGGTCCCGTTCCGCCGCGTCAACGGCGCGCTGCGTGTCCTCCACGGCCGCCTCCTGCGCAGCGACATCCTCGGCAAGGGCTGCCAGGGACGCTCGCACCTCGGCGTCGTCTGCCCGGAGGGCGTCGAGTCGGGCCGCGTTGATGGCCTGCTCATCGCGTACGCGGTCGCGCTCTTGGCGAGGGTCAGCTGCGAGGGCGGCCCCGGCCTGACGCGTCGTCTGGGTGCCGGCCAGAAGCGCGAGTGCGACCAAGAGAGGTGCGATTGTTCGTGACCGTGACATCTGACCGGGCTCCTCAGGTACGCGGGTGGGGGCAAGTCCGCGGGCCCCGAAGTCAGTGATGAACGTATCACGGCTGTTACGACGCGCTGTCGTTTCGATCGGTGATGGGCGACGTTCTGCGGGCGGACCCCGCGGTTGGTGGCTCAGCCCCGAGAGTGGATTATGAAGTCGGCGTTGCTCTGCTGGTAGAGGGTGAACGCGACGACGGCCAAGGCCAAGACCGTCCAGCCCACGATGCTCGGGCGTCGAATGCGGAGGTTCACCCAGGACCCGGTCACGAGTCCTGCGGCGGCCCGGAAGGCGCCGGCGAATCCGAGCGCTGCGAGCCCAAGGCTCAAGGGGTTGTAGCGCCAGGCGAGTGCAAGGTCGCCCCGGGCGGCTGCGGTGGTTCCGCGGGTGAGGCCGCACGTCGGCTCGACCCACCCGAACGAATGGGTGGGCATCGGCGTGTCAAAGGGAAACCCGCCGATGAGGGCCAAGATCGCGGCGGCTAGCCCGCCGCTGATGGCCAGCACGGTGAGCCATCGCATGCGATCGACGGCCTCGATGGTGACACCATGATGCCCCGACGACCCGTGGCGGATGTCCACGTCGTCATCATTGCTCACGGCGTGGTCCAAACAGCCGACAGGCTGTCGTAGGCAGGACGGCCTGTCGATCGAATGACGGGAGCATCACGGTGAGTACATCGTTAGAGCACGCTTCGACCGTGCCCCCTTCAGGGTCGGGGACTGGTGTCAGCAAGCGAGTAGCGGTCCTGGGCGCAGGTATTGCGGGGCTCGTTGCCGCTACTGAGCTCCGCCGCCATGGTGTCGAGGTCGTGGTGTACGAAGCGGGGCCCCGGGTCGCCGGCATGGCCGAGAGCCACAACGACCCCGACGGGTTCAGCTACGACACTGGCGCGCACTTCATCACCAACCGGCTCGCGGCAGCCGTCGGCGTCGAGGACCGGTGCCGCACCGTCCACCGCTACGGCGAAGCCGTGTTCCTGGCGGACGGGACCGTGGCGTCGTACCCCTTCGGTTTGATGCGGAAGGGCCGCTTCGTCGCATCAGCTGCCACGGCGAGGTTGGCAGGGTTGCGCGGCGGCTCGACTCCGGTGACGGCGACGGAGTTCTTCCGGGCCGAGTACGGCGGCGCCATGGCCGACGAGGTCGTATTGCCGCTCATCGAGGCGTGGTCGGGAGCACCCGGTGATGAGCTGGCGGCCGCCGTCGGACAGAAGATCCCCACCAGCATCGTGCAGACCATGTGGCTCAAGGCGGCGACCAGGTTGACCCGGCGGGCGGTGGCCATCGGCTACTGCGCCGAGATGCCCCAGAGCATGCACGTGTGGCACGTGTACCCCGAAGGGGGCGTCAGCCTGTTGTGCGAGACCCTGGCTGCAGGGCTGGGTGACGCCGTGCACCTCGACAGCCCGGTCGAGCGGGTGATCGTGGAGGACGAGCGGGTGGTGGCGGTCGACGTCGGTGGGCAGCGCCAGCAGGTCGACGGCGTGGTGAGCACCGCGCCGATCAACGTGCTTCCCCGCCTGGTGGAGGGAACGGATCGACTCGAGCGCTTCGCCGCGTTCCGCTACCGGCCGATGGTCTTCGCCAACCTCCGGTTCGAAGGGCGCGATCTCCTGCCCGACGTGGTCATGTGGGTCCCCGACCGGCGCCAGTCCTTCTTCCGCCTCACCGAGGCACCCATGTCGATGCCCTGGCTGGCACCGGAGGGCAAGACCATGATCACCGCCGATCTCGGAACGACCGTCGGATCCGAGATCTGGGACATGGACCCCGATGAGATGGGCGAGCGCTGCCTCGATGCCATGGACGGTTTGGTGCCCGGGCTGCGAGATCGCTACCTCGGGTGCCGGGTCGTCAAGACCCCGATCGCGTACCCCGTGTTCTCCGTCGACTACGAAGCGGACCGTGCGGATCTGGCCGCCAACGGCACCGGCGTGCACGGGCTCCTGAGCGTCGGGCGCAACGGCGAGTTCGATCACATCCTGATGGAGGACATCTACTGGCGCACGACCCGCCGTGTCCGACAGTGGGTCGCGGACGACCCGTCCGGCGTCGCCGAAGAAGCGACGCAGGGCACTCAGCCTGCTGGGTGGAGCTGATCCTCTCGGCGGCGAGGTCGTGACGATCTGTCCGGACGGCGTGGATCTGGGCGACAGGTTGCTCAGGCTGCGGGCTGGGCGTGATCGTGGGTGCAGCCGAGCAAGCGGCGCATGCTGAGGATCAGGTCGTCGCCGATCTGGTCGGTGGACAACCACGCACCGGCGCCGGCTTCTCGGGCGGTGCGCTCGTACGCGGGGTCTGGCGCAGGGCCGATGACCACGACGCGCTGAGAGGCGAAGGCGGCAGGCAGTTCGCGGCACCAATCGAGACTTTCGTCGGTGAGCACGACGAGGTCGGGCCCGGCGACAGACACAGCGGCGGCGAGGTCTCGGCGGTTGGCAACGGCGTGGAGCTGCCAGGCGACCCTGTCCTGATCCAGCAGCTCGAGGATCAGCCGCCGTAGAGCGTCGTGGCCCACCGCGACGACAACCGCCGGGGCACCGGTGCACACAGGACAGCCTGGCGGCGAACACTCCACGCCCCCATGGTCCTGCTTGGCCAGTTCCGTGCCATCCGCACTGGCTACGGACTGATGTTGCGGTTGGTCACGAACCCTCGCCGTCCTCGACGACGCCGGCTTCGCGAGCCATGCGGACGAGTTCGGATCTCGTGCGGACGCCGAGCTTCTGGTGGATGTGGGCTCGGTGGGTCTCCACCGTCCGGACCGAGACGATGATGCGCTCGGCGATCTCGGCATTTGTCAGGCCGTCGCCGATGAGCCCGAGAACCTCGACTTCGCGTTCGGAGAGCTCGCCGCCGGGACCAGCCGGGCGGGCCGTTGCGGCGTCGGGTGCGAGGAGGGCAGCGCCCAGGGTCGGGTGGACGTACTGCTTGCCTGTCGCCACCTGGCGGACGGCTTGGACGAGTTCGATGTCGGCAGCTTCCTTGACCAGGTAGCCAGCCGCGCCAGCGTCGAACGCCCGGCGGAGATAGGCGACGTCGTCGTGGACGGTGAGCACGAGCACCCTGGTCGCCGGGCTGGCCTTGCACACTTCGGCCGTGGCGGCGATGCCGCTGCGGTCGGGGAGGCCGACGTCCATGATGAACACGTGGGGCTGGGTAGCCCGAGCGGCGGCGACGGCTTCGTCGGCGGTACCGGCTTCGGCCACGACCTCGAGGCCGGGTTCCGCGTCGAGGATCCGCCGCAGGCCGCTGCGGACGACGGCATGGTCGTCGCAGATCGCGATCCGAATGTGGTCAGCCACGGGCCACCTCCAGCAGCACGACGGTGCCGTTCCCTGCGGTTGAGGTGATGGACAACGAGCCCTCGACGAGCTCTGCCCGCTGCCGCATGCCCTCGACGCCGAGATGGGGTCGCGTCTGTTGGTGCTCGGGGTCGAACCCGACACCGTCGTCCTCGATGAAGACGCGGATGCGCCCGTCCCTTGCGTTCAGTGTCACGCTCGCCGTGGACGCCGCAGCGTGTCGGACGACGTTGGTGAGTGCCTCTTGGACGACCCGGTAGATGACGGTCTCTGTCTCGGTGGGCAGCCGCTCGTCGGGGTGCAAGGCCGCGGTGTCGAGATCGACGGTTTGGCCGGTCCGGGTCGTGAGGTCCTCGGTGAGGCGTTGAAGTGCCGGCACGAGCCCGATGTCGTCAAGCACTGTTGGTCGTAGGTCAAAGGCGAGCTGGCGGGTTCGGCGGAGCCCGTCGGCGACCAGCTCGCGTAGGTCGGCCAACCGCCGACGAGCGTCGTCGGCATCGATGTCAGGGCGGGCAATGGAGTCCTCCACAAGGCGCAGGCCCAACAGGATCGAGGCGAGGGCTTGGCCGACATCGTCGTGCAGGTCGCGGCTGACCCGGGCGCGCTCGGCCTCCTGGGCCGCGATGACGTGTCCCAGCAGTTCCCTGCGCGCCCGAGCCTGCTCCTCCGCAGCGGCTCGACCGACGTCCAGGGACATGAGCTCGGAGGTTTCGATCGCTCCAGCGGCGAAGGCGGCAAGCGCGACGACCAGGGACTCGTCCGCCTCGTCGAATGTCGCTCCATGCGTCTTTTCGGTGAGGTAGAGGGTTCCGTAGCGGTGGCCGGCGCGGAGTATCGGGACGCCGAGGAAAGTGTCCATCGGAGGGTGGCCGGACGGGAAGCCACACGACGACGAGTGCGAGCTGAGGTTGTCGAGGCGGACGGGTCGGTCGGCCACGATCACCTCGCCGAGCAACCCCCGGCCCTCCGGGTAGTCACCGATCGCCTCGATCGTGGCGTCGTCGAAGCCGTGGTGCACAAAGGTCACGAGTTGTCCCTCGTCGTCGTAGACGCCGAGAGCGGCGTAGCGGGCATCAGCCACCGAGGCAGCCCCCTCGACGATCCGGCGAAGGAGCGTGTCCCGCTCGTGGGAATGCGCCAGCTCGAGCGCGGCGTCGAACAGAACCCGGAGCCGACCGGGCGATGCACCTGGCTCCATCGCGTCGGCGCCAGAGCTCGCCATGATCGCTAGGTGGGACGGACGGTAAACGACATGGTGTCGTAATCGTAGGGGCACAACTCAAGGCTCGTTCGCCTAAGTGCGGCGAACCCGCAACAGGAATCCGCATCCGCCCCGGATGCCCCTGGTTCGGGCGTCGTCGATCATAGGCGGGAGACCGACCCGACAAGGAGGGCCCTGAGATGAAGAAGATATTGGCTGCGGTGAAGGTAGCCATGGCGTTCGTGCCGCCGCCGACGGCCGAGATCAGCGTGGACGCACACCGCACCCGCCGGTCCGCGCTCGGGCAGCGGTCATGAGCACCAACTTCACATCCAGACGACGGCTGGTCGTGGCGGTGCTGGCCGTGGCGGTCGCCCTCACGCTCGCCGCTTGCGGCACTGACGACTCGGCCGATCCTGACGACGGGACCACGTTGCGTGACAACGGCGCGCAGATGCGCGACGGCGGCCAGACCATGATGGACAACGGCGAACAGATGAACGACCGCGGCCAGTCCATGGTCGATGTCGGCCAAGAGATGATGGACCAGGGCGGCTCGCTTGGTGACAGCGACATGACCGCACAGGGCCGCCAGATGATGACCGATGGTCAGGCCATGATGGACTCCGGTCAGCAGATGATGACCCAGGGAGAGACCATGATGGGCACCGGGCAGACGATGATGGACACCGGTACCGACATGATGGGGAACCGCTAGCGCTTCGGTCCCCGGATCATTTGCCCGAGGTCCGCACGCGCCCCGTCCGGAGGGCCAGGATGTCGAGGGGTTCGCCATTCGGCTTGCCCATGCCGGTCGAGTCCGGCGGCACCTTGAGCGTGGCGAACGACCCCGTCGGCCACCGGGCCCAGGCGCGGGCCGGTGAAGCCGCCAGTCGCCACGCCGAGGTCGGGACCAACGCCTCTGTTACGACAAAATGTAAGAGTTGATGATGGGGATCGACAGAAGTACACCGCCGAGGAGAAGGAGCGCCCGATGGGTGCCGGACACATGTTGAAGTTTCACCTGTTGCTTCCTGCCGCGATCGCTGGCGGGCTGTTGCTCTTCGGCCTTCCGCTCTCGACCGCCCTGCTGGTCGGAATGATGGCGGGCTGCATGAGCATGGTCGTGATGATGATGGGCGGTGGCTCGTCGGACGAACACGGCGACCATCACGATGCGGACGAGGAAGCCCCGACTCGTGATCAGACCCTTGGTCGAGGGCGTTGACCTAGATCGGTCAGCCCGAAGTCAACCGACGCGGGCAAGAGCTGTCGTCTCGGCGGCGGCCGATGGGTCGAGACCCACAGGGAGGCGGCCACGTGCCGATGGAGCACCGGATGTCGACCAACGCCAAGGCGCTGAAGGTGAGTGCAGTGCTCATCTTCGTGTACTTCTTCGCGGAGATATTCGTCGCCGTTGTGACGGGCAGCCTGTCGCTGTTCGCCGATGCCGCCCATGAGCTGTCGACGGTGGTGGCGATCTCGATCTCTCTCGTCGCCATGCGGCTTGCGAGACGACCGGCCACCGCCAGGCACACGTTCGGGCTCCTGCGGGCCGAGGCGCTTGCCGCGCTGTTCAACGGGGCGCTTCTCGTCGCCATGGCCGGATTCATCATGGTTCGGGGAGTGGCTCGGCTCGCCGACCCCGTCGAGATGGACCCCGGTCCGATGTTCATCATGGCCATCGGCGGCATCGGCCTCGAGATCGGATCGCTGGTCATCATGTACCGCGGTCAAAAGGACGACCTCAACATCCGAGCCTCTTTCTGGCACGTGATGAACGCGTTCATGGGCAGCGTGGCGGTCATCATCGCTGCAACGTTCATCGCGGTGGCCGAGATCTACCAGGCGGACACGTGGGCCGGCATGATCTTCGCCGTCGTGCTCCTCGTAGCGGCATACGGCATTGTCCGGGATGCACTTCGCATACTCGTCGATGCGACCCCGCGAGACACCGATCTCCTGATCGTCGTTGAGGCGTTGCTCGCGATTCCGGGCGTTCAGTCGACACACCACCTCCACTCCCGTGTGGTGACCGGGAAGATCCGGACCTTCAGTGGTCACCTCGTCGTTGACCAAACGGCTGATCAGGAGGTGGTCCTGCGCCAAGCGAAGGACCTGCTGGATGAGACGTACGGGTTCTCGCTGTCGACGATCCAGATCGAGCCGGCTTCACTAAGTGAGAGCTCTCCCGATCTCCTCGAGTACCAGCACCCGACTGATCCGACCCACGCTGAGCACGGGGGCACGGGACAGTGAAGGCGATCCTTCGTCGAGCCCAGGGCGTCAGAAGCAGCGCCGCCTCGCCACTATGCGACGCAAGGGTATGCCGATCTCTTGGCCGCTCCAGCGGCGGGCAACGGCAGCAGCCGCCTCTGTCTGCTTGAAGGTTCCTCCGGGCAGGTAGAGCGAGCGGACGAAGGTCTCGCCGACAGAGGCATCCGCGAGACAGAGCCCCGCGGAGTGGTGGGATTCGAGGGTGTGATCCTCGGTGTGTTCA
>CAZWMT010000021.1:0-104394 GCA_964635055.1 uncultured Microthrixaceae bacterium | reverse complement strand
CTGTCGCGGCGCACGAAGAACAACCCCGTCCTCATCGGCGAGCCCGGCGTGGGCAAGACCGCCATCGTCGAGGGCCTGGCCCGCCGCATCGTCGAGGGCGACGTGCCGGAGGGCCTCAAGAACAAGCGCCTCATCAGCCTCGACCTGTCGTCCATGGTGGCCGGGGCCAAGTACCGCGGCGAGTTCGAGGACCGCCTCAAGGCCGTGCTGAAGGAGATCACCGACGCCGAGGGCGAGGTCATCACCTTCATCGACGAGCTGCACACCATCGTGGGTGCCGGCGCCGCCGAGGGCGCCATGGACGCCGGCAACATGATCAAGCCCATGCTGGCCCGGGGTGAGCTGCGCATGATCGGCGCCACCACGCTCGACGAGTTCCGCAAGCACATCGAGAAGGACGCCGCCCTCGAGCGCCGCTTCCAGCAGGTCTTCGTGGGTGAGCCGTCCGTGGAGGACACCATCGCCATCCTGCGCGGCCTGAAAGAGCGCTACGAGGTGCACCACGGCGTGCGCATCCAGGACGCCGCCCTCGTCGCGGCCGCGGTGCTGTCCGACCGCTACCTGACCGGCCGGTTCATGCCCGACAAGGCCATCGACCTGGTCGACGAGTCGGCGTCGAAGCTGCGCATCGAGATCGACTCGATGCCCACCGAGATCGACGTGGTCGAGCGCCGCATCCGCCAGCTCGAGATCGAGCGGGTGGCACTGGCCAAGGAGACCGACGTCGCCTCCAAGGAGCGCCTCGACGCGCTCGACGAGGAGCTGGCCAACCTGACCGAGCAGAAGTCGTCGATGGTGGCCCACTGGCAGTCCGAGAAGGACGCCATCGCCCAGATCCGCGAGCTCAAGGAGCAGCTCGAGGAGCGGCGCGAGGCCTCCGAGCGTGAGGTCGACCTCGAGAAGGCGGCCGAGATCCGCTACGGCCAGATCCCCGAGCTCGAGCACCGGGTGGCCGACGCCACCAAGCACCTCGACGAGCTGCAGGCCACCCAGAAGATGCTGAAGGAGGAGGTCGACGAGGAGGACATCGCCGAGGTCGTCAGCAAGTGGACGGGCGTGCCCGTGTCCCGCCTGATGGAAGGCGAGATGGCCAAGCTGCTGCGCCTCGAGTCGGTGCTGCACGAGCGGGTCATCGGCCAGGACGACGCCGTCACCGCGGTGGCCAACGCCATCCGCCGCAGCCGGGCCGGCCTGTCCGACCCCAACCGGCCCATCGGCAGCTTCCTGTTTCTCGGCCCCACCGGCGTGGGCAAGACCGAGCTGGCCCGGTCGCTGGCCGACTTCCTGTTCGACGACGAGCGGGCCATGGTCCGCATCGACATGGGCGAGTACCAGGAGAAGCACTCGGTGAGCCGCCTGATCGGCGCGCCTCCCGGCTACGTCGGCTACGACGAGGGCGGCCAGCTCACCGAGATCGTCCGCCGCCGGCCGTACTCGGTGGTGCTGCTCGACGAGATCGAGAAGGCCCACCCCGACGTGTTCAACGTGCTGCTCCAGGTGCTGGACGACGGCCGCCTCACCGACGGCCAGGGCCGCACGGTCGACTTCACCAACACCGTGCTGGTGATGACGTCGAACCTGCCCGGCGACCCCCGCGAGTTCTTCAAGCCCGAATTCGTCAACCGGGTGGACGACATCATCCGCTTCCGGGCCCTCACCGAGGACGACCTGGCCTCGATCGTGCGCATCCAGCTGGACATCCTGCGCCGCCGCCTCGAGGCCCGCCGCATCACCCTCGAGGTGACCCCGGCGGCCGAGGCCCTGCTCGCCAAGGAGGGCTTCGACCCGGCCTACGGCGCCCGCCCCCTCAAGCGGGTCATCCAGCGTGAGATCGGCGACCGGTTGGCGCTGGCGCTGCTCGACGGCCGCTTCGCCGAGGGCGACACGGTGACGGTCGACGTCGACGGCGAGGGCACCGAGGAGTCACCGGCCGAGATCGTTCTGCGCTGACCCCTTCGAGCATCGCCGGAGCCCAGAGCTGACGGAATCCATCAGCTCTCGCCTCCACGTCTCGCTTGATCGCGCGTACGCTGCGGGCGACGCGGGGCGTTCGGGGGGCAGTGATGGCGCTGGGAGGTCCACGTGCACGACGGGCGGCCGCAACGGCGCTCGCGTTGCTCGGGTCCTCGCTGGCCGTCGCCGCCAACGGCGCCGCGTCGCGGCCCGCCTCGGCCGCGACGAATGCTCCCTCGTACACCCACGTCGCGAGCTTCGGCGGGTACGGCCACGGCGTCGACGGCTCGCTCCAGTTCCGCTTCCCGCGCGACGTCGACGCCGACGGCGACGGCGACCTCTTCGTGCTCGAGCCCACACTCGGGCGCGTCCGTCACGTCAGCGCCGACGGCCTGGACCTCGGAGGCTGGGGATCGCCTGGGACCGGCGAGGGCCAGCTGTCCGATCCGCGTGGCTTGGCGGTCGCCCCCGATGGCTCGGTGTACGTGGCCGACACGGGCAACAACCGCATCCAGCACTTCGAGGCCGACGGCTCCTTCCTCGGCCAATGGGGAACGGCCGGTCCCGGCCCGAGGCAGTTCAACTCCCCTCGGGGACTGGACGTGGCCGCTGACGGCACCGTGTACGTGGCCGATCTCGGCAACGACCGGATCCAAGCGTTCTCGTCGGTGGGCGAGTTCATCACCTCGTGGGACCCGAACCCGGGGACCAGGGTCCTCCAGGGCCCCACCGACGTCGCCGTGGCCCCTGACGACACCGTGCTCGTGACCAACCAACGCAGCACCGCCACCGTGCAGCGGTACACGAGCGCGGGCGAGTCGCTCGCGCACCGCACGGTCGATCAGTTCACGGCCTTGGCCGTCGACGTGGGGCCGGACGGCCGCGTCTACCTCGCCCGCGACATCGAGTGGTCGACCTCGCCTGATCCCGCGCTCATCTTGGACGCCGACCTCTCGAACCCGATCGGCTTCGGGCAGCCTGCGCCGTTGCGGTTCCCGCCGAGCACCATCGACCCAGGAGGGTTGTACCGGCCGTCCGGTGTGACGGTGGACGGCGACGGGGTGGTCACCGTCTCGGACGGCTACGTGACGGCGCAGTCCGACGCGGTCGCCAACCGCACGGATCACCTGGATCGCTTCGACGCCGATGGCCACTTCCTCGGGCGCCTCGGCACCGCGGACACGAGTGACTCGCCGCAACTGGTCGAGGTCGCCGACGTGGCGCTCGCCCCCTCCGGGGACCAGTACATCGTCGAGCTCGGCAACCATCGGGTCCAACGGCTGTCGGCCGACGGGTCCTACCTGTCCCATTGGGGTGGCCCGTACCACGGGGCGGGGCCCGGGCAGTTCGACGCGCCCGAGTCGGTGGCCATCGGCGCCGGTGGCGACGTCTACGTCGCCGACACGGGCAACGATCGGATCCAGCGGTTCCGCCCCGACGGCACGTTCGTGACCCAGTGGGGGACCACCGGAACGGGGCACGGGCAGTTCGACGGCCCGACCGGCGTCGCCGTCGACGGCGCAACCGGCGACGTGTTCGTGTCCGACTCGGGCAACCACCGGATCCAACGCTTCTCGCCGAGCGGAACCTTCGAGGCGGCGTGGCACGGAGCGCTGGAGGACCCCGGCGACCTGGTCGTCGGCCGGGGGCCGTCGGTCTACGTGGTCGATCGCGGCGCCGACCGGCTCCGCCGGTTCACCCGCAGCGGCGGCATGGTCCCGCTCTTCGAAGACCGCCCCCTGGGGACGAACCCCGACGCGCCGGGCAAGGCCAGCGTCGCAGTGGACCGGCAGGGCAACGTGCTCGTCTCCTATGGCTGGGACTGGGTCGACGAGTTCTCGGCGGCAGGCATGTACGTCCGCACCTTCGACTTCACCCCCGCTCCCTACACCTACCCGCAGCGCACCGCCATCGCCGTCGACCACGACGACCGGTTGATCTCGTATCTGCCACACGAGGGCAGCATCGACCAATTGCCGACCGGGGCCCTGGCCACCATCCGGGCCGGCTTCGACGACACCTCGGGCTCGGCCGGGGCGCCGCTCCGGGCGAAGGTCGGCGTGGCCAACACCGGGACGGTGCCCCTGACCGGGCTCACGGTCGCCGATGCCGAGGCGCCGGCCTGCGGCGGGCCGGTGCCGGACCTGTCCCCCGGTGAGGAGCACGTGCTCGAGTGCACCGTGGTTCCGTCGGCGTCGGGGACCTTCACCCATGCCGCCACGCTGACCTCGGATCAGATCGCGTCGCTCACCTCGGAGGATGCCGCGGTCGACGTGGCGGCGGCGCCCGGCCCCGTGCTCGTCGACGAGTGGAGCGTCGGCGGGGACGGTCTCGAGCAACTCGAGGCGCCGGCCCGGCTGGCGGTCGGGCCGGCGGGCGATGTGTTCGTGGGTGACCTCGTGAACGGGGTGGTCGGCCGCTACGACAGCGGCGGCCACTTCGAGGCCCGGCAGTCCGTGCCGGGTCTGCTCGACCTCGACGTCGATCCATGGGGCAACCTGTTCCGGCTCCAGGACGGCATCGGCGATGGCAACGAGGTCCTGACGAAGCAGGACGCGGTGGGAGCGACGCAATGGTCGACGCCGGCGGGCTTCGCGACGGGCATCGCGGCGGGCCAGGACGGCCGCGTCTGGCGGGTGACCCCGGACATCGTCGACTGCACCACCCACCCCCCGAATTGCATCGTTCTGAGTGAGCCGAAGGCGTGGGTGCACGACGACCACGGCGCGGTCGCGGGCTCGTTCACCGTCTCGAACTACACCGACGACCTCGCCGTCCACGACGACACCGATCGTGTGGACCTGCGCTACGCCTCGTCCCCGAGCATCTCCCGGTACGACCGCGCCGGCAACGCCATCGACACGCTGTCCGTGGATCCGACGGCGCACCACCTCACGCGGGACCTCGACGTCGACGTCGCCGGCCGGCTGTACGCGGCCATCGGCACGGCCGTGAAGGTGTTCGCTCCCGACGGCACGCTCGTGGCCCGCTGGGCGACGCCGGCCGACGGCGTGTCGGTGGGTCCGGACGGCACCGTGTACGTGCTCGACGCCCACGCCCGCCGGATCCGGCGCTTCGGGTTCGGGCTGTCGGGCGCGGTGACCGGTGCGGACGGGGTGCCCATCGACGGCGCGTGGGTGGTCGCCGTCGATCCTGCGACGGGTCGCGTGAACGGTGCCGAGACCGACGAGAGCGGTCACTACGCCTTGGCCCCGGGCCTGGGGTCGCGAGACGTGGGGTTCATCGATCCGAGTGGTGGGCACGCCGGCGAGTGGTTCGACGGGCACCCGTTGGACGACCTGGCGGGCGCGGATCCGGTGCTCGTCGGCGGAGGCCAACCCGCGACCGCCGACGCCGAGCTGGGGCCGGCGGGCCGGACCGCCAGCGTCGCCGGGACCGTCACCGAAGACGGCACCGGGCTCCCGCTCGAAGGTGTCTGGGTGGCGGCACTGGACCTCGGCGACGACGCCACCGCTCGCGCTGTGCAGACCGATGGCGACGGGCACTACTCGATCGACGGGTTGGCGGGGCGGCCCCATCTGTTGTTGGCGTTCGACCCGACCGGTCGACATCGCATCGAGTACTTCGACGGCCACGGCACCGCGGCGTCCGCCGACCCACTCGACCTCACGGCGGGTGAGGTGGTCACTGCGGACGTCGGCCTTCGCCGGCGCCCGCCGCGTGCCGGCGGTGCGCGCATCGGCGGCCTCATCCGCGTCGGTGGGCAACCTCGCCGAGGGGTCCTGGTGCTGGCCTTCGACGCCACGCGCGGGTCATTCGTGCGCGCCGCGGTGACGGGGGGAGCCGGTCGCTACCGGCTCGACGTGCCGCCGGGCGGCTACCACCTGGCGTACCTCGATCCGTCCGGCACCAGCACACCGGAGTGGCACCGGGACCGACCCTTCCTCGCTTCGGACGGCCGACGCTTGGTCGTGGCCACCGCCGGGGCGCCGGCCACGGTAAACGCCACCCTTGCCGCCTCGGGCCCGTCGGGGTCCATCGCCGGCACGGTGACGGGTCCCGACAGTGAGGCGGTGAGCGGCGCATGGGTGGCTGCCGCAGATATCGCCACCGGCTCGATCGTGCGCGGCACCGTCGCCGACCTCGACGGTGCCTATGAGATCGATGGGCTCCAGGCAGGAAGCTACGCCTTGTTGGTCCTCGACCCGTCAGGTGCATACGCCGTCGAGTGGTACGACGACGCCCCGGATCTGGGCTCGGCCACGCCGGTGGTGGTCGCGGCCGGAGCGACCACGGACGTCGATGACCGCCTCGCGGCGGCGCCCTGACGACCTGCGCGGGTTCCTAGGCTTCCGCCGGTGGACACCCTGCCGTGGCTGTGACGACCGACCTCCGGTTGGTCGATGCGCCGGGAAACGTGCTCCTCCCCGAGGGCGCAGCTGGGCTGGAAGATGAATCCGTCGCGAACGTCTCCCAGGTCGTGACCCTCGACAAGGAGTGGCTCACCGAGCGCGCCCTGGACCTGTCGTGACCGTTGGGTCCATCGTCCGGTTCAGTAGCGTCGCCGCCGATGGAGACGCTGCCCGCCGCCGTCTACCGGGACCCTGCCGTGTACGCCGCCGAGCGGACCGCCGTTTTCGGGCAGGAGTGGCTGGTGTTCGCCCGTGCCGACGAGGTGCCGGGGCCGGGGACGAGCGTGGCGAAGTCGATCGCGGGGTATCCGCTCGTGGTCGTGCGCGACCTCGACGGGGAGCTGCGGGGGTTCCACAACGTGTGTCGCCACCGGGCGGCGCAGGTGGCCCGCGACGGCACAGCCCCGTGCAAGGGCGGGCTGGTCTGCGGCTACCACGGGTGGAGCTACGAGCTCGGCGGCTCGCTGCGCAAGGCCCGGGACTTCGGCGACGAGTCGCTCGACACGGATGAGTGGGGCCTCCACACGATCGCGGTGGGGGAGTGGTGCGGGCTCGTGTGGGTCAACCTCTCGGTCGACGCGCCGGCGCTGCTGGACGACCTCGGGGGGTTCGCGGCGGAGGCCGACGCCTTCCCCGTGGCCGACTACCGCTTCAGCCACGAGGTGGTCCACGACCTCGCCTGCAACTGGAAGACGTACTGCGACAACTACCTCGAGGGCTACCACGTCCCGTTCCTGCACCCCGAGCTGAACGGGGAGCTCGACATGGCGACCTACCGGGTCGACGTGCGCGACGCCGACCGGTACTGCATCCACTCGTCCAGGACCCGGACCGGCACCCTCAGCGCCGGCCGGTGGCTGTTCCGCTGGCCCAACCTGGCCCTCAACCTCTATCCGGACGGCATGAACGTCGAGCGCATCCTGCCCAACGGCCCCGACCGCACGACCATCGTCTACACGTACTGGTTCTGCGAGCCCGGCAGCCCGGGGGCGAAGGAGTCCGAGCGCCTCTCGATGCTGCTCATGGACGAGGACAAGGCCATGTGCGAGGAGGTCCAGCGCAACCTCGACGCCGGCGTGTACGACCGGGGCCGCCTCAGCCCCCGCCACGAGCAGGGCGTGGCTCAGTTCCAGTCCCTGTGGCGGGCGGCGCTCGACCAGTTCGAGCCGATCAGCCGCCGGTGACGGTCTGGAGGGGGTCGAGCACCCGTACGGGGGTCCCGGGCGCCACCCTGGCCACGTCGGCGACGAAGCCACCCAGGTTCACGTTGAACGAGAAGCCCATGGCGTCGGCGCCGGCGGCCGGGTCGGTGGGGAGGGGGCGGAAGAAGTCGTCGTGGTGGTGGGCGACAACCACCTTGGGGGAGAGGCGGGCGAGCACCCGCTCCACGAACCGGTCGGTGTAGACCCGCCCGGCGATGCCGCACAGGAACACATCGACGTCGTGGTCTCTGATCTCGTCGTCGAGCAGGTCGGCGCTGCCCTGGTGGTACAGCGTCGCGCCGGCGACCTCCATGGCGATGCCCCACACCTGGCCGCAGCGGTAGGCGCCGGCGCCGAGGTGGTCGAGCGAGTCGCAGGTGAGCTCGCCGTCGCTCGGCACCGCCAGGCCGAACAGCAGCTTGGAGTGACGACTCGGGGTGAAGCGGACGACGAAGGGCCCGATCTCGTAGCGCTGGTGGGGCTCGACCGCGACCGCGAGGTCGGGGCGGCCGTGGAGGGCGAGCAGGTGCTGCGCGGACGAGGAGCCGTAGACCGGGCAGCTGTGGGCGGCCGCCACCGCGGCGGCGTCGATGGCATGGTCGAAGTGGGTGTGGCCGAGCAGCACGGCGTCGGCGGCGGGCAGCAGGTCGGCGACGAGGCCGGCGTCGACGTGGAGCGGCCGGCGCTGGCGGGCCACCGCCGCGAGCGGTGCCCGGGAGACGTACGGGTCGATGAGCAGCGTGGTGCCCTCGTAGGTCAGCCGGAACCCGGCGGTGCCCAGCCACTGGAGCTCGAGCCCGGACGGCAGGTGGTCGCCGGCGCCGCCGCGCCCCCAGTTCAGGTCGTGCTGCACGCCGGGGTCGTCTCGGTGCCTCAGGGGCAACCAGCGGGGAACGTCCACCTCGCGAGTCTCGCCGCTCTGTCCGACTTCGCTCGTTCTGGCACCGGATTTCGGTGCCAGAGCACCGAGATCCGGTGCCAGTTCGGGGAGGCGTTAGCGTTCCAAGCTTCAGGGGGTGACCGGGTGAGCGAGCAGAACGAGCAGAACGAGCAGTGGGACGTGGTGGTGGTGGGGTCGGGGCCCGGGGGGCTGACCGCCGCCGCGTGCCTGGCCGGCGCCGGCCGGCGGGTGCTGGTGGTCGAGCGCCACGACCTGGCCGGCGGCAACGCCCAGGTGTTCCGGCGCCACCACCAGGGCGACGAGTACGAGTTCGACGTGGGCATCCACTACATCGGCGACTGCGGCCCCGGGGGGCTGTTCCCCAGCATCTTCGGCGCCCTCGGCGTCGGCGACCGCATCGACTTCCGCCCGCTCGACCCCGACGGCTTCGACACCCTGGAGTTCCCCGACCTCGAGCTGCGCGTGCCCGCCGACTGGGACGAGTACCAGCGCCGGCTGGTCGACGCGTTCCCCGACGATCGGGCCGCGCTCGGTCGCTGTGTCCAGACCCTGCGCGACGTGGCCGACGAGGGTCGGAACCGGCTGATCCCGGGGGTCGAGACACCGACGTTCGACCACTGGGCCTTCCGGCCGCTGTCGGAGCTGTTCGCCGAGTGCGAGCTGTCGCCGAGGGCCTCGGCCGTGCTCGACCACTGGTCAGGGCTCTACGGCGGTGGCCCCAGCCAGACCGCGGTGGCCATGCACGCCAGCATCATCGACCACTACATGCGGGGCGCCTACTACCCCGAAGGGGGCGGACAGGTGCTGCCCGCCCGGCTCATCCAGGTGATCGAGGCCCACGGCGGCGAGGTGCGCACCCTCACCCCGGTGCGCGAGATCGTGGTGCGCGACCGCCGGGCCGAGGGCGTGGTGCTCGACGACGGCACGGTCGTCGAGGCCCCGCTGGTCATCTCCAACGCCGACTACGCCCGCACGGTGACGGGCCTGGTCGACCGTTCGCAGTGGGACCCGGCCACGCTCGACTGGGTCGAGAACGCCACCATGACCGTGGGCCTGGTGTGCGTGTACGTGGTGGTCGACATCGAGCTCGACGGCCCGAACACCAACTACTTCGTGTACTCGAACTACGACACCGACGACCTGTACGACCGGCTCTACGCCGGCTCGGGCATGGCCGACGACGAGCTGTTCGCCTACATCGCCATGGCCTCGCGCAAGGACCCCGGCAACGACCACCTGTGCCCGTCCGGCCACACCAACTTCCAGGTGATGACGCTGGCCCCCGCGGGCTACGAGTACTGGGGGGTCGACGCCGGCCCTGCCGACGGAGGGTCGTACCGACGCAGCGACGCCTACCGGGCCCGCAAGCAGGCGGTCACCGACCACCTGCTCCACGCGGCCGAGCAGGTGCTGGGCCCCTTCCGCGACCACATCGTCCACGTCGAGACGGCCACGCCGCTGAGCCAGGAGCGCTACACCCACTCCACCGGCGGCACCAGCTACGGCTACGTCCACTCACCCGACCAGAGCGGTCACAACCGCCCGGCCCACCGCACCGAGATCGATGGCCTGTGGGTGGTGGGCGCCAACACCACCGAGGGCCACGGCATCGCCGGCACCATGGTGGGCGGCGTGGCCTGCGCCGGCGAGATCCTCGACCGGCCCCTGCTGGTGGAGATGATCCTGGGCCAGGCGCTCGTGGACCCCGCGTCGATCCCGCCCGACCCACCCGACTTCGACCCCATGGAGTGGAGCCGCGGCGCCCGCCTCCGGGAGCGGCGGGCCGCAGGCCGGGCGGCGCGGGCCGAGGCGGCCGCCTCCCACTGACCCTGTTGCCCGCTTGTGGCACCAGGATGATGACGCTGGTGTCACGAGCCTGGGACCGGGCCGCGGCCCGGGCGACACCGGGCCCGGCACGCCCCTTCCCCGCGAGCGGCGGGGCTACCAGCGGATGCCGATGGGGTTGACGGAGGGCAGGACACCGCTCTCGGCGACGGCCTTGGCCAAGGGACGCAGCAGGCCGTGGAGGCGCTCGGTGGCGTCGGCGCCCAGCGCCCGCCACGGCGCCAGGTCGGTCTGGTCGGTGCAGAGCTCGATCGAGTCTCGCAGCGAGCGGCCGGCGTCGGTGGCCTCGTCGGGGCGCCCGGGGACGAGCAGGCCCCGCTCGGTGAGGCCCTCCTCGGCTGACGTCCAGTCGTCGTCGGACCATCCCCGGGCCGGCTGGAGCAACGCCCGGGGCGCCCCGCCGCAGGCGGCGGCGAGGACGTGGCACTGGCAGCCGTCGACGTTGGCGGCGAGCAGGGCGGCGTTGTGCCCGTCGCCGCGGAACTCGCGCAGCAGGGTGAGCGCCTGCCAGAGGACGAGGTGCGGTGCCGTCGGCCAGTCCACGTCCAGGTGGGCGGCGAAGAAGGTGCGCCCCGCCGCAGGCGCATCCTCGGTGGCACGGCGGGCGAGGTCTGCGGCCTCGCGCACCTCGCCGCTCTCGAGCGCCGAAGGCTCGTCCAGCGTGGATCGCAGGGCGGCGTCGATGCCTTCCAGGCGGGCGGCCCAGGCGTCGGCCGGCGCGGCCATCGTCCAGACCTCGGGGATCGACCGGGCCACGAAGGACGGGGCGAAGTTGTAGAACGCCGCGGTCACGACGGGGGCACCGACGGCCCCGAGCGGCGCCGCCCGGGTGGCGAAGTAGCCCCGCCAGAACCCCCGCAGCCCGCCGGCCTCCCACGCAGCCCGGGACTCGGGGGCGAAGTAGCCGAGGGCGTGGACGGGCTCGCCGACCGCCCACATCCGGCGAGCAGTGGTGGCGTCGAGTGCGCTGCTCACCGCCCCGACGCTACGCGCCCGACGCCGCCTCCCTCGACCCGGAACAGTGGAGCGGACTAGACTTAGTCCGTGATCGTCAACATGCACGAGGCCAAGACCCACCTGTCGCGCCTCGTGGCGCGGGCCGCGGCAGGTGAAGAGATCATCCTGGCCAAGGCCGGCACGCCCATGGCCCGCCTGGTCCCCTACCGGGAGGATGACGGCCCTCGTCCGCTGGGCCTCCTCGGGGGCACGGTGTGGATCGCCGACGACTTCGACGACACGCCGGCCGAGCTCCTCGATGCGTTCGAGGGCGCCGACGGCGACCGTTCGTGAACCTCCTGCTCGACACCCACGTCCTGCTCTGGGCCCTCGGCCAGCCCGAGCACCTCGATGGGACCGCCCGGGAGGCGATCCGGGACGCCCGAAACCGTGTCGTCGTCAGCGCGGCGTCGGCGTGGGAGATCGCGATCAAGCGCAAGCTCGGCAAGCTCCGGTTCGAAGCGGACCTCGGCGCTGTGCTCGACGAGGTGGGGTTCGACGCCCTGTCCATCGGGTTCGAGCACGCCCGCGTCGCCGGCGAGCTGCCCGGAGTACACCGCGACCCGTTCGACCGCATGCTGGTCGCACAGGCGCAGATCGAGGCCCTCACCCTCGTCACCCGGGACGCGGTCTTCGCCCGGTACGAGGTGGCGACCCTGCCGGCGTAGCAAGATGGCGCCGTGATCCTGGGTGAGGGAGAGCCGGGGGCGTCGACGCCCCACACCGACGGGTTGACCATGCCGCCCGAGTGGAAACCGCACGAGCGCTGCGTCATGGCGTGGCCCGCTCGGGCGTCGATGTGGGGCGACCTGTTCGCTGCCGCCAAGGACGACTACGCCGAGGTCGCCCGAACCATCTCCCGCTACGAGCCCGTGCTGCTGGTGGCGCGCCCGGGGGACGGCGAGGAGGCGAGCGCCGCCTGCGATGCCGGCAGCTACGACATCGAGGTGGTCGAGTGGCCCATCGACGATTCCTGGGCGCGCGACATCGGTGCCCTGGTGGTGACCGACGGCGCCGGCCGGCGGGCGGGCGTGGACTTCGGGTTCAACGCCTGGGGCGAGAAGTTCACCCCCTACGACGAGGACGCCCGCTTCGCCCAGCGCATGTGCGCCCACCTCGGCCTGGAGCGCTACGAGGCGGACCACCTTGTCCTGGAGGGCGGTTCGGTGTGCGTGGACGGCGCCGGCGGCGTGATCACCACCGAGCAGTGCCTGCTCCACCCCAACCGCAACCCCGACCTGTCGAAGGACCACCTCGAGGCCGAGCTCGAGTCGTGGCTGGGCGTCGAACGGGTGGTGTGGCTGCCCTTCGGCCTGGTCGAGGACGACGACACCGACGGCCACGTCGACAACGTCGCCGCCAGCATCGGCCCGAACGTGGTCGTGGCCCAGACCACCGCCGACAAGCGCAACCCCAACTACGGGCGCCTGCACCGCAACGTCGAGATGCTCGAGGCCGCCGGCTACGAGGTGCGTACCGTCGACGTCCTCCCCTACGCCGAGGTGGGGGGCGAGACCGTGGTGGTGCCGCCCACCAACTTCTACCTGGCCAACGGCGCCGCCATCGTGCCCGTCACCGCCGGCAGCGATCTGGACAAGGCCCTCGACGCCGTGCAGTCGACGGTGCCCGACCGCGAGGTGGTGGGGGTCCCGGGGTCGGTGCTCGCCTTCGGCGGTGGGGGGGTGCACTGCATCACCCAGCAGGTGCCGGCGGTGGCGCCGCCGGCGGCGACATGACGCCGTGCGTCCGGCGAACTGGCACCGCATCTCGGGGCCAGGGCACCGAAATCCGGTGCCAGAACGGATGGGGTGCGGGTCATCGGAATCCGGGAGGGCGCCGGCGATGAGCGAGGCCATCCGCCTGCTGACCGCCACCGGCTCGGTACCCGAGTCGCCCGCCCGGGTCGACCCGCCGCATCGTGCGCCGTTCCGCATCGGCGCCGTGCAGCACCGCTGGCACCCCGACCCTGCCGAGCACCGCGCCGCCCTCGCCGAGGGTGTGCGCATGGCTGCCGACGAGGGGGCGCAGCTGGTCTGCCTGCAGGAGCTCACCCTCTCGCCCTACTTCGCCATCACCGCCGACGGTCCCGCCGCGGTGGGCGCCGAGTCCGAGCGACTGCCCGGCGGCCCCTCCCACGAGTTCGCCGCCGCGCTGGCGGCCGAGACCGGGGTCCCCGTCCACGCCTCTCTCTACGAGGCGCCGGGCCCCGACGAGGTGGACGCCGCCCGCGGCCTGGGCTTCAACACCGCCATCGTCGTCGCCCCCGACGGCGAGCTGCTCGCCCGGACCCGCAAGCTGCACATCCCCGTCACCGCCGGCTACCACGAGGACAAGTACTTCCTGCCCGGTGACGGCGGCTACCCGGTCGTGGGGCTGGGCGACGCCCGCTTCGGCTTCCCCACCTGCTGGGACCAGTGGTTCCCCGAGCTGGCCCGGGCCTATTCGCTGGCCGGCGCGGAGGTGATCGTCTACCCCACGGCCATCGGCAGCGAGCCCGACCACCCGGGGTTCGACACCCAGCCCCTGTGGCAGCAGGTGATCACCGGCAACGGCATCGCCAACGGCACCTTCATGGTGGCGGTCAACCGCATCGGCAGCGAGGGCCCGAGCGGCCCGGCGGCGAAGCCGCCAAGAGCGGGGAGCGAGGGCCCGAGCGGCCCGGCGGCGAAGCCGCCGCTGACGTTCTACGGCTCGTCGTTCATCAGCGACCCCTACGGCCGGGTGCTCGTGCAGGCGCCTCGTGACGAGCCGGCGGTGCTGGTGGCCGACCTCGATCTCGACCAGCGCGGCGACTGGCTCGAGCTGTTCCCCTTCCTCACCACCCGTCGCCCCGACACCTACGGTCCGTTGCTCGAGCCGCCGTCGCGGCCCGTTCGACCCTGAGGCGCTCGTTCTCGACGACATGGCGCGCGGAAGGCGCGCGTCAGGTCGTCGAGTGCGTCGGATCGGGGGCGGGCCGCGACTCGGACGCGGCGTGCGGGGCGTCTCGGTACTGTCTGGGCATGGCGCAGACAGTGGAGTTCGCATCCAACGGCAGCACCGCGTCCGGCTACCTGGCCCTGCCCGAGGGCGGCACCGGACCGGGGCTCCTCGTCATCCAGGAGTGGTGGGGCCTCAGCCAGAGCCTGAAGGACGTGGCCGACCGGCTGGCCGCGGCGGGCTTCGTGGCCCTCGCCCCGGACCTCTACCACGGCGAGCTGGCCGACCCCGAGCACCAGGAGATGGACAAGGCCGCCGAGCTGATGAACGCCCTGCCCCCCGACCGGGCCGGGCGCGACATGAGCGGCGCGGTCGACCACCTGGCCGGCCACGAGGCGGTGACGGGCCAAGGCGTGGGTGTGGTGGGGTTCTGCATGGGCGGCATGCTGGCCCTGATCATCGCCGCCAACCGGGGCGACAAGGTCAAGGCCGCCGTGCCCTTCTACGGCTTCCCCTCGGGCGACGCCGAGCCCGACTGGTCGGGCCTCACCGCCGTGGTGCGAGGCCACATGGCCGAGAACGACGACTTCTTCGGCCCCGACGGCGCCCACGCGCTCGAGGCGAAGCTGCAGGGCCTCGGCAAGGACGTGACCCTCACGGTGCACCCGGGCACCGGCCACGCCTTCATGGGCCCGCACAACGCCCTGGGCACCCTCGACCAGGAGCTGGCCGACAGGATCTGGCCCGAGGTGATCGCCTTCCTGCACGAGCAGCTGGGCTGACCACGCGGCGGCGTCCGCGCCGCCGCCGAGGCAGCCTGGCGGGGGCCAGTGCCACGACGACGCAGCACCGCAGTACCGCAGCGCCCGTCCGCCGGCCGGCGGTCCACGGGAACCAGCACGTCCGGGGGGACACCGATGACCGATCACGCCGCCACGGCCACTGCCGACGGGCTGGCCACCGCCACGGTGCCCCACCTCTCCACGGAGCTGCCCGGGCCGAAGGCCCGCGAGTGGCTGGCCCGCGACGCCGCGGTGGTCAGTCCGTCGCTGGCCCGCGTGTACGACCTCGTGCCCGCCCGGGGCGCCGGCGGCGTGATCGAGGACGTCGACGGCAACCGCTTCCTCGACTTCAACGCGGGCATCGCGGTCACCGCGACCGGCCACTGCCACCCCCAGGTCGTCGCCGCGATCGAGCGCCAGGCCAACCTCCTGTTGCACTACTGCGGTAGCGACTGGGCCATGCCCGGCTACACGCAGGTGTGCGAGCGCCTCGCCGCTTCGGTGCCCATCGAGGGCCCGGCGCGGGTGTTCCTGGCCAACTCGGGCACCGAGGCGGTCGAGGGTGCCATCAAGCTGGCCCGCGCCGCCACCGGCCGGCCCAACGTCATCGCCTTCCTGGGCGCGTTCCACGGCCGGTCGCTCGGGAGCCTCTCGCTCACCGCCAGCAAGGCGATGTACCGGGGCGGTTTCGGTCCGCTGCAGTCGGGTGTGTACCACGCCCCCTACGGGGTGCCCGGCCACATCGAAGACGTCATCTTCCGCCACCTCACCGTGCCCGAGGACGTCGCCGCGGTCATCGTCGAGCCGCTGCAGGGCGAGGGCGGCTACCTGGTGCCGCCCCCGGGCTGGATGGCCGAGCTCCGCGCCCTGTGCGACCGCCACGGCATCGTGCTGGTGGCCGACGAGGTGCAGTCGGGTGTGGGCCGCACCGGCACGATGTGGACCATCGAGCAGGACGGCGTGTCGCCCGACGTGGTGCTGGCGGGCAAGGGGCTCGCGTCCGGCCTGCCGCTGGCCGCGGTGATCGGCAGGGCCGACCTGTTCTCCGCGGGGCCGAGCGCCGTGGCGGCGCAGTCGCCCGGAGCAGGGGGCTTCGGGCCGGGCCGTCACGGCTCCACCTTCGGCGGCAACGCCGTGGCCTGCGCCGCGGCGCTGGCCACCCTCGACCTGGTCGAGAACGGCCTGATGCAGAACGCCGCGTCCGTCGGTGCCCACCTCCGGTCTCGGCTGGCCGAGGTGGCGGCCGCCCGTCCCGACCAGATCGTCGACGTGCGGGGCCGAGGCCTGATGATCGGCGTCGAGCTCGTCGACCACGACGCCGCCGCGGCCCTCGAGCAGGCCTGCTTCCAGCGTGGCCTGCTGGTGCTCACCTGCGGGCCGGCGGCGGTGCGGATGGCCCCACCACTCGTCGTCACCGAGGCCCAGGCCGACCTGGCGGTCGACATCGTCGCCGACGCACTGGCCGCCTCGTGACCCGCCAGCCTGCTGGCATTCTCGAGGCAATGCCCCCGCGATTCCGGGGGCCATTGCCTCGAGCTCAGGGTGCGCACCGTTCTCGAGGCACGACGCCTGCGATGACGGGGGTCAGTGCCTCGCGTGGTGGCCGACCGGCATGGGCTCGTCCATGAGCGGCGAGCTGCGCAGCGTGGCGGGGCGGGTCGCGGTCGTCACCGGCGCCGCCAGCGGCATCGGTCGGGCGACCGCGGCGCTGCTGGCCGAGGACGGGGCCGTCGTCGCCGCCTTGGACCGGGTCGAGCCCGAGGCGCCGCTGGGTGGTCGGGGGTGGTCGGTCGATGTCACCGACGCGGGCCGGCTGGCCGCGGTGCGGGCCGAGGTCGCCGACACGCTGGGACCGGTCGACATCCTGGTGAACTGCGCCGGCGTCTCGCTGCCGGCGGCCATCGACGGCGAGGGGTTCGAGGAGTCGTGGGAGCAGACCATCGCGGTCAACCTGACCGCGATGGCCACGATGGCCCGCCTGTGCGTCCACGACCTCCGCCGCAACGGCGACGGACGGGTGGTGAACGTGGCCTCCAGCGAGGCCCTGGGCGCCACCCCGTTCCTGTCCGCCTACACCGCCAGCAAGCACGGCGTGGTGGGCCTCACCCGGGCGTTGGCCGTCGAGCTCGGACGCTCGGGGGTCACCGTCAACGCGGTGTGCCCGGGACCCATCCGCACCGGCATGACCGCGCTGATCCCCGACGAGGCCAAGGACAAGTTCGCGCGCCGCCGGGTGCCGGCGGGTCGCTACGGCGAACCGGCCGAGGTGGCCCACGCCATCTGGTGCCTCGTGCTGCCCGGCGCCTCGTTCGTCAACGGCTCGGTCCTGAGCGTCGACGGGGGACTCACCGCCCAGAACACATGACACTGGCTGCTCCTTCGTCGCCGCGGCTTCGCCATCGGGTTCGTCGGTGTCGCTGCTCCGCTCCGCTGCGCAACGTTGCAGGTCAGGCGGTCGGCCGGTCCCACCCGTCCAGCGCGTCGACCGCCGCCCGGTAGCCCGCCTCGACGATGTCGTCGAAGGGCTTGTAGGTGGCCAACCCGTACTGCTGCACCGCGGGCTCGATCAACAGGTCGGCCTCGTCGGCCGATCGGACCGTGGCCGGCAGGCTGGCGGCCAACCCCATGCGGGTCAGGATCGTGGCCAGGTGCGGGTAGGCGACACGCCGCTGCGCCAGGTTGCGGGCGAAGCCGGTCCAGGTGTCGATCTCGCCCACCTCGGGGTCCACCAGCAGCGCCCGCGACGCCGACACGTTCACCGCGATCACCCGGTCCGCCCCACGGGCCGCCATCGGGCCGACCGGCAGGTTGTCGAACAGGCCGCCGTCCACGATGAGATGGCCGTCGGCGTCTACCACCGGCGGCCACAACCCGGGCGGTGACGCCGACGCCCTCGTCCACCGCGCCGCCGGGCCCCGGTCGCGCACCTGCAGCTCGCAGTCGGTCAGGTCGACGGTGGTCACGAAGCAGGGGACCCACCGGTCGGCCAGGTCACGGTCGCCGAAGAGCGACTCGAAGAGCGGGAGCACCCGCCGGATCGACAGCACGGACAGCACCGGCAACGTGACCCGTCGGCCGAAGTCGGCGCGGGTGAACTGCTCGCGGTTCGTCTCGGCGAGCGCCGCGGGGTCGGGCTCGTCGGCCATCTGCGTGGCCATCACCGCGCCGATGCTCGAGCCGCCCACGTGATCGACGGGTATGCCCAGCTCCTGCAGTGCCCGGTACACGCCCAGGTGGGCGATGCCCCGCGCGCCACCGCCCGACAGCACCAGGCCGACGGTGCGGCCCAGCAGGTGCCGGGCGAGTCGGTCGGCGTGGGCGCGGTCCCCGGCCCGCACGTGGTGGTGGCCGCCGACCTCCACCGCGTCCAACCAGCGTGCCGTGGTCGGTGCCGGCCTGCTGGATCGGGCCGGGTGCACCAGCACCAGCTCTCGGCGGGGCGTGACCCCCGCACGGCGCAGCCGGTCGAGCAGCCGGACGACGCCGTGCCCGGGCCGGGGTGGGCTCGCCGTCGCCGTGGCGCACAGGAGGATCAGGTCGCACTGCTGGGCGCACTCCTCGTCCCACCACGAGGTGCGGTCGTCGAGGGGCAGCACGACGACGCCGTTCCCGCCCGCCTCCACCCGCTCGACCAGCGCGTGCAGGTCCTTGTCGACGGCGGGGTCGGGTGTGCCGTCGCGGCCGGGGCACACGACGTCGACACCGTGGCGCCCGATGGACGCAATCAGCGCCTCGGTGATGTCATCGCCGGGTCGGGCGCTGCTGACGCCCACCTGGGCCACCCCCACGACCCGGTCGGCATCCGGTGCCGGCCTCGGTTGGCGCAGGCGCAGGACGACCAGCCGGGTCAGGTCCTGGATCATGCTCGGCGCGGCCGCGATGGCGCGCATGATCGCGTCGGCCGGCACCTGGACCACCTCGGTGTCGCGAATGGCCAGCACCGTCGCGGCGCGGGGCTCGCCGGTGAGCACGCCCATCTCGCCGACGCACTCGCCGTGGCCGACCTCGCGCTCGACCGTCCCGTCGGCCGACGCGACGCGGAGCCGGCCGGTCATCACCACCGACAGGTGCTCGGGCCGGTCACCCTCCTCGAACAGCCGCGCGCCCGCGTCCAGCCGGAGTCGGCTCGCCGTGGCGGCCAGATCGTCGAGCACCGGGCCCGGCAGCTTCGCCAGCAGGCCGACCGAGGCCAGCATCGACCGCTCGGTCGCGCTCACCGCACCCGCACCCCCTCGTGCATGGCCCAGAGCATGACCGATCGCGGCGGCGCGTTGTCCAACCATGGGATCCCGACCCTCGCGGCGGCCCCCGGGCGTCAGCCGTGCACGCCGCGGGCGCCGACGCTCAGGCGAAGCAGGAGTCGAGGAACTGCTCGAAGCCGACCGGGTCGGCGGTGATGCGCAGGTGGCCCTTGGCGTCACGGCTCACGTCGAGCGACGGGCAGAAGAAGTCGCCGGCAGGGGTGAAGAAGTGCGGCGAGCCGGTGACGCCGCGGCGCCGGCCCTCGGCGTGGTCGGCCCGGACCTGTTCGAGCGGTGGATCGGCCGCCGCGAAGTCCACCCCGTGCCGTTCGGCCACCCCGGCCAGCACGTCGGCGTCGGCGATGTCGCGGCCCTGCTCGAACAGCAGGTCGCGCAACGCCAGGCTGACGGCCTCACCGGTGATCAGGTCGACGTCGTAGGCCGCCGCGGCCAGGGCCAGGGCCGGCATCGACGTGACCGGGAACGCGTGCGGGTCGAACCCCCCGAACAGGTCGGGTGCCACCTGCGCCCGGATCTCGTCCACCTCGTCGGCGACGAACCCCGGATCGAGCGGCTCGCCGTTCACGATCTCGAGGGGCCACGAGCGGACCCGCAGCCGGATCAACGCCACGTCGCCCCGGTCGCGCCGCTCGACGAAGCGCCGCAGACCCACGTGCGTGAACGGGCACGCCACGTCGGCGAACACCTCGATCTCGGCGGGAGCCGGCGACTCGGCGGCGGAGGGGGAGCGCGGGGTGTCGGGCACGGTTCCTTCCTACCCCGCTCGGGGCCCCGGGTCCCGGGCCCTTCGACCCTTTGTGCGCACACCTCGAGAGGTGTCGGGCGTTCCGGCGGTGCACCGATGTCGTGTGGCGGGTGGACCCGGGAACGGTCGGCGCGTCGTTCTGGTGGCTGGGATGTGTTGTCAGGGTGGCGTTCGAGCCACCGGAACGTTGTGTCGCGGGTTCTGGTGGCTGGGATGTGTTGTCAGGGTGGCGTTCGAGCCACCGGAACGTTGTGTCGCGGGTTCTGGTGGCTGGGATGTGTCGTCAGGGTGGCGTTCGAGCCACCGGAACGCCGAGCCCCGGGTGCCGGTGGCCGCTCGCCCTAGGCGCTGAACAGGTCGCGCCGGGACGGGCGCAGGATGCGGCGCAACTCGCCGTAGGCGCGGTTGAACTCGCTCATGCGTCGCTGGCCCTCGGCCTGCACCGCCGGGTCGGCACCGGCCAGACGGTCGGGATGCCAGCGCTCGGCCAAGGTGCGGAACTGGGCGGCCACCTCCTCCCAGCTGGCTTCCCAGTCGATGCCGAGCGTGCGGTACGCGGACGTGACCTGCGGCGACGTCGACCGCTGCCACGGGTCGTGCCCCGGAGGCGCTCCCACCGGGCCGGACGGTGAAGGCGGTGGTGCCGCTTGCGGCGTCGATGCCCGTCGCTCGGGGACGCCCGGAGGTGGCCCGGGCGGCGGGTCGAGGGGCGGGCTCGAAACACGCGCGCCAGCGAAGCCCTGGGGACGCGCCCCGGTCCACCACGCGTGCTCGCTGCCCGAGAGATCCACGTTGTCGGTCGCCCTCCGACGCTCGCCGCGCCATGCCATGGCGTTCCATCGACGGGTCCCACGGGAATCGTGAGCGCATTGGCGCATCCGACCGGAAAATGAGGCGGATGCACTACTGACCGGACAGTCAGCGCCCCCGGGTCCGGGACGAGCGGGGCCGAGCGACTAGAGTCGGCCCGTAAGCGCCCCCAGAACGAACGGAGACGCCTGTGCCCGCAACAGTCGTTGTCGGCACCCAGTGGGGCGACGAAGGCAAAGGGAAGTTCACCGACCTCGTCGCCAAAGAGATGCAGCTCGTGGTCCGCTATCAGGGCGGCCACAACGCGGGCCACACCATCGTGGTCGACGGCCAGAGCTTCGCCCTCCAACTGGTGCCCAGTGGGATCCTGTACGACCACATCACCCCCGTGATCGGCAACGGGGTCGTCGTCGACCCCGTCGTGCTGCTGGCCGAGATGGACATTCTCGAGTCCAAGGGCGTGGACTGCTCGCGCCTCAAGGTCAGCGGCAACGCCCACCTGATCCTGCCGTACCACCAGGAGATCGACGCCATCACCGAGCGGTACCTGGGCAAGAACAAGCTGGGCACCACCAAGCGCGGCATCGGCCCCGCCTACGCCGACAAGGCCACCCGCGTCGGCATCCGGGTGCAGGATCTGCTCGACCCGAAGATCTTCCGGGCCAAGCTCGACCTGGCGTTGAAGGAGAAGGCGCCGCTGCTGGCCAAGGTGTACAACCGCCTCCCGCCCAAGGCCGACGACATCGCCGCGCTGTACCTCGACGAGTGCCTGCCCCGGCTCGAGCCCTACATCGCCGACACGGTCACGCTCGTGCACGATGCGCTCGATGCCGGCCAGCACGTGCTGCTCGAAGGGGCCCAGGCCACGTTCCTCGACCTCGACCACGGCACCTACCCCTACGTCACCTCCTCCAACCCGGTGGCCGGCGGCGCCTGCACCGGCGCTGGCGTCGGGCCGCTGTACATCGACCGGGTGATCGGCATCGCCAAGGCGTACATCACCCGGGTGGGCGCAGGCCCGTTCGTCACCGAGCTGATCGGCGGCCCCGACGGCACCGACGAAGGCCGCGAGGTGGGCGACCTGCTGGTCGACCGCGGCCACGAGTACGGCACCAACACCGGCCGGCGCCGCCGGCCGGGCTGGTTCGACGCGGTGATGCTGCGCCAGGCCGTGCGGGTGAACTCGCTGTCCGAAGTGGCGCTGACCAAGCTGGACGTCCTCGACACGCTCGACACGCTGAAGGTGTGCGTGGCCTACGAGGCCGACGGCGTGCGCTACGAGCACCTGCCGTACCACCAGTCGGTGCTGCACGCGGCGAAGCCGGTCTACGAGGAGTTGCCCGGCTGGAAGACGGACCTGACGGCCATGACCGAGCGTTCCGAGCTGCCGGGCGCGGCTCGGGACTACGTGGCCTTCCTCGAGGCGCAGATCGGCGTGCCGATCCGTCTGGTGGGCGTCGGGCCCGGGCGCGACCAGTTCCTGCACTTCGCGGCGTGATGTCTGCGCTGGTCGGGGCTGCTGGCGTGCGGCTTCCGTTCCTCTTGGTGCCCGGGGTCACGGGTCCTGACCCCGATCCGGTATCCGAAAATCGCCGCGAAAGGCATGCGGCGATCTTTCGGACCCTCCGGATCGGCGCCACCCGTGACCCCTTGGTTGGGGCCGTCTCCCTTGGGTCTTTTGTGTGGGGGGAGCGGGGGCCTTCGGCCGGGAGTCCCCTCTGGCGCCCTCGTTCGGCCGCCTCCCTTGTCCCGTCTCTGGGGGTCCTTTCGTGAAGGTCTGCGTCGTTGGGTCGGGGGGGCGGGAGCATGCGCTCGCGCATGTGTTGGCTCGGACTGCCTCCTCTGTGGTGGTCACTCCTGGGAACCCGGGGATCCCTGGGTCGGTCCCTGACGCACCGGAGTCGATCGCCGCCGATCTGTTCGTGATCGGGCCCGAGGCTCCGCTGGTCGACGGGCTGGCGGATCGGTTGCGGGCGCAGGGGAAGCTGGTGTTCGGGCCCGGGGCTGACGGGGCCCGGCTGGAAGGCTCGAAGGCGTGGATGAAGGAGCTGCTCGTGTCCGCCGGCGTGCCGACCGCGGCCTACGGGACCTTCTCGGCCGACGAGGAGATGGCGGCGCTGGCGTTCCTCGACTCGATGCCCGGGCCCTACGTCGTCAAGACCGACGGCCTGGCCGCGGGAAAGGGGGTGGTGGTCACCGAGTCCTACGACGATGCCCGATCGGCGGTGATCGCCTACCTGTCGGGCGCCGCCTTCGGTGCCGCCGGCCAGCGCCTGGTGATCGAGGAGTACCTGGCCGGTCCCGAGTTGTCCCTCCTGGCGGTGTGCGACGGCACGCGGGCCGTGGCCCTGGCGCCGGCGCAGGACTTCAAGCGCATCGGCGACGGCGACGCGGGCCCGAACACCGGGGGCATGGGCGCCTACAGCCCGGTCCCGCTGGTCGATGACGCCCTCGTCGCGGACATCATGCGCGACGCGGTGCAGCCCACGTTGGACGCACTGGCCGGGCGGGGCATCGACTACCGCGGCGTGCTGTATGCCGGGCTTGTGCTCACCGACGCTGGGCCCAAGATGCTCGAGTACAACTGCCGTTTCGGTGACCCCGAGACCCAGGTGGTCGTGCCGCGGCTCACGTCCGATCTGACCGAGCTGCTGGCCCAGGCCGCGGCCGGCGAGCTGACCGCCACCCCCACCTTCAGCGACGACGCCTTCGTCACGGTGGTGTGCTCGTCCGAGGGCTATCCCGCCGCGCCCCGCACCGGCGACGTCATCACCGGGATCGACGACGCCGAGGCCGCCGGTGCCACCGTGTTCTGCGCCGGCGTCGCCACTGACGGGCAGGGGCGCCTCGTCACCGCCGGCGGCCGGGTGCTGGCGGTCACCGCGCCGGGCGCGACCATCGCCGCCGCCCGCGAGCTCGCCTACCGAGCCGCGGACCACGTGTCGTGGCGCGGGATGCACCGACGCACCGACATCGCCGCGCTGGCCGCGGGGCAGGAACGCACTGTTCGATCACAACGAGAGGAGTCCCACTGATGAAGGTCGCCGTGTTGATGGGGTCGGAGTCCGACAAGGAGAAGATGGCCCCGGCCGCCGACACCCTCGAGCGATTCGGCATCGAGGCCGACGTGCGGGTGCTGTCCGCCCACCGGACCCCGGCCAAGGTGGCCGAGCTGGCCTCCACCGCCCGCGACAACGGCTACGTGGCGTTCATCTGCGGCGCCGGCATGGCCGCCCACCTGGCCGGCGCGGTGGCCGCCCAGACCACGTTGCCGGTGGTGGGCGTGCCGCTGTCGGGTGGCGCGCTGGACGGCATCGACGCCCTGTACTCCACGGTGCAGATGCCGAAGGGCATCCCCGTGGCCACCGTCGCGGTGAACGGGTCGATGAACGCAGCCCTGCTCGTGGTGCAGATGCTGGCCATCAGTGACCCGTCGCTGGCCGCCGAGCTCGCGAAGCACCGCCAGGAGATGGCGGGCCCTGCCTGAGGGCCGCCATCACCAGGGCCCCGGGCGCGCCTACGGCGCGGGCGGGTGGGGGTCCTCTCCGAGCTGTTCCGGTGTGACCGGGGCGAAGAACGACACCTCGTCGCGGCGTGGGGCCTCGTCGGGGTCGGCCAGCAGGTCGCGCACCCGCAGGGTGGGTCGGCCGTTCGCGTCCCACGGGCTGTCGTCGATGCCGAACGCCGTGTGGGCGCCCGCGTTTGCCGGAGCGTCGTGGGCCACCGTGGTCGACGGCAGGAAGAGGCTGTCGGCGTCGATGTGCGGTGCCGGGCCCAGGTCCGGCGCGGCCGGCGGCAGCGGTGGGGCGGGAGGCAAGGGCGAGGACTCGCGGGAGGTGAGCAGCGGGGGTAGGCCGACGATGCCGAACGTCCCGTCCTCGACAGGCGGCTCGGGCTCCGGTTCCGGCTCCGGATCGAGTTCGACGACGAGACGCGGTGGGGGCGGGGGTGGCGGTGGTGGCGGTGTGGCGGCGCTCGCCGTCAGGTTCGCGGCGGTGGCCGGGGTGGCTGGAGTGTCGGTTGGTGGGGGCGGCGGCGGTGGCGGTGCGGCGGCGCTCGCGGCGCTCGCGGTGAGGATCCCGCCGGTGGGCGGGACCGCTGGGGCGTCGGTCGGTGGTGGTGGTGGCGGTGGTGGTGGCGGCGGGGCGGCGAGGTCCCGCTCGAACGGCATCGGGCGGGGCGCGGTCGGCGGGGGCGGGGGCGGAGGTGGCGGCGGAGGTGGCGCGGCCTTCGCGGCTCCGGGCACCGGTCGAGGAGGCGGGGGAGGCGGAGGCGGCGGAGGGCCTGTGGTCGCGGCGTCGCGCTCGAAGGGCAGCGCCGGTGGGGCCGACGCCGCCGCGCCCCGGCCCACGGGTGCTGGTCGTGTCGGTGCCGCGTTGGGAGGTGGCGCGACGGTCTCGGCGTCCTCCTCGAACGGGAGCGGGCGGGGCGCCAGGCGCGGCGGTGGCGGGGGTGCGGCAGGAGCCCCGTCCATCAGGGAGGGGTCGGAGCCGCCCGCGGCCTGGCCCCGGTCGTCGCGGGCGGGACGTCGGTCGATCGATCCTGCGGTCGTCGCGGGCGGGCTCGCGGTGGGCGGGGTGGTGGGGGTGTCGCCGAGGTTGTGGCCCCTCGGCCGCCGCGTCGCGCCCCGCGTCGACGCATCCGACGGTGGCGCCGGGGGGCCGTCGGGCCGGTCGGTGCGTGCGACGGGCACGGTCGGCGACGCGGTTGCGGCTGGTGACGCCGGCCGGGGGGCTGGCGGGGTGATCGCGAACTCGTCGAACCCCAATGCCGCCGGGGTGTCGTGGCCCGCGCCGGGTGTGGGGCCGGTGGGTCCGAGCGCTGCTGGCGGCGCCGGCGCGGCGATCGCGAAGTCGTCGAACCCCAGTGCGGCCGGGGTGTGGTGGCCCGCGCCCGGTGTGGGACCGGTGGGTCCGGGCGCCGCTGGCGGTGGCGGCGCGGGGGCCGGTGGAGTGATCGCGAGGTCGTCGAACCCCAGTGCTGCCGGGGTGTCGTGGCCCGCGCCCGGTGTGGGACCGGTCGGTCCGAGCGGTGGCGGCGCGGGGGCCGGTGGAGTGATGGTGGAGTCGAGCGTGCCCGGCGGGCCGTCGCCGCGCGGGGTTGCGGCGTCGTCCGACCGGGCCGGTGGTGGTGGTGGTGGTGGTGGTGGCGGCGGCGGTGGTGGCGGTGCGGCTGCTGAGGTGGTGATGGCGAAGTCGTTGAACGTGGCGGGGGGCGCGTCGCGGGGGGTTGCGGCGTCGTCCGACCGGGCCGAAGGGCGTGGTGGTGGTGGTGGTGGTGGTGGTGGCGGCGGCGGTGGTGGTGGGGGCGGCGGTGGTGGCGGTGCGGCTGCTGAGGTGGTGATGGCGAAGTCGTTGAACGTGGCGGGGGGCGCGTCGCGGGGGGCTGCGGCGTCGGTCGGCCGAGCCGGTGGCGGTTCGGGCGCCGGCGTCGTGATGGCGAAGTCGTCGAACGCGCCGGGCGCGGATGGCGGCCCCTCGAACGAATGGGCCCGCAGGGCCGGGGGCAGCAAGGGTGCCGGGGCGGCGGCCGCACCGTCCGCCACCGGGCTGACACCGAGGGCCCCGACCGTCGGGGCCGCGGGGGGTGTGGAGAGCGGGGGCGGCGACTCGCCCATGGCCGGCATCTCCGCCTGGCGTAGGAGCATCTGCGGAGGCTCGGCGTCGGGATGTGGCGCGGCCATCGGGGGTCGGTCCACGCGGTCCGCCTCGGAGAGCGTCGGTCGCGGCGCCACGGCGGCGGGCTCCGGTGCCGGCCCGGTGCCTTCGAGCGGCATGGGCGTCTCACCCAGAGGCCCCTCATGGACACGAGCGGGCTCGGGCGCAACCGCCGGGGGTGGCGGCGGTGGTGGCGGGGTGGGCGCTTCGACCGGGGCGTTCGGCAACAGCAGGTCGTCCTCGGTGAGCCCCTCGGTCGGGTCCGCCGAGATCGACCACTCGATCTCCACGCTGCCGGCGCCGCTCTTCTGCGACTCCTTGGCGGCCTTGCGGCGGGCCTTGTTCTCCTTCTTGATCTCCTTCTTCGGCTTGACCAGCTGGTTGCCCGCAGTGGTGCGGACCCCGGCCACGGCCAGCGCGCAGGCGATGCAGAAGGGCGGTTTCTTGGGCCCGAACGAGTACACCAGACATTCGCTGCAGAATTCGTTGCCGCAGGTGCGGCACACGTTCTCGGACGCCTCGAATTGGTGCTTCGCGCAGCGGCCCTCCATCCACGTTCCCGTCGGCAGCGCACAGGTGGTTCTTGATGGAAGTTGATCCCGTGATTCCCAACGTCCTGGCCGCTCGGTACGCCAGCGCGCCCTTGGTGGCCATCTGGTCGCCGGCGCGCAAGGTGGTGCTCGAGCGCGAGCTCTGGATCGCCATCCTCCGGGCGCAACGCGACCTCGGCGTCGACGTGCCCGATGGGGTCATCGAGGCCTACGAGGCGGTGGCCGACCAGGTCGACCAGGACTCGATCGACGCACGAGAGCGGGTGACCCGCCACGACGTGAAGGCCCGCGTGGAGGAGTTCTCCGCCCTCGCCGGCCACGAGCACGTGCACAAGGCCATGACCTCCCGCGACCTCACCGAGAACGTCGAGCAGCTGCAGGTCCGTCGCTCGCTCGAGCTGATCCGTGACCGCATGGTGGCGGCACTGGTGGCGCTGGCCGAACGTGCCGTCGAGCATCGCGACACGGTCATCACCGGCCGCAGCCACAACGTGCCCGCGCAGGCCACGACCCTGGGCAAGCGCTTCGCCAACGCCGGCGAGGAGCTCCTCGTCGCCTACGAGCGCATCGAGGACCTGCTGGGCCGCTACCCGCTGCGGGGCCTGAAGGGCCCCGTCGGCACGGCGCAGGACCAACTCGATCTGCTGGGTGGCGACACCGAGAAGCTCGACGAGCTCGAGCGGCGGGTGGCCGAGCAGCTCGGCTTCACCCGTGTGCTGGCCAACGTCGGTCAGGTGTACCCCCGGTCGCTCGACCTCGACGTGGTCACCGCCCTGGCGCAGGCCGTGGCCGGACCGTCGAGCCTGGCCACGACGATTCGGCTGATGGCGGGCCAGGAGCTGGCCACCGAGGGCTTCCGGCCCGGCCAGGTGGGCTCGTCGGCGATGCCCCACAAGATGAACAGCCGCTCGTGTGAGCGCATCTGCGGCTTCGGCACCATCCTGGCCGGCCACGTCACCATGGCCACCGGCCTGGCGGGCGACCAGTGGAACGAGGGCGACGTCAGTTGCTCGGTGGTGCGCCGGGTGATGCTCCCCGACGCCTTCTTCGCCGCCGACGGCGCGTTCCAGACGCTGCTCGACGTGCTGGGTGCCTTCGGCGCGTACCCGGCGGTCATCGAGCGCGAGCTGCGCCGGTACCTGCCCTTCCTGGCCACCACCAAGATCCTGCTGGCCGCCGTCCGGCTGGGTCTGGGCCGCGAGGAGGCCCACGAGATCGTGAAAGAGCACGCCGTGGCCGCGGCGCTGGCCCTGCGCGAGGGGCCCGAGCGGCCCGTCGGAGCGGGGAGCAGGGCGGGGGGCGACGAGAACGACCTCTACGCCCGGCTCGGGGCCGATCCGCGCCTCCCCCTCGACGCCGCGGAGGTCGAGGCGCTGGTGGGCGACCCCCTCACGTTCGTGGGCGATGCCGGGCGCCAGGTCGGTGTGTTCGCCGAGCGTGTGAGCGCGGTGGCCGCGCGGCATCCTGGGGCGGCGGCCTACGAAGGCGAGCCGGTCATCTGATCGGCGGCCACGGCTGCGCTCGCTCCCCGCTGATTCCGACCAGCCCCGACGCCCCGAGGAGACCCCACCATGGCCGATGCGACGATCGACCTCCCTCACGTGCTCACCGGCAAGGTGCGCGACATCTACGACGCCGGCGACGACCGGCTGCTGATCGTCACGTCCGACCGCCTGTCGGCGTTCGACGTGGTCATGGCCGAGCCGATCCCCGACAAGGGCAGGGTGCTCACTGCGATCTCGGCGTTCTGGTTCGACGAGCTGGCCGACGTCGCCGCCCACCACCTGATCTCCACCGACCTGGCCGACCTGCCCCCCGAGGCCCAGGACCCCGCCTTGGCCGGCCGGGTGATGCTGGTGCGCCGGGCCGAGATGCTGCCCCTCGAGTGCATCGTGCGGGGCTACCTCACCGGCTCGGCCTGGAAGGAGTACCAGCGCAGCGGCACCATGCACGGTGAGGTGCTGCCGGAGGGGCTGCAGGAGTCCGAGCAGCTGCGCGAGCCGGTGTTCACCCCCTCCACCAAGGCCGAGGAAGGCCACGACGTCAACATCTCGATGAGCGAGGCCGTCGAGCTGGTGGGTGCCGACATCGCCGGTCAGGCCCGGGCGATCTCGCTCGAGCTCTACCAGCGGGGCGCGGCCCTCGCCGCCGAGCGGGGCATCATCATCGCCGACACCAAGTTCGAGCTGGGCCTCATCGACGGCCAGTTGGTGGTGGCCGACGAGGTGCTCACGCCCGACTCGTCACGCTTCTGGCCCGCCGATCAGTGGGTGCTGGGATCGACCCCGCCGTCGTTCGACAAGCAGCCCGTCCGGGATTACCTCGACGGCCTCGACTGGGACAAGCAGCCGCCACCACCGGCACTGCCCGACGACGTGGTGGCGTCGTCGTCGGCCCGCTACGTCGAGGCCTACGAGCGCATCACCGGCAGAGCGTTCTCGCAGTGGCCCGGCGCCGGCACCTGAGCTCCGTCGCTTCGGCTCACGCCGGCTGTCGGCTCCTCGGCTGACGCCTCATCACGACCGTCACGGCTCGCCGCTCGTGAGTGTGGACCGACTCGGCGGCGGGGACGAAACCCACCGTTCCGGTGGCTCGGACATGACGCTGACGACACGATCCGGCCACCAGAACGAGGGGCTGACGGTTCCGGTGGCTCGGACACGACGCTGACGACAGGATCCAGCCACCAGAACGAAGGTCTGACGGTTCCGGTGGCTCGGACACGACGCTGACGACAGGATCCGGCCACCAGAACGAGGGGCTGACGGTTCCGGTGGCTCGGACACGACGCTGACGACAGGATCCAGCCACCAGAACGAGGGGCTGACGGTTCCGGTGGCTCGGACATGACGCTGACGACAGGATCCGGCCACCAGAACGAGGGGCTGACCGTTCCGGTGGCTCGGACACGACGCTGACGACAGGATCCAGCCACCAGAACGAGGGGAGGGGCGGCTGTGAGGTGCCGGATGCCGTCGGGGCCCCGACGAAAGAGGAGTTGGTGATGGACCAGGACGGACATCGGGTGCGGTTCGAGTGGGGCCCCAGCGGGCTGCGCAGGCTGGCGCCGCGGTCGGACGTGGTGGTGATCGTGGACGTCTTGTCCTTCACCACTGCGGTCGACGTGGCCCTGGGCCGGGGCGCGGCCGTCCTGCCGTACCGCTGGCATGACGGGGGCGAGGCGGCGTATGCCGCCGAGCACGACGCCGTCGTCGCAGGGGAGGGGCCAGCCGCAGTGTGGACGCTGGCGCCGGCGTCGCTGGTCGACCTGCCGGCAGGCACCCGCCTGGTGCTGCCGTCGCCGAACGGGTCGGCGCTGTCGTTCGGCGCGGCCGAGGCCGGGGCGTCAACAGTGCTGGCGGGCTGCCTGCGCAACGCGTCCGCGGTCGGCGCTGCCGCGGCTCGACTGGCCGGCCCGGACGGGGTCGTCTCCGTCATCGCCGCCGGCGAGCGGTGGAACGGCGCCACCGGGCCGCTCCGGCCGGCGCTCGAGGACCTGCTCGGCGCCGGTGCGATCCTCGCCGGGCTGGGTATCCGCGCGGACCTGTCGCCCGAGGCGCGGATCGCCATCGCCGCGTTCGAGGGGGCCCGATCCGAGGGCTTCCCCACCCTGCTGCACGCCTGCGGTTCTGGTGTCGAGAAGGCGGCAAAGGGTCAATCGGCGGACGTGGACCTGGCCGCCGACCTCGACGTGAGTGCGGTGGTGCCGGTCCTCGCCGGCGCCGCCTTCGTGGACGAGCCCGCCGCCGGGTGAGGCGGCGTGGTGCGAACCCGTCGTTCACGGCACCGAAAACCCGCGTCACCTTCCAGCCGGGCTGGAAGTGGTCCGAGCGTGGTGCGAACCCGTCGTTCTCGGCACCGAAAACCACCGAACGGGGGGTTTTCCTTTCCAAGAACGGCGCACCGAGCAGAGCCGGCGCCCGCGACACGGGGAGGTCGGCGCCCGGCGCCCGAGCTTCGCCGCGTCCCCATTCCGGGAAGGCAGAACCACCGAACCGGTGGTTTTCGGCGCCAAGAACAGGCCGGCCGCCGCCGCCGGTGCTCCCACCGCTCTCTCCCTGCGGCCGATCCCACGCCGCCGCCGGGTCACGTCGTTCGGGGAAGGCACAACCACACAGCGGGTGATCTTCGGTGCGGCGAACCGTCCGTCGAGGCGGAGGTGTGGCACTCGGCGATTCGTATGCCAGAGTGAGGCCATGACGTTCGAGGTGGTGGTCGAGGTCCAGTTGCGCCCGGGAGTGGCCGATCCCCAGGGCGCCACCATCGAGCGGTCGCTCCCGACGTTGGGGTTCGGTGGCATCAGCGGTGTCCGGGTGGGCAAGTGCATCCGGTTCACCATGCACGCCGACGACGAGGCCGCGGCCCGAGCCGAGGCGGCCGATCTGTGCGCCCGGTTCCTCACCAACCCCGTCATCGAAGACGCCGCGGTCACCCTGCACGAGGTGGCGCCGGCCTGATGGCTACCGTCGGGGTCGTCCTGTTCCCGGGCTCGAACTGCGAGTTCGACGTGATGGAGGCGGTCGGTGCGCTCGGCGGTGAGGCCCGCATCGTGTGGCACGGCGACCCCGGGCTCGGCGATGTCGATGCCGTGGTGATCCCCGGCGGCTTCGCCCACGGCGACTACCTGCGCCCCGGCGCCATCGCCCGGTTCTCGCCGGTGATGGCCGCGGTGGGTGAGTTCGCGCGATCAGGTGGCCCGGTGGTCGGCATCTGCAACGGCTTCCAGGTGCTCACCGAGGCCGGGCTGCTGCCGGGCGCGCTGCAGAAGAACCGCGGCCTCAAGTTCCTGTGCACCACGGTCGAGCTCGAGGTGGCCACCACCGATTCGGTGCTGACGACGCTGGCCCACGAGGGCGACCGGCTCCGGGTGCCCATCAACCACTTCGAGGGCAACTACACCTGCTCGCCGGACACACTGGCCGAGCTGCAGGGCGATGATCGGGTGGTGGTGCGCTACGTCGACAACCCGAACGGCTCGGTGGGCGACATCGCCGGGATCTGCTCGGCCGACCGCAACGTGGTGGGGCTGATGCCCCACCCCGAGCGCGCCTACGACCCGCTGCTGGGCAGCGGCGACGGGCGGGTGCTGCTGCAGTCGCTCCTGGCCGCGGCCGGGGGGCAGGTCGGCGCCGCCCCGGCGACGGTGGGCTCAGCGCCCGCTACGTGAGATCCCAGCTGCCTTGAGGGTGGCCGGCGACACGCCCGCCTCCCGCCAGGCCGCGTAGGAGATGCCCTTGCGGTGGCTGTAGTCCTTGGCGGCGCCGATGAAGTCGGCCTCGAGGGCCGAGAGGTCGACGGTGTCGGCCGACGCCTCGAGCTCGTGCTCGAGGTCGAGGCGCTCCTGGACCAGCTGCAGGCGCTGCACCGGGTTGGCGTCGACGATCTCGGACTCGATCTTGTCGAGCCGGGCCGCGATGGACTCGGGCGTGCGCTTGCGCCCCCGCTTCGGTCGGTTGGCGGCCAGCGCCTCCAGGTAGACACGGACGGCCCGCCCCTGCGTGCGTCCCAAGGCCAACGCGGCCTTGTGCTCGGCCGACATAGTCCCGGCCCGATTCGAATCATTGGTCATGTCGATCATGGCAACACAGATGTCCGTTCGTTACAAGTCGGCGCAGGACATTTGTCCTATTCTTGTAGTCACCGAATGGTTATACGGTGCTGACCTGACCAGCGGGATGCGGCGCCGGGTTGCCAGCCGTGGCGCGGGTACCGTGCAGGGCATGGCCGACACGCCTGCCCCTCCCACCGCTGACGAGCCGGTCCATCGGGCCCTCGGCCTCACCGACGACGAGCTCGAGTCGATCCGCGACATCCTCGGACGCGAGCCGAACCACCTCGAGCTGGCCATGTACGCGGTCATGTGGTCGGAGCACTGCTCGTACAAGTCGTCGCGGATCCACCTGAAGCGCCTCCCCACGACGGGGGAGGGGGTGCTGGTCGGCCCCGGTGAGAACGCGGGGGTGATGGACGTGGGTGACGGCATCGCCGCCGCCATCCGGATCGAGAGCCACAACCACCCGTCGGCCATCGAGCCGTACCAGGGCGCCGCCACCGGCGTGGGCGGCATCCTGCGAGACATCTTCACCATGGGCGCCCGCCCCATCGCGGTGATGGATCCGCTGCGCTTCGGGCCGCTCGACGACCCCCGCAGCCGCTGGATCGCCGAGGGCGTGGTGAGCGGCGTGTCGGGCTACGGCAACTCGGTGGGGGTGCCCACCGTCGGCGGCGAGGTGGTGTTCGACGAGACCTACGCCGACAATCCCCTGGTCAACGTGTTGTGCCTGGGCATCCTGCCCACCGACCGCCTGGTGCTGGGCCAGGCCAGCGGCGTGGGCAACCTGGCCGTCCTGTTGGGCTCGTCCACCGGACGTGACGGGATCGGCGGGGTGAGCGTGCTGGCGTCGGCCGGGTTCGCCGACGACGAGGCCGACGCCCAGAAGCGCCCGAGCGTTCAGGTGGGCGACCCGTTCGAGGAGAAGCGGTTGATCGAGGCCTGTCTCGCGTTGCTCGACGCGGGACTGGTGGTGGGCATCCAGGACCTGGGTGGCGCCGGCCTGGCCTGTGCCACCAGCGAGACCGCCTCGCGCGGTGGCGTCGGCATGGACGTCGACGTCAACGCGGTGCCCCGCCGGGAGCCGGGCATGGAGCCGTTCGAGGTGATGACCAGCGAGAGCCAGGAGCGCATGCTGGCCATCGTCGAGCCCGAGAACCTGGACGAGGTGCTCGAGATCTGCGCGCGCTGGGAGGTGCGGTCGACGGTGATCGGGAAGGTCACTGCCGGCTCCCTGGCCGAACGGGGCGCCGGCTCCGTGCCCGAACGGGGAGACACGTCGGGCTCGGGGGGCCGCCTGCGGATCCGGGACGGGTTCGACGGCGAGATCCTGTGCGACGTCCCCGCGGCCTCGCTGCACGAGGACGCGCCCCTGTACGACCGCGAGCGGGCCGAGCCGGCCGACCTGGCCGAGCGTCGCGCTGCGGAGCCGGCTGCCCCGGTCGCGGGCTTCGACCCCGGTGCGGTGCTGCTCGACCTGCTCACCGACACCACGTGGGTGTCGTCGCAGTACGACCACCAGCTCTTCCTCAACACGGTGGCCGGCCCGGGCGGCGACGCCACGGTGCTGCGCCTCAAGCACCCGGTCACGGGCGTGCCCACCGGTCGGGGCCTGGCCCTCACCACCGACGGCAACCACCGCTGGTGCGCCGTCGACCCCCGCACCGGCACGGCCATGACCGTGGCCGAGTCGGTGCTGAACCTGGCCTGTGTCGGGGCCCGCCCGCTGGCGGTCGTCAACTGCCTGAACTTCGGCAACCCCGAGCACCCCGAGGTGATGTGGCAGCTGTCCGAGTCCGTCGACGGCATGAGCGAGGCCTGCAACGCCTTCGGCCTGCCCGTGATCGGCGGCAACGTCAGCCTCTACAACGAGTCACGCGGCAGCGACATCGACCCGACGCCGGTGATCGGTCTGCTGGGCATGGTGGACGACCTCTCCACGCCGCCGCCGGGCCCCGTGCTCGTCGACGGCGGCCGCATCCTGCTGGTGGGTGCCACGTGGCCCGGGCTGGCCGGCTCGCGCTGGGCCGACCACACCGGGCAGGCCCGCCGTGGCGCCCTGCCGCCGCTCGACCTGGCCGCCGCGTCGGCGGTGGCCACCGCCGTGCGCGACCTGGTGCACCAGGGTGACGTGCTCGGCGTCCACGACGTGGCCGAGGGTGGGCTGGCGGTGGCGCTGGCCGAGATGGCGGTGCGCTCAGGCGTCGGGTTCCAGGTGGCCCGCATCCACGACGAAGCCGAGCTGTGGTCCGAGTCCGCCGGCCGCGCCGTGCTCTGTGTGGCGGCCGACCGCGCCCGTGACGTCATCACCTTCTGCGAGGACCGAGGCGTCCCCGTCGCCCAGTTGGGCCTCGCCGCCGGCGATCGCCTGAAGGTGAAGGACCTGCTCGACGTCGGGCTCGCCGACGCCACCACGGCGTGGCGTGATCGGCTACCCACCGCCTTCGGCGCCGCCGTCACCCACGACTGACTCGAAGGGGCCACCCCCGTGAGTCGGCGCCACTTGAGCGGAGCTCGGCGGTCCTGTCGGCGGAGTCCGTTTCGGGCCGTGCTCGTTCGTCAGGGTGGCCCGAAGCCGTTCCGCCGCCACCCCGAGCTCCTCGTCGGCGCGACTCACCAACCCCGTACTGCAGAGGGTTCGGTGGCGACGCGGGTCAGTTGGAGGCGCCCTCGGACTGTCGGGCCAGGTACTCCTCGACATCGACCTCTCGAACGATGAGCCGGCTGTGATCCGAGGCGGGGCGCCCCGGCAGCTCCCCGTCGAGGATCAGACAGCTCACGTCACCCGCCGACATGCCGAGGCGTCGACCGGCCTCTCCCGTCGTCAACCAGCCCTTCGGGATCATGGTTCGAGCGTACCTCCGTCGTCGATTTCGCCGAGGTCTGGCCACACACGCAACAGCAGAACCTGAAGGGCCTCTCGGATGCGCCCGAGAAGGTCGTCGTATGCCGACCCCCACCGTTCGGCCTCCATCTCGGCGTCGTCGAGCGCTCGGATCACGATTCGATACTCCGCCCAGGTCAACTCGACCGACGCCGGCATATCGAAGAGGGGTCCGGTCACGACGAGTCGAGGGTCCGATCAGGGCAGACATCGAACCAGCAGAAGAGCCCAGAGGCACCCCCCTCCAGCCCCCAACCTCGAGCAGAGCCCGGCCCGGCGCAGCGACGGCAGCCGACGGGAGGAGCGCGAGGGGTAGGCCACGGACGGGAGCCGGGGAGCGCCGCGACTTCGGAGCCCCGAAGCGCCGAAGGCGCCCCGAAGCGACTTGGAGCAAGCCCCCGGAACCCGGCCGGGGCCGGAGACACACGAGCGATCCGACGAGAGGCAGCCAAGAGCACCCGAGAGGGGACTGCTCAGGCGGTCATCCCTCCGTCGACCACGAACTCGGCGCCGGTGGAGTAACGACTCTCGTCGGAGGCCAGGTACAGCACCAGGTTGGCCACGTCGTCGGCCTGCGCCACGTGGCCCATGGGGATGGCCTGCACCACCCGGTCGATGATGGTGCCCTCGGGGGAGGCCTCGCTCATCATGGGGGTGGCGATGATGCCGGGGTGCACCGAGTTCACCCGCACGCCGAAGGGCGCCACCTCCTTGGCCGCCACCTTGGTCATGCCCCGCACCGCCCATTTGCTGGCCGAGTAGGCCATGGTGCCGGCGGCGCCCTGCAGGCCGGCCACCGACGAGATGTTGATGATCGAGCCCGACTCGGCGCCCACCATGGTGGGGATCACCGCCCGCATGCCGAGGAAGGTGCCGACCTGGTTGATGTCGATGATCTCGCGGTAGTCGGCCTCGGACGTGAGCGCCGTGGGCATCACCCGGAAGATGCCGGCGTTGTTGACGAGGACGTCGAGCCGGCCGTGGGCGTCGAGGATCTCCTCGACGATGGTGGTCCAGGCCTCCTCCTCCCGCACGTCGAGGCGGTGGTACGACGCGGCCTCGCCGATGGCGGTGGCGGTGGCCTCGCCCTCCTCGTCGAGCACGTCGGTGAGGTACACCCGGGCACCCTCGTCGGCGAACAGGCGCGCCTCGGCCGCGCCCTGCCCCCGCGCCGCGCCGGTGATCAGCGCGATCTTGGCGTCCAACCGTCCCATGCGTCCCCCTCGCTCGTCAGCGGCCAGTGTTCCAGACCGCACCCCTCTTCACGATCGGAACCGCTGGGTACCGTGGGCGCATGGCCGTCACCACCACGTCGCGAATGACCGCCGACGGGTTCTTCGCCCTCCCTGGCGAACAGCGGAACCTCCCGCTCATCCCCGGGTTAGGGCTGGACGTGACCGGGTTGTGCGACCGGTAGCCTGAGGGTCCGAGTCGACGATTCGCGGGGTCACCTGAGCAGTGTGCGACGATGAGGACGTGACGGCGCCGGCGCTCCTGGATCCTGCCCCCGACCCCGACGACGACACCCCGAAGGAAGCCTGTGGGGTGTTCGGGGTGTACGCCCCCGGCCAGCCGGTCGCCCACCTCACCTACCTGGGCCTGTACGCCCTGCAGCACCGTGGCCAGGAGTCGGCCGGCATGGCGGTGAGCAACGGCGAGACCCTGATGGTGCAGAAGGACATGGGGCTGGTCGCCCACGTGTTCGACGACATCAAGCTGGCGTCGTTGAAGGGCCACCTGGCCATCGGCCACACCCGCTACTCCACCACCGGCTCGAGCACCTGGCGCAACGCCCAGCCCGTGTTCCGGGCCACGGCCGAGGCCGAGTTCGCGCTCGGCCACAACGGCAACCTGGTCAACACCGAGGCCCTCGCCGATCGGCAGGGCATGTTGCCCGGCACCGTCACCAGCGACACCGACCTGGTGGCCGAGATGCTGGCCACCGAGATGGCGCTGGCCGGGCCCCGCAGCGACGAGCGCGAGCTCGAGCACGCGCTGGTGAAGGTGCTGCCCGAGCTGGAGGGTGCGTTCTCGTTCGTGCTGATGGACGAGGGCCACGTGATCGGGGTGCGCGACCCCAACGGCTTCCGGCCCCTGTGCCTGGGCAAGCTCGACCACGGCTGGGTCCTGGCTTCTGAGACGCCGGCGCTCGACGTGGTGGGCGCCCACTTCGTCCGCGAGCTCGAACCGGGCGAGATGGTGGTGATCGACGCCACCGGCTACCGGTCGTTGCGGCCGTTCGAGCACGAGCGCATCCAGCCCACCCTCTGCCTGTTCGAGTTCGTGTACTTCGCCCGGCCCGACAGCCAGCTCTACGGCCGCAGCGTCCACCACGCCCGGGTCACGATGGGCGAGCGCCTGGCCGAGCAGGCCCCGGTCGAGGCCGACCTGGTGATGGGGGTGCCCGAGTCGGGCATCGCCGCCGCCGAGGGCTACGCCCGGCGCAGCGGCATCCCCTACGGCCAGGGGCTGGTGAAGAACCGCTACATCGGGCGCACCTTCATCGCCCCCACCCAGGAGATGCGGGCCCTCGGGGTGCGCATGAAGCTCAACCCGCTGCGCGACAACATCGAGGGCCAGCGCCTCGTGGTGGTCGACGACTCCATCGTGCGGGGCACCACCACTCGGGCCATGGTGAGGATGCTGCGGGAGGCCGGCGCCAAGGAGGTGCACCTGCGCATCTCGTCGCCGCCCTACAAGTGGCCCTGCTTCTACGGCATGGACACGGGCACCAGGGGCGAGCTGCTGGCCGCCAACCTCACGGTGGACGAGATCCGCGACTACATCGACGTGGACAGCATCTCCTACCTCACCCTCGACCGCCTGGTCGAGGCCACGGGCGCCCACAACGCCGGGTTCTGCACGGCGTGCCTCACGGGCGAGTACCCCATCGAGGTGCCGGTGAACCTGCGCAAGGCCGTGCTCGAGGTCGAGCCCGTGGCCCGCGCCGAGGACGGCACGCCGATCCCCCCGACGCCGCCCGCGCCGGCTGCCGCGGGCGACTCCCTGTTCCCCGCCGCCGACGCCGCCGCCCGCAACCGGTCTTGAGCGAGACGTACCCCGTCGACATCGCCGCCGGCGAGGCTGCGGTCGACCGCATCAAAGGGGCGGTGCGCTCCACGTACCGCCCGGAGGTGTTGGGCGACATCGGCGGCTTCGGCGGGCTCTTTGCCCTGACCACCGACCGCTACCGCGAGCCGGTGCTGGTGTCGGCCACCGACGGCGTCGGGACGAAGGCGCAGGTGGCCCGGGCCACGGGTCGCCTCGACACCATCGGCATCGACCTGGTGGCGATGTGCGTGGACGACCTGGTGTGCCAGGGCGCCGAACCGCTCTTCTTCCTCGATTACATCTCGGTGGGCCGGCTCCGACCCGAGCGCATGGAGGCCTTGGTCGCCGGGGTGGCGGAGGGGTGCCGCCAGGCCGGGTGCGCCCTCATCGGCGGCGAGATGGCCGAGCACCCCGGCGTGATGCCCGACGACGACTTCGACCTGGTGGGCTTCGCCGTCGGGGTGGTCGAGCGCGACCAGATCATCACGGGTGAGCACGTGGCCGTGGGTGACGCGCTGATCGGCCTGCCGTCGCCGGGGTTGCGGTCGAACGGCTACAGCCTGGCCCGCAAGGTGCTGCTCGAGACCGCCGGGCGGTCGCTCGGCGATCCGGCCTACGAGGGCGCCCCCACCACGCTGGCCGACGAGCTGCTGCGCCCGTCGGTGATCTACGCGCCGGCGGTGCGGGCGGTGCTGGCCGAGGTCGACGTGCGGGCCGTCGCCCACATCACCGGTGGCGGCATGGCCGGCAACCTGGTTCGGGTGTTGCCCGATGCCGCCGACGCGGTGATCGACGAGGGCTCGTGGGAGGCGCCGCGGATCTTCTCCGAGATCCAGCACCTGGGCAACGTCGCCGACGACGAGATGGCCCGCGTGTTCAACCTGGGCATCGGGATGGTGCTGGTGGTGGCGCAGGAGGACACCGGTCGCGCCCTCGCCCTCCTGGCCGAGCACGGCCACGCCGCGGTCGAGATCGGCCACATCACCCCCGGCACCGGCGAGGTCCACGTCACGTGACCGTTTGCGGTCGTAGTCGAGGCAATAACGCGCGGTATGCGCGCGCTATTGCCTCGGGAATGCCGTCGCCGGCCGGATCGGGCGCCGCATGAGCGGGCACGAGGCGCTGATCGCGCACCTGCTCGAGCACGCGGTGCGCACGGACGGGCCCTTCACGCTGAAGTCGGGTCGTCAGAGCGACTGGTTCATCGACGCCAAGGCCACCACGTGCTCGCCCGAGGGCATGTTGCTGGTGGCCGACGCCGCCCTCGAGGCGATCCCCGACGACGTCACCGCCATCGGCGGCCTCACCGTGGGCGCCGACGCGATGGCCTATTCCATCGCGGCGGTCGCCGCGACCCGAGGCCGGATGCTGACCAGCTTCACGGTGCGCAAAGAGGCCAAGGCCGGCGGCACGGGCGGCCGCATCGCCGGTGTGCTGCGGCCGGGCGACAAGGTGGTGATCACCGAGGACGCGGTCACACGCGGCGTCTCGATGCTCGAGGCGGCCGAGGTGGTGCGCACCGAGGGCCAGGCCGAGGTGGTCCTGCTGTTGCCGCTGGTCGACCGCGGCGGCACCGTCGCCGGTCTGGCCGAGCAGGCCGGCATCCCCCTGCACGCCCTGGTGCCGGCGCCGGCGCTGGGCCTGGCCTACGACCCCGGCTGACGCGGGGGACGCCCTCGAGCGCCCACGGGTGGCATGGTCCGCTGCAGGGACGGCCGGCGCTGGACCGAGCATCTCGCCGACGCGCCCCCTGGCGCCGCTGGTTCCGGCGCGACCGGCTGGCGGTGGTAACGCCGCCCGCCGACATTGGGTCGGACTCGGCGTGCAAACCTATTGTGCTCCCTCGTGAGCTACACCGAGCCGGCCGAGATGGAGCAGAGCGGGGGCATGCACCCCCTCAAGGAACGGCTGGACGAGCTCCGACGGCGCAAGGACGAGGCGTTGCACGCCGGTTCGGAGCGCTCGGTCGAGCGCCAGCACGCCAAGGGCAAGATGCTCGCTCGCGAGCGCATCGACTACCTGCTCGACGACGGTTCGTTCCACGAGCTCGACATGCTCGCGAAGCACCGGGCCCACGGGAGCGGCCTGCAGGAGCACCCCTACACCGACGGCGTCATCACCGGCTGGGGCACCATCGACGGTCGCAAGGTGTTCGTGTTCTCCCAGGACTTCACGGTGTTCGGCGGCGCCCTGGGCGAGGTGTTCGCGGAGAAGATCCACAAGGTGATGGACCTGGCGCTGTCGGTGGGTGCGCCGCTGATCGGGCTCAACGACGGAGCCGGCGCCCGCATCCAGGAGGGTGTGGTGGCCCTCGACAGCTACGGCGGCATCTTCTACCGCAACGTCCTGGCATCGGGGGTCACCCCTCAGATCAGCGTCATCCTCGGCCCGTGCGCAGGCGGCGCGGTCTACAGCCCGGCCATGACCGACTTCATCTTCATGGTGCGCGAGCGCTCGCACATGTTCATCACCGGCCCCGACGTGGTGAAGACGGTCACGGGCGAGGAGGTCACCCTCGAGGAGCTGGGCGGTGCCCAGAGCCACAGCACCAAGTCGGGAGTGGCCACCTTCGTCGGCGACGACGAGCAGACCGTGCTCGACGACGTGAAGTTCCTGTTCTCCTACCTGCCGTCGAACAACCTGGAGGAGCCACCCTGGTTCCCCCCCACCGACGACCCGGCCCGCTCGTGCCCCGAGCTCAACGAGCTGATGCCGCCGTCGCCGAACATCCCCTACGACATGCACACCGTCATCCGCACCACGGTCGATGACGGCGAGTTCTTCGAGTACTTCCCCCACTGGGGCCAGAACCTGGTATGCGGTTTCGCCCGGCTCGACGGCCACCCGGTGGGCGTGATGGGCAACCAGCCCATGTTCTTGGCCGGTGTGCTCGACATCGAGGCGTCGGAGAAGGGCGCCCGCTTCGTGCGCACGTGCGACGCGTTCAACATCCCGCTGCTCACCTTCGTCGACGTGCCCGGGTTCCTGCCCGGCGTCGACCAGGAGTACGGCGGCATCATCCGCCACGGGGCGAAGCTGCTGTACTCGTTCTGCGAGGCCACCGTCCCCCGCATCCAGGTGATCACCCGCAAGGCCTACGGCGGCGCCTACGTCGTCATGAACGCCAAGTCCATCGGTGCCGACCTGGCCTTCGCGTGGCCGTCGGCCGAGCTGGCCGTCATGGGCCCGCACGGTGCGGTCGAGATCGTCTACCGCCGGGAGCTGTCCACGGCCGCGGACGCCGAGGCCCGCCGCAAGGAGCTGGTCGAGGAGTACACGGAGCGCTTCACGAACCCCTACATCGCGGCCGAGCGGGGCCTGGTCGACGACGTCATCGACCCTGCCGACACCCGCATGAAGGTGATCGCCGGGTTCGAGATGCTGCGCTCGAAGCGCGAGGAGCTGCCCAAGCGCAAGCACGGGAACGTGCCGCTGTGACCCGTTCGACCCGTTCGACCCGGCCGACGAGGCTGGCGTGCACGAGGTGACGGACGGGCCGGTCGTCCGCGCCGAAGGGACGTCGACGCGCCTGGCGGCACCCGACCCCGAGACGCTGGCCGCGATCATCGCGGCCATCGAGGTGGCGTGGCCCCGGCCCACCGCTCAGGAGGCCGCCGACGGGCGCCCCGCCCCCCGCTGGCGCTTCTCGGGCCGCTGGTGGTCGAAGCCCATCCCCGCCCGCCGCGACCGCCCCAACTGACCCGGCCCCCGTCCGGCCGGCGCGGTCCGGCGGCGCCGCCCGGTTCGGTAGCCTCGCCCACACATGCCTCCCGCTCCTGTTCGCGACGCCTGCCGCTCGTTCGGCCACGGAGACGGGCCCTTCCGCCATGGAGGCGGGCGTTCGGTTGACCACGGAGACGGGCGGCCGCTCGGGCCCCCGCGCCGCTGATGGACCTCACCACGGTTGCCGACGACGAGGCGGTGGTGCACGACGGCACCACGGCCCGGGTGCACGGCGGCCTCGCGCCCGACACCCGTTACGACCTCGACGGCTTCTCGCTCACCACCCTGCCGGCGCCCGGTGAGCGCCTGGCCACGTTCGCCACCGTCAACGACGTGCACTTCGGCGAGACGCAGTGCGGAGTGATCGAGGGTGTCGAGCTGGGGCCGATCTACTCGGCAGAGCCCGGTGACGACCCGTACCCCGAGGTGATGAACCGGGGCGCGGTGGCCGACATCGCCGCCATCGACCCCGACGCGGTGGTGGTGAAGGGCGACCTGACGAACCGCGGCAGCAGGGAGGAGTACCAGGCGTTCCTCGACTGCTACCAAGGCGCCTTCGGCGACAAGCTCCACCACGTGCGGGGCAACCACGACGGCTACCACGGGGAGTCGTTCGCGTCCGACGCCCCCTTCACCGTGGACCTGCCGGGTCTCACCGTGGCGGTGCTCGACACCACCATCCCCCTCGACACCCCGGGTCGGGTGACCGCCGAGCAACTCGAGTGGCTGGGCGACATGGCCGCCGGCGCCGACCGACCGGTGATGGTGCTCGGTCACCACCACGTGTGGGACCCCACCTCAGCGGTCAGGCCCGAGACCTACTTCGGCATCAACCCCGACGACTCGGAGCGCCTGATCGACGTGGTCGCCGCCAACCCGCGGATCATCGCGTACTCCGCCGGCCACACCCACCGCAACCGGGTGCGCCGCTTCCCGGCGACCGGCGACGTGCCGTGGGCCGAGGTGGCCTGCGTGAAGGACTTCCCCGGCACGTGGGCGGAGTACCGCGTGTTCGAGGGTGGCGTGCTGGCCATCCACCGGCGGATCTCGTCGCCCGAGGCGCTGGCGTGGAGCGAGAAGACCCGGGACATGTACGGCGGCACCTACTTCGAGTACGCCTTCGGCGACCTCGACGACCGCTGCTACGCCATCTGGCCACGCACGGGTCGATGACCGGGCGTCTGCAGGCCGTGAGGACGGAGCGATCGATGGGGCGACCCGGCTGGGCGAGGGCCGTGGCGGCGATGCTGGCGGTGGTCGCCCTCGTGGTGGCGCTGGCGGGCTGTTCGGTGCTGGGCGACGACTCCCCGTCGGCCACCACGGTGCCCAACGGCGTCCGCCTGGTCGACCTCGAGCCGGGCACCTGCTTCCAGCGCCCCGCCAACACCGATGTGCGCACGGTCGAGCAGGTGGGCTGTCGAAAGCCCCACGACGCCGAGGCCTACGCGGTCTTCGCCCTGCCCGCCCCGGCCGACGACCCGTTCCCCGGCGGTGCCGAGGTGCAGAGCCTGGCGCAGCAGGGGTGCCAGGACCGCTTCGCCGACTACGTGGGCCAGGCCTACGAGGACTCCGAGTACTACTTCTCGGCCATCGGCCCCACCCGCAAGTCGTGGGAGGACCGCAACGACCGCCGGGTGCTGTGCTCGGTGATCGCGCCGGGGGGCGGTCAGATCGAGGGCTCGGTGCGGGCGGGCTCGGACGGCTGAGCCGCCCCGCCCGGAACGTCGCGAATGGCCGCGTGGCCGGGGACGATAAGGTCGCCGACAGTTGCTCGACAGGAGACCAGGCAATGCCGACATGGACGAAGGCGCTGGGGGCGGCGCTGCTGGTGCTGACGCTCACCTCGGCGTGCAGCTCGAGCTCCGACAGCTCGAGTCGTGACGACGAGGGCAACCTCACCGAGAGCGGCGACGTGAACGTGTTCGACCTCGAGGTGGGTGACTGCTTCAACCAACCGCCCGACGGCACCATCACCGAGGTGGCGGGCGTGCCCTGCGAGCAGGCGCACGACAACGAGGTCTTCGCCACCTTCGACATCGAGGGTGGCAGCGACGCCCCGTTCCCCGGCGAAGCGGCCATCCAGACCGAGTCGGCGAAGTGCAGTGCAGAGCTCTTCACCGACTACGTGGGCACGCCGTTCGACGAGTCGCGGTTCAACGCGACCTCCTTCAACCCCACCCAGGACAGCTGGGAGCAGAGCGGCGACCGTGAGATCATCTGCATAGCGTTGACGAAGGACGGAACCCAGATCACCGGCTCCATCAAGGACACGGCGGAGTAGGCCCGCGGTGCCGGGTCGCGCGGGGCCTGCACCGATCGCCAGAGAACGGAGAGGATCGCCATGTCCGACACGCCACCGCCGACCGACGAGAACGCCCCATCGCCGAGCGACGAGCCCGATCCCCTCGCCGGCATCGACCCGAACGCCACCGCCTCGCTCCCACCGCTCGGTGCCACGCCACCGGCCCTGACGGTCGAGCCCGACGCCGCCGGCGACGCCACCGAGTCCCCCGGGGTCGGGCAGCCCGGCGAGCCGGCGCCGTACCCGCCCCCGTCGTCCGAGCCGGGGGCCACCGCGTACCCGGGTGCAGCTGGCTACCCGCCCACGGAGGCGTACCCGCAGGAGTCGGGTGGGTATCCGCCGGTGGCCGAGACCCCGACTGCGGCGGCGTATCCGGGCTCGCAGGGGTATGCGCCGACCGAGGGCTACGCGCCGACGCCGGGGTATCCCCCCCAGGCCGAGATACCGACGGCGAGTGCGTCACCCGGTTCGGAGCCCTACCCATCGAGCGAGGGCCACCCGCCGGCGTCCGGCTACCCGCCGGCGCAGGGCTACGCGGCCGCGGCCGCCGCCCCGGGCACGGGCTATCCGCCCACGGAGGGCTACCCGCCCACGGAGGGCCTCCCGCCGGCGCAGGGCTACGCGGCCGCCGCCGCCGCCCCGGGCGCGGGCTATCCGCCCACCGAGGGCTATCCGCCGGCGCAGGGCTACCCGCCGGCGCAGGGCTACCCGCCCACCGAGGGCTACCCGCAGCCGGGGGGCTACGGCGCGCCCCCCGGATCGCCACCGCCCACCCAGGCCGGCTGGGGTGCCGGCGGGGGAGTGCCGCCCGCGTACGGCGCGCCGCCTCCGTCGGGGGGAGGCGGCAAGAAGGGCCTGATCATCGCCCTGGCGGTGGTGGGCGGCATCATCGTGCTGGCCCTTGTGGTCGTCGTGGTCGCCGCGGTCACCAGCGACGACGACAACAACGCCGCCACGGTGGTCAGCACCACGTTGCCCTCGGCCACGTCCACGACGGGGCTCACGTTCGGGCCGGGGTCGACCACCACCGATGGACCGCGGCCGGGTGACAGCGCGCTCGACCCGGGCGACACGTCGGGCACGTCCGGCACCCAGATCAACGTGTTCGACCTCGAGGTGGGCGACTGCTTCGACGTGCCCAGCAGCGGCAACATCACCAACGTGAACGGCATCGACTGCGACCAACCCCACGACAACGAGGTGTTCGCCACGTTCGACATCGCCGGCGGCCCCGATGCCCCGTTCCCGGGCGTGAACGTCATCAGCGAGCAGGCGCGGACGCAGTGCACCGGCGCGTTGTTCACCGACTACGTGGGCGTGCCGTTCAACTCGTCGCGGTTCACCGCCACCTCCATCGACCCCACCCAAGAGACCTGGGAGAGCGAACTCAACGACCGGGAGGTCATCTGCGTGGCCACCACCCCGGACGACTCGCCGCTCACCGCATCGGTCCGCGGCGCCAACGAGTAGCGCCGGGTCAACGGGAACCGGACAACGGCATCGGCTCGTCGAAAGGAGCATCGTGTCGAACCTCCCGCCGCCGCCATCGTCCCTGCCGCCGCCGCCCGGTCAGCCCCCACCGCCGGGCACTCTCCCGCCGCCGCCCGGTCGGCCGGGTGTGCCGCCGCCGGTGCCGCCTGGTGCCGCCCCAGCCGCAGGGGCCCCGGTCGCGCAACCAGGATGGGGAGCAGGTGCGGTCCCCCCGACCTCGGTCGGGCCGCCCGGTGCCGGTGCCGGCGGGCCTGACGGTCGCGGCCCGGGCGGTCGCGGCATCGGCCTCTGGATCGGCCTGGGGGCGCTGGTGGGCGTGCTGGCCATCCTGGTGGTCGGCGTGGTGGTGGTGACGCTCATCGACGACGACGGGGCCGGCTCCGCCGATCGGGCCTCCACCGCGGTCGAGAGCACCACCACGGCCGGGCCCACTGACGAGACCAAGCCGGACATCACCTTCGACTCCGAGCCGACCGACACCTCGGTGCCCGTCGACACCATCGACGTATTCGACCTCGAGGTGGGCGACTGCTTCGACGTGCCCGACGGCGACACGGTGTCGGACGTCGACCGGGTCGACTGCGCGGCACCCCACGACGAGGAGATGAGCGCCCGGTTCTTCTTCACCGAGCCGCCGGGGGCGCCGTACCCGGGCGACGCCGCGATCGATCGGATCTCCACCCGCCGCTGCACCGGCTTCCGGTTCCGGGACTACGTGGGGATCGCGTTCGAGGCGTCCGAGCTCGACGCCTTCGGCCTCACCCCATCGCGCGCGTCGTGGGAGGACCCGACCGACCCCGATCGGCTGGTCCAGTGCGTGGTCGCCGGCGCCGATGGCGCCAAGCTCACCGGATCGGTCCAGGGGAGCGCTCGATAGCCGCCGACGCGGGGTCGTCGCCCGAGAGCACCGCGCCGCCGCCCCCTGCGACGCCGCCGGCCGGCGGGCCGCTCGCCGACCTCCGGGTCGTCGACGTGTCGACCGTGTTGGCCGGACCCGGGTGCGCCCGCTACCTGGCCGACTTCGGGGCCGACGTGGTGAAGGTCGAGCGTCCCGACGGGGGCGACACCACCCGCACGATGGGTTGGGTCGACCCGCGCGACGACGTCACGCTCTGGTGGAAGCTCGAGGGCCGGGGCAAGCGCACGGTGGCGCTCGACCTGAAGTCCGACGAGGGTCGCGACGCGTTCCTGCGCCTGTGCGACACCGCCGACGTGCTCGTCGAGAACTTCCGCCCCGGCACGCTCGAGCGGCTGGGACTCGGGCCCGACGTGCTGCTCGCCCGCCGGCCGTCGCTCGTCATCACCCGGGTGACCGGCTTCGGCCAGGACGGGCCCTACGCGGGCCGCCCGGGCTTCGCCACACTGGCCGAGGCCATGTCGGGCTTCGCGGCCATCAACGGCGAGGCCGACGGCGGTCCCGTGCTGCCGCCCATCGCGCTCACCGACGAGGTGACGGCGCTGGTGGCGGCGTTCGCCACGATGGTGGCGGTGCACTCGGGTGTCGGCCAGGTGGTCGACGTGAACCTGCTCGAGTCGATGTTCCAGCTGATGGGCCCACTCATCTCCCGCTACCTGCTGACCGGTGAGCTGCAGGAGCGGTTGGGCTCGGGCATCGCCTACTCCGTGCCCCGCAACGTCTATCGCACCGCCGACGACCGGTGGGTGGCGGTGTCGACGTCGGCCGAGTCGGTGGCCCAGCGGGTGCTGGCGCTCCTGGGCGTGGCCGGCGATCCCCGCTTCGGGTCGTTCGCCGCGCGGGCGGCGCACCGTGCCGAGCTCGACGAGCTGATGGTCGCCTGGGTGGCCCAGCGGTCACTGGCCGACGTGCTCGAGGCCTTCGAGGCCGCGCACGCCGCGGCGGCGCCGATCTTCGACATGGCCGACATCGCCGCCGACCCCCACTACCGGGCCCGCGGCGCGGTGGTCGACGTCGACGGGGTGCCCATGCAGGGCCTGGTGGCCCGACTGTCGGCCACTCCCGGCGCCATCCGCTGGGCCGGTCGCCCGCTGGGCGCCGACACCGCCGACGTACTGGCCGAGCTCGACGCGGCGGCCGGCGGGGTGGCCCCTGCCGAGCCTGGCGACTGAGTCGACCGGCTGGCCACGGCGTGCCCACGGCGGCGTGTCCCGAGCCGCCCTGACGGCGAACGGCGGCAACTCGACGACATGGCGCGCGAGAAGCGAGCGCCTGTCGTCGAGAACGACGAGCGTCGGCCACGCCCGACCACGTGGCGTGCGCCGGACCACCCTGCGTGGCCGAATCGGAGCACTCCGGGGCTCGGCCGCGCCGACCGGCGCCGCTCTCAGGCGGCGAACAGGCGGGCGGTGAGCTCGGTGTCCTCGGTGCCGCGGTACCTGGCCACCTTGTCGCCGTCGAAGTGCCACCAGTGGTGCAGCTCCATGACGCCGTTCTTGCCGGTGGCCTTCACCGTCACGCCAAAGCGGATGACCACCATCACGTCGTCGTCGCCCTCCACCATGGCCAGGGGCGTGAACTCGGTGACGTCGCAGGTCTCGGCGAGCGCCTGGAAGAACCCGGGCACCTCGGCCTTGCCCTTGTACTGGCCCCACCACGGCGCCACCACGCCCGAAGCCTCGGGGGCCCAGTCGACGTCCTCGGTGACGTGGCTCAGGATCGTCTCCACGTCGCCCCGCCCGAAGGCCTCATAGATGTCGGTGATGATGTCGGCCTTGGTGCCCATGGGTTCCCCCTCGTCTCGGATGGTCCGTACGGGCGTGCATTCGCCGGAACGCCGACGCCCGGATCACCGGGTCGCCGGTCCGGCGGTTCGGCGGTTTGCCGGTTCGGCGGTTCGGCGGTTCGGCGGTTCGGCGGGTTCAGGTGAAGCCGGCGAGCGGTGCTGCGACCCCTTCCGTCTTCACGACTGCCATGGCGATCATCCCGGGTCGTCCCCCCGGACCGACACGTCGAAGGTCCGAACCACCTTGCGCTCCCGCGGTGTGTAGCCGGCGACACGTGGTCGCCGACGGCGGCATCGTGGCTCAGGTGAACAGGGCCAGCAGGCCGGTGATCGCGGCCAGCCCCAGGCCGGCGACGGTGAGCATGCGGTTGGTGAGTTGGGTGGTCACCTCGCGCGCGCTGCGCTCGATGTCGGCCTGCAGCCGGGCCTCGACGGCCTTGATCTCGGCCCGGACGACGTCGATCTCGGATCGGACCATGCCGATGTCGGCCTTGGTGGCGGGCACCTCCACGTCGCGCGCTGGGAAGTACGACAGCATCGCCTGGGTGGCCTCCTTCCCGAGGCGGGGGGCGAAAAGTTGCAGACGGCGTTGCGGTGCTCCTCGAGCATGGCCATGGTCGGCTCCGAATGGTCGGTGGGTGCTCGGGGAAGCACCGCCCACGGTAGCGGCCGCTGCCGTCGGGCGGAAGGGGGATCAGCCCTCGCCACCCCGGCACGCCGGGTGATCGGGGACGGCCACCGGGGGCGCCTCGCGCGTCGTCACGTAGAGGCGGGTGGTGCCGTCGCACACCACGGCGATGTTGGCGAACTTGTCGGGCATCACGATGATCGTGCGGGGTCCCTCGAGGCGCTCGCCCACGGGGGCGTCGCCCAGGCCCCGCTCGTCGCACGACCCGGCGGTGGTGACAAAGAGCGCGCCGAGCGCCAGCGCGGCCACTGCCCCCAGGCCGAGGCGGCGGGGCAGCGGGATCGTGATCGAGCGCCGGCCGGTCGACGACGTCGACGGGGGTGGGGGCGTGGTCGGTTCGGTGGTCGGTTCTGTGGTTGGCTCCATGTCGACAGTCTGTAGCCGCCCGCCAACGGCCGCCTGAGGCGGAGGCCGGCCGGTCCCGCTCACCTCGGCGGGTTGGCCGAGGGTTAGCCGCCGGCGGCCCCGGGTGTCTCGTCCTTCCGGCCGGGGAGTCGCTCGGGGCGCATGGCGGTCGACGAGGCGGTCGACGGTGGCGTCGATGTGCTTGTCGTGGCCATCGGCGATCAGCTTGGGCTCGTCGCCGTCGGTCGGAGGCGGTGCTGGTGGTCGTCGGGGTGCTCGTCGCCCGCCGGCACCGGTGCGGCGGTCAGGAGTCGCGCTCCAGGACGGATGCCGGCGGTGGGTCGTTCGCCCAGGATGGATGCGGCGGAGGGGTGTCGGTGCCCGCGAAGTCGTCGGGGGCGCCTGGAGTGGTTGGTCGGGGCGTGGGTCGGGGCGCGTGGCGGTGGGCGAGGCGGTCGACTGTGGCGTCCATGCGCTCGTCGTGGTCACCGGCGATCAGCTTGGCCTCGTCGCCGTCGCCGTCGCCGTCGGTCGGAGGCGGTGCTGGTGGTCGTCGGTGTGCTCGTCGTCCGCCGGCACCGGTGCGGCGGTCAGGAGTCGCGCTCCGTGACCGATGCCGGCGGTGGGCCGTTCGCCCAGGATGGATGCGGCGGAGGGGTGTCGGTGCCCACGAAGTCGTCGGGGGCGCCTGCGGTGGCTGGGCCCGGCGTCGCTCAGGTCGCGTGGCGGTCGACGAAGCGGTCGACCATGGCGTCCATGCGCTCGTCGGTGAGCCGTTCGCCCAGGAAGAAGCGGCGGAAGAACACCGGTGCCACGAAGTCGACGGCGGCGTCGTCCACGTCGAGGTCGGCGGGCAACTCACCGCGCTCGACGGCGCGGCGGAGCAGGTCGCGCAGCGGGGCGATCCGGCGCTCGACCCGCTCGCGGCGCAGGTCGGCGAAGGTGCCGTCGGTCTCGGCCCGGGCCATCACGTGGGCCATGCCGTGGCGCTCGCGCCGTCCGGCGGTGCCCCGCCGCAGTTGCTCGAGGTACAGGTGCAGGTCGCCGCGCAGCTCGCCGGTGTCGAAGGGGGCCTCGGCGGTCGAGGTCTCGGTGAGCACCGCGGCCAGAAGGGCCTCGCGGTCGGGCCAGTGCCGGTAGATGGTGGTGCGGGCGATCCCCGTGGTCTCGCCGATCCGCAGGTGGGTGACGGCGTCGGGGCCTTCGGCGTCGAGCAGCTCGCGCCCGGCCCGCAGCACCGCCTCACGCGTACGGGTGACGCGAGGGTCGGCGTCGGCGTCGGCGTCGCGGCGGCCTCCCCGGTCGGCTCGGTGCCCTCGGTGTGGTCCCCGTCGGTGAGGGGGCATCGGTCATCCCATCTTTTCGCTACAGGGTGTTGCGTTTCTGCCGAACCCACTGTACAACATCATGTAGCGCAACAAAGTGTTGCACAGATTGGAGACAGACCATGACGCAGGACAACGACCGGGTCGACACCGAACGACCCGGCAGCACCGAACGACAGGACGAGCCCGAGCGAACGGGCGGCTCGGGACGACGGGGTGGCCCCGGACGCTCCCGAGCTCCCCGCGGCCCACGTGGTTCCCGGCGACCGGGCGGACGCCGCCTCGACATGATGCGGCGCCGGCTCGACCTCACCGACGAGCAGGTGGCCACGCTGCGGGAGAAGTTCTCCGAGCACCGGGCGCAGGGCCTCGCCATCGTGCGCGACGTGCTCGATGACGAGCAGCGGGCCCGGTTCGACCGCCACCTCGAGCGTCGCCGCTCGCACGGCCGGCGCCACGGAGGCCACGGCGGCCACGGAGGCCACGGCCGCCGGCACGATTCGGGCCCCGTCACCGCCGAGGCACCCACCGACGCGGCGTGAGCACACCGGCAGGTCCGTAGCGGCCCGGTCCATCTCGACGAGAGGGCCGGGCCGTTGCGCGTCCGGGCGACGTGGGGAGACGTCTCGGTGTCGCCGCTCGGCGGGAGCCGCGCCGGTGGTTCACCGATCTCGACGCAATAGGTGTCGCTTTCCGCAGTCATTGCGTCGAGTTCATCCTGGACCCCGCCGGGCGATCACGGTGGCTGAGATCGCGATCGGCTCGGTGCATCCGCACCCGTCGCGTCGCCGCCACATCGCTGCGAGGCTGCCCGGACTCGGTGGATCTCACGCTGCGTGCCCGCTGGCGCCGCAGCTGAGGCTCCAACTGGCGCCATGCGCGCCGACTTGCCTCGACCCTGAGCGCGGGGGGTGACGATTCGGCCAGCGCGCCGCCGGGTGGACGGTTCAGCGACCGGGGTGGATCACCAGGCGGTAGCCGGCGTCGATCTCGTCCTGCGCCAGCAGGTCGCGGTGGCGGCGCCGCCAGGTGCCGTCGTCGAGATCGGCGTGCAGCGCGGCCACGCCGGCATCGACGTCGGCCGCCGGGAGTCGGGCGATCCCCGAGATGGCTGCCCGGACCCGGGGGTCGAGGTAGGCCTCGGGCCGTCGCCACCAGGCGTGGCAGAACCCGTCGCTGCAGTCGTGGGGCACGGCGAGCACCTCCACCCGACCGCCCCCCAGCGCATCGGCGATCTCGTCGGGCGCCGGCACCTCGCGGTCCAAGTCGAGCATCGCCGGGAAGTAGTCGGTGACCAGCCACTGTCGGGCGTGGACCTCGTGGTCGAACGTGAGCACCACGATCGGCCCCCGGGTGACCCTGCGAAGCTCGGCGAGCCCGGCGGCCGGATCGGGCCAGTGGTGCACCGTCAGGAGCGCGAGCGCCCCGTCGAAGGTGCCGTCCGCGAACGGCAGCGCGCCGGCCACGGCTCGGGCGACCGGTGCCGCCCCCTGCGGTCGCTGGCGGATCATCTCGGGCGACGGCTCGACGGCCACCACCTCACGGTCCGTGGGTTCGTACGAGCCGGCGCCGGCACCCACGTTGAGCACCCTGCGGGCGGAGCCGAGCGCGGCGTGCAGGCGGCGGGCGATCCGCGGATCCGGCCGGCGCAGGTCGGAGTACCCCACACCGATGGCGTCGTACAGCGGTGGCGCGGCGTCCGTCCCCACGGCCCAAGGGTAGATGCGGTGGGACCCGGTGACCGAGCCAACGAGTCAGAGTCCGGCATGGCCGCGCATGCTGTTCCGACTGCTCGGGCATCGCGCCCGCCCCGTGGAGCACCGAGCCCAGAGCTTCAGCCTCGCGGTCATGCAGGGTTGCCGGCACCGACCCAACTTGGCCCTTGATGACACCGTTGATCCGACCTGGGCGGCTCATCGGCGCCAAGGAGCGGTCGTGAGATCCGGGTCGCCGCCAGCCCCGTCGGCGCGCCGTTCCGCCCGGCCACGTAACGCCCGGCCACGCGCCGCTCGGCATCGGCCGAGCGGCCGGGCGCGACGGCGGCAGTCGAGATGGGCCCTGGCATCGTCGACGGGACACGCCCGACATCGTGGAACGGCCCGCAGCGCCGCCCGATCGGGCACCGCCAGTTCCCGGCCCGTCCGCTCACGCCCATAGGGTGCAACGTAGGAGGTGGCGCGCGGATGAGCGACGACCGGATCACGACGGGCACGGACGACACCGATGGAGATGCTGGCACCGCGTCCGGAGGTGCTGGGACGGTCGCCGACGCCGCTGCCGGTGAGGAATCGGCGATCGAGTCGGCGCGAGACGACGCCGCCGACGATCTCGCTGACGCCGCTGACGCCGCTGACGCTGCTGACGCCGCCGCTGACACCGCTGATGACGCCGCTGCGGCAGAGGAGCCCTCGCCCCGGGACGCCGCCGATCAGGCCCGGCGCATCGATCGGCTGCGGCGGTCGCTGCTGGCCGTCGAGCCGGCGGACCTGAAGCGGGCGGTGCTCGCCCTGCCCCAGCCGTCGGTCGAGGCGTTGGCCAAGGCGGCCCGTGTGCGGGTGCCGGTGCTCCGGGCGGGCTCCACCAAGTCGTTGCGGCGGGTCGACGATCCCGTGCTGTTGGACCTGCTGGCGGGTCTGGTGTCGGACGACTGCCTGGGCGCGATCCGTGAGCGGCTGGGTGACGAGGCCGACGACCCCCGCCCCGAGTCGGTGCTGGCAGCGGTCGATGCGGTGATCGATCAGGAGTTCCCGGCATCGACGGTGCGCCTGACGCTGGCCATGGTGGCCGCGGGGCTGGCGGAGGCCTCCGACACTTGCGACGCACTGCTCGATGACGATCCCCGGTTCGAGCTGCCCGAGGAGGTGGAGCCGGCGCCGGCTCCGACCGTCGGCGCGCGGGCACCATCGGCGGCGAGCGAGGAGAAGCGGGCGGCGCGCCGGGCCCGCCGAGCCGAGGAGGCCGAGCGGCGACGGATCCGACAGGAGCAGTCCGCCGCCGCGGCCGAGCGCCGCAAGGCCGATCGCCGACGCGGGTCTGCTCCCGCCGTCGAGGGCACGGATGATGACGATGAAGGCGGGCCTGCGGCGCCCACGGTGTCGCCCGGCCGCCGCCGCCCGTCACTCACGGGTGACGAGGTCGGACGGTTCAACGGCGACGACCCGCTCGTGGGCTCGGTGGTGGTCGCCGAGATCGTGTTCGAACCCGACGATCCCGCTCATGAGCCCGGTGCGAAGCGGCGCCCGTGCGTGGTCATCGGGGTGTCGCCGAGCCAGCTGCTGGTGCGCCCCGGCTACTCCGAGGGCGGCGTGCGGTCGCGGGACTGGACGTCGTACGAGCTGCGTGACTGGCGGGCCGCCGGCCTGGACAAGCCCAGCTGGGTGGAGGCCGGGAGCCGGCGGGTTGACCGCGCCCAGGCCGACCCACCCCTCGGGCGCCTCACCGACCACGACTGGAACGCCCTCTGGTGACCACCGGCTGACGTCGGGGGTTCGGAGGCAGGGGGGGTGTGGCGCCCGCTCGATGCCTCACCGTCCAAGACGGGAACGCCATGTGGACCGTTGGCTGACGTCGGCGCTTCGGACGCATGCGGGGTGTTCTCGCGGCGCCCTATCCGCCGAGCTGGAGGGAATACCAGTCACGGGTGACTGGTATTCCCTCCAGAGCGACCGCCCAGGGGGTCGACGACCGGGCGTTGACCACGCAGTGTGGTGCGCGCTGGGACGTAGCCGCCTCGATGGTCGGTCCCGCGGGCGCGGTGTCGGCACGGTCGAGGGACCGCGGGCCGATCCCGCGACGCACCGCAGGAACCACCGCCGGGCCGGCACGTGGCTGGGTGCCGGGACGGCTCGTCCGTTCGGCGTCTCCCCGAGGTCCGGTCGCCGCCCGTCGCGGGCCGAGGCGATCGCGGCGTCTGCGATACTGCAGGGCGACGCGATGCCGAATCGGTTTCGGGTCACTTGGACAGAGCGCGGCCACGGCAGGGGGCGGGACATGGACGACATCGGGAACGGTCCGGACGGCGATGCGGTGGACGGCGATGCGGTGGGCGACGACCGCGCCGGAGCAGACTCGAGCGCCGGCAGCGAAGCGACACCGCCGGTGACGGTGGCCGGGCCCAGCGACCCGACGGTGCCCGAGGGAGCCGCCGCGGGCGGCGAGTCTGTGGCGGCGCCGTCCGGGGGCGCGCCGGCGCCCGCGGGGGAACCGATCGAGGCTGACGCCGGGCCGGCTCGGGAGGCCGTCTCTCCCGCGGCAGGAGGCGGTGTCGGCCCGGGAGGGGTCGTGCCCGGGGTGGGCTCGACCGCGTCTCCGCCAGCGCCCGCCGGTGCGGCGGCCTCGCCGGCGGCTCCGGGCGCCGGCGGCGGCCACGCCCCGCCGGGTTGGTGGCAGGCATCCGACGGCAACTGGTACCCACCGCAGTCGTCGCCGCAGCCGCAGCCCCAGCCGGCCGCCCCGTACGGGGTGCCGGGCGCAGCCGTACCGGCGGCGCCGAAGGCCAAGCGCACCTGGTCATCGGGGCAGGTGGTGGCCGTCGCGGCGGTGGTGGCGTTGGTCACCCTCGTGGCCGGGGTGGGCATCGGTTCGACCATGGGTGGCGACGACGAGGAGCCGGCGGCCTCACCGGCGGCGACGAGCGCGCCGTTCACGCCGGAGAGCGACAGCGAGGCCGACGACTCCGGCGATGTGGCGACTGACGAGGCCTCGCCCGAGACCACCGAGGCGCCTGCGTCCGACTCGGGCGCGGGCACCCGGGACGATCCGGTCCCGCTCGGCGAGGCCGCCGACACGGGCGACGGGTGGACCGTCACGGTGGTGGACGTGAACTTCGACGCGGCGGCGGCGATCGCGGCCGAGAACCAGTTCAACGAACCGCCGGCGCAGGGGCGTCAATTCGTCATGCCCACCCTCGAGGTCACCTACGACGGCGCCGAGGCGCAGGCCAACCCGTTCGAGCTCGGCATCACCGCGGTCGGTGACTCGAACGTGGAGTACGGCGGGTCGTTCGACGACTCCTGCGGCGTGACCCCCAACGCGCTCACCGACGCCAACGACCTGTTCCAGGGCGGTTCGGTCACGGGCACCGTCTGCTGGTCGGTCGAGAGCGCCGACGTCGACTCGCTGGTGATGATCGTCGAGCCCAGCTTCAGCTTCGAGGAGGACCCGGTCTTCTTCGCCCTGCGGTGACCGCGGGGCCGGCGCTCGGCCCACCTCCCGCTGGCGCCTCCCGGCGACCCCGTCGTCACGTTCGGTGCTGGCGTCGGTGTTCGTCGGTGGTGGCCGAGTGGGTGTGGCAGGCGGTGGGGGAGCGGTAGTTCTGAGCGCCGGCGTGCCCACCTACGCCGACCTCGCCCTCCAGGGGTAGGTCTCACCCGCGTTGTCGACCTCCGGGGACGGTGCCGGGGCGCGGCGAGGGCCCGCCGGGTGGTCCGGCGGACCCTCGGGGGTTGGGGGGTCGATGGTGGGCGCAGGGGTGGTTCAGAAGTCGAACATGATGAAGGCGCCGACGGTGGAGGTGTCCTTGAAGCACTTCGTGGTGAGGCAGCGGTAGTCGCCGACGGCGTTGTAGTCGTAGTTGCGTCGGCCGAGGAGGGCACCGTTGGAGAGCTGCCAGGTGATGTCGATGTCGACGCTGTAGCCGAAGTAGGGGGCCAGATCCGAGAAGTTGGTGCCCCGGATGTTGACCGCCGAGCTGGCCGCGCGGATCCAGGCGCACTCACGGCGCTCGTTGACCTTCGACCACGACTGGGGACGGGGGGCGTTGAGCCTCCAGAGGCGGGCGGTGAGGCAGACGTACTGGTCGTAGTTGCGGTACCCGGGGCTCTCGTAGACGGTACGGGCGTTGGTCGTGATGCGGCCGGTGACATAGCTGACGTACGCGGCGTCGGTGACGGGGACGGTCGCCGTACCGGGCGAGGCGCCGCTGGCGCTGGTGGTGTACGCCGAGGCGGCCTGGGCGCCGATGCCCAGGACGGTGAGGACGACGACGGCGGCGGCGAGGGCCCGGATCTTGGTGGCGGTGCGGGTGATGGTCATGGTGGTTCCTTTCGGGGTGGGCTGACGTCCGTACTGTCCTGCCGAACCGACTCGGGGTCTGTCACGCCGCTGACAGTGGAGGAACTTGCGATCGGCGGCACCAAACCGCGCCGACCGGCATGAGCGCGCCACCCGCACCCGTGACAACCCGCACGGCTGATTCCGTTCGGGCCCGCCGCCGGGTCCCGCGATCCGCTGGTGTCGGGAACGGCGCTCCCGCCGGCGCCTCTACAGTCCGCCCCATGTCGATGATCGAGCCGCCGGCGAGTGACGTACGCGACCGGGTCGTCGAGATGCTGGCGGACGGACCGGTGCTGGTCGCCGACATCGTCGCCGACCTCGACGCCCAGGGGCTCCTCGACGAATGGCGAGACGACGGCGTGGGCGACGAGCACCTGGGCCGAGCGCTGATCGACGAGGTGGTGGTGACGGACGCGTTCTGGGTGGACGCGAGCGAGGAGCGCCTGGTCCTGACCGATCTGCTCCTTGACGGCCTTGTGCTCACCCACCGCCTCACGGCAGACGAGCTCGACGAGCAGCGGGTGGGGGCGATCCCCGACCTGGTGATCCTGGACTGGAACGCCCACGACGGCCTCGACCTCGACGGGACGGCCGGCGGCCGTGTCGAGCGGGTGTACGGCGAGATGGTCCCCGGCGAGGACCGCAGCGTGTTCGTGGGCCCCGAGGGTTGGCTCGACGGGTTCACCGCCGGCGATCTTGTGGCCCTCACCCGCTCGGGGCCGACCGTGGCGGTCGAGCGAGTGACGTCGGTGGGCGACGGCAGCCACGAGGTGTCGCTCCTGCGGGGCGCCGTCGACGGTCGCATCGCGCCCGGCGCGGGCGAGGAGGTCACCCCTCTGGTCCTCGACGCCCTCGTTGCCGACCCCAGTGCGTTTCGCGAGCCGGTCCGTCCGCTGGGCGAGCTACTGGAGGGCGCGGGGCTGGAGCGGCGGGGCTTCTCGTTCGGTCGAGCCGGCGAGGACTGGGCCTCGTTCAGCGAGCGGGTGCTCGGCACGGTTCGGCAGCGGGTGAACGATCGCTGGGGTCTCGGCTGGTGCTGTCAGCAGGCCCTCGATCGCGTGCGTCAGGCGTCGGACGCCTTCGACCCGGGCGACCCGCCCCCCAGCCACGCCGCCCGGGCCCTGGCCCGGGATCTCGCCCACGACAAGGTGGCGCCCGCGCTTCTCGAAGGTGATCGCCTCACGGGGCCCGACGATCGGGCCCGGGTCGCTGCCTTCGCCGCATGGATCGTCGAGGCGGCACCCCACCGCGCCGAGGGGGGCCACATGGTCCTGGGTCTGTGCGCCGAGGTCCGGGGCGATGCGTCGGCAGCCGAGGCCGCCTTCCGGGCGGCGTTGCTCACCGACCCCGGTTACAGCCCCGCCGCGGTCGAGCTGGCGCACTACGAGGTCGACCGCGGCCACCTCGACCGTGCCATCACCCTGCTGCGCCACCCGGACCTCGAGGAGGACACGCGGCTCCTGCCGGTGCTCGAGGCCGCCCGCCGCGACCAGGCCGCGCCCTACCGGGACATCGGGCGCAACGACCCCTGCCCGTGCGGCTCGGGGCGGCGCTTCAAGGCCTGCTGCCTGCGCGATCCGAAGCCGTCGTTCGCGGCGGTGCACCAGATGCTCGAGGTGAAACTGGCGCTGTTCTGCGCGAGGGATCACCGGCGGTCGAAGCTCGTCGGCCTGGCCAGCTCGGCCTGCGACCCCGACAGTCCCGATCTGGTCGAACAGCTCCGCGAAGCCGTTCGTCACCCGTTCATCGGTGACGTGGCCATCTACGAGGGTGGCATCGGCGAGGAGTACCTGGCCGAGCGCGGCGACCTGCTCCCCGGCGTCGAGCGTCGGCTGCTCGAGGCCTCCCTCGACCAGCCCCGGGCGCTCTGGGAGGTGCAGGAGGTGGGCGGCGGCGGCGCCCTGACGCTGCAAGACACCGTGTCCGGTACCCAGGTCGAGACCACGCCGATCACACCCCTCACCCGGGTGGTTGCGGGTGACACCATCCTGGCCCGGGTCGTCCCCTTCGACGGCGCCCACCAGATCGTCGGTGTGGTGCTGCGCATGCCGGAGGCGGCGCTGGCCTCGGCACGCGACCTGCTCGCCGGCTACCACGACGCCGACGGCCTCGCCGCGTGGTGGGGCGAGCACTTCGGCCCGTCGGCGGACGGCGACGAGTAGGGGCACGAGGGCCTGGCACGGGAGAGCCCGGGTTGTTCATCGTGGCCGAACCGAGCGGCTGGCGGTACCGGCCCGGTCCCGGGTGCTGGTGTGGGGCCGGAAAGCACGGTCCGGCGGCGGATGGCTCGACGATGGCGGCGGAACGGCGGGCGCGACGAGGGCCTCGGTCCGTTGTCCAGTGCCGTCGTGGGGCCGAGAAGGACGATCCGGCGGCGGCTGGCTCGACGGTGGCGATTCGTCGGTCGGCGCCGCGAGGGCCTCGGCCCAGTGTCCCAGTGCCGTCTGGGGCCGAGAAGGACGGACCGGCGGCGGTTGGCGTGGCCGTGGCGGTGGCCCGACTGGCGCCGCGGTGGTGGCGCACGCGATCGACCCGTGCCGACACGCGGGCCTGGTCCCGGTCGCCGCGATCGGGCTCGTAATCGTCGCGAACGCTGTCGCCGGCGCGTTGCTCGTCGCCGGCGTCGTGCTCGTGCTCCGAGCGCTCGTCTGAGCTGAGTCGCGTTGGCAGGCGAATCCCCGAACTGGCGCCTGATCTGGTGGCCATGACCACGAGATCGGGCGCCAGTTCGCTCGACCGATCCGGTGCCAGAACGCCCGGCCATCTGTTGCCGATCTGGCGCCCGGGTGATGGCCGATCTGGCGCCCGGGTGATGGCCGGTCTGTCGCTGGCGGTGGTCAGCCGGGCGCGTCACGTGCCGGGGGGGCGGCGCGGCGGGTCACGGCGGCGTAGTACAGAGTGACGACTCCGTCGCGTCGATGGGGAGACAGGAGCGGGAACAGTGGCGGAGACCGATCCGACGACCGGGGTCGTGTTCGACCGACTGGCCGACGACTCGACGGTGACGAACGAGGTGAAGGACCTGGTCGTCGGCGCGCTGCTCGACGACCTCGACGGCGCCATCGGTGGTGATGTCGAGGCCCCGGCGCGGGCGGCGTCGCCCGCCGACGCCGCGCCGCCGGCGCACGCCTACCTGGGCGAGATCCGGGTGCGGGGCTTTCGGGGCATCGGGCCCGAGTGCACGCTGCCGCTCCAGCCCGGCCCGGGCCTGACGCTGGTGGTCGGCCGCAACGGGAGCGGGAAGTCCAGCTTCGCGGAGGCGGCCGAGCTGGCCCTGACCGGCGAGTGCAGCCGCTGGGCCCACCGCAAGGCCAAGATCTGGCAGGAGAGCTGGGCCAACCTGCACGCCACCGAGGCGCCGAGGATCTCGGTCGACATCGCCGTCGACGGCGAGCCCACCACCCGCACGGTGGTCGGCGAGTGGCCCGGTGCGAGTGCCGGCGACCTCGACGCCGTCACCTGGGAGGTCAAGAGCCCGGACGGCGGCGGCCCCGTGCCACGCGCATCGCTCGGGTGGGCCGCGCCGATGTCGCTGTACCGCCCGTTCCTGTCCTACAACGAGCTGGGGTCGCTGCTCGACGAGGGCCCGAGCAAGCTCTACGACGCGCTGGCCTCGATCCTCGGGCTCGAGGCGCTCACCAACGCCGGCGAGCGGTTGGCAGCGGCGCGGACCAGCCGGGCCAAGGCGGCCAAGGCGACGCGTGAGCAGGCCAAGGCCTTCGCCGCTGCGCTCGCCGGTGTGGACGACGACCGCGCCCGTCGGGCCGCTGCCTGCCTCACGGGAACGAAGTGGGATCTGGCCACCCTCACCACGTTGCTGGTCGGCGACACCGCCGCGGCGGACACCGAGTCGTCCCACCTGGCCCGGCTGGCCGAGCTGGCCGGCCCCGACGTCGCCCGGGCGCTCGACGTGGCCGAGGCCATCCGGGCCGCGCTTCACGCCCGGGCGGGCGTCCAGGGCACTGACGCCGCCCGCGCCCTGCGTACGGCCGAGCTGCTCACGGCCGCGTTGCGGCTCCACACCGAGCACGGCGACCAAGACTGCCCGGTCTGCGGCCAGGGCCGCCTCGACGGCGCCCGCGTCGACGTCCTGACCGAAGAGGCGTCGGACCTCCTGCGTCAGTCCGGTGCCGCGAAGGCCGCCGACGACGCCCTGGCCGACGCGGTCGAGGACGCCCGCCGGCTGCTCGCCGCCGTCCCCCTCTCGCTGGCGCCGGCCGCCGCCGCGGGGGTGACGCTCGCCGAGCTGGGCCCGGCCCGCACCGCGTGGGAGCGATGGCTCGACGCGCCCGACGACGATCCCGCTGCCCTCGCCGACCACCTCGAGCACCACGTCACCGCCGTCGCGGAGGCGACGGCGGCGCTGGCGACCGCGGCACGCGCCCGCCACGACCAGCTCGACGACCTCTGGCGCCCCTGGGCCGTGCAGCTCGCGTCCTTCCTGCCCGCAGCCGAGGAGGCGAAGGCCGCCGACGCCCTCGGCAAGCGCCTGAGCGCAGCGGAGAAGTGGCTGCAGAAGGTCGCCGCCGAGATCCGTGACGAGCGCTTCGCGCCGGTGGCCGACCGGGTGAAGGAGACCTGGGCGGTGTTGCGCCAGAACTCATCGGTGGAGATCGCGGAGGTCGTGCTGGCGGGGTCGAAGACCCAGCGCAAGGTGGACGTGAAGGTGAACGTCGACGACGTCGACGGCGTGGCCCTCGGGGTGATGAGCCAGGGCGAGTTGCACGCCCTGGCCCTGTCGCTCTTCGTGCCCCGTGCCACGCTGCCGGCCAGCCCGTTCGGGTTCCTGCTCATCGACGACCCGGTGCAGGCCATGGACCCGGCCCGGGTCGACGGTCTCGCCACCCTGCTGTGCGACTTGGCCACGACCCGCCAGGTGGTGGTGTTCACCCACGACGAGCGCCTGCCCGACGCCACCCGGCGCCTCGAGTTGGATGCCACCGTGATCGAGGTGACCCGGCGGACGAACTCCGTGGTCGAGACCCGGGTCACCCAGCACCCGGCGTACACCTACCTCGACGACGCCTGGGGTGTGGCCAAGTCGGAAAAGGTGCCCGCCGCGATCGTGCGGCGTGTCGTTCCGGGCCTGTGCCGCCATGCCCTCGAGGCCGCCTGCGTGGACGCCTCCCGCCGCAGACTGCTGGCCGCGGGAATCCCGCACGCCGAGGTCGAGCAGACCCTCGCCGACCAGAACACGCTGATGCAGACGCTGGCCCTCGCCCTCTTCGGCGACCCGGCGCGGTCGGGCGACGTGATGAGCACCGTGAACTCGAAGTGGGGCAACCGGGCCGGCGACACCGTGAAGACCTGCAACAAGGGCGCCCACGGCGGCGGCTTCACCGAAGGCCAGGCCAAGAACCTGATCAGCGACACCCGGGCCCTCGTCGACCGGCTGGTCGAGCGGTGAGCCCCGCGGTGACCCCGACACTCGGCGCGGCGGCGTCTGACGACCTGGCCGAGGCCCGCCAGGTGCTCGCCGCCGCCCGCATCGCGGTCCAGAACCGCGACGCCGGCCTCGACGACGCCTGGCCCCGGGCGGCGGCGTTGCTGGCCCGTCAGTCCCTCGAACTGGCTGTCGAGGCGCTGCTCATCGAGCGGATCCCCGAGGTCGACGGCGTGTCGATGCGAGTGCAGGTGGCGTGCGTCGGCGAGCTGGTCGGCCCCGACGACGCCCACGAGGCGGCGTGGCTCTGGGCCCGCCTCAGCACCGCCTGTCACCACCACCCCTACGACCTGGCCCCCACCGGTGACGAGCTGTCCGAGTGGATCGACCGGGTCGGCGCGTTCGTCGAGGCGGTGGTGCGGCGCAGCAATGGCGAGGCCGCCCAGGGCCCGGCGAAAGGAGGGTGACGGCGCCCCGGCTGAGCGTTGCTCCGGGACGACGGGATGTCAGCTGTTCGACTGCTTCGGCTTGCGCACCCGACGGGGGTTCAGGCGACCGGTGATCCCAGCCGGCTTTGGGCGTTCGGCGAGCCCGTCGAGCTCCTCGTAGGCCCGGTCGAGGGCGTCGAGGCTGTCGGCGACATCTCGCAAGGCGCTCGGCGGAGTCAGCCGCTCGGTGAACGCGCTCTCGACGATTCGCTGTGCCACTTCTTCGACCGCGTCCACCTGAGGACGCAAGCGCTTGTAGGCACCGCGGCGAGTGGGTCCGGTCAGACGCGAAGCGACGCGAACCTCGTGCCGCAGTCGGTCGGCCTCGGTGCGCCACGCGGTGACCGCCCGGCCCAGTTGCCCGCCCATTCGACCACGGTGTTGGGCGTCCTCCGTCGCGATGGCGACATTGGCCTCAGCGGCATCGAGTCGATCGATGAGCTTGCGCGCGACGCGGCTCGGATCGTCCACCTTCCCGGAGGTCGCCACGACCTTCTTCGTCGGCGGTACGCGTCGCGCCACGCACGGAGGCTAGCCAGCGTTCCCTTCGACGGTTTCTGGCCACGCCCCGAACCCACGAAGGCCCAAGACCCAGGGCAGGATCGTTCCCTCGCCGCATCGGAGCTACCGGTCCGATAGTGATGGGGGCGTGAAGGTGCTCTTCGCGGGCGACTGGCACGGGGACGAGGACTGGGCGGCGACGGTCATCGGGCGGGCGGCCGACATGGGCGCGGCCTGGGTGGTCCAGGTCGGCGACTTCGGCTTCGGGTTCTTCCGGCTCGGCGACGACCCCGCGGTGCCGGGCGACTGGGCCCCGCGCTGCCCGTTCGCCCGCCGGGTCTCCGCGCTGGCCGCCGAGTCGGGCGTGCCGGTGGTGTTCATCGACGGCAACCACGACAACCCGGTCCTCCTGGCCCGTCTGGCCGAGCGCCAGCGCCGGGCCCAGGTGGCGGCGGCCGTCGAGCGCACCGGCCCCCGCCTGGTGGTCCACGGCCACTGGCACCTCCGCTACACCGCCGAACACCCGAACGCCCGCCGTCGTGAGGGTGGGTCCGGGCCCGATCGAGCGCCGGCGGTGACCCGGATCGAGGGCCTCGCCTCGAACCTCCAGCACGACGACCGGGCCCTGCTGGCGCTGGACCTCGCGGTCACACCGCCGCCCTAACGTGAAGGTGACTCATCCAGAGCGGCCCGAGGGGCCTGGCCCGACGACGGCCCACCAACCTGCCCCGCACGTCGTGCCCACCGTGGCGCCGGGGCAAGGTGGCAACGCCAGGCGATGAGGTGATCCCCCATGGGCGAACGATACAGGTTCGGCGACGACGAGCGGGCGGCGATCGGTGATGCCGCCGGCATCCCGTGGCCGCGGGTGTGTCCCTTCTGTGGGCACCACCCCGCCGCAGTGGGCACGCGCGAGCAGGAGGAGACGACCGACGAACACGGCAACGTGGTGATCGAGGACCCGTGGCTGGGGTGCCCCACCTGCGGTGAGGAATGGCAGGCGGCCGGCGTGCGCTACGTCCTGGCCGAGAACCCGCCGCTGGAGGGCCCCGAGCTGGACTCCTTCGCCGAAGCCTTCGTCGACGCCCTGAAAGGCCAGTGAAGCACCGCGGCGTGGGCACGGCCGTTGGGACGCCATCCGGCGACGTCGACCGCCGCGGTCGGCGAGAAGCGGCGGCGGAGTTCGTACAACGAGGGCCTCCGACCTGGGGCACGCGCCTGCTCGGATTCATCCTGTACCTGCTCATCTGACGGGCTCACCTCCTCCCTCGTACGCCCTCACTGACAACGACACCGGCCGGGGCTCAGCTCGCTCGAGCAGCGCTCCGGTGCCGTCGAGCGGCAAGGTGAGCATCGACCACGGCGGCGACCTCGGGCGGGATCGCGTGCTCGCCGAGGTCCTCGCCCAGTCGATGTGCGAACCAGTCGAGCACGCTGGCCCACGGCCAGACTCGTATGCCGTCGCCCACCGTGCCGATCGGCCGGGGAACCGCCCAGGGCCTCGTTTGCCTTCGACGAGCAGTCGCACAGACTCGCGACTGCGGTTGGTGCGCACGGCGATGTCGGGGATGATTTCTCACGCGGACCGCGTCCCGATCGGCAAGGCTTGACTTCCATGTCCCTCGGCGTGGTGCCTGTAGCGGCTCGTTGGTTGTCGCGCCGGTGCTGGTCGGGGAACCGGTCAATGCGTGCCGATGGCGGCGCTCGCCAGGCGATTGTCGATGCCGATCGATTGGTGGTACTTGGCGCACAATGGGGTCGAGAGGTGGTCGGTGCCCGGGTCGCGTGATCGGCTCTTCGCCTTGTTGTGCTGCCTCGGCGGGGCGCCGGGGCTGACGTTGCGGGACCTGCAGCAGCACGTTCCCGACGACCTCGAGGTGACGAGGGACGACCGGGTCGTCCCCTGGTTGGATGCGTTGCTGGACCTGGAGGCCGACGGTCTCGTCGACGTGACGTCCGGGGGGATCGTCCTGCGGGTGGAACCTGAGGTGGGGCTCACCGACAAGCAGGTGGCCGCCGACGCCCTGTCACTCGCGCTCGACGTGCTGATCTCGCTGCTCCCGGAACGTTCGTGGCTGCCGTCGTGCTGGCCGCCCTACGACGCGTACGCGGAGGTGGCATTGCGACTCATCGCCCGGTGCGACGACCGAGGCATGGGCGAGCCACAGCAGGCCGAACTGGCGTTGCGTTGCGCCGCCTACTTCCACTCACGCTGTCGCTATCTCGAGGCGGAACGGGTGGCGCGGACAGCGCTGCAGCTCACGGCGGCGGCGCTGCTCGCGAACACCGACGACCTGCGAGCCGCCGAGCGCGTCGTACGCGCCCACGGCCACTTGGGCCGGATCCTCGATGCGCTGGGTTCGTTCGACCAGGCCTTGGCGTCGCACGAGGAGGCGGTGGCGCTGGCCCGTCAGGTGTATGTCGGGCGGCCCTACTTCATCGCCGGGCCGCTGCAGTACCAGGCCCGAACCCTGCGTGACCTCGGCCGGTTCGACGAAGCGCTGGCTGCGGTGGAGGAGGCCGCACTCCTGCTGGCCGGCCCCTACGGCGTGGAGGCGGAGGAGGGCGCGGTCGACGCGGTGACCGATCATCGTGCAGCCGAGGAGATGTTCCGGCTGCGCATCACCCAGGGTCGCCTGCTCCTGGACGTCGGTCGTGTGCAGCAGGGCATCGAGCTGCTGCGCGGCCTGCAACTCGGAGAGCACGAGGAGCCGAGGCGGTGGGTCGGGGACGCGTCCTTGCCGTTCGACCAGGCACGGATCCTCGTTGCCCGGGGGCAGCGGGAACGTGACATCGGCCTCTACGCGGAGGCCGAGGCCAGCCTCCGCGAGGCCCTGCGCCTCAACCAACTGCACTTCGGCCCGCAGCACCTGGTGGTGGCAAGGACCATCGACCAGTTGGCCCGGGTGCACCGTGACCAGGGACGCTACGAGCACGCCGGCAACGAGTACCAGCGCTCGCTGTCGGTGAAGTCCGCCCACCTCACCGAGGACCATCCCGACTGCGCCCGCACGCTGGTGTGGTTGGCCGGGATGCGGCGCCGGCTCGGCGATCTGGAGCTCGCCGCCGAGGCGGCCGACGCCGGCCTCAGCGCGCTCGAGGGCCGGTACGACCGCCATCCCGGGATCGTCCAGGCCCTCACCACCCGTGCCGCGGTGGCACGCGACGCCGGCGACCCTGCCACCGCACGGCGCCTGCTGGCCCGGGCCGAGGCCGTGATCGCCGGCCTTCCGCAGCCGGTTCCCGACATGGGCCACCTCTCGCACCCGCTGGCGGCGGTGACCTATGCGACCCTGTCGAGCCTCGACCGGGGCGACGGCCGACTGTCGGACGCCCTGCGCCACGCCCAGTGGGCGGTGGAGATCGACGAGGAGCTGTACGGCACCGGCCACGCCGAGACCGCTCGGCCGCTGGCGGAGCGGGGCCGGGTCCACCGGCGCCTCGGTGAGCTGCACCGGGCCGACGAGGACCTGCTGGCGGCCGAGCAGATCCTGGTGTGGAACTTCCAGGGTCTGCACCCCGAGATCGCCCGCATCAAGGGCCATCGTGCCCGTGTGCTGCGCTCCCTCGACCAGCCCCTGGCGGCCGACCGGTCGCTGCGCGAGCTCGAGCGGGCACGCCTGATGACCAGGTCGCTGCTCGGATCGGGCCACGTCGACGTGTCGGCCCTCACCGCGGAGTTCGGTCGGGGCCTGCTCGCCCGCGGCCGCCACGACGAGGCGCTGGCCCTCCTTTCGGAGTCGTTGGCGGCGCAGGAGGCCGTCGGCGGCTGGGCCGCCGAGCGCAGCCTCGAGGTGGCCATCACCCACGCCAGCCTCGGCGACCTCTACGCAGCGATGGGGTCGGAAGACGAGTGTCGCCGGGCCAAGGACCGGTCATTGGCCGTCAAGCGCGCCATCTACGGCCCCCGCCACAACCAGGTGGCCCGCACCCTGCGCGACTACGCCGGCGCCCTCCGGCGGCTGCACCCGTCGCCCTCACCCGGAGAGGCCACCGAAGTGCTGGCCCTGCTCACCGAGGCGCTCGACATGGCCCTCGAGGTGGACGTCGACGGCATCGAAGGGGTGCTCCCGACGGCGGTGGCGTTGGGTGACGTCCTCTTGGCCTACGACGGTGAACCGGGGCTGGCGGCGGTGGTGCCCGACCCGGCCCGGGCCTCGGCGGTGGCCGCGCTCGAGGCAGGCCTCGACCGGGTGGCGGCGGCGTTCACCGGCGACCTGGCCCTGTCGCCGGGAAACCGGCGGGTGGGGTCGGCGGTGGCGATGCTCGACCGCCTGCGGGCGATGTAGGGAGGCGGCGCCCGAGTGTGGCGGCTGTCAACGGCGGCGCGCCGTCGTGTCGGCTCGGAGGGTGATCGACCGCTGGCCCCGGTGGTTCTGACCGCGGCAGCGTGTTGTGTGTGCGACACAGGGTCGCGGCCAGGACGTCGGGGCCGTCGGGCGCCCCTCGCCGCTACGTGGTCGTCGGGCCTGTCACCGCGTCGGTTCGCGGCATGCCTCCACCATCGACGTCGGTGGCGTCGAGCAGCGACCGGACGTTGTCCAGCTCGTCCTGGCGGCGCTGCAGGAAGCTGCGGAGGCGCTCGCGGGTCTCCTCCGACCTCGGGCCCTCCAGCTCGTGCTGGATCAGCAGGTCGAGGGCCTCGCGGATCTTGTCCGAGACCGAGCTGCCCTCGGCGTCGGCCAGCAGCCGGAGGGTCTCGAGCTGGCCGCTGTCGAGCCGGACGGACGTGGTGACTGGGGGCATGGCTGGGACTCCTCGTTGAGCCGGCGCTCGTGCACGTCAATCGCGCATCTGCGGCTGCGTGATGAAGCACATACTACAGACTGGCGCCGCGTGCGCAAGTATTGCGCCGTGTGCAATACCCATTGCATACGTATTAGGTAGTACATACTATGGCAGGCATGACGGTGACCGAGGTGGTGCAGAGCCCCGAAGCGGGCATCCCCACCATCCCCACCATCCCGACGGTCCGGACAGTCAGGACGGTCCGGATCGTGACCACCGTCGTGTTCGAGCCGGGGCGCCTGCCGGCGGCGGATCGCCCGAGCGGCTCGGCGGTCATCCTCGAGCAGGAAGCCGCGCCGGCGGCGCCTTCCCCGAGCGGTACCACCGTCGCACCCCAGCCGGAGTGCCGGTCGGCGCCGCCCCACCGGTGCGGCTGCAACGTGGTCCTACGCCCCACCGGCTCGCAGAGGACGCCCACACGGAGCGGCCTCGACACCACGGGCGGGGGCACGGCGGAGGCGGCGGTCGACACCCGGCACCGCACCGCGGCGCTCACCGGCCTGGGCCTCGTCGCCGTCTCGCTCTCGCTGCGGGCGCTGCTGTACCGCCACCTCGACCCTGCCGCGCCCGCCCCCGATCTACTCGTCGGGGGCTGGTCGATCGCCGCGGCGCTGTTCCCCCACGGCAACGTCGGCGCCGCCGCCTTCGTCGCCCAGGCCACGATCCTCGCGGCCGGGCTCTCGGCGGCGCTGCAGACCAACTGGTTCACCGAGCTCGACGCCGCCGGCCGTCGTGGTGCGGTTGCCCTGGCGGTGGCCGGCGGGCTCAGCCTGGTCCCAGTGGTGGCGCTCGCGCTGGTGATCGCCGCGAACGTCGTCGCCGTCGCCCTGCTCCTCGCCGGCGCCGTGCTGGTCCTCCGCGCCGTGGTGTGAACCGTGTCCGGTTGGCTGCGCTTGGCCACCGCGACGATCGTGCCGCGCAGCGCGCGTCGAGATGGGACCGAGGCAAGGCAGGTTTGACGGCTGTGCGGGCATGGCCGGGATCGATCCGACGGTGGGCGTCGTCGTCGAGCTCGCGACCGACGTCTGGCCCGACTGCTGGGCCGACCAGCACGCCACCGACATTGCGAGAACCGAGACAGACACGGGTCGGCCCTGAACGCCGTCGGCCCAACGCCGCCGCGCTCGTAGCATCTCGGCGTGGGCGCCGGTTCCCCGTCCTTCCCCCGCCACGCCGCACCATTGCCGATCGCCGCGGAGACGGTTGCCGGCTGCATCGACCTGTCGGTGCCGGAGGACCAGCTCTTCGATCAGGCACGGCGCCGTGGCCTCTCGTCGATCCCGGTCGACGCGAGGCGGGGCCGGTTCTGCATCACCGTCGGTGAGGTCGCCGAGGCGGTGACCGAGGTGGTCCTCGTTGACCTCGGCTACGAGCTGGTCGGCGAGGTCGGTGGCCGGGGCCGGCACGGGGTCGACGTGTTGATGCTCGATCCCAGCGGGGAGCGGCTGATCGCCGTCGAGGTGAAAGGGACGCTCCGAGCGGGCCGGTGGCCACGCGTACGACGGCAGCGGGTGCCGCAGATGAGCCCGGGGTGGCTCGACAAGGTCGACAACCCCGCCATGGCCGAGTGGGCCCTACGCAGCGGCGACGTGTACGGCGCCATCGTGCTCGTGAACCTGGCGACTCCCGCTTTCAAGGTCGGCTTCACCGCGGACTTCGCCCGGTTCGCGCCGGTCACCGACGCCGCGCAGCTGGTCGACCTGTCGTGGCTCGACCGCCGCGAGGCAGCGGTGCCGACGCTGGCGCCGGGGACGCACCCGCCCCGGTCCGGCCCGTTCTCGTACCGCTACGGACCAAACCTCGTGCACGCCGACCCGGCCACCACCGGCGACCCGTTCGCGGCCGGGACCGCGTCCTGGGACGACCCGCTCGTCGGCACCGTCCTGCGCCTCGCGCGGGACAACGCCGCCATCAGCCCGACGGTCAAGTCGTTGCTGCCGTGGGCGCTCACCGCCGTCGACGGCTCCAGCCTCGGTCTGGTCGGCCCGGCCGGGTACTCGGGACCGGGGGCGACCGGGCTGACCGGCAACCTGGGGCATCACACCCGCGGTGAGGCGTTCGCGGCCGAGTTGATCGTGGCCGCGTGCCTCGTCTCTCGTTCGTGGGCGTCGACCGGCGGGGACGTGGCGCTCGGGCCCACCCGGGAGGCGGCGCGGGTCGACTTCGGCGTGAAGCTCGCCGGCACGTCGGGAGCCCGGCGTACCGTCGAAGCCGACCTGCTCCTGGTCGACGACGAGGGCACGCGGCGCGCCGTCGACGTGAAGCACAGCGCCGGCGCCTATCGCGCGCCGGCGGGCCGCGAGGTGCTCGCCGTCGTCGGTGCGGCGATCGAGCGCGGCGAGATCGACTCGTTCCACTTCGTGGCCACCAGCCGGTTCCGGCCCGCCGTGCTCGCCGAGATCGATCGAGCGCCCGGGGTCTTCGCCCACGAAGGCGTCTGGCCGACCGCCGAGATGCTGGCCTCGATCGCGCTCCAACAGTCGCAGCGGCTCGACATGAACGGGATCATCGCCGCCCTCACCGACGGCGGTTCGTTCGCCGCGGCGGACGCGTGCGACACGCTGTGCGCGCACGCGACCTCCGCCTACGAGGATGCCTTCGGCGGTCGCGAGGTCGTGCGCATCGACCTGGCCGGGACGACGACGGGCTACCTCTTCGACAGCACCGACCCACAGTCGGACGACGACGGGCCGTGGCCCAGGGTCGTCGCCTCGTGGACGGTCAGCACGGGCCGGCGCCAACGTCGTGACCTCCAATACGTCCGCGGCTTCCCGCTACCGCTCCGCGACCACGACCTCGACCGAGGGCACCTGATCGCCTGGTCCTCCGGCGGCGCCGACGACCTCGGCATCAACCTGATCCCCCAGGACCGGGATCTCAACCGCGGGCGGTCCCGCTCCGGGAAGCTGTGGCGGCGCATGGAGAGTGCCGCGGCAGCAACACCAGGGACCTTCGTCTGGGTGCGAGCGATCTACGACGACATGACCGACGTCCCCTGCGTGATCGAGCGGCTGCAGGTGCAGCCCGTCGCCGACGCCACCTTCGCCCGGTTCGTCAACCGCCCCGACGTCCCCTGATCAGCGCAGGCGACCTCGCCACGATCACTTCGCCGCCAACCTGGCCGCGGGGTCGTGCCGACCTTCGGACCGGTGCGTGATATTGGTACTGACACCTGCGTGAACATGGTAGCAGATAGTGCGAAAACGTGGTAGTCATGGTGACCATGACGTTGATGGATGCAGCCGAGCAAGGGTGCACGGCGGATCATGCCAGCGAGTGACTCGATGGTCGCGCCTTACCGGGCCCGGATGGCCGACGGCTACCTGGCGGATCTCCTCGCGGAGTTCCCCGCAGTCATGGTCAACGGCGCGCGCGCCACGGGCAAGACGACCACGGCGGCCCAACAGGCCGACCAGATCGCACGACTGGACGACCCGGGTGCCGCTGGGTCCTTCCGCGCCGATCCGGATGCTGCGCTGCGTCGAGCAACGCGACCAGTCCTCTTGGACGAGTGGCAGGAGGTTCCCGAGGTGCTCGCCGCCGTGAAGCGAGCCGTGGACGCCGACTCCAGACCAGGGCAGTTCATCCTGACCGGCAGTGTTCGGGCCGATCTTCAGAACGAGACCTGGGCCGGCACCGGCCGCGTCGTCCGCATGGCCATGTACCCGGTCACCGAGCGGGAGCTCGCGGGTCGCGTGGATCTCCACCAACCGACCTTCCTGGAGCGCCTTGCGAGATCAGGAATCGATGAGCTCTCCGTGCCCGCACAGCCGCCGGACATCGATGGCTATGTCGCGGCCGCAGTCCGTGGCGGGTTCCCCGAGATCGCCTATCGGGATCGGAGTGACCGAAGCCGCGGGATCTGGGTGGCCAGCTACCTCGACGATCTCATCACCCGCGACAGTGCGGCGCTGGACTCGAGCAAGGACCCCGCCAAGTTGCGGCGCTACCTCAACGTGCTCGCGCTGAACAACGCCGGCATGCCCGCCGACGCCAAGCTCTATCGGACCGCGGACGTCAATGCGAAGACTGCGGCAGGCTACGACCAACTCCTTCGCAACCTCTTCGTGCTCGACGTCGTCCCGCCGTGGTACACCAGCCGACTCGCGCGACTGGCCAAGGCCGGCAAGCGGTACCTCGTCGACTCCGGCCTCGCTGCCGCGGCCGCGGGGGTGACCGCAGCAACCGTTCTGGCCGACAACGACCTTGTCGGCCGGTGGTTCGACGCGTTCGCCACCGCGCAGCTCCGCGCCGAGGTCGCGCTCATGCATCCTCGCCCCGTGCTGCATCACCTGCGGGCGGACGGCGGACGTCACGAGATCGACCTCGTCGTTGAACTCGGTCCCGGACGCATACTCGGGCTGGAGTTCAAGGCGGGGGCGGCGCCGACGGGCACCGACGCGAAACACCTGCTGTGGCTACGCGACCGGCTCGGGGAGTCGTTCGTCGCCGGCGCCGTCATCCACACCGGCCCCGGCATCTACGAACTGGGTGATCGGGTCTTCGCCATCCCACTCTGCGCGGTCTGGGCGGATCAGAGATGACGGAAGGTCGGGTTGGCCTCTGCGAGCGCGGGTAGGGGCACCACACGGAGATGCCCGCCCCCGTGAGGGACAGGGCCGACACAGGATCGAACCTGTCGAGCGCCCATTGGTGCAGTAGAGCCGCGATCTCGTCGGTGCTCGCCGTGGGGGTCGCCTGGGTTGTTCCGGCTATGACCCGAGGTGAGTCTCGATCAGGGTGTGGACCGCCGCCGAGTCGATGCCGCCGGCGGCGTCGTCAGTCGTGACGATCAGTGCCGCGCGGGCGCCGCCGCCGTCCTCGATGGGCAGCACACCTTTGGCGGCGTACCACGCCTGCTTGCGCTCCCACGAGCGGCGGTAGCTCGGCACCGACAGCATGCCGAGGTGCTCCCACAGGTAGGTCTCGCCGCCGGCGTCGTCCTCGATGGTGAAGTCGGGCAGGCGGTGGGTGCTGTCCGCGCCGTCGAAGCGTTGCTCGTACGAGTAGTCGACGCCGTGGGCGGCGAGGGCGTCGGCGATGATCACCTCGCTCTTCGAGCGCACCAGCGTGCCGTCGGCGCTTGGTCTGGAAGCACTGATCGCCCCATTGCCCTCGCCCTTGTTACGACCCGACGTCGGGGAGCGCCACCGTGAGGTCCGATGCGTAGTCCTGCCAGGACCGATCCGGATCGTCCGTGACCCTCCCGCTCAACTCGTAGAGCGCACGCTCAACCTCCACCAGGGGCCGGCCGGTCGCACGAGCCGTGGCGGCGCACCGGTCCCTCACGGTTCCGTACACCGCCTCCAGGTCGTTGTCGAGGCGATGATTCGTTGCGGGGTCCACCCCGAAGGTCTGGGCCTCATCGTTGGCAATCAGCAGAGCAGCGCAGGTGTAGAGCACCCGCCAGTCGCAGATGAGATGGTCATCGGGCCAAAGCGCCGCCAGCACGGTGGTGGTAGTGGCAGTGCCGAACCCGTGGCGCTGATCGAGGTCGAGCCAGGTTCCGGGGTCGTCTCGACGCAGCGTCAGCGGGGATTCGCCACCAACGTCGATGGTCAGGACCTCATGTGGCGATACCGGCGGGGTCCCGTCGTCCAGTTGACCCGGATCGAGCCGTCGTCCCGGCTGGCGTTTGAAGTTCCCCACCGCAAGGCACAGGTGATGCCAACGGATCCTTTGCTCTCGGCCGTCGGACCTCCAGACCTCGCTGGCCAGCCATCGAACGTCCCGCCAGAGGCCGCCGTCGGCCCATTCGCGGTTGAGAGCGTCCACCTGCGGTCCGGATATCGGCAGTGCCTGATCTACGTCCGCCACGTCTGACCTCCTGAGTGGGACCCTGCTGCGCAGTCTCTCATCGCTGATACCGCTCCGCCCCGAGCGGTCACATCCGAGGCGTACTGTCCGGGAAGGCGACGGGAAGGCAGGCGGCATTGTCATCACGAGTGGCGTGGCTGGATGCGAGCGCGGAGGAACAGCGCCGCGTTCGTGAAGTCGTGCAGCTGTTCTCGCAGAAGGACACGCAGGACGAGCTGGGTGGGCGCCGCATCGTCGTCGCCCTCGCCGACACGCTCTTTCCCGGTACGTCTGTCCTGCACAGCCGGGCCCGCTATCTGCTCTTCATCCCGTGGTTCTGTGAGCGGGCCTCCCGCGAGAAGCAGCCCGAGAAGTCGCTCGACTGGTACGAGCGGCAGATGATCACGGTGTTCCGTGACGACCCCGATCTGACCAGCGACGAGCGTCGGGGCCTGATCGGCATCGACGCTGGCGCTCAGGTGCGTCAGCTCCCGTCGACTGCCTACTGGTCGGCGCTCAACGCCTGGGGGATCCTCGCCTGGCCAGGATCGATTGCCGAGACCCTCGATCGCTCCCGCCACCTGCGGGGGAACACCGCGCCCGACGACCTGGACGAGCTGGCCGACCGGGTCCAGTCGGTCTGGCACCCCGGCGTCGGCGAGGCGCCCACGGGCTTCCCGAAGGAGAACCTCGACGGCGCCTTCAGGCTGCACGCCCACGAGGCCGAGTGGCTGCGCGAGCGGATCCTGGCGACGACCGGCGACTCGCTACTCGCTCACCTCGTCCGCACCGCCCAACCGCTGACGGCCGAGGTGATGCCGTGGGACGACCCCGTCTGCCGGACCTCCGCGCCCGAGATCATCGCCGACCTCGACGACGCCCAGCGCTTCTCCGTCGCCTCCGACGGTGCTCGCCGGCTGTACGACCTGCTGCTCGCCGAGCGCTACGCCAAGGCGGGCTTCGATCGGGTCAACGTCGACCGAGAGTTCTACGTGGGGCGGATCCAAGACTGGCTGGCCGACCGCGCCGAGAAGCCCAAGCTGTTCGACGGCTGGGACAGCGCAGACTTCTGGGCCCGTATCCGCACGCGCAATCCGAAGATCAATCAGCTGACGAGGGCCTTCTTCGACCAGTGGTTCGACGTCGCTCGAACCGCACCGCCCGATCTGGCCGACGACCAGGCCCTGCGAAGCCACATAGAGAACCGTGAGAGGTTCCTGAAGCAGGGTCAGGCCCGCCTCGTGAACGACAAGCTGCTCGCCGCCTGGGGTGGCGGCGCCGCCGCACCTACGTCGTTCCGCTGGGCGCAGGTCGTCCAGACCGTGAACGACCTGGTCGACGGGCTCGGCCGATCGGACGACGATGCTGGCGCCTGACGACCGTGCGGTCCTCCGCGAGCAGCTCCGCCCCGACCCTGGTTACGAGCTCGACATGGCCGTGGCCACCACCTTCACGCTCGACCTGACTGCCGCGCTCGTGGCTCCGTTGGCCTTCGCCGCGTTCGACGTGGCGAGCTCGTCGGACCCCATCGCCGTCCTCGAGGCGGTTCGATCCGCCACCGAGAAGGTCACGATCTTCTGTCAGGCCGGCCAGCGCCGGGTGCCGATCACGCCGTCCGACCTCATGGCCTTCCTCGAGCCCATGGTCCACGACGTGCGGGCGCCGATACCCGGCTACCTCTTCCACCCCAAGGTCTGGGTGCTGCGCTACGCCGGTCCCGACGATTCGACGACCTACCGCCTGCTGTGCGGCACCCGGAACCTCACCGACGACGTCTCGTGGGATGCCATGGTGCGGCTCGACGGGTACGCCGGCACCCGTCGATCGAAGACCAACGGCCCGCTGGTCGAGTTCGTGAAAGCCCTGCCGGCGATGGTCACCGGCGACCTGTCGATCGAGCGCACACAGGCCATCAGCGAGCTGGCCGAGGATCTGCGGTCCGTCGAATGGGAACACCCGCCCGGCGTCAAGACCATGACCTTCCACGCGCTCGGACTCCAGCGCCGCCGGGGCACGCCGCCGCTCGTCGCCGCGATGCGCGGTCGCCGTCACCTGATCGTGTCCCCCTTCCTCGACGACGCCGGCGTCAACGACCCGACCGCGGGGAGCAAGGAGCGCATCGTGGTCTCGCGTCCCGAGGCGCTCGAGGGTCTCGACCCGGCCACGCTCGACGGGCTCACCTGCCACATCCTGAGCCCGATGGCCGGCCTGTCAGAGCCCGACGAGCTGGACGACACCCCCGTGCCCGCCTCCACCAGTCTGCTCGGCGGTCTCCATGCGAAGGCCTACGTGGTGGAGTTCGACCAGCAGTCCCGGCTCTTCGTCGGGTCGGCCAACGCCACCTTGGCTGGGCTGGGCGAGCACAACGTCGAGTTCGTCGTCGAGCTCCAGGCAGGGCGCAAGGCGCTGGGCATCGACCTGTTCGTCGGCCCCGACGCCCCCTTCGCATCGCTGTTGCAGAGCTACACGCCGACTGGCGGCGCAGAGCCAGCGCCCGAGGAGACGCTCCGCGAGCAGCTCGACCGCGAGCTCCGCCGCATCGCCGACCAGACCCTGGTGGCCTCGGTCTCCGCCGAGGGCGACACGTGGACCGAGGAGGTGAGCGGCTCCAAGGCCCTCGACCTACCCGCCGACATGGAGCTGCGGATCGGCCTGCTCACCCGTCCGGGCACGGCCGTCCTCCAGGGGCACCCCACGATCTCGGGCCCGTTCGGGGGCCTGGTGACGGCGGACGTCACGCCCTTCATCGTCCTACGGCTCTCGGCGGCGCTCGGTGCCGAGACCATCGAGCAGGCCACCGTCGTCTCCGCCCGTCTGCTCGGTGACCCACCCGGGCGGCTCGACGAGGTGCTCGCCCGTCAGGTCGACACCCCCGAGAAGTTCATGCGCTTCCTCGCCCTCATGTTGGGGTTGGCCGGTGGGCCACCCCTCCCGACCACCGAGACGCCGGGCGACGGCAGCGGGTGGGGATTCAGCGCCTTCGGCACGGCCGGCGTGTTCGAGATGCTGGTCCGTGCCGTCGGCGAGCGCCCACAGGCGATCACCGACCTCGAGCGACTGGTGTCCTGCCTCGAGGCGACCGAGGCGGGTCGGGCGATCCTGCCCGACGGGTTCTCGGAGCTGTGGGCCACGGTGCTGGCCGCCCACCAGCAGGTCGGGGCGATCCGATGACGGGCACCTACTCGTCCGAGCCGGTCCTGGACGGCCTGAAGGGCTTCCAGCGGGCGACCGTCGACCACGTCACCCGGCGCTTCTACGGCGACGACCCGCAGGCGCGCCGCTTCCTCGTGGCCGACGAGACGGGACTGGGCAAGAGCCTCGTCGCCCGTGGCGTGATCGCCCGGTGCATCGAGCACCTGCAGTACGAGCCGTCGGTGGACCGCATCGACGTCATCTACGTCTGCTCCAACGCCGACATCGCCGAGCAGAACCTGAAGCGCCTCGACGTGCTCAAGGCCGGCACCCAGCATCAGCGCACCCGGCTGACCCTGCTCGCCCGCGACTCGGGCAACCTCACCGGCAAGCCCCACCCCGAGGTGGGCAAGCGGGTGAACCTGGTCTCGTTCACCCCGGGCACGTCGTTCAACGTGAAGGAGGGGACCGGTCAGGCGCAGGAGCGGGCGCTGTTACACGTCATCCTCTGCCAGCACCTGCGGTACACCCGCCGGACCGAGAAGAAGGCGGCGGCGGTGGTGCTGCGGTCGTACAGCGGTCAGGTCGCTTTCGAGCGCGAGATCACCCGTACCCAGTGGCTGCTGGAGGGACGCGAGCCGGACTCTGCCATCACCGATCCCTTCCTCGAACTCGCGGACGAAGTGGGCCTGATCGATCAATTCGCCGGATTCGTTGCCGAGGTCGGCCGCCGGACGGTGATCCCCGACGACCTCTGGTACCAGCACCAGCCGATGATCGGTCACATGCGCCACCTGTTGGCCAGGGCAGGTGTCGAGGCCCTCGAGCCCGACCTGGTCATCCTCGACGAGTTCCAGCGGTTCCGGCACCTCCTCGCCACGGACGACAGCCGCTACCAGGAGGCCGCCGAGCTCGCCGAAGCCCTCTTCACTTACGGCGAGGCGAAGGTGCTTCTGCTGTCGGCGACGCCGTACAAGGCGTTCACCTACGCCGAGGAGGCGAGGGCGGGCGACGATCACGAGACCGATCTGCGCCGGACGCTCGGCTTCCTGGCCGCACCCGACAAGTCCGCCGTGGACGGGATCGTCCACGATCTGGCCGCCTTCCGCCGCGCCGCCGTGGACGGCGCGCCCACCCAGGTCCTCCGCGATCGTCTGCGGGTGTCGCTGACGCAGCTCATGTGCCGCACCGAGCGTCCGCGTCTCGGCGACGACGGGATGCTGAAGGAGATCCACACGAGCGTCGAGGCCGTGCAGGTCGACGACGTCGTCGCCTATGCCCTGCTCGAGGCCCTGGCCGATGCGCTCGATGCGCAAGTTTCCATCGACTACTGGAAGTCCACGCCCTACTTCGTCAACTTCGGCGATGGCTACAAGCTGGGCGACAAGCTCCGGGCGGCGCTGAAGGATCCTGTGGAGCGCGCTCGGCTCGGGCCGCATCTGCGGCGCACCCAACACCTCGACGCCGCGGCGGTCAAGCGCCGTGAGCCCATCGACCCCGGCAACGCCCGAATGCGTCGCCTCGTGGACGACACCGTGGGCCAGGGCTGGTGGCAGCTGCTCTGGGTGCCCCCGTCCCTGCCGTACAGCACACCCGGGGGACCATTCGCGCAGCCGGCACTGCAGGCGATGACCAAGCGCCTGGTGTTCTCGTCGTGGGCGGCGACACCGACGGCCATTGCCTCGCTCGTGAGTCACGAGGCGAACCGCCAGATCGCCGTTGGAACCGACCCCGAAACGGCGACCGCGGCTCGCTTGGGTTGGCGCCTTGAGGGCGATCGCCCGGGCGCGATGACGACCTTGGCCCTCTTCTGGCCGTCGCCGGCGCTCGCACGGTCCGTCGATCCATTCGACGGTGCAGAGCTCGAACCCGCGCCGCTGCCACCCCGGGCGACGGGTGCAGAGCCCTGGTACTGGACAACGCTGTTCGCTGAACAGGGGTCGCTGCCAGCTGACGTCTCTCCCGAGCGCGCCAGCGCGGCGCTGGCCGGCTCGCTCGATGCCGACGGCGAGGACGACGACTCCACTGGTCTGGGCGCCCACGTGCGGCTGGCGCTCGACCTGCAAACCGGGGCCCAGCCACTCGCCGACGAGCGACGCACGTCGGCCCCCGATGACATCGAAGCGGTCCTGGAAGAGCTCGGTCGCTTCGCACCCGGCAACGTCGCCTACCGGTGCATCGAACGACTCGACAGTCCTGGCGACGCCACGACAGGGGCAGGGCGATGGGAAGCGGCCGCCGTCATCGCCGGCGGGTTGCGAAACCTTTTCAACCGACCCGACTCGATCCTCACGCTCGATCGCCTCCTGCCCGACGCCGTCTACTGGCGGGCGGTCCTGCGCTACTGCGCCTGGGGCAACCTCGAGGCCGTCCTCGACGAGTACCTGCACCACCTCAGCGCCACCGAACGCCAGGAGGGTCTGGACGACGCCCGCCTACTGTCCGTCGCCGAGGCCGTCCGGGCGGCGATCACCATCCGACCCTCCCGCTACGAGGCCTTCGACCCGCTGCACCAGCAGCCGATCTCCTTCCCATCCCGCCTCGCCCTCCGCTACGGCAACAAGCGGGCCGGCGCCGACGAGGGCGCCCGCCAGCCCGAGATCCGCTCGGCCTTCAACAGCCCCTTCTGGCCGTTCGTGCTCGCCACCACCAGCGTGGGTCAGGAGGGCATCGACTTCCACTGGTGGTGCCACGCCGCCGTCCACTGGAATGTCCCCGCCAGCCCCGTCGACTTCGAGCAGCGCGAGGGCAGAGTCCACCGATTCGGCGGCCACGCCATCCGCCGCAACCTTTCCGAGCAGCACGGGCCGGCAATCCGCGAGGCGGCGCAAGGCGGCGAGCAACCGTGGGACGCCGCCTACCGCTTCGGCGTCGATGCCTCATCCGACGAGTTCGGTGACCTCTCACCCTTCTGGATCACCGAGGGCTCCACGAAGATCGAGCGCCATGTTCTGCCGTACCCGCTCAGCCAGGACCACGAGCGCTACCGCCGCCTGAAGGACGACCTCGCCGTCTACCGCCTCACCTTCGGCCAGCCCCGTCAGGAGGATCTCGCAGAGATCCTGAAGCAACGGAGCGTCGTTATCGATCAGGCGGGACTGGAAGCACTCCGGTTGGATCTCAATCCGCTGGTGTGCGGCTGATACCCCCAAGCGCGAACACATGATCTGCGACCCACACGACAGTGGACATGATGGGCACGTGAAAGGAATCCTCGCGGTCACAGCGTCCGTCGGCCATCACCGCCCGCCCGTCCCCGGCGATCGAAACCAGGACACGACCTTCGATCCCCGCTCGCCGTGACCCTGGACCGCGCACCGAGGGTCCGCGTGATGGAAGGGCACAACTCGAGAACCGCCTCGCGCCCAGAGACTGCGCAGCCAATCGGCTCCGACGCCACGACGGAGCCGACCGCGTCAGCGCATCGCATCACGGGCCCTTGATCATCATGCGACAGATCCGACTACTGTCTCCAACTCTCGACTGGCGGTGGCCGGCTGGTGGGGCATCGCCTTCCCTTCGCATCAGGCGGGTGAGTGAATGACCGAAGCAGCGACGGATCCATGGCGGGAGGTCAAGTATCCCAACTTTGGGAATCGGACAGCTGCCGAGATACCAGAGTGGGCGGACGATTCGAGTTGGCCCGTCCGCTATACCCACTACGCGGAGGCACTGCGACTTGCCGCCGAGGTTAATCACGCCCGGTTCCTAGACGAGGCCGACCGCGCCCTCGAGCTACTCGAGGCGCTTGGCGACCCGATCCTCTCGATTTGGGATGGCCTAGATACCAGCCGGAGAACGCTCGTAGGCCAAGGTGAGTTCCTACTCGACGAAGTCATCCTGCCAGCTCTCGAATGTCTACTATCGGAGTTCACGCCTCACGAGCTCATCACGGACGCTCAGGGTGTTCAGAGCCTCGTGGCATGGCAGGTCTGGTTCATCGCCCCGACGCCGACACGCCGGAGGGAGAGCCTTCGTCGATACCTACCCGACAATGCGCCCGACGACACGGAAGCTTTCCTCGCTCAGCGCCGCTGGTCGCTTGGACTGAGGGAACTAGAGATTCCTCGAAGAATCAACAGTGCACTCCTTCCATCGCTGGATCAGCCGACCGCTCAGGGCCTTCGCGCCCTGACGTGCGCGATCGACGATCGCCTAGCAGGTGAGAGCTGGGAGGAGGAAGACTTCACCGATGCGAGTCCCTTCGACGGCATCGTGCCATCCGATCTCAGCAAGGTTCTCGCTGAACGCGCTAAGGGTCTTCGCGAGTACAGGGATGCCCTACGCGCCAAGGATCTCCACGTCGACGGCATTGATGACAGGGGCCTGACGGACCTGCTCGCAGGGGCTCTTCCACGTCTGAGAACCAAGATTCATGCCGGCCAGTCCCAGCTTCTCATAGGGCCCACCAGTACGGGTAAGTCAGATTTCGGTAGAATTGCTGCTGCGCACGTCGTCTCGCGAAAGAGAAAAGTCATAGTCCTGCTGCCGACGAAGGCGCTGGTCGCTCAGACGTCCGAGGACTGGAGGTCCTTCTTCCAAACAGCAGACTCATCGACTGATTGGCGGATCGTGGAAGCTTCCCGCGACCACCCATATAACGATGAAGTCATCGCGAAGGGTGACTTCGACATCGCCCTTGCAATCCCGGAAAAACTCGCTGCGTACGTCGCTGCCGGTTCGCGAATCCTTGATCATTGCGGTCTGCTCATAGTCGATGAGCTCCAGTTCATTGGCCAGAGGCAGCGCGGAGTAAATATCGAGTCACTGCTCACCGTTATAAAGAGTCGCTATCCGCACCTACCAATCATCGCACTTTCCGCAACCCTTTCCGCCGAGTCCTCAGCCTCTCTCCAGACTTGGCTCGGTGTTGACATACCGGGTTCCTCCGGCCTCGTCGCGAGTGAATCTAGGCCCGTAGCACTTGATCGGTTCGCATGTTCGGAGACCGAGTGGATGTGCCGCACGGCGCAGGGAGAGCGCACCGCCGGAGAATGGGACTTGTCCATATCGGACCCTGAGCTGCGTAAGCGCCTCGACCGCGAGTTACCGAGCGGTCAGGCGGTTTATCGAAACACTGTCACTCTAGTAAGCACGCTGCTCAGCAGACAGGACGCCCACACCGAACGAAAGAGCGTCCTTGTCTTTGTGGGTAGTCGGCGAGCAGCAGAACGGATGACAGGTGCGATCCAAGTTGCGCTCGAGTTCTCGAACTTGAATGATCCCTCCAGCCGACGGAGCCCGCACTGGGGTCGCTTTGGCCGGCAGGTGCTAACGGAAGAGGAGGCCGCAGAAAGGGACGCTGAGTTCTTTCGGCTACCGAACTTGCGTGCAACTGATGATCTCCGGGAGGGCCTCCAGACCGGAGTGATGTATCACTCGGCGCGACTGGATCCGGATCACCGACGTGTTATCGAGCGCGCATACCACGACAAAGTAATTCGCGTGATCGTAGCAACTGCCACGTTGGCTGTCGGAATGAATCTCCCTGCGGACTTTGTGGTGGTGGCCGATGTTACAGAGGGTGTCGGTGGCTTTGAAGACAACCTCGCTGTCCAACGCCTTCTCGACCCCCATGATATGGCGCAGCGGTTCGGCCGCTGCGGTAGATTGGGTATGTCAACGAAGGGTGAAGCCTATGTTATGGTGCCACGGGCGGGACCAAGGCCCGTGCGCCTGCGCCTAACCAATGACCAGCGGGCGCGGATACTCGGGACCTCGACGCAGGATGCCCGTGTAGGCACCACTGACGAAACTGCGAGCTTCTTTACGGCTCTTGCGGATGTAGGTCGATCCTTCGAATATTTTGTCGAAACCGCTGATACGGGCGAGGAGATCCGGTCCAATCTTGATGTGCCCGGGTTTGCCAGACTCGTGCTTCAAGACATGTGCCGTGGCACCCCGGCTCTATCACGCGCTGACCTCGAATTGCGGGCCAAGGGTATCTACGAAACGTCGCTTCTCAAGGCCGAGGGGGGGACCCGACCTGCGATCGATGCCATTCTGGAGACGCTGGAGACCGACAGTCTCATCGGCCCGTCGCCGGACGACCCATCGCGGTGGAAAGTCAGCGGCCTGGGACGAACCCTTGCACTGTCGAACCTTTCGGTCGGTAACGCTCGATGTATCCGGAAGGTGGCCGAGGCCGCTGAGCTGGGTGCCGGCCCGCTCACTCTCTTGAGTATCGCAGCGGAGGCGGATTTTGTTCGGGAGCTGACCTGGATTTCTCTACCGCACGATTCGAATGCCGATCTGGTTGATCATGTTCGGCGAAACTGCTGGCTCTTTGTTAAGTCGTTCGTCGAAGGTCCGGATCGAGCCGGCAGCATGAGTTTTGGTGCTGTGGTCGATCAAGTCATACTGGAGAACGATCTAATTGGCAGCGGCAATCCGGCGCAGTCTGTGCGGGGACGCGTTGAAATGGAGGTCGATCGTGTTCGAGACGTCGTAATCGTTGGCCTGCTCCGCTCGTGCATAGCATACCTATGGATGATCGGCTATCCAATGAACTCAATACTGTCGCTGGTGATGAAGGGAACGGGGGCGACAGTCAGGAGGAGGTCTCGATCGATCGAACTGTATCCGGCGGACGTTCGAGATCTGGGTGAGCGAATGAGCTACATTCTCAACGCCGCCGCAGAAGTGTTGCGAGTGGCGCCCCAAGATGGCCGTCATTTGGTACTGAAGAATATGTCGGAGGCACTTCAGAGCGGCCTGCCCTATCAGTTGGCACCCCTCCTGCGAATTCGCACGCCAAGAATTCACCGAGAGCGGCTTGCCACCCTGCTCGACATGCGTGCGGATGAACTGAACTTCGACGAGCTGGAGGGCGCTCTTGACCGGCTGTCTCAACCTCGTCCGGAACGTACCGCGCAAGAACAGCGGGCTCATCAAAATTTGGCCTTCACTTCGGCCGAACGTGCCGACATTATTCGGCACCTCACCCGCCCAGAGGAACGTCGCGGTGCACGGGGACTTCCGCCTGATCTGCGCGAGGAGATGATACCTTCGCGCCGAGCGACCGAGGGGTCTGTGAGCTATGGTAAACTGGCTGACGATCTCGCACGAAGATTGAGCGCTGAGCTGCGGTTGGATGACCTCGCGTTTGTCTTCGAGGAATTTGGGCTTGAGGTTGTCACGAGCGGCCCGGGCAGGCTGATTCTGTCGCGCAGTGGCTTTCCTCCACCGGTTGAGGTTGTTCTCGTCGATGAGCGCCTTGACTCTGGCGGACTTGAGGGGTATCGGGGCGAGAATCGCGTCTTAGTAGTCTTTGGTGGCCTCTCAATAGGCGCTGAGTTTGCGTTGCGGGCATCCACGACAGCTGGGTTCAGTACCATGACGGGGCCGGTTCTCCTGTCGGCGCTTGCGCGCATCGATCGGCATTGGAGAGCCAGCTACCGAGGTCCCGATCCGGACGGCGAACTTGCGCGCCGCGTGCTGCGGTTCGTGCAAACAGCGATGGGCCCCATCGGGCTGTCGGATGTCTCCTTGGCCGAGGTTGCGGACGCCCTTCCTGCGCCCCCGCCGCTCTTCGTGGGGTGAGAGGTCAGTGGATCGGCTTCTCAATCCGTACACCCCGAACGCTGGCGCTCGTCCTCCGGTCCTAGTCGGGCGGGAGCCTGAGCTCGATGACTTCCGCATACTGCTGGAGCGGCTCCTCGCTGGACACACCGAACAGTCGATGCTCGTCACGGGTCTTCGAGGCGTCGGAAAGACTGTGCTGCTCAACAGGTTTGAGGATCTTGCCGAACAGTCCGGCTGGGTCACGGTTCAGGCGGAGATCGGTACGCGTTCAGCGTTCGGGGAGCGGTTCGCCGTCTTGGTGCGCAAGGCACTGTTCGGACTGGCACCGCGACCACGATGGTCGGACAGGGCTCGGAGGGCGGCTAGGATTCTGCAGTCGTTCAAAGTGACAATGGCGCCTGACGGCTCGGTCAGTGGCTCGGTGGAATTTGATGTAGAGGAGGGTCTCGGAGATTCGGGCGTCATGGTCGACGATGTTACGGACGTATTGGTGGGTCTTGGGGAGGCCGCAGCCGAGGCGGGAAAGGGTGTCGTCTTTCTGCTCGATGAGCTTCAGTTTCTCGACTTGGTAGAGCTTGAGGCTCTGGTGTCCGGACTGCATAGGGTCGTTCAGCGTTCCTTGCCCGTCACCCTTGTGGGAGCTGGGCTCCCTCAGCTGCCAGAACTGGCGGGGGATGCACGTTCGTATGCTGAGCGGCTTTTCAAATTTCCCCGCATTGGGCGTTTGTCGAGGGACGAGGTCGAGGTCGCTTTGAATGAGCCTGCGCGTGGGCTGAGTGTGGAGTTCACGAGTGGTGCGGTTGACAGGATCTTCGAGTTTACCGAGGGGTATCCCTATTTTGTGCAGGAGTTCGGGAAGATTGTGTGGGACAATGCGACCGAGGCTCGGATCTTTTCGACGGAGGCCGCGGCCGCGGAATCAGCTGTGATGGAGAAGCTGGACCGGGGATTCTTTCGAGTCAGGACGGAGCGGCTGAGCCCAGGGCAGTTGACCATATTGCGGGGTGCGGCTGAGATCGGTGCTGGTCCACATCTAGTTGACGACGTCGCCGGTAAGGTCGCCTTGGAACCGGCTGAGATTCAGAGAGAGATCGGCGAGTTGATACGCAAGGCACTCTTGTATTCGCCGCGCTTTGGATACGTAGGATTTACGGTTCCGCATTATGATCGATTTCTCCGGCGGACATACCCCTTTCACGGGGGTCGGGTGGTCTTGTCAGATCGCCGGCCCTAGTGCGACCTCATATGGCGGAATGATCTCGTGTGGGGTCTCTTAGTACTACTGAGCGATGAGGTCCTCAATCAACCGATCGATCAATCGACGGCGATAAAGAGTATGGAGCGCACGCCAGTTGAGCTGATCCGCAGGGCATCGCGCGCGCGAGTGCACGCCACATAGACCAGGCAGCGTTCGCGTTGGAGGTCGTGGCGGTGCTGGAGTTCGTCTACTGAGGCTTGAGTCACCGCCGCCGGCAGGGGGATCTGGTTGGCGCCGGCGTCGATGATGGCCACTGCCCGGAACTCCATGCCTTTCATGCGGTGCATCGTCCCGATGGCCACGCTGCCTGGCTCCTTGCTGTCGGACAGGAGGCGGGCCGGGACCCCCGCCGCTCGTAGCTCTGACTCGGTGGTGGACAGGGCGGCGTTGGTTCTGGCCGCTATGCCGATCTCGCCCGGGTCCAGGCCGTCGGCGATCCAGGCCTTCACTGCCTCGACCAGGCCGGCGATCTCTTCTGCCCTGGTCTTGTAGCCGACCAGCTCAGGGGGCGGGCCGTGGAAGGTGGATCGGTAGCCGGCGAGGGTCTCGGTGCCGTCGTCCAGGTCGTCGAAGGTCTCGCCAGTTAGAAGGGTGAGGGACCACTTCAGGATCTCATGCGTGGTGCGGTAGTTGATGCGCAGGCGGTGGGAGCGGCCTCGGACCTCGATGCCTACTTTCGACAGGCTCACCCGGTTGTCGTAGATGCGCTGGTGGGTGTCGCCGACGAGGAAGAGGTCGTTCTGGCCCGGCGCCGCCAGGGCTCGGAGCATGCGCCACTGCGCCGGGTGCAGGTCCTGGGCCTCGTCCACCACTACGTGGGTGTAGGGCTTCACCGAGCGGGACTCGAGGTTGGCGGCGGCCAGGTCGGCGAGCTGAAGAAAGGTGACCCGGCCCATCGACAGCAGGCGACTGCTGAAGGCCTCGACCGCACGCCACACCTCGGCGCGGTCACGGCGGTTCAGGCGGAGGCCACGGCCTGAGCGGACGGCCGTGAAGTAGTCGGCCCTCGAGCGGATGCCCTGGGCCAGGACCACCTGCTCCCACTCTTGTTGCAGGAACTCCTTGGTGAAGGGGAGGCCGAGCTCGTCGACGATGTCCTCCCACACCCCGACGACCTCGTCGCCGGTGATGACGATCGGCTTCTGGCCGGTGGCCTCGCTGGCAATCCGGTGGGCCAGCTTGTCGACGTTGAGCACCTCGATGCGGCGCAGGGCGTCCGGTGAGCAGAACGACTCCATGGTTCCGGCCAGCTCGTCGGCCAGGCTGGTCGTGAACGTGGTGAACAGCACCCTTGCGGTGGCCGGCGCGCTCTCGTCGACCATGCGCTCGGCCAGCCAGCGGGCCCGGTGCATGGCGATCACCGTCTTGCCGGTGCCGGCGCCGCCGGTCACCCGAGCCGGGCCGTTGAAGTCCCGGTACGCATAGCGGCGCTGGGTGGGGTGCAGGAAGGTCCGCCACAGATCGAAGGGCCGGTTCAGCATCTCGGCCAGCTCGTCGTCGCCCTGGACGACGTAGAACATCGACTTCGACACCGTCTGCTCGGCGGCCGCGACCAGGTCCTCGGGGTCGATGTCGGCGGGCTTCTCGTTGGCTACCAGCTCGGCCCACGCCTCTTCCGGCGAGTAGCCGGACGCCAGCATGTGCAGGGCGTCGGACTGCCCCTCGGGCATGAACTGCGTCAGCGCGTCGAGCTCTTCGACCGACGTGATCTTCCCCAGCACCGAACAGAGCGCGGGATCGACCCCCAGAGACTTGAGGTCCTTCTCCCGGACCCCTTCGAGGATTCCCGGCTCGCTGGGTGCAGGCCCCGATGCCAGCTCCTCGGTGGCGGTCTCGATCCCCAGGACGTCGGCCACCTCGAGGGCGCCGGTCACCTCGTTCACCGAGAACGTGTTGCGCATCATCCACTGGTCGGCCTCGGCGTGGGGGAGCACCCGGGTGAGGATGTAGGCCTCGCCCTGCTCGGGCGCCGCCACGATGCCCCGGTACTGCTGGTCGACCCGGATGGTGCGAGCCCGGGAATCCTTGGCCCCGGCGTACTTCTCGAGGTGTAGGCCGCTGTGGGTGGCCTCACGAAACTTCTCGAACAGACCGTCGACCTTCGCCTGGATCGGCTTCTGCAGCGCGGCGTAGTCCCGCAGGAAGGTCTTGGCGAGCACCAATGTGGGCATCAGGTGTTGTTCCTCCGGTCGCGCAGTGCGGCGACCAACTCGTCGATTGTCCAGCGGTCGGGCGGACGGGCGTCCCAACCGTTCGCCTCCAGCCATTCCTGCAGCGCGTCGCCCAGCGACTCGACGGCGTCCGCCAACACGGCGACCTTCTCGCCAGGCCAGGCCGCCTCGAAGATCCAACCGGCCCCCAGCTCGCCCTCGGGCTCGTAGCCGGCGATGAAGTCACCGGCTCCGAGTCGCAGCGCTTGATCGACCAGCGACTTGGCGCCCTCGTCCTCCAACAGATCGAGCTCGTCGCGCTGTGCTGGCGTCAGCTCGGCCCGAACCTCTCGCACTTCCCGAGCGGCCGCCCCCGACTGGACCGGGCAGATCTGCAGATCGTGCACGTCGAGCGTCCCGGCCTGCGCCGCCGACGTAATGACTGCATCGCGGCCCAGCGACGTGAGGAACTGCAGCAGGTTCGCCCACTGGAGGTAGTCCTTCCACCTTGCGGCGTGCTCGGGAGCGGTGATGGCAACTTCGTCGTCGAGGATGCGGGCGATCACTGTCCAGCGCTCGTCCTCCGGTGGGTGCGCCGCCACATCGAGCAGGGCGACCAGCGGCAACCCCTGAATCGACTCCCACGTGAACGCCATCGCCGCCGGCGGACCACCCGCAGTCGCCGCCGCGGCCCCACCGTTGGTCGACCGCTCCCGAGAGTCCTCGCGCTGGTTCTGCCCTGCGGATTCGGGAGTCGGGGTTCCCGTCGCCGGCGGACCACTGGCAGCCACCGCCTCGCCGGCGTCGCCGGCGTCGCCGACGAGCATTCGGCGAAGGGACTCCTCGTGCGCGATGGCGACAGGGCCAGCGCCCTCGGCCGGCGCCGGCAGTTCGCTGGCATCCGCCGAGTTGGCTTCGCCATCGGCACCTCCCGCAGCGACGCCACCGATCTGGTCGTGCGCGATGGCCTCGGGAGCTGGCCGTCCTGTCCCCAGCCCGGCGTTTGCGACGAGCTCAACCGCCACGCCATCCAGGAGCCCTCGCAGGGATGCCTCGAGCCGCTCGTCCGGAATGGCGATTGGGGCCGGGCTTGCCGTCGCCGCCCCACCGACCGCCGACAGAGCGAGCCGCTCCCACTGCGCCGGATCGGGGTTCGCCAGCAGGTCGAGTAGCAGCTGCATGGGATTGTGATCGATGGCCCGCAGGTCGATCGTCCCGCCTCGCGCCAGATGCAGTTTCTCGGCCCGTCCTCGTTGCACCCTGGGCAGCAGCGGCCGCGCCGGAGCCAGGCGAGGAACCGTCGCGGTCACGGCTTCGTGGAACGCCTTGACGTCGTCCCACGTGAGGTTCCACACCCAGGCACCCGAGGCACGCACCGCAGCACGCTTGGCGGCGTCGTGGGCCAGGTTGTTGTGCTCGGCCGACGCGTGGAACTCGAACCCGTCCAGGTAGATCGCCACATCAGGCGACTTGGCGTCCTGACGGGTGATCACGAAGTCGGGCACGGTCTGGGGGACTGTGTCGGCCTCGATCTGCTCGCGGATCAGGTAGCGGGGGGCCTCGTCGCCGACGCCGAGGCGCAGCTCGAGCGCGTCGGCCGCGCCGGGCTGGGGCACCACGGTGAGCCGGGCGTCGTTGTCCGGCCGGTCGGCCCACGCCCGGATGGCCACCTTCCAGCGGCGCTCCAACTCCGACTCGTCGACCCGCGACAGCTTGATTCCGGCGACCGTGCCGCCCTCGGCCGGCACGAACTCCCAGGTCTCCAACAGCTCGTCGAGCAGATCGAGCGCCACCGCACGGGACACGAACTCGATCTCGCGAGGCCGCGCCGAGCCCAGCATGCAGCGGTGGCAGGCCGCCCGACCCTCCGACCGGCACACGCAGCGCGAGATGAAGTCCCGCGCTTGTTCGAGGATCCGTCCTAACCGATCGGGGTCGGCCACCCGACCGATGTACCCAGTACCTCCGGGCACGCGGTCGTGCAGCGCCAGCAATCGCCGCCGCCCCTGCCCACCGGGGTTGGGGAAGTCGGTCAGCTCGATGTCCAGGTTGTCGGGGTCGCCGCCGAAGTCGAGGCGCAGCCCCAGCATCAGCGCCGCCTTGAAGCTGGCCAGGCGCTCGTCCACCTCGAAGGTCGATACGGGCAACAGCAGCCGAACGACCTCGGTCCGCAGCTCGTGGAACAGGTTCAGCGGCTTCCAGTCGGCTTTGTAGGCGCCCGACCGCACCACGCACCAGCCCTGATGGAACTCCTTGTCCTCGCCGAAGGTCTTGCGGGCGCCGGTGACGGCGCCGCAGTAGCGGCAGGCCACGAAGCGTGACGCCGACAGCTCGTTCCCCGCGACGATCACCTTCTCGCCGGGCGCCTCAGTGACGCCCAGGTTCACCGTGCGGATCACCGCGGTTCGGGCGTACTCCATGCCGAAGGCGGCCTTGGTGTGTTGGTGGGCGCGCACGATGTCGACCGGGTCGACGTCGACCGACGTGACCTGCTGGTAGTAGTTGCGCTCGCGCTCGTCGGCCTCGTCGAAGACCCGTGCGCCCTCCTCGGACGCCGTGCAGTACACGTGGCGCATGCGGATGAGCTGGTGGCGGGCGCCGGCGTCGGCGATGCCGGTCTGGCCGCACCGTGGGCACGTCGCCGTGGTCTCGCCTTCCTTCTCGGGGGCACCGAACCCGCACTCGGGGCACAGCCGCCACGGCTCGTAGAGGGGCTCGGTGGCGGTGCCGACGTCGAGGGCATCGATGGTCAGCTTGTGGCCCGCCACATAGAAGGTGTTGCCCGGGGCGAACTCGGTGATGGCCACCGCGCCGTTGCGGATGTACTCGGTCTCGTCGCTGTGGAAGCCGTCGTCGTCCTTCCACCACAGCGAGGCGGTGAGCGTGGCGGCGTCGTCGACCAGGGTGTAGTTGGGCAGCAGGCCGAGGCGTTCGAGGGCGTTGATCGTGTACTCGCTGCGGTGGGTGCGCAACATGTTGAGCACGGCCCGGCGCTCGCCGCCCAGCCGCTTCAGCTCGCGCTCCTCGTCCTCGCTGCGGTGGGGCTGGTCGTCGAGGCGCTTGATGGCGTCACGAAGACGGTCGCGCCGCCGTTTCAGTTCGTTGAGCCGACCCTCCCAGTCGTTGAGGGCGATCTCGACGGACTTGTCGAGCCCGACCACCGCGAAGTCACGCAGATCGTCGGCCGTCTCGTCGGTGAGGTGCGTGCCGAACAGTGCCAGGAAGTTGCCCACCTGGTCGGTGTCGGGATCGTGGCCACCGTCGAGGATGGCCCGCAGCCAACCGTCGGGGGCCAGACCCGAGGTGACGACCACGCCGATCTCCCGGGGCATCACCGGGGCGTCGATGGTGCCGTCGGCGGCCCGGTCGACCAGGTAGGCGAAGTACTGGCGGTGCAGGATCTCGACCGCATCCAGGTAGCAGTTGGGCGGATGGACCTCGCCGGCGATCATCGCCTCGGGGTCGGACAGGTAGTAGAGGTTGCGAGGGTCAGTGCGCACGAACGTGGTCACCAGCGAGTTCCCCGACCGGCGGCCGGCCCGGCCCACCCGCTGCACGTACGACGCCTGGCTCTGCGGCACCGAGGTCAGCATCACCGCCGACAGGTCGCCGATGTCGATGCCCATCTCGAGCGTCGGTGTGGCGGTGATGACGTTGGGCGCGTCGGGCGCGTCGCCCCGCTTGAACGCTTCTTCCAGCGCCTCGCGCTGCTTGCGGGTGAGCAGGCTGGTGTGCTCGGCCGTCACCACCCGCCGCAGCTCGCCGGTGCGGTAGAGGTGGCGGTAGTAGTTGGCGTCGTCCACCGGGGCGGGCCGGTAGTGCCCGGGGCAACGGAAGCGCAGGCACGGCTGGCCCACCCACGGTGGCAGTGACGCCGCCGAGGCGCTGAACCGGTCGACACACACGTCGCAGCGCAGCCCCGTGGGTTCGGCATCGTCGCCGACCTCGGCGATGTCGCTCACCTCGATCCGCACCGGGTCGAGGCCGTAGACGGTGGCGCCCTTGGCGGTCGTCCGGGCGACCAGTACGTCCTCGGCGGCCAGCATCGAAAACACCGCATGGTTCAGCTCACGGGCCTGCTTCTGGTCGGCGCCCAGGGTGCGGGCGGCCCAGTCAAGCAGCCATGTGCCCCCCAACCCGGGGCTGTGGAGCGAGTCGAAGTTCTTCGAGGTGCCCGTGGTGATGAACGCCGGGCGACTCTGGCCCGAGGGGAACGCGGGCATGCCCGACGGTCGGCCGCCCCAGATCTGGTACTGGTCGCCGTCGCTGTTCAGGTAGCCCTCGAGCCACGGATGGACGATGGCGCCCCGCTGGCGCAACCGGGCCAGAAGGCCGAGCAAGTACGGCTCGTAGCCGGGGACGGTCCCGGGGATCACACCCTGCCCGGTCTGGTGCGCGTGGGCTTCGGCCACCAGGTCGATAAGCGCGTCGAGCTCGTCGACTAGCACGGTCACCGTCAGCGCGCCGGCCAGCTCGAGGGTGCGGCCGAAGCGCGACCGCAGCCCCAGTTCGAGGTGGGCCTCGAAGGACAGCCGGTTCTCGAGGATGGCCCGACCCCGGGGCGACGGCTCGTCGGTCCACAGCGTGGCGACCAGGGGATCGCGCACCAGGTCGGGCGGGACCAGGGCGAAGACGTCACGGGCCCCGCCCAGCTCGGCGTTGTGCAGCACCTCGGGGCCGAGGTCGGCCAGGGTGGTGGTGCCCACGTCGACGGCGATCTTGGCCATGGCGGTCCGCAGGTTGAAGCGGTGCGTGCGGCCCGAGAAGAAGCCGGCCCTGTGCGAGGCGTCCTGCACCGAGCTGGCGAAGGCCAGCAGCTTGCGCTCGTCGCTCTCCACGTAGCGGGCATCCATACCGAAGAGCTGGTTGATCGACACCGACGCCAGCGACGCCACCTGCGACCCGAGGAAGCGGATGCCCTCGTCGTTGCGGCACGACGGGCACTCGGACCGCTTGGCGCGCTCCTCGATCTTGGTGGGGTCGTCGGCACCGGTCACCAGCACCGGCAACCGGTCGTCGGCGGGCTCGAAGTGCAGCTGGCCGTCGGTGGTGCTCAGCCACCGCACGTCGGCCTCATCCGGCGACGCCCGGATCAGCGCCCGCTGCTGCGCCGAGTGCTTCACCGACGCTTCGTAGATGGGGCGGGGGTTGTGCTTGAGCGACCCGTCGAGCTCGGATGCCAGGCCCATCCACCCCGCCCGCCCGCAGTGACGGCAGTAGATGGCGGGCAGCTCGACGGCGGGGGCGTCCACCGTGGTGATGTCGCTCTCGCCGCTGTCGAGCCACCGGAACCTGGGCGTGAGGCTCACCGAGCGCAACAGCCGCGACACCTCACGGATCCAGAGCTGCACCTCGATGGGAAACAACGGGCGGTCGTTCGGCCGGCGGGCGATCGACAGCAGGGCGACGAAGCGGGCGAGGGCAAGGTCGACCGCCCCGGGGTCGTCCTGCGCGGCCAGACCCCACTGAGGGGTCCGACCGACGACGGCCCTGCGCACCTCGTCCCACGGACGGGAGGTGTCGCCGGTGGCGTTGAGGATGGCGCGGGTCAGGTGGTGGCGCCGCAGCAGGTCCCCCAGCTCCTCGGGGCTGGTGGGGTCGGCCCGGCCGGTGAACATGGCGGCCAGCGCGTCGAAGGCGTCGCTGTCGTTCTCGTCGACCGCATTGATGTCGGCGACGTCGGGGATGGGCAGGGCGTAGTCGACCGACCCACAGGCGTCCTCCGCGCTCTGGCGTACTTCGCCGATCACGGCCTCGGGCGTGAAGGGCACGCCGAACACCCGGCCGGCGAAGTCGCACAACTCGGCCACGGCAGCACGACCCGACCCCAACGTGGCGGACGTGGCCACGGGCGTGGCCCCGCCCAGCGGGCGGTCGGGCTCGCCCATGGCCAGGGTGGCGCCGAGACGGCGCAGCAGCATGGCCACGTCGGTGCCCTGGGCGCCGTCGTAGGTGTGGAACTCGTCGAGCACCACGTAGCGCAGCGTGGTCGGGTCGTTCCCCGCCCACAGCGCGTGACGGTCGGCCCGCACCACCAGCCGGTCGAGCATCTTGTAGTTGGTCAGAAGGATGTCGGGCGGGTTGTCCCGCAGGGCGTTGGCGTCGTCGACGAGGTGCTCATCGGTGGGGTGCTTGTGCTGGCCCTCCCCGCCGATGAACAGGCCGGCGGTCACGCCTGCCAACTGCGCCTCGGTGGCCAGCAGCTCGGCCAACCGCCGGGCCTGGTCGGTGGCCAGGGCGTTCATCGGGTAGAGGATCAGCGCCTTGATGCCCGACCGGCCGGCGGCCCGCTCGCGGACGCAGTGGTCGAGGATGGGGAACAGGAAGCACTCGGTCTTGCCCGACCCCGTGCCCGTGGTGACAAGGGTTGGCTCAGGCTCGTGGCCGAAGCTGCTGAGCCGCGACCAGGCCGTGGCCTGGTGCACGAACGGCGTGAAGTCGTCGGGCGTCCAGGCCAGCGGCGACGTCCAGTCGTCTTCGACCGAGACGAACGGCGTGCGCACCCGCAGGTAGGGCCCCCGGAAGATGCCCTCGCCGGGATCGGCCAGGAAGTCGGCCAGCCCGTGCCTGGTCTCGTCATCGGCCAGCGCGAACGTGGTCGACAGGTACTCGACGATCGACCGCCGCAGGTGCTGGGCGACGAGTGACGGGATCATTGGGGGCGGCCCTCCGGGGGGCCGACAGCACCTCGCAGCCTGTCGGATGCTCGTCGGTGGGGGACCACGAGGGTGCGGGTGTCCAAGCCCTTCTCAGCCATAGGTGCGCGACGGACGCCTGTACGTCTGCGCCCTCGGTAAGTTAGCCGTTGCGGAGTGTCAGGCGAGCTTCGGCAGAAACCGAGCGAACCGAAGACCGGAACGCTGAGCCACATACGGGCCGATGGCCGACCGTCTGACTCGGCGACGGGATGAAACAGTCGATGAAACACGGCGCAATGATCGCGCATTGAGTACGGTGCGCTGATGGACCGCGAGGTCGCTGCTTCTAGCGTCGACGATGGGCCGTTCGAGACAGCCGGGCCGATCAACCTTTGCGATCGCGGCACCCCTTGTGCGGATGAGACGAAATCGTTCGTAGCCTGCCTCCTCGTAAGAGCTAAGCTCCGTCAGACTTGCTTCACGGTGGTCGGTAGCCAACGAGTGCCATGGCCGGTGTAGAGCCTTGAGCCCTCGTCGCATGTTCGCCTTGTTCTATCCGGGTCCGCGGTTCATCCGACCTGACTTGATCAAAAACGCGCTCCTCCTCTTCGACGGAGTCGCGCTATATGCGCCTGCGCCTTTGAGCAACCGGCAGCTAGAGGCCGCGCCATGGATAGCCGAGCCCCTGCTGTCCAATGACCTACTTCGGATCCTGACTCCTCGAGAGGTCGTGTCACCCCGATCTGCGCACCTTCTCTTGGACCTTCTCAATCTCTATATGACTGACGGTAGCGCGAGAGAGATCCTCACCTCGGTAGGACAGCAACTCAACCGCGATTGGTTCGCCCGCGACGAGATCTTCCTGGCCTCCTCCCGAGGCGGATCACATCTTTCTCCAGAGTTTCGCCTCATGGCGAAGCGGGTGTATTCCAAGCTCCAAGCCTTTGGCGCCGTACCTGCTCGCTGGGATGATGAGCTACTGAGTCGAGGGAGGGGTTATCGATCGGTGGACGATTCTGACTATTCCATCAGCATGGACTTCAGGCTTTGGGCAGCGACAATTTCTCTTCAAGTGCTTGCAATTTGCAATGAGTACAAAGTTGACGATATCGAGTTCGTCCCGATCTCACAGTCGGTTGCGCTCGGTCGCAGTCTCATGAGAAGCTTCATGACCAGTGGGGCGGCTACCCGGTCGGCTTTGCTTGCGGCGGATCTTGAATCGTTGTCCGTCGACCTACGGCTAGTTCCACTGCAAGATGTGATGGATTTCCGTGAGGAGCATGGCTCTGAGTATCGCAAGTACATAAGTCAACTGCGTACTGATGTGGTCGAACTATCTCACCTTGATGAATCTGAGTTAGCAGTGGCACAAGAGGAGCGATCCCTCGAAAAGGAGGAAATTCGGTTTGATTTGATGCAGAGATCCCGAAAGGAGTTTGGACGCCGGGCTGCGTCGCTGAGCGCTGGCTCAATCGGGGCCGTAGTATCGGCGGGCCAAGGCTCACGATTTGGTTCCCTGGCAGCCATCCTAGCGGGACTGGCTGGAGCGACATCTTCCGAGGAAGACGTGACTGCCTTCACGTACCTCAGCGGCATTCAGCGGTCATTCAGACCTGTGCTGGATGACCATGTTACACAGGGTGAGTCTGAGGCGGCGGTACCGCTGGTTCAGCTCGGTCCGCGTGATTTTTCCCAGTTGACCAGGAAGGAACAAAGGCTGCTTGACAACCTTCGAAATCGCGTATGGTTTGAACAGACGGACCTCTAATCGGAATCCGTCCCGTGGCGGCGGGCGAACTCCTCGTAGGCCACCCGCATCTCCTTCTCGCGGTCGGGCTTGTAGAACGGTGGCTCGTAGATGCGGAGGTCGACTGACCCCGGAGACTTGAGCCACTGCTGCACCAGCTCCCAGTCACCCTTCTCCTGGCGCACGCCGGCGGTCTGGTGGTCCTTGGCGATCTTGCGACCGTGGGCGTCGAACACCATGTTGAACTCGTACTTCCGCAGCACCGCGAACTGCGTCCGGTACATGGCGCACAGCTGATCGGCCGACAGCCCGAGCATCAGGGCGGCGAGGGCGTCGAGCTCGATGAGCGCCTTGCGGCGGTCGAAGTCGGTCCGCAGTGGCGTCGCCATCGACCACGTCGGCTCTACGTCGTTGAGGGGACGCTGAGTAGGGCTCGGGTCGGTCCAGTCATCGTTGAGCCAGGTCGGATCGAACAGCTCGTACCATAGCGGGGCGTACTCCCCGATAAGACAGTTGAGGCGCAATGTTCGGAGAAGTATGGGACTGGTAGTCTCGCTCGTGACCGGGTACGGCAATCTCCTAACAGCCCACTCCTTCACATTAGATACTCCCGCGACCTTCAGTATGTAGTCATACACAATACTCGACCAAAGTCCGACCATGGTAGCTGTGCTGCGAGGAGTCTCGAGCGCGAGACTGAAGGCGCTGTTGACGTGACTGGGCCCTGGGAGCAGGAGTGCAGCTTGGAGTGATCTCATCGAGCTGGGCTGTGTCATCGCTCGCCACGTGATGCGCCAGTACTTTGATGAAGATCTTCCATTCCACTGATCTGTGGAGCTGTCGAACTTGTCGCGCTCAACTGATCGTTGATAGTTGGTCCTCGGAATTGCGTCGTTCGGCAACGACTCAAGGTCCCAAGGGCTGTAGTCATCCTTCCCGCCGCCGGACTCATCGGGCTCCTTCGCGAAGGGATTGGATACCGTGAAGTGTGGCCCTTGTAGGATCACGTCGTCCCAACTGGATACTCGCCGGGTCACCTTTTCGATGATGCCTGCTCGACGGGCGTTCTTCTCATGCAATCCAGAAGCCCAGTGGTAGGAAGTGTTCGAGACGCGAACGGGAAACTCTGAGAGCTTCAGGAGCGCGTCGAGGTCATCCCGCGTGACGGGCCGCAGGAGACGCGCCTCAGTCGGAGCGGTACCGGGCTCGTCGTATAGGCGCGCCCAAGAGGCGAGAACCTCTTGATCAACTGAGATAACGCGCGCCGCGTGAGGTCGGACATCCCAACCCCCTGACTCGTACTGAATACCAGGCTTCGCGCCTTCCCCATTATGCACCAGCGAGTCCTCAATGACGTCAGCCGACACGGTAAGCGCACCGATCTGAAGAAAGCTGGGAGAGCGATCATCGCCATAGATGTTGATGCCGAACGCGTGTCGGTCCTCGACCTCGCGAAAGAAGAGCCTTATGTGTTCAAACTGCCAGTGGCGTCGCAGGCGTCTGTAAGTGGCTCGCCTAAGTGGGCCACCGTTTGAGTCAGCAAAATGGCTTTCGGGATGAAGCAGGCCGGTCGACCCGCGATGATTCATGGTTCGCCAAGTCTGATCCATGAAGACCATGAAGAGATTCGGCTGTATGCCCGTGAGGATCGGGTGGAGTATCGGTGACCCGACCGACACTTGAACCGCGACGATGGACGTGACCTCGTCCAAGTACATTTCGATCCGCTTAGCGTCAGCCAGTACCGATTGTCGGCGCTCTTGATGCACTGACTCGTTGGTTGACTCGGTAACGCCGAACCAAGGATCAAACTCGGCGAGCGCAATACCGTCCTGCCACGTCGGACGCACCCACGGCGGATTCCCGACCTGAAGGTCGAAGCCGCCTCGCTCGAAGACCGGGGCGAACTCGAGTTCCCAGTGGAAGAAGGCCTCCCGGTCACGGATCTCGGCGACCTGGCCCAGCCATGGTTGCTCGGCTCGTACATTCTCGGTGAGCTGCATCGAGAAGTCGAGGGCGAGCTGCTCCTCGCGGGCGAGCAGGGTGTCGAGGTCTGCGAAGAGGTCGAGCTGGCCCTCCGGAACGTCGCCGGGGTCGGTGCCGAGGATCGCCTCCAGAGTGTCGAGCCACTCGCCGACGCCCGGCGGCTTGGGCGCCCCGTTCGGCCCGTCTACAGGCCAGAACCACAGGGAGCACCAGGCGTCCATCACCAGGCGGAGTCGGCCGAGCGCCGAGTCGGGGTCGAGGAGCGCCGCCTCCAGCTCCTCTCGGGTGGCGCCGGCCGCCCTTGACGGCTCGGGGCCCTTCCACAGCTCGATGGGGCGGCGCAGGTCCTTCTCGGCGATGGCCAGACGGCGGGTGGCCAGCTCCCACAGCGACTCAACCCGTCGGGCCAGCGCCTGCAGGCGGGCGATCTGGCGGGCGTCGAGGTTCTTGTGGGTCTTCTTCCAGTCCTTGAGGCGGGCCACCTCGTCGGGGCGGAGCTCCTTGGCCTCCTTGGCGCCAGTCACGGCCCCCCAGCCGTCGGCGGGCAGGAGAAAGTGGTGGATCTCGCCGTCGGCGGTGGGCCCCTCGGCCAGCTTGCGGTCGGTGGGCGCTGCCTTGAGCCAGGCGCCCTTCTTCAGCTTCTCGGGGGCGTAGGTGGCGCGGCGGGCGCCGATCAGGCTGTTGCCCCGGCGTAGGTGGAGGCCGAACCAGGGCGCTTGTAAGCCCGGGTGCATGGCGTTGAGCCACAGCGACACCTCGGCTAGCTCGGTGGCGGTGGCGTTGAGGTCGACGCCGTAGCACTGGTGCAGGGCCAAGTGGGCCTTCACCTTCTGGAGCTCGACGGTATAGGTCTCGGGGTCGAGCGACTCGCCCACCTCGTCCTGCCGGCGGGTCAGGTACTGGGCTGCGAGCTGGTCGATGGCCTCGTTGAGGAAGGCGCCGGAGCCGAGGGCGGGCTCGCAGATGGTGAGGTCGAGGATGTCCTTGGCCGGCGTGGTGGTGTCGTCCTGGTCGAGTAGCTCGGCCAGGGCGTGCTTGACCACGCACTCGGTCAGCACCTTGGGCGTGTAGTAGCTGGCCGAGCGCTGACGGTCGCGTCCCGACAGGCGGAACACGAAGTCGCCCTTGGCGTGGCGCACCCGCTCGGTGCCGCCGTTGTCGGTGGTGCGGGTGACGAACACGTCGTCGGGGTAGTCGTCGGCGTCGGTGACCGGGACGACCCACGAGCCCTTGTGGGGGTCGCCGTGCTTGGCTACCTCGTACAGGTCCTCGGTGGCGAAGAAGCCCGAGTAGGCCATCAACCCCTCGTAGACGGCGCCGAGCTGGTTGATGCCGAGGTTGGCGTAGCTGACGAACTCGCGGGCGGCGTTGCGCTTCTCCTTCGACAGCATCAGCAGGGCCAGCACCTGCTGGAGCACCTCGTTGCGCAGCTTCACCCGATCGAGCAGCGGCGTGGCCCGCTCGGAGAACAGCTCGCTCTTGAGGGGCTCGAACACCAGGCCGATGTGGGTCTCGGCCTCGTCGAAAGTCATCGACGCCTGGGCGCCCGCGTGGCGGTAGCCGTCGTTCACCAGCTCGAATAGCAGGCCCAGCGACTCCTGGATGTGGGTGCCGTTGCGGGCCCGCTCGCTGTGCAGCTCGGTGAGGGCGACCTCGCGCAGGCGATCGAGGCCGTAGCCCTCGGCGTACTCGGGATGGTCGACGGGCAGGATGCCCAGCTCGGGGCGGGCCTCGGCGAACAACAGGAAGACCAGCCGGTACAGGTAGCGCAGGCACTGCTGGGTGAGCACCTTGGGGTCGACTTCGCCGTTGTAGACGCCCTGGTGGGCGGCCAGGCGCTGGACGATCACCTCGTTGGCCAGTAGCTCGATCGACAGGCGAATGCCGTCGCGCAGGTCCTCGCTGACCCCCACCGCCTGCTTTCGGGAGGCGGCGACCAGCTCGTCGAGGGTGGACTGGCCGTCGTCGGGCACCAGCACGTCGGCGCTGAACAGGCCGGCGATGGTCTCGAGCTCACCCTTGGCCGAGGTGTCGTTGCGGCCGAGGGCGTCGTCGAGGTTGGCGGCCAGGTACTTGCCCTCGCCCCACTTCTGACGGTCGGCCAGCACCACGATGCCGCCGGCCAGCACCAATACGTAGCGGGGCGGGTCGTCGCAAGCGAAGAGGTGGGCGACCAGCTCGACCGCCGAGCGCATGGCCGGCTTGGGCGCGCCGGTGGCGGTGGCGCCGCTGATCGGGGGGTCGAGCAGGCGGCCGGCGCCGTCCTTGGCCAGCACAGCGTCGACGTCGGTGGCGAAACCCGCCTCGATGGCGACGAGCAGCAGCCCGGTGCTGGTCTCGCAGGCCGAGGCGACGGGCACGTCGAGCGACTCGGCGCCGCGGACGAACGTCCGCTCGGACCGCTCGGGGGCGAACCCAAGAGCGCCGATCACCGCATCGTGCAGGTGGCGCAGGGCCTCGATGTCGTCATCGGCGTCGGCCCTCGCGGCGAAGAACGGACCGCCGAGCGACCGCAGACGGGTGCGGGCGGTGGGCTCGCCCTTACCCTCCAGCTCGGTCCAGCGGTCGCGCTGGTCCTTCAGCCCGGCCTGGAGCAACGAGGCCAGGTAGTGGGCCGAGAAGTACTCGTTGCGGTTGGTGACGCTGTCGAAGGCCATCAGCTGCTTGCCACCAGGACCCCGATGACCCGCACCAGCGGCTCGCCGACCGTAGCCAGGGAGGCGATGTGTTCACGAGTGCCGCGCTCGTGCACTTCAAGCTGTTTCTGCTCGTGGATGCGTCGGGGCTCGTTGGCCATCTCGGCGATCACCTCGCGCCGATTGGCGGTCCACTGTCGCAGGCGCTCGGTGTGGACGCCCATGCGCTCGTCGAGTGCGGCGGTGAGGTCGTCCCGCCGGTACTGCATGTGCTGGCGGCCGACCTCCACTGCCCGAGGCACGAGCGATTGCAGCCGGTTCAACTCGTCGGGCTCGATCGGAGCGGTCGGGTTGACCATGTCGTGGCGCACGCCGGCGGCGGCGAGGGCGTCGATCATGGGCTGGACCGCCGGGACGCGGCCGTCGCCCAGCTCGTCGACCGCCAGCCACTCGACCGCGGTGGGCTCGCCGGCGGCGTTGGAGTAGACGCCCTGCAACAGGAAGGTGGGCTCGGTGACGTCGGCCACGATGATGGGCGCCTCGTTGCGGCCGAGGCGCACCAGCACCTTGTCGACCAGCCAGTCGAGGATGGGGTGCTGCCCCGACAGGAAGCCCACCTCCGGCCACATCGACGTCTTCGACCTGCGGGCCCGGGCCAGCATCTCCTCGGCGACCTCACGATCGGAGGTCAGCTTCAGGCGCTCGGTGATCTTCTGCTCCTTCAGGTAGCTCTGGGGCAGGATCTCGAGCCGCTTGGCCAGATCGGGCGGCGGCACCAGCGACAGCAGCTGGTGCTCGTGTTCCTCGCGGATGTCGAGGTCGCCCACCGGGTCGTCGAACACCTCGTAGAGGGCCTCGCGGATGAAGGCGGCGTCGTCGTCGAACAGCGACGGCGACTCGTAGGCCTGCACGGCGTCGTGCTGTCCCTCGCCGGCCAGGAAGGTGAGGAAGTCGAACGAGTCCTCAGGCGGGCCGTCGGGCACGGCCTCGTCGAAGGCGGCCTCGCGCTCGGCGGGGCTCTCGACGGCGAGGGCCTTGATGATGGCCTCCTCTTCCAGCTCGACCGAGTGGAGTCCCATGATCGAGGCGGCGTCGCCGAGGGCGAGGTGGGCGTTGTGCTCCTTGTCGAGCAGCTTCTTCAGCACGGTGACGTCGCCTCGCACCTCGTCGTTGTCGGGGGCGAGCAGCAGGGCGCGGATCTCGGGGCTGTGGCGCTGGCCGTAGCGGTCGATGCGGCCGTTGCGCTGCTCGAGGGTGATGAGGCTCCAGGGCAGATCGAAGTGGATGAGGTGGTGGCACTGGCGGTGGAGGTTCACGCCCTCTGAGGCGATGTCGCCGGTGACGAGCACGCGGGCGTCGCTGCCCTCGAGCGAGAACTGCTCGACGATCTCCTGCTGTTGGATGTCCGAGCGGCCGCCGTGCATCAGCAGGATCTGCTTCGGGTCGAGGCCGGTCATATGGGGGAGCCGCTCGGTGAGCCAGTTGAGGGTGGCCACGCGCTCGGAGAAGATGACCGCCCGGGTGGGCGACTTCTTGCCGACGCCGATCTCCTGGAGGACCGCGGCGAGGGCGTGGAGCTTGGCGCTGTCGTCGTGGCTCACCTGGTCGTTGAGGTCGGCGAGGCGTCGGAGGGCGGCGTCCTCCTGTTGCTGGGCCTCGAGGATCGGGCCTGCCCCGGTGTTGCTGGTGGCGGCGGTCGTGGCGGCCTTGGCGAGGGTGGTGCGGCGGTTGGTGATGGTCTCGGCCAGGGCGACGTGGGACGAGAGGGCGGCCTTGAGGAGCGTGTAGGGGAAGAGGTGGGCGCCCTTGCCGGTGGTGGGCGGCTTGCCGCTGGGCGGGCGCAGCCAGGTGGCTGCCAGCTCGGCGAAGACGGCGTTCTCGGCGGGGGAGGCGGACACCATCACCGGCTTGGGCGGCAGGCGCTCGGCCCAGTCCGACCCGACCTCGGCGGACACCTCTTCGTCGGCCTTGTGGCGGCGGATGAAGAGGTGGGCGATGTCGTCGGCCTTGTAATGGTCGGGGTCGGCGATGGCGGTGGGGTCGAGCAGCTCGATGAGGTGGGCGAACGACTTGGGGTCGCCGTTGTGGGGGGTGGCGCTGGTGAGCAGCAGCGCACGGGTGCGGGGGGCGACCACCCGGGCCAGCTCGTTGGTTTGTGCCCCCTTGTTGACGAGGTTGTGGCACTCGTCGAAGACCACCGCATCCCAGTGGATGCCTTCGAGCAGGGGGCGGTAGCGGCCGGGATGCTTCAGCGTGTCGATGGAGATGATCACCCGCTTGTAGTAGGTGAACGGATTCCGGGTGGAGGGGATCTTCTGGCGGACCCGCTGGATGCCTTGGGAGTCCAGGCGGATGAGGGGGATGGAGAAGCGGGTCCACAGCTCGTGCTGGAACTGCTCGAGGATGTGGCGGGGGGTGACGACGAGGATGCGATCGCCCCGGCCCCGACGGATCAGCTCGGACAGCACGATGCCGACCTCGAGCGTCTTGCCGAGCCCGACGGCGTCGGCGATGAGCAGGCGGGGGCGCAGCGCTTCGAGCGCCATCTGCGCCGGCCGCTTCTGGTACTCGAGGTCGTTGAGCAGCTGCAGCGGTCCCACGGCGAGGCGGGTCTCGCCGGCGGGCAGCGGCGTCTTGCGCAACAGCGCCTCGATGAAGAGGCGGCTGCGGCGGAACCCTGGCGTGTCGTCGAGCTGCAGCGTCGCCTCGTCCGGTTTCAGCGGCTCGATCCGATCGAGCTCGGTGAAGAACGTCGCCTCCCGATCCCGGACGAGCTCACTGGTGCCGATCGCCTTCACCATCATCCCGTCGACGCCCCGAACGTCGACCGATCGGACCAGCCACTCCTCATCGCGGACGATGACTTGGGCGCCAGGCGCAAGCAGGGAGAGGAACTGCTGCGGTGTGGTCTTCACGCCTCCCCCTCCTGCATCGCCGAACCCGCTTGAGCCATTGGGAGAGTACCGGGCAGCGGTGACGGCGTTTCTCGGCGGCGTCGGCGGAGGACCACCGCGATCCGCTGACAGCCCGACTGCTCCTGTGTTACCTCGGTCTGGCGACCAGGAGGAATGCGCATCTGGTGAGTATCGGTGCACCCAGGCGCCGGCGGTTCGCAGTGGGCTTCCAGGGTGCTGATCACCGCGGCGAGTAGGGTTCGTGCCGTGGGACGGTCCAAGGCACGTGAGGTTCTCAGGTAGTTCTGTATGAGTCCCGTGGCGTGGTGGGGTTTGGGTCCACCGTTGGCTGAGCCACCGG
>CAZWMT010000020.1:0-107155 GCA_964635055.1 uncultured Microthrixaceae bacterium | reverse complement strand
CCGGTGGCTCAGCCAACGGTGGACCCAAACCCCACCACGCCACGGGACTCATACGCGGCGGGGCCAGATCGACCGGATGATGGCCGACCCGGCCTCGGTGGACGAGGTGATGGCCGCGAGTCTGGCGTGCATCGTGAGCACCGCGGAGCACGTCGAGTTGGAGCGGTTCGGCGAGCTCGACGGGTGGGCCCGCTACGCGGCGGCGGGCATCGAGGTGCTCGACATGGCCGACCGGACCACGATCCGGCTTGCCGGAGGTGTCTGAGGTGATCGACCGAGACCCGTGGCCGGCGGATCTCCCCGTCGACGGCGAAGGTCGCGTGCCTCGAGGGCTCGTCGTGTGGAGCTTGCCGGTCGAGGTCGAGGGGGTTCGCCGGGTTGGTCGAGGGCCGCACGACCGGGGGACGCCGGCCGTGCGCTGCGCTGTCATGTGGCGGCTGGTTCATCGGGGTGAAGTGGCAGACCGGCCAGCAGATGTTCCTCTGCTCACGGGGCTGGGAGTACGACCCGGCCTCGCGGTCCGTGCACATGAACGCAGGAGCGGGGCTTTCGACCACGGCGGCGACGGACCGTCCCGACGTCCGCGCCGGCCCACCGCCGAGATCTGCGTGGCCCGAGAGGGCACGGCTGGGGCCCGCTTGGCGGCGGCCGCGCGCGGCCGCGGTCGATCGGTAGTCCGGGCGGAGAGCGCTCGACGCGCCGAACCACACCCCTGCAACTGTTGTTCGGTTCCTTTGGGCTGTGTCGGAGCGAACACTTGGCGGAAGTGTTCGGTACAGTTCGATAGGCCATGAGCGAACACTTTCAAGTCCGTCGAGGCCGGCCGCGACGTGAGGTCGTCTACGAGCGGCTGGACGTGCAGATCGCCGAGCTCTGGCAGCGACTCGGAGGTCTCCCGCATCCGGTCGAGGCCCAGGACATCTGGCGGGGGCTCTGGTACGAGGAGGCCCACCACTCGACTGCGATCGAGGGCAACACCCTGGTGCTCAAGCAGGTCGAAGCGCTCTTGGAGCAGGGGCGAGCCGTCGGCAACAAGGAACTGGCCGAGTACATGGAGGTTCGGGGGTACGCCGACGCCGCCGACTGGGTCTACAACCAGGCCATTCGTCCAGAGCACGGTGGGGGTACAGGCGTGGTCACCCTGACGGAGCTGCGCCGGATCCACACGATGGCGATGACGGCCGTCTGGGGCGTGTCCCCCCACCCTGACGCCTCTGCCCGTGAGGGGCCCGGAGCGTTTCGGGAACACGACATCCGACCGTTCCCGGGTGGGATGACGCCGCCGAGTTGGCCGTTGGTCGGTGCGGATGTGGACCAGTGGCTCGAACGGGCAAATGCGCTGGCGGCTCGTGCCCCCGGCTTCCCGGAAGAGTTGGCCGACCTCCATGCATCCTTCGAGCGGATTCACCCGTTCCTGGATGGAAACGGTCGGACCGGGCGCTTGGTGCTGAACCTCGTCCTTGTTCGGCTGGGCTACCCACCGGCGATCATCTACAAGCGCCAGCGAAGCCAGTACCTCACGGCGTTGCGGCGAGCCGACTCGGGTGACTTCGGCGCGCTCGGCGAACTGCTGGCGCGGTCCATCCTCGACAACCTGTACCGGTTCGTCGTCCCTGCGGTGGCGGGCCCTGCTCGGCTCGTTCCACTCGCTGCACTCGCCAACGATGAGATCGGCCATCCGGCGTTGCGCACCGCCGCGAACCGCGGCCGCCTCCAGGCCGTTCGTGGGGCCGATGGTGAGTGGCGCAGCTCGAGGAAGTGGGTCGATGAGTACTTGACGACGAGATATCGACGGGGTCCGGCCTGAGGGCGGCCAAGCCGTCACGGTGATGGCGTACCTTCGCGACATGGCGAAGGTGGATGAGGCGGGCTTCGAGTCTTTCATCTGCAATTGGCTCGTCGATCACGGCTACAACGCGGTGAAGGTCGGCAACGCGCAGGGCGAGCCGACCGATTTCGACCGGCAGCGGGGCCTCGACACTGCGGAGTTGTTCGCGTTCATCGGCGCGACACAGGGCGAGGCCTGGGGGAAGCTGACGAAGCTCCACGGCGGCGACCCGAACGTGGCGCAGGCGAAGTTCGCGGACCGGTTGGCGGGCGAGCTCGACAAGCGGGGCACCGTGGACGTGTTGCGCCACGGGGTGGTCGATCACGGGGTGACGATCCGGTTGGCGTTCTTCCGGCCGGCGCACAGGCTGACCCCGGAGCTGGTGGCCCGCTATCGGGCGAACCGGCTGACGGTGACGCGTCAGCTGCCGTACGAGTCGGGGTCGGCCAAGACCCTCGATCTGGCCCTGTTCGTGAACGGGGTGCCGGTGGCGACCGCGGAGTTGAAGAACGCGTTGACGGGCCAGGGGGTGGACCAGGCGATCGCCCAGTACCGCACGGACCGCGACCCGGCGAACCGGACGCTGGCGAAGCGGGCGGTGGTGCACTTCGCGGTGGACACGGAGTCGGTGGCCATGACCACCCGCCTGTCGGGCCGTTCGACGCGGTTCCTGCCGTTCAACCGGGGCCACGGTCGCGGCGCGGGGAACCCACCCAACCCCGACGGGCACCGCACCGCGTATCTGTGGGAGCGGGTGTGGGCGCGGGACGCCTGGTTGGACCTGTTCGCCCGGTTCGTGCACGTCGAGAAGTCGTCCAAGGGGTCGAAGGCCCCCGCGGCGGTGATCTTCCCGCGTTTCCACCAGTGGGACGCGGTGCGGTCGTTGGAGTCCGCCGCCCGCGTCGAGGGGCCCGGTCAGAAGTACCTGGTGCAGCACTCGGCGGGGTCGGGGAAGTCGAACACGATCGCGTGGTTGGCGCACCGCTTGTCGAACCTGCACGACGACGCCGACCACAAGGTGTTCGACAAGGTGGTGGTGATCACCGACCGAGTGGTGTTGGACCGCCAGTTGCAGGACACGATCTACCAGTTCGAGCACGCCCACGGGGTGGTGGAGCGCATCGAGGACGGCTCCCAGCAGCTGGCCGACGCGCTGGCCGGTGAACAGGCCCGCATCATCATCACGACGTTGCAGAAGTTCCCGTTCGTGTTGGACAAGGTCGGGTCGCTGCCAGGCCGCTCGTATGCGGTGATCATCGACGAGGCCCACTCGTCGCAGACCGGCGAGGCCGCCCACGAGCTCCGCCGGGTCCTCGGCGTCACCACCGATGAGAGCGGGGACCTGGAGGCCGGCTCGGTGGAGGAGGCCCTGGCCGAAGCGGTCGCGGCCCGTGGGTCGCAGTCGAACCTGTCCTCGTTCGCGTTCACCGCAACCCCCAAAGGCAAGACCCTCGAGCTGTTCGGTCGGGTCAACCCCGACAGCGGCCGCCACGAGCCGTTCCACCTCTACTCGATGCGCCAGGCCATCGAGGAGGGCTTCATCGAGGACGTGCTGGCCAGCTACGTCACCTACGAGACGTTCTTCCACCTCGAGAAGGCGGTCGCCGAGGACCCCCGCTACGACACCAGAGCAGCCAGAGCGGCGATCGCCCGGTTCGTGACCCTCCACGAGTCGAACCTGGACCAGAAGTCCAGCATCGTCATCGAACACTTCCGTGCCCACATCGCCGGCGAGGTCGCCGGGCGGGCCAAAGCGATGGTGGTGTGCTCGTCGCGCCAGCACGCCGTCCGGTTCGGACAAGCACTCAAGGCGTACGTCAAAGAGCACGGCTACAACCTCGGGGTGCTGGTCGCGTTCTCCGGCACCGTGGACGACGGCGGCGCGCCGTTCACCGAGGCGTCCATGAACGGCTTCCCCGAGTCGCAGACCGCCGAACGGTTCGACACCGACGAGTTCCGCATCCTCGTGGTGGCAGAGAAGTTCCAGACCGGCTTCGACCAGCCCCTCCTGTACGCCATGTACGTCGACAAGACCCTCACCGGCCTCAACGCCGTCCAGACCCTGTCGCGCCTCAACCGCACCCACCCCGACAAGGACGGCACCTTCGTCCTCGACTTCCGCAACGACGCCGACGACATCCGTACCGCGTTCGAGCCCTACTACGGCGAGACGGTCGCCCCGCCGTCGGACCCCAACCTGCTCTACGACACCCGCGCCGACCTCGACGAGTTCGGCGTCCTGCGACCCGACGAGATCGAACGAGCCGTCGCCCTGCTGTTGAGGGTGTCGGGGCCGGCCGACCACGGCCGCATCCACGCCGCCCTCGCCCCTGCGATCGACCGGGTCGACGACCTCGACGACACCGAACGCGACCGGTTCGTCGACGCCCTCCACCGCTACGTCCGCACCTACAGCTTCCTTTCCCAGATCGTGTCGTTCGGTGACACCGCCCTCGAACGCGACTACCTGTTCTGCCGGGCGCTCACCGCGTTCGTCCACGACAGCGGCGGCGAGTCCGTCGACCTCGGTGCCGATGTCGAGCTCACCCACCTGCGCCACGAGAAGCAGTTCGAGGGCTCCGTCTCCCTCGACGCCGACACCGGTGAGGTCCAGACCATCTACTCGGGCTCCGGCAAGCTCAACGAACCCGAACCCGAAACGCTGTCCAGCATCATCGAACGGTTCAACGAGCGGTACGGCACCGACTGGACCGACGCCGACCGGCTCTTCCCCGACGCCATCGCCGAGGACCTGATCAACGACGAACGCATCCAGCTCGAAGCCGGGGCCAACGACCTCGACGCCTTCAAGGTCGGCTTCGATGCCACCTACCTCGCCGCCATCGCCTCGCGGCTCGACCGCAACGACAAGGTCGCCGGCCAACTCATCGACGACGAAGAGCTCCGCGCCGCGCTCGTCGCCGAATACCTCCCCGGCATCTACGCACGGGCGCGGGTCGCCCGCCAACGAACCTGCCCCATCGGCGACCTCCTCGGACCCGACCGCGAGGACTCGCACCTCGAGTACAAGTCCACCCTCCGCTACGACATCCGCGCCGAGTCCCACAAGACCGGCATCCCCGAGAAGGCCGCGGTCAAGACCGTCGCCGGGTTTCTCAACAGCGCCTACGGCGGCACGTTGCTCATCGGCGTCGCCGACAACGGCACGGTGTACGGGCTCGAAGCCGATTACGCCTCGTTCTCGAAGCGTGGCCAGCGCGGTGACCACGACCTGTTCGGCCAGCACCTCCAGAACCTGCTCGTCGGCCGCCTCGGAGCCGCCGCTGGATCACTCGTCGCCTGGACGTTCCACACCGTCGACGGCCAAGACGTGTGCCGGGTCAGCGTGGAGCCCGCCGACTTCCCCGTCTACGAAGGCACCGGCGACGACGACCGCACCTTCTGGTGGCGCTATCCCACCGGCACCCAAGCCGTCACCGACGACCGTGAACAGCAACGAATGATCAGCCGGCGCTTCGGCAACGGCAACGCGTGATCTAGGCGAGGAGGCTGGCGGCGGGGCAGGCCCGGCCGAGGAGCCACAGTCCCGTTTCGGTGGCCTGCTCGTCGGGCCGAGGTCGAGGCGATGGCAGTGGGTCGTCGCGGGCAATTGCCTCGGCGAAGGGTTGGAGCACGGAGCGGGGCGTAGCGGGCAGGTCATCGGGCAGTCCGCCCCACCCGAGGTCGTCGGGGTCAGTGGGCTCAGGCACGGCCTCATCCTCTCAGCGGCGAGCCGGGTGGATGCGGCCTGTTCGCCTGGATTGGCCCATCTACTGTCGTGTCGTGGCGTGTCCTCAGTGCAACGGCAGTGACCGTGTTCCGATCTCTCCGGGCAACTGGGAGTGCACGTCGATGGTCACGTTTCGTGAGGAGCGTTGGCTCCCGGCGGGCCCGGGCGGCCAGATGGTGCCGGTACCGCAGGTCACGAGCATCCGTTGTGGTACGCGTTACCCCGAGGGCGACGCGACCACCGGGGGGCTCCCACTGTGTGGGTGCGGGACGTTCGCGATCGGGGTGTGTTCCGAGTGCGGCGTGGCCGTGTGTGGCCCCCACAGCGACATGACCTTCGGCGTACGTCTCTGTGGAGGTCACTCCTACGCCCGTCAACAAGTCCTCGAGGCCGAACAGCGCCGCGCCAACCAGGCTGCTGCTGAAGTCGAAGCACAGGAGAGGGCCCGGAGGGCAAGGGTCGATGCGGAACGCCTCGCCGCATGGAACGCGATTCCTGAGCTATCCGGGGATGACTTGGTGGGCTACCTGCGGGGCCAGGTGCCGGAGGCGACCGAGACCGGTCACACCAGTGGTGCCGAGCGGCGACTACGTCCCTTCCCGGCGACCCAGGTCGTGGAGGCGCTGAAGGCCGTCGGTCTTCCCCTACAGGTCATCGTCTACAAGAACCACCTCCACGGAGTCCCTCCGCACCTGCTTCCGCGGAACCAACGGAGGAAGAAGATCCCGCATGGTCTCAAGGTCAAGGGTTGGGTGTTCGCGGCGGTCGCCACATACAAGGTGCGCCCTCACGCTGCTGATCAGACTTCGTGGACCGGCTTCTTCCTCACTCTCGATGGTCATATCTCCCGATTCGAGGAGATCGGAAACGTCATGGCGGCCAAGAATGAGGTCGACTTCCAATGGGCTGCGGGTGCTGGCGGGGTGAATCAGCGTGCGGACGAGTCGATTCATGCCGCTCGGTGGCGGGCCATGGACATGGCTTCGAAGAACACGGACTCCATCTGGAGGGAGTGGATGGTGTCTCGGCCGATCGCGCCTGACGAGCTCCGGCTCATAGCAGGCCGAACCCGGGCCCTAGCCCCGGCAAGGGAGAAGTGACTGCAGCTGCGCCGCGGTGCGGTGACGTTCGTTGCCGTTGGGCGACGGCTGAGATCTGAGGGCGCGAGCATCGCGGCGTCACGTGGTCGGTGCGCCGGGCTGGTAAGTGCCGAAAGCCCAGACGTTGCCCTCGACGTCCCGGGTCGAGAAGTCCCGCGAGCCGTAGTCCTGGTCGGTGGGGGCCATGACGATCTCGGCGCCGGCGGCGACGGCCCGCTCGTAGAGGCCGTCGGGGTCGTCGGTCACGAGGTAGACGCACTGTGGGCCCAGCGAGAACGGACTGGCGGGTTTGGCGGGTGCTGACCATCACCATCCCGTTGCCCCAGCGCAGCTCGGCGTGTACGACGGTGTCGCCCTCGCCACGGTGGATCTCGTGGACGGTGAGGCCGAACGCCTTCTGCAGGTGGTCGATGGCGCCGTCGGCGTCCTCATAGGTGAGCGTGGGGACGACGGCCGGGGTGAGCGGTTCAGGATCGGTGGTCATGCACGACGGTACGACGCGTCTTTCCCGGTCGTCTTGGACGAATGGAAACGCTCAGCCGGGATCGGCCAGTCCGAGGATCCCCGGCTCGACCGCTCCCTCAGCGGCGCACCTCGTCGAGGTCACGCTGGGCGGCGCGCAGGTCGGTGATCGCGGTGCGCACCGCTTCTCGCAGCAGGTCCAGCGCCTCCACGGTCGTGCTGCCGGCCACGGTGCCGGTGCGGCCCCAATCGGCGGCGGGAACCCGGGTGGCGACGTCGGCGAAGTCGGTGACGGTGGCCTCGAGGTGGGCCAGCTCGGTGGTGAGGCCGGCGTGGACGGGCGGCCATTCGCGGGCGGCGGGATCCATGACGGCCGGCGCCAGCACCGGCTGGTCGTGGTGGAGCACCCGGTCGAGGGCCTGGTGCAACATCGTGAGCGAGCGGTCGGCGTCGACCAGGTGGTCGAGGGGGGAGTGGCCGCTCGAGGCGATGCGCTCGGCGAGCTCGTCCAGGTTGTCGTCATCCACCGGTCGCAGGGTGGTGCGGAAGCGTCGGGGGAGCGACCGCAAGGTCACCACGGCGTCCTGGGGGGTGAGACGGGCGAGGTCGGCGGTGTCCATGGCCGCGGCCCTCACTCCTCGGTGGACAGCGCCGCCACCAGGTGGTCCGGGAGCAGGTCGTAGTGGTCGTGGGCCTCGGTGAACCGTCCCCGCCCACCGGTCATGGACCGTAGGTCGATGGCGTAGCGCAGGATCTCCGAGGTGGGGACCAGGGCGACGACGATCGCCTCGCCGTCGTTGCCCGACTCGCTGCCCTGCACCCGGCCGCGGCGGGCGTTGAGGTCGCCCATGACGTCGCCCAACTGGTCGGCGGGGACGGTCACCTCGATCCGCGAGATGGGTTCGAGCACCACCGGTCCGGCGTTGGCCATGGCCTCGCGGAAGGCCAGCCGGCCGGCCATCTTGAAGCTCATCTCGTCGGAGTCGACGGCGTGGAACTTGCCGTCGAAGCAGGTGGCCCGGACGTCCACCACGGGGTAGCCGTGGATGCCGCCGTTGGCCATTGTCTCCTGGATGCCCTTCTCGACCGACGGGATGAGGCCACGGGGGATCGCGCCACCCACGATGGCGTCGACGTACTCGAACCCGCCGCCCCGCTCGAGGGGCTCGATGCGCACGAAGGCGACGCCGAATTGGCCGCGTCCACCCGACTGCTTCTTGTGCTTCCCCTCGGCCTCGGCCTCGCCGGTGATGGTCTCCCGGTAGGCCACCTTGACCGGCTCGGTGACCACCTCGGCGTTGAACTTGCGCTTGAGCCGCTCGATGGTGACGTTCAGGTGGGTCTCGCCCGTGCCTCGCAGCAGGGTCTGGTGCGTCTCGTCGTTGCGCTCGATGACCAGCGCGGGGTCCTCCTCGGCGATGCGGTGCAGCGCGCTCGCCACCTTCTCCTCGTCGGCCTGGGTCTTGGCCACGATGGCGACTGCGAGCACCGGTGTGGGTTGCTCGATCGGGGCGACGACGACAGGGGTGCCCTTGGGGGCGAGGGTGTCGCTGGTGTTGGTGGCGCTCAGCTTGGCCACCGCGGCGAGGTCGCCCGCCTGCACCGCGCGCACCGGCTCCTGGTCGCGTCCGCGGAGCGTGAGGAGGCTGTGCAGCCGCTCGTCCTGGTGGCTGCGGGTGTTGTACAGGTGGTCGTCCTGGCCGATGGTGCCCGAGAGCACCTTGATGAGCGAGATGTGGCCCACGTAGGGGTCGGCGATGGTCTTGAACACGAACGCCAGGGGGTCGCCGGAAGGGTCGGGGGCCACCTGGGCGGTCGACCCACCCGCCACCACCTCGACCGGGGGGCGGTCGCGGGGCGCCGGCCCGATCTCGCAGATGAAGTCGGCCAGCCGGTCGATGGCCACGTCGGCGGCGGCGGAGCCGCACACCACGGGGAACACCTGCGCGCTGGCCACACCGTGGGCCAGCGTGTGCTCGAGCTCCTCGAAGGAGGGCAGGTCGCCCTCGAGGTAGCGCTCGAGGAGGGCGTCGTCGGCCACCACGATGCCCTCCACGAGGTTGTCGTGCACCTCGTGCTCCTGGGCCTCCATCTCGTCGGGTATCTCGCCCCGCTCCACCTTCCCGTCGACGTAGGTGAACGCGGTGTCGGTGAGCAGGTCGGCCACCCCTCGAAACGACTCCTCCTCGCCGATGGGCAGCTCGAGGGGGGCGACGCCGGCGCCGAAGCGGTCGCGCAGCTGGTCGAGGGTGCGAGGGAACGAGGCCCGCTCCCGGTCGAGCTTGTTGATGAAGACCATGCGGGGCACGTCGAGGTCGGCGGCCATCTTCCAGATGGCCTCCGTCTGGACCTCGACGCCCTCGACCGCGCTGACGACGAACACCGCGAGGTCGACGACCCGCAACGCGGCGGCGACGTCGCCCACGAAGTCGGCGTAGCCCGGGGTGTCGATGAGGTTGACCTTGTGGCCCTTCCACGAGAACGGCGCGATCGACAGCGAGAGCGACAGGCGCCGGCTCTGCTCCTCGGCGTCGAAGTCGCACACCGTGTTGGCGTCCTCGACCCGGCCCCGCCGATTGATGGCCCCCGCCTCGAACAACAGCGCCTCGGCCAGCGTCGTCTTGCCGGTGCCACTGTGGCCGACGAGGGCCACGTTGCGGATCCTGTCCGGCGAAACATCCTCCACGTCATGCACCTCCGCGCATCGGCACCGTTCCTCGAAGCGGGCCCACCCAGGGGGCTCCGGCGACAGGGTAGGCACCACAGCGGGCCGGCGCTGACAGGCACGGGTGGTGCTCTGGCGGCCGGTCGCCCGGTAGCCTTGGGGCCGGCTCGCACCCCTTTCGGTCAGGAGAACCATGTTCGACGGAAAATTCCGCACGAACATCGAGCGCGGACTCAAGCCCGTCGGCACCAACCTCCGCAAGGCGGGGATCACCGCCGACTACCTGACCGCCACCGGTGTGGTGATGGCGGCCGCGGCCGCGGTCGCGATCGGCGCCGGCGCGCTCCGTGGCGGCTTCGTGCTCCTGGTGCTGACCGCGCTGCCCGATGCGCTCGACGGCGCGGTGGCCAAGGCCTCCGGCACCGCCGGCCCCCGCGGGGCCTACTTCGACTCGGTCATGGACCGGGTCAGCGACGCCTTGCTCCTCGGCGGTGTGGCCTGGTACCTCGCCGACACCCAACCCGGTCACCTCGCGGTGCTGCCCATGGCCGTGCTGGGGGCGTCGTTCCTCGTCTCGTACCAGCGGGCCAAGGCCGACTCGCTCGGTCTCGACGCCCGCGGTGGGCTCATGGAGCGTGCCGAGCGCACGATCATGCTGGCGTTCGGGCTCCTGTTCGACTCGTTGCTCGTGCCGGTGCTCTGGATCATGTTGGTGCTCACCTTGTTCACCGCGGGGCAACGCTTCGTGAAGGTGTGGCGCCAGGCGAGCGCCGAGCGGCCGAAGCCGGAGCCGGTGTTCGACCGGACCCGCCGCCGCAACCGGCGCACGGCGCGGCCCATCGCCCAGACGTGGCGGGCCCGGGCCCGCGAGCGCGCCCAGTCGCGCCGTCAGCCACCGGGCTGAGCCGGCGGTGGCGGACCGGGCGCTGACGGCCTACAAGCTGGGCGCGGGTGTGGCCCGGGCGCTGCCGGGGCCCCTCGCCGCGGCCGCATCTCGCGCGGCGAGCGCGGGAGCGGCCCAGACCATGCGCGAGCGCCGGCTGATGGTCGAGCGCAACCTGCGGCGGGCCACGGGACGCGACCTGCAGGGCCTCGCCCTCCGCTCGGCGGTGCAGCGCACCTTCGAGTCCTACGGGCGCTACTGGATGGAGTCGTTCCGCCTCCCGGGCATGACCCGTGAGGAGGTCGATGCCGGGCTCTCCTACGAAGGTTTCGAGCACATCGAGCACGCCAGGGCCGACGGCTACGGGCCGATCATGGCGATCCCACACCTGGGGGGATGGGAATGGGCGGCGTTCTGGCTCACGATGGTGGCGAACATCCCGGTGACCGCCGTGGTCGAGCCCCTCGACCCGCCTGAGTTGTTCGAGTGGTTCGTCGAGTTCCGCCGCTCGCTCGGGATGCACGTGGTGCCGCTCGGCCCGAAGGCCGGCGCCGAGGTGGTGCGGGGCATCAAGGAGCGCCACGTGGTGTGCCTGCTGTCCGACCGTGACATCCAGGGTGGCGGGATCGAGGTGGAGTTCTTCGGTGAGCGCACGACCCTGCCGGGCGGCCCCGCCACACTGGCCCTGCGGACCGGCGCACCGATCCTGCCCTGCGCCGTCTACAACCGGGGCCGGGGCCACCACTGCGTGATCCGGGCGCCGGTGCCCGTCGAGCGCCGGGGGACCCTCCGTGAGGACGTCACCCGCATCACCCAGCACATGGCCACCGAGCTCGAGGCCCTGATCCGGGCCGAGCCGGAGCAGTGGCACCTCATGGCCCCGAATTGGCCGAGCGACCACGAGGCCCTGCGCCGGGCGGGACTCGCCTGACGGCGCCCGTTGTCCAGAGCCGCTTCGCCAGACCGGCTGATGGCCGCCCGGACCCGAGCCACTAGCCTCGTCGGGTGCGCGTCGGGCTGATCTGTCCCTACAGCCTGACCGTGCCCGGCGGGGTGCAGGGCCAGGTGCTCGCGTTGGCGCGCTCGCTGCGGTCACTGGGCCACGAGACGCGGGTGCTGGGGCCGTGTGATGGCCCACCGCCGGACGCGGGCGTCACCCCGCTCGGCAACAGCGTGCCGACCGCGGCCAACGGTTCGGTCGCCCCCCTGGCGCCCGATCCCTCGGCGCAGTTGCGGACCATCCGGGCGCTGCGCGACGAGAGCTTCGACGTGCTCCACGTGCACGAGCCGATGTGCCCCGGCCCGACGATGACGTCGCTGCTCTTCAAGAGCTCACCGCTGGTGGGAACCTTCCACGCCGCCGGCGTGAGCTTCGGGTACAAGTGGCTGCGGCCGGGCCCGCGCCTGCTGGCCCAGCGCCTCGACCACCGTTGCGCCGTCTCCGAGGACGCCCGTCGCCTCGCTGCCGAGGCCCTCGGCGGCGAGTACACGATGGTGTTCAACGGGGTCGAGCTCGAGCACTTCGCCGACGCGGAGCCGTGGCCCACAGAGGGCCCCACGATCCTGTTCGTCGGTCGCCACGAGCCCCGCAAGGGCCTCGAGGTCCTGCTCGCGGCCTTCGCCGACCTACCGGTGGACGTCCGGCTGTGGATCGGCAGCGACGGGCCCGAGACCAGCCGTTTGCAGGCCGCGTACGCAGGTGATCCCCGCATCGAGTGGCTCGGGCGGATCACCGACGCCGAGAAGGCGTCGCGACTGCGGGGGGCCGACGTGTTCTGCGCCCCGTCGTTGCGCGGCGAGTCCTTCGGCGTGGTCCTGCTCGAGGCCATGGCCGCCGGCTGCGCGATCGTCGCGAGTGAGCTGCCCGGGTACGCGAACGTGGCGCGATCGGGGCGCGATGCCCTGCTGGTCCCGCCCGGCGACCCGTCCGTGCTCACGGACGCGCTGCAGCGGCTCCTGACCGAACCGGGGACCGCCGCCCAGCTGGTGGCGTCGGGCACCGAGCGGGCCGCCGGGTTCTCGATGGAGCGGCTGGCGGCGATCTACCTCGACGTCTACCGCACCGTGGTGTGAGGGTCCCACCGCACGCCGCGGCCCTATGATGGTCGGGCAGCCGGCGGACGCGTCGGCCCCCGCCTCGAAGGAGTAGCAATGACCGCAGTGCTCATCATCGTCGGTGTGATCGTGGTGCTCGCGATCATCGTGATGGTCATCTACAACGGCCTCGTCAAGCTGCGGAACCGCATCGAGAACGCGTGGGCCCAGATCGACGTGCAACTCAAGCGCCGGTACGACCTGATCCCGAACCTGGTCGAGACGGTCAAGGGCTACGCCTCGCACGAGCGCGAGACCCTCGAGGCCGTCACCCAGGCCCGCAACATGGCCGTCAACGCCGAGGGCCCCCACGCCCAGGCCGAGGCCGAGAACGTCCTGAGCGGCGCACTCAAGTCCCTGTTCGCGGTGTCCGAGGCCTACCCCGACCTGAAGGCCAACCAGAACTTCCTGAACCTCCAGGAGGAGCTGACGGGCACCGAGGGCCGGATCGCCTACGCCCGGCAGTTCTACAACGACTCGGTTTTCAAGTACAACACCAAGATCCAGACGTTCCCGGCGGTGCTGATCGCCGGGATGCTGCGCTTCACCTCACGTGAGTACTTCGAGGCCGAGGACGAGGCACGCGGGCCCGTCCAGGTGTCGTTCGGCAACGACGCCCCGCCGGCCGCACCGGCGACTCCCGCGGCGCCGCCGGCGGCACCGCCGACCGCGCCACCCGCGCCGGGCGCACCATCCTGATCCTCACCCCGGACCCGACGCCCGTGCCCCACACCGCCATGAGCCGGTAGCCCGCCATGCCCATGTACGACCAGGTCACCGCCAACAAGCGGCGGTCCGCGGTGCTCATCTTCTTCTTCGTCGTGCTGGTGGTGCTCGTGTGCCTGGCGTTCAACTACCTGTTGAACTTCGGGGTGGCCGGCGTGGTGCTGGCCTTCGCGATCGCCGGCGGCTCGGCGTTCTTCTCCTACTGGAAATCCGACGCGGTGGCGTTGGCCATGAGCCGGGCCCACCCGGCCACCGTCGAGCAGTACCCCCGCCTCCACAACGTGGTCGAGGGTCTCTGCATCGCCAGCGGCCTCCCCAAGCCGCGCCTCTACATCATCGACGATGCCGCGCCCAACGCCTTCGCGACGGGCCGCAACGCGAAGCACGCCGCGATCGCGGTCACCACCGGGCTGCTCGAGAAGATGAACCGCATCGAGCTCGAGGCGGTGCTGGCCCACGAGCTCAGCCACATCAAGAACGACGACATCCTCGTGTCCACCCTCGCGGTCACCATGGTGGGCGTGGTGGCGCTGCTGGCCGACATCGGCGTGCGCATGCTGTTCTTCGGCGGCGGACGCAACCGCAGCAACGACTCCAACGGGGGCGGCAACATCGTGTTCCTGGTCATGGCGGCGCTGGCACTCATCCTGCTCATCCTCTCGCCGATCATCGCCCGCCTCATGCAGTTCGCCGTGTCCCGCCGGCGTGAGTCGCTGGCCGACATGTCGGGGGTGGAGATGACCCGTTACCCACCCGGCCTCATCTCGGCCCTCGAGAAGCTGCAGGCCGACCAGACCGTGGTGCACAGCGCATCGAGGGCCACCGCCCACCTCTGGATCGAGTCGCCGCTGGCCCGCACGCCCGAAGAGGGCAAGATGTCGAAGCTCAACCGGATGTTCGACACCCACCCCCCACTCGAAGAGCGCATCGCCGCCCTCCAGGAGCTCTGAACCACGTCGTGTCGTGCCGTTCCCGACGCTGTGCCGTCGCGCCCCTGCTGGCCCTGGTGCTCCTCGCGGGCGCGTGCTCGAAGGGCGACGACGACGCCGGTCCGCCGGCGACGGACACCACGACGACCACCGCGGCGGTGGCCGGGCCGGCCTTCCCCCTCACCGGGCTGCCCACCACCGACGAGGCCCGCCGCACACGGCCGGCACTGGTGGTGAAGATCGACAACAACGAGGGCGCCCGCCCGCCGGTCGGCATCAACCAGGCCGACGTCGTGTACGAGGAGGAGATCGAAGCGGGGTTCACTCGCTTCGCGGCCCTCTTCCAGAGCCAGGACGCCGACCCGGTCGGCCCGATTCGCTCGGCGCGGATCTCTGACGTCGAGCTGCTGGCCAACCTCAACCGGCCGATGCTGGCGTGGTCGGGCGCCAACCCGGTCACCGCGTCGGCCATCCACGCCGCCGACCTGGTGGACGTCGGCTTCGACGCCGTCACCGACGAGTACCAGCGGGCCGACAACCGGCCGGCCCCCTCGAACCTGTTCTCGACCACCTCCGGCCTCTACACCCACGCCGGCGACGCCCGGTCGGCGCCGGCGCTTTTCGCGTACCAGGGCGCCGACGCCGCGACCACCACGACGGCCACCGACACCTCGGTGCCGGGCACGCCCACCCCCACCGCCGGCGGCCGCGTCCAGTACCGGTCACGTGACATCGCCTACGTGTGGGACGCGGCGAAGGGCGGCTACGACCGCTTCCAGGACGGCACGCCCTACGCCGACGACACCGACGTCGTCGTGGCGCCCGAGAACGTCGTGTTCCTCTACGTCGAGTACCTGTGCTGCCCGAGCGTGCCGGGCACCCCGGAGGCCCAGACCGTCGGTGAGGGCGATGCCGCCGTGTTCACCGCCGGCGGGTTCATCGACGCCCACTGGTCACGGCCCACGCCGGCCGACGTGTGGAACCTCACCGACACGGCCACCGGCGCACCGATCCTGCTCACCCCCGGGCGCACGTGGGTGGAGCTGGCCAATCCGGACACCGGCAGCTTCGTCGACCAGGCCGAGGCCACCCAGTTGCTCGACCTCGCCGCCCAGCCCCTCGACCAGGAGCTCGGCACGCCGGAGTTCTGAGCGCCGCCGCCCCGGTGGTGGTGGTGACCACACCAGGACATCCGGGCCAGCACCCTTGCCGTCGTGGCCGCGGTGCGGTCAGCTGACGGGGTGATGACGGTCGCAGTCGGGGGATCCCGGTGGTCGCCCTCTGGCTGATCGCCCGTCGGGAGCTTCGGGTCCGGTTCGCGTCGTTGGCCGGCCTCGGCGTGCTCGTGGCCCTCGTGGCGGGCGCGGTGCTGGGCGGGACCTCCGGGGCATGGCGGACCGCCACGAGCATCGAGCGGTTCCGCGATGGCGCCGCGGCCAGCGACCTCGCGTTCCAGAGCGCGGGCCCACGTCAGGCGCAGGCGCTGGTGGCGGAACTGCGCGACGAAGAGGACGTCGAGCGGGTGGCTCGACGCGTGCTCGTGAACGGCTTCCTCATCGACGGCGCGATCTCGGACATCGCGGTGATGAGCGACCCCGACGGCGCCTACGGCGTGGAGGTGGACCGGCCACGCGTGGTCGAGGGCCGGATGCCACGCCCGGCCTCGGGAGACGAGATCCTGCTGAACGAGCAGGCTGCGGCGCTCACCGGCCTCGGTGTCGGCGACCACCTCCGTGCCCGGACCTGGTCCGAGGCCGATCTCGAGATCCTGTTCGAGGGGACCGACTTCCCCGGGTTCAACGGTCCGCTCCTCGATCTCGAGGTGGTGGGCGTCGGTCGCACCGCGGAGGGCCTGTCGAACGACGTCCGGCGCACGTCGCCGCTCGGCATCGCCGGATCGGGGTTCGTCGCCGAGCACCCGGGTGTGGGTGCCTGGCCCCCCGCCGTCGTCGTCCGAGCCGCGCCCGGCACCGACCTCGACGCGCTCGTCGCCTCGGTTGTCGCGAACGGAGCTTCGACGCCGGAGGGAGCGGGTGTGGACGCCCTCGGGCCGACGGTCCTCACCGCCGAGGACGCGTACCTGGCGACCGCCCAACAGACTGTGGACGGCCTCGCGGTCGGTCTGCTCGCCTTCGCCCTGCTTGCCGCGGCCGCTGGTGGTCTCGCCATCGGGCAGGCCCTGCTACGCCACCTCGCCGCCGCCACCGGGGGCGACGCGCTGGCGCCTCTCGGGATGACCTCCGGCCAGTGCGCGCTCGTCCAGACCGTGCCCGTGGCCCTGGTAGGCGCCGCCGGTGTGGTGGTGGGCGGCACCCTCGCCACTGTTTCCTCGGGGTGGCTTCCACTCGGCCTCGCGGCACGCGCCGAGGTCGATCCCGGGATGTCGATCCGTCCCGTCGTCCTCGCCGGTGGTGGCCTTGCTCTGCTGGGGGTGTTGGTGGCGTGCACGTACGCGGTGTCGTGGCGCACCGGCCAGCGGCGGGGGCGGTCGGACCGCACCGAACGACGCGCCGGGCTCTCGAGCCTGGCGCGCCATGCGGGGGCACCGGCCGGTGCGTGCATGGGGGTCGATCTGGCCACGCGCAGAGGGCGAGGCGCGCTCCCCGTGCGCTCGGCCCTCGCCGGCCTGGCCGTCTGTGTGGCCGGGGTCGTCGGTGCGGGGGTCGTGACAGCGAGCGTGGTCGAGTTGCGCTCCGACCCCGCCCGCTGGGGGTGGAACTGGTCGAGCATGCCTGACTACTTCGGTGACGGCGACGTCTCCGCGCTGGAGACCCGACTCCGTCAGGACCCCCGTGTCGACGCCGTCGGGCACCTCGTGGTCGACGGGGCGGTGCTCGACGGGCAACGGGTGACGTCCTACGCGATGCAGGCCCTCGAGGGATCGATGGGCCTGACGCTCCGCGACGGCCGCCTGCCGACGGGGCCCGACGAGGTGGCGCTCGGCGCGGGCACGCTCTCGGACCTCCAGGTCGAGGTCGGTGACCGGGTCGAGGTGACGGGCGGCGACAGCGAGCGCACCCGAGAGGTCACCGTCGTGGGCACCGCGGTGCTGCCGCCGACCGACGAGGTCCGCTCCGACATCGGCGCGGCGTGGACGCCGGCCGGCCTGCGGCGCCACGGCTTCGGCGAACCGTCGACGAGCCTCGTGCTGCGCTATCCGGGCGGCGAGGAGGGGCGCGCGGTGGAGCGGGGCCTCGCGGCGGACTACGGGTTGGGGTTCGGGGTCTTCACCCGACCGCAGGTGCCCGGCGCCATCCGGAACCTCGGCGAGCAGCGCACGGTGGCGAGCGGGCTCGCGGTCCTGCTGGCCGTCCTCGCCGCGGTGAGCCTGTTCCACGCCCTGATCGTGTCGGGCGGTCGGCATCGCCGGGACCTGGCCATGCTCCAGGTGCTCGGGCTCCGACGCCGCCAGGTCCGCCGGGTGCTCCTCGTGCAGGCGCTCGTCCTGGCCCTGCTCGGCGTCGCGGTGGGCGTTCCGGCGGGCCTGGTGGTCGGGCGCGCCGTCTGGCGGGGTCTGGTGGGCGGCCTCGGGCTCGCCGCCGAGCCACTGGTGCCCTGGCCGTCCGTCCTCCTGCTCGCGCCTGTCGCGGCGGCCTCGGCGGCGGCCGTCGCCTGGTGGCCGGCTCACCGGGTCGTCTGTCACGAACCGGCGGCGCGCCTTCGGACCGAATGAGCGGCCGGTGAGGGTCCGGCCCGGTCCGATCTCGCGCCGATACGGGTCGCCGGGTGACAGGGTGGCCCTCCTAGACTCGGGCCATGGGTGACAACGAGGCAACGGGGACCAGTTCGATCGGGCGCGAGACCGGCACGATGCGCGTGAAGCGTGGTCTGGCCGAGATGCTGAAGGGCGGCGTCATCATGGACGTCGTCGACCCCGCGCAGGCCAAGGTGGCCGAGGACGCCGGTGCGGTCGCGGTGATGGCCCTCGAGCGGGTGCCCTCCGACATCCGGCGCGACGGCGGCGTGGCCCGGATGAGCGATCCGGAGATGATCGAGGGCATCAAGGCCACGGTCACCATCCCGGTCATGGCCAAGGCCCGCATCGGCCACTTCGCCGAGGCCCAGGTCCTGCAGGCGCTGGGGGTGGACTACGTGGACGAGAGCGAGGTGCTCACCCCCGCCGACGAGGCCCACCACATCGACAAGTGGGCGTTCACGGTGCCCTTCGTGTGCGGCGCCACCAACCTGGGCGAGGCCCTGCGCCGCATCAGCGAGGGCGCGGCCATGATCCGCTCGAAGGGCGAGGCCGGTACCGGCAACATCGTGGAGGCGGTGCGTCACCTGCGCTCGATCCTGGGTGACATGCGCAAGATCACCCAGGCCGACTCGGCCGAGGTCTACGACTGGGCCAAGCGGCTGCAGGCGCCCGTCGGCCTCGTGCAGGAGGTCGCCGAGACCGGCACGCTGCCGGTGCCGATGTTCTGCGCCGGCGGCATCGCCACGCCCGCCGACGCGGCGCTGGTCATGCAACTCGGCGCCCAGGCGGTGTTCGTCGGGTCCGGCATCTTCAAGAGCGACCAGCCGTCGGTGATGGCCAAGGCCATCGTCGAGGCCACCACCAACTACGCCGACGCCGACATCCTGGCCAAGGTCAGTCGTGGCCTCGGCAAGGCCATGCCCGGCCTGGAGATGGACGCGCTCGACACCAAGCTGGCCGACCGGGGCTGGTAACAGCAGCGTGAAGGTCGGCGTGCTCGCCCTCCAGGGGGCGTCGTCGTTGCATGCGGCGGCGTTGCGGGCCCTGGGGGCCGAGCCGGTGGCGGTCAAGACGCCCGAGCAGCTGGCGTCGGTGGACGCCGTCGTCCTGCCCGGCGGCGAGTCCACCACCATCTCCATGCTGCTCGAGGCCAACCACCTGTTCGAGCCGCTGGCCGAACGACTGGCAGCCGGGATGGCGGCCTTCGGCACCTGCGCGGGGATGATCCTGCTGGCCGACCAGGTGCTCGACGGCCGGGACGACCAACGCAGCTTCGGTGCCATCGACGTCGACGTGCGCCGCAACGCCTTCGGTCGCCAGATCGACTCCTTCGAGGCCGACCTGGCCGTGGCCGGCATCGAAGGAGGCGACTTCCCCGCGGTGTTCATCCGGGCGCCGGTCATCGAACGGGCCGGGCCCGGGGTGGCGGTGCTGGCGTCGGTCGACGGGCGGCCCGTGCTGTGCAGGCAGGGTCCGGTGCTGGTGGCGGCCTTCCACCCCGAGCTCTCGGACGACCTGCGGTTGCACCGACTGTTCCTCGACCACGTAGCGTCGCACGGCGCGTCTGCGGGGAGCCCGAGCTCCTCCACAACGAACGACCAGGGGTAAGCGATGTCCGGACACTCCAAGTGGGCCACGATCAAGCACAAGAAGGGCGCGGCCGACAAGGCCCGCGGCAAGCTCTTCGCCAAGCTGATCCGCCAGGTCGAGGTGGCCGCCCGCGAGGGTGGGGGCGACCTCGACGCCAACGCCACGCTGCGCACGATGTACCAGAAGGCCCGTGACGCCTCGGTCCCGCTCGACACCATCGAGCGCGCCATCAAGCGAGGCACCGGCGACCTCGAAGGGGTGATCTACGAGCAGGTGACCTACGAGGGCTACGCGCCTCACGGGGTGGCCGTGCTGGTCGAGGTGCTCACCGACAACCGCAACCGCACCGGCTCGGACATCCGCAGCCTGTTCACCCGCAGCGGCGGCAACCTGGCCGAGCCCGGCGCGGTGAACTGGCTGTTCGAGCGCAAGGGCGTGGTGGTGCTCCCCGGCACGGTCGAGGAGGACACCCTCATGGAGGTCACCCTCGAGGCCGGCGCCGACGACCTGGAGGACGAGGGCGACACCTGGCGGGTCACGTCCGCGCCCAGCGAGTTGACGGCGGTGCGCGCGGCGCTGGAGGAGGCGGGCATCGACTTCGACTCGGCCGAGGTCACCATGGTGCCCAGCAACGTGGTCGAGCTGGACACGGCCGAGGCGGCCAAGTCGGTGCTGCGCCTCATCGACGCCCTCGACGACCTCGACGACGTGCAGGACGTCTACGCCAACTTCGACGTCCCCACCGAGATCCTGGAGTCCATCGAAGCCTGAGCGACCGAGCCGCGTCCCGATCGGCGACCGGGGGTCGGGTCACGCAGGGTGGGTGGCCACCCGCCAGACCGCGATCGGGTGGCGCAGGCCCCGCAGGTCGATCTCGCCGAGCGACTCGAGGGGGAAGTCGGCCGGCAGGCGGTCGCGGGTGCCGGCCCCCAGGACGATCTCGCCGGGCCCGCCCACACCTTCGAGGCGCGCGGCCACGTTCACGGTGTTGCCGAGCACGGTGTAGTCCACGCGCCGGCTGCTGCCCACGTCGCCCACCACGACCGGACCGCTGTTGAGGGCCATCCTGATCTCGATCGGGCTGCCGCCGGCATCGACCTGGCGCTGGTTCCAGCGGGCCACGCGGAAGCGCAGGTCGAGCGCGGCACGAATGGCCTGCTCGGCGTGGTCGTGGGCGGCCACCGGGGCGCCGAAGAAGGCCATCACGGCGTCGCCGATGAACTTGTCGAGCGTCCCTCCATGGGCGAACACCGCCTCGACCGCCTCGGTGAAGAACCCGTCGAGCAGCCGGGCCACGCCATCGGGGCTCAGCTCCTCGGACACGGAGGTGAAGCCGACCACGTCGGCGAACATCACCGTGACGTCCGCCTGACGGAGGCGGCTGACGCCCTCGACCGCTTCGCGTCGCTGGAGGGCCTCGATCATGGCGGGGGAGTGGTAGCGCTCGAGGTGGCGCCGGGCCTGACGCTCGCGCTCGGCCGCCAGGGCGTGGCGCAGCCCACCCACGGCGACGGCCGCGTAGTTCGCCATCGCGGTCAGCAGGTCGAGCGCCGATTCGGTGAACGCCCCCCGGGCGAGCAGGGAGTCGACGTAGATGACACCGCACACCTGGTCGGCCGACCACAGCGGGGCGCACATGGCCGCCCGGATGTGGTGGGCCATCATCGAGAGGCTGGCCGACCCGGCGTCGATGGCCACGTCGCCGGTCGTCACCGAGACGCGGTCACGCAGCACCCGGTGGACGATGCTCATGGAGATCGGGAGGTCGCCGCCGGGATGGGCAACCGTGTCGCCGACGCGCTCGACGCGGTCGGTGATCTGGCCGTCCGCGTCGGTGAACAGGATCCATCCGCGGTCCACGGGCAGCGCCGCGAAGACGACGTCGAGGGTGCGCCGTGCGGCCTCGTCGATGTCAGGGGCGGTCCGCAACTCGTGGGCCAGGCGGCTGAGGTAGCCGACCGCCAGGCCCGAGTACGCGTGGGACTCGCTGATCGGCGTGTCCTCGACCGCCTCGGAGACCGGTGGCGCGACGTCAGGTGACTCGGTGCCCGTGAAGCCGAGCGAGACCGCGAAGTCCTCGATCGGCCGCACGAGGCCGAGGACCACCACCGGCTCGTCGTCGTCGGGGGCATCGGTGGCGTCGGCGCCGATCCCGTGCTCGGCGAGGTCGGCCGGCGACATCGCTGCGGTCGCGGTCGCGGTGTCGGCGTCCCGCAGGTCGTGGGTGGCGACCTGGGCGGGAGGCACCTCGTCGGGCTGTGCCCGGCGCGTGGCGATGTCGGCGGGGCCGACCGCTCCGCTCGGGGGGTGCTCGCCGGTGATCGCCGCCGCACCGGTCCCGACCATGGGTTCGGTGGCGGCGGGCACCGACTCCTCGTGCGGGGTGGCCCGGACGGCATCGTCGTCGTCGAGGTCGTCCCCATCCAGGTCGTCCTCGTCGGCCGAGACCAGGACCGGATCGGCGTCCTCGTCCTCGTCGTCGGCCGTGAGCAGGATGGGATCGTCGTCGTCGGGGTGACCGCCACCGGCACCGGCAGCGGCACCGAGCCCGGCGTCGAGCCCGGCATCGAGGAGGTCGTCGAGGTCGGCGCTCAGCAGGACGGGATCATCATCGTCGTCCTCGTCGCCGGCATGCGAAGCGGGCCCGCTCGCGGGGCCCGCCGGGCTTGCGGCGGCGAGCACCGGCTCGACGGTCAGGTCGACCGTGCCGATCGTGACGACGTCGCCCGCCAGCAACTCGGTCTCGTCGGCGACGTCACCGTTCACCCGCACGCCGTAGCGGCTGGCGTGATCGCTGATCCACCAACTGTCGTCCGCGTAGCGCACCGAGGCGTGGTGCAGGGAGGTGACGCGGTCGGCGAGCACGATGTCGTTGTCGTCCCCCCGGCCGATGGTGGTCTCGGGCCGGTCGAGGACGAAGGTCCGCTCGACGCCGTCGATCACCCCCCGGAGCTGCAGCACGCCAGAAGACTACGGGGTGTTCGACAGCGGATTCGGCGCGAACACCGTCGGTGCCGAGTCAGAAGTCCTGTGGTGTGGCGCCGACGGCACCGCGTCGGCGTCCGGCCCGGTAGATCAGTGCCGCCCCCATGGCAAGAAGCGCCATTCCCGTCGCCGCGGCGAGGATCGTGAGGTTACTGTCCGAAGCCGAGTGCGCCTCTGAGTCGTCAGCGGCCACGGTGGTCGTCGGGTCGGTCCCGGTCCTCGGCAATGCGCCTGAGCCCTCGCCGACGGTGATCGCCAACACCGATGTGTTGCAGTTGTTCGAGATCGAGTGCGTACCTGGGGTCCCAGTGATCACGACGTGCGCCTCGGCAATGCCATTCGTGTCGGTGATCGCGCTCCCCACGCTTGACCCGTCCAGGAAGAAATCCACAGTGGTCCCGACATCGCACACATTCGCGATGACCGTGACGGTGTCGCCGCTCGCGACGGTGCTGTCGCTGACCGAGGCACCAAGAGCGTCCTCGGGGTATTGCGCACCCAATCCGTGGGCCGCGGGACAGCAGATCATGGCCGTGATGGCCACGCACATGCCTGCGGCCATGCGGCGTGCCGATCCCCCACGTGCCGATCTCGTAGGGATCACCTGGTGATGGTAGCCCCCTGCCCTTCGGTGCGACCGTCGCCCGACGAGGGCCGTCAGGCTGGTGGGTCCAGACGCTACGTCAGAGTCGTCGATCCCCTCAGATGCCGTCGGCCACGCCGAGGAGGCGGGCCCGGGTGACCACGCGCATGCCGCGGGTGAGGCCGATGAGGGCGACCGCCCAGGCGATGGCCCCGATCCACACCGAGGCCGAGCCGGCGCCGAACAGGGCGCCGGTGGACTGGCTGTAGGCCACCATGATGAGGGGCAGCGTCACCAGGCCCGATGCCTGCTGCGCCGCCGCGGTGCTCTTCACCCGGGCGGACAGGCGTAGCACCAGCGACAGGGTCAGCGCGAGGAACGGCGGCACCACCCACAACATGAGCACCCACCACTGCTTGGTCGGGAAGAACCAGCCGCCCACCTCGGGTCCGACGATCAGGTTGACCACCAGTGAGTACACCCCGAAGCCCACGAGGGTCGTGAGGTAGCCGGGGATGAGGCTGGCGATCAGCTTGCCCAGGTAGATCTCGCGCACGTTGGCGGGGGAGTGGGCCAGGAACTCGCCGGTGCCCCGCTCGCGCTCGCCGACGATGGTCGCGGCGCCGACCGCGGTCGAGATGGTGAGGGGCACCACCACCGCCACCGGCGCGAACAGGAACACGGCCATGGCGTAGGCGGCCCGACCGGCCGGAGTCTGGCCCTGGATCTGCTGCTGGGCCTGCTGGGGCAGCACCTCCAGGGCGTTGGACAGCTGCTGCACGGCGTTGATGTCGCCCACCCGGGTGATGGCGAGCAGCAGGATGGTCGGCACGAAGAAGAAGAAGATGGCACCGAGGATCATCATCGGCAGCCAGAAGTCCTTGGCCTGGATGAGCTGGCGCAGGTCGGTCCGGGCCACCGTGCGGACGCGTCCCCAGTTCATGCCGCCACCTCGTCGCCCTCGCCGGTGCCGTCGGCCCCGGTGCCGTCGGCCCGTGCGCTCGTGCCCCGGCCCTTCTCGGAGAAGGCCTCCCGCCCGTCGCGCACCGCGAAGTAGAGGTCCTCGAGCGAGGGGATGCGGGGCTCGACGCGGGTGACCCGCACTCCGGCACGGGCCAGGTCGAACACGAGGTCGGGCACCCGGGACAGGTCATCGAGCTGCACCGTGACGGCCGCGCCCCCGGCGCCGGAGGCGGCCAGGCCGCGCTCGTCGCGCTCGTAGGACAGCACCCCCTCGGCCCCGGCCAGGCGGTCGAGGTCGGCGGGGTCCTCGGCGTCCAGTCGCACCACCGCGCCCGGCCAGAACCGCTGGGTCAGCTCGTCGGGCGAGCCGGCGATCAGGTCGGTGCCGCCGTCGAGCACCACCACCTGCTCGGCCAGGCCCTCGGCCTCCAGCAGCAGGTGCGTGCACATCACCACGGTCGACCCGGTGTCGGCCATCTCGCGGATCAGCTCGAGCACCGCGTGGGACGACTCGGGGTCGAGCCCCGACGTGGGCTCGTCGAAGAGCAACAGGTCGGGGCCGTGCATCACCGACCGGGCGAGGGCCAGGCGGGTCTTCATGCCGGTCGAGTAGCCCCCGACCTGGTGGTCGAGGGCGCCGTCGATGCCGAACCGCGCCGCCGACGAGCGAATCGCCGCCGCCGCGGCGTCTCCGCGGCCGAGGCCGTACAGCTCGGCGGAGTAGGCCAGGTTGTCCCACCCGGTTAGCCGGTCGTAGAGCGCAGGCTTGGCCGACACGACACCGCAGCGGGTCCGGACGGCCTCGCCGTCGATCGCCGGGTCGAGGCCGAACACCCGCACGTGGCCGGTGTCGGGGTTCAGCGCTCCGGTGATCATGCGGATCGCCGTGGTCTTCCCGGCACCGTTGGGCCCGAGCAGCACCGTGATGCTCTGCCGGGGGGCGGAGAGGTTCAGGTCGGCCAGGGCCTGCACGTCGCCGAAGCCCCGCGACACCGAGCGGAGCTCAACCGCCAGGTCCGCCGGGCTCTCGGGCGTGGGTGCGGCCGGCCGGGGACGCGCCGTGGTGAGAGTCACCCTGGTTGCATCGGCACCAGCCATCCGCGCTGTAGCCGCCCCGGGGGGCTATCTTGGCGTACGTATGTTCGTGCTCGGCATCGATCCCGGCCTCTCGCGCTGCGGTTACGGCTGTGTCGAGGCCCGTGCCGAGGGTCCCCGTGCCGTGGCGATCGGCGTCATCACCACCCCGCCCACCGACCCGTTGCCCCAACGCCTGGCCGAGCTCCAGCGCGAGCTCCGGCTCCTGCTGGCCGAGCTCGCGCCGGCGGCCGTGGCCGTCGAGCGGGTGTTCTTCCAGGTCAACGTGCGCACGGCCATGTCGGTCGGGCAGGCCAGCGGCATCGCGATGGCCGAGGCGGTCGCGGCCGGGTGCCTGGTCGCCCAGTACACGCCCAACCAGGTGAAGGAAGCGGTGGCCGGTCACGGCGCCGCCGACAAAGAACAGGTGCAGCAGATGGTGCAGACCCTCTTGCGTCTCCCCGCCCCACCCCGGCCCGCCGACGCCGCCGACGCCGCCGCACTGGCGTTGTGCCATCTGGCCTACGAGCCGACGAGGCTCGCCGTCGCCCGGGCGGACTCGTGATCGGGTCGCTGCGGGGCACACTGCTCGACCGCGGCCTGGGCCCGAGTGCCTCGGAGGTGCTGGTCGAGGTCGGCGGGGTCGGCTACCGCGTCACGGTGGCGCCGGCGACCGCGGTGGCGGTGGGCGAGGTGGGCGACGAGGCGTTCCTGCACATCCACCACCACATCCGCGAGGACGCCCAGACCCTGTACGGCTTCACCACCGCCGACGAGCGGCGCTGCTTCGAAGCGCTGCTGGGTGCCCACGGCGTGGGCCCCGCGCTGGCCCTGGCCATCTTGTCGGTGCACGATCCCCGGGGCCTCCAGCAGGTGCTGGCCGACGACGACCTCGACGCGCTCTGCCTCGTCCCGGGCGTGGGGCGCAAGACGGCCACGCGCCTGCTGGTCGAGCTGAAGTCCCGTCTCGACCTGGGTGATCTCGACGTGACCCGCCTGGACGGAGCGGCCACGGGCCAGGGCCCCACCACCCGCCGGGACGTGCACGACGCTCTCTCGGGCCTGGGCTACGGCCCCGAGGAGATCCGCGAGGTGCTCCACGACCTGCCCGGCGAGGGCGACGCCGCCCTGTTGCTGCGGGTCGCCCTCCAACGACTGGCGGTGGCGTCATGAGGCCGAGGAACGAGGCCGGGGCCCGAGCGGCCCGGCGACGGAGGAGCCAGGAGCGGATGACGTGAGGCCGAGGAACGGGGCCGGGGCCCGAGCGGCCCGGCGACGGAGGAGCCAGGAGCCGATGACGTGAGGCGCCGCACATGAGAGAGGAGCTGTTGCGCGACGAGTTGCTGGCACCCCAGGTCGCCGAGGACGAGGTGCTCGACGAGGTCGGGGTGCGGCCCCGCAACCTCGACGAGTTCGTCGGCCAACGCGAGCTCAAGGAGCGCCTGCGGGTGATCCTCGAGGCGGCCCGCAAGCGGGGCCAGGCCGCCGACCACCTGCTGTTCGCCGGCCCGCCGGGCCTCGGCAAGACCACGCTCTCGGGCATCGTGGCCACCGAGATGGGCGTGGCCATGCACGTGACGTCGGGCCCCGCCCTCGAACGAGCGGGCGACCTGGCCGCCATCCTCACCAAGCTGGCCGAGGGTGACGTGTTGTTCATCGACGAGATCCACCGCCTGGCCCGCGCCGTCGAGGAGGTGCTCTACCCGGCGATGGAGGACTTCCAGCTCGACATCGTGCTGGGCAAGGGCCCGGCCGCCCGTTCCATCCGGCTCGACCTCCCCCGCTTCACCCTCGTGGGCGCCACCACCCGCACCGGGCTGATCACCGGGCCACTGCGCGACCGGTTCGGCCTGGTGGCCCGACTCGACTACTACGAGGCCGACGAGCTCGATGCCATCGTCGGGCGTACCGCCGAGATCCTGGGCGTGCCCATCGACGCGGCGGGCCGCCACGAGATCGCCTCGCGCTCTCGGGGCACGCCCCGCATCGCCAACCGGCTTCTGCGTCGCGTGCGTGACTTCGCGGAGGTGCGGGCCCACGGCGTGGTCGACGAGGCCACCGCCCACGAGGGGCTGGCCCTGTTCGGCGTCGACGCCATGGGCCTCGACAAGGTCGACCGGGCCATCCTCACCGCCATCTGCGGCCACTTCGGCGGGGGCCCGGTGGGCCTCAAGACGCTGGCCATCAGCGTGGGCGAGCCGAGCGAGACCGTCGAGGACGTGTACGAGCCCTTCCTGATCCAGCAGGGCCTGCTGATGCGCACCCCGCAGGGCCGCATCGTCACCCCCGCGGCGTGGCGTCACCTGGGCCTGGCCGTGCCGCCGCCACCCCGTGGGTCGTCCTCGCCGGGGCCCGGTCTCTTCGACGACCTCGCGCCGGAGTAGTCTCGAACTCCTCTGCACATCGACTTCAACAGCTCAGTGGGCCCCAGCCTGGGGGTCGAGGTCGAATTCGAGCTCGTCGACCGCGAAACCCGGGAACTGTCCAGCGCGGCGTCGGCGATCCTCGACACGATCGGGGCCGGCCATCCCGGCGGGGAGCACCCCAAGGCCAAGCACGAGCTGTTCGAGTGCACGATCGAGGTGATCACCGGCATCTGCGCCACCGTCGAGGAGGCCAAGGCCGACCTCGGCACCACCCTGGCCGAGGTGCGGGCCTGCGCCGACGCCCGGGGCCTGGATCTGCTGTGCTCGGGGACCCACCCGTTCTCGGACTGGCGGCGCCAGGTGGTGACCGACGACGAGCGCTACCGCATCCTGATGGCGGAGATGGCCTGGATGGCGCAGCGCCTCCAGATCTTCGGCGTGCACTTCCACGTCGGCGTGCGATCGCCCGAGAAGGTGGTGGCCATCGCCAACGCGCTGTCCGGCTACATCCCGCACCTCCTGGCGTTGTCGGCGTCGAGCCCGTACTCGGAGGGCCACGACACGGGGCTGGCCTCGAGTCGCAGCAAGATCTTCGAGGGCCTGCCCACCGCCGGGCTGCCCGAGCAGATCGTCGACTGGGGGGAGTTCGAGCAGTTCATGGAGACGCTGGTGTCCGCCGAGGCCATCGGCACCGTCCGCGAGGTGTGGTGGGACATCCGTCCCCACCCCGACTTCGGCACCGTCGAGCTGCGCATGTGCGACGGCATCCCCACGCTGCGGGAGGTGGCCGCCCTCGCCGCGCTGGCCCAGTCGCTGGTGCACTGGCTCGACACGTTGCACGACCGGGGCTATCAGCTCCCGGTGCCGCGTGAGTGGGTGCTCCGGCAGAACAAGTGGCGGGCGGCCCGCCACGGGCTCGATGCCGCCCTGATCGTGGACGACCAGGGCGCGTGCCGCCCCTTGCGCGAGGCGATCGTGGAACTGCTCGACGAACTGCACCCGATCGCACAGCGGCTCGGGTGCCCCGACGAGCTCGACGACGTGCACCAGATCCTCGAGCGCGGCGCGAGCTACGACCGTCAACGGGCGGTCATGGCCGACCGTGGCTCGCTGGTCGCGGTCGTGGACTCGCTCGTCCACGAGTTGGCCACCGATGAGCCCGGAGCGACCCCATGACCGCGAACCCGCAGGCATCCATCGACGGGGGCCCCGGTGTCGGCGCGGACCACGATCTGCCCGCACGCCTCGACGAGCACCTCGACAAGTTCCTGGCCGGCCACGAGGAGGAGCTGATCGCCCTCCGGCGCCAGCTGCACGCCCACCCGGAGCTCAGCTGGGACGAGCACGAGACCACCGCGCTGGTGAGCTCGCGGCTGGTGGTGGCCGACCTGGCGCCGCGTGCGCTCGCGACCGACACGGGCCTCGTGCTCGATCTCGGTGACGCCACCGCCGGCCCCACCGTGGCGCTGCGGGCCGACATCGACGCGCTGCCCCTCGATGACGAGAAGGACGTGCCCTACCGCTCGACGGTGCCAGGGGTGTGCCACGCCTGCGGACACGACGTGCACACGGCGATCCTCCTCGGCACCACCCTCGCCCTGGCCGAGCTGCAGGCCGAACGGGCGCTGCCCGGCCGGGTGCGACTGCTGTTCCAGCCCGCCGAGGAGGCGATGCCGGGCGGCGCCGACCTCCTGGCCCGCACCGACGTGATGGACGGCGTCGACGTCATCTACGCGGTGCACTGCGACCCGTCGCTCGACGTCGGTCTGGTGGGCATGCGGGTCGGGCCGATCACCGCGGCGGCCGACCGCATCACCATCCGGCTGCAGGGGCCCGGAGGGCACACGGCGCGCCCGCACCTCACCGCCGACCTCGTCCACATCGCGGGGCGCATCATCTGCGACCTCCCGGCGGGGTTCGCCAAGCTCTCGGATCTCCGCGACGCTCCCACGCTGGTGTTCGGCTCGGTGCAGAGCGGGCACGCGGCCAACGTGATCCCGTCGAGCGCGGTGCTGCAGGCCACGCTGCGGTCGCAGGGCCGGGCCACCTGGGACGATGCGCCGACGATCATCGAGCGACTGCTGGCGTCGATCGTCGACCCCTTCGGCGCCACCTACGAGCTCGACTACGTGCGGGGCTCGCCGCCCACCGACAACGACGCCACGGCCACCGAGGTGTTCGCCGACGGCGCCCGGTTGGCCCTCGGCCCCGATGCCGTCGTCCCCACCGCCCAGAGCGTGGGGAACGAGGACTTCTCGTGGTTCCTCGACCGGGCACCCGGGTCGTACGCCCGCCTGGGGGTGCGTCCCCCGGGCGCCGGCCGGCGCCTCGATCTGCACGCCAGCACGTTCGATGTGGACGAGGCGGCGATCGGGCTGGGCGTGCGACTGCTCACCCACACCGCCCTCAGGGCGCTCGATGCGTATCGAGGTGCCTGAGCGCGCCACGTCGACAAGCGCGTTCGACTACGACCTCCCGCCCTCGGCGATCGCGCAGCGGCCCATCGAACCCCGCGACGCGGCGCGCCTGCTGGTCGATGCCGGCACGGGCGCCGAGCCGGGCCACCGCCACATCCGAGACCTGCCCGAGCTGCTCGGCCCCGGCGACCTGCTGGTGCTCAACGACACCCGGGTGCTCCCGGCTCGGCTGACGCTGCGCAAGCCCACCGGCGGCCACGTGGAGGTGTTGCTGCTGGAGCGCCTCGACGACGACCGGTGGGAGGCGTTGGTGCGTCCCAGCCGGCGGGTGGCCGCCGGGGTACGGCTGTGTGCGGCCGCCTCCCCGGCGGGACACGGTGTCGAGCTGGTGGAGGTGGGCCGGGCCCTCGGCGAGGGCCGGCGCACGGTGCGCCTGCTGCGTCCCGAGGCGGAGGTGCTGGCCGCCGGCGAGGTGCCGCTGCCGCCCTACATCCACGAGCGGCTGACCGACCCCGAGCGGTACCAGACCGTCTACAACCGCCGAGCCGCCTCGGTGGCCGCCCCGACCGCGGGGCTGCACCTCACCCAGGACGTGCTGGACCGGTGCGTGGCGCGCGGCGCGACGATCGCGACGCTCGACCTGGCGGTGGGGCTGGGCACGTTCCGCCCGATCACCGCGACCGACGTGTCCGACCACCGGGTCCACACCGAGCACTACCGGGTGCCGGCCGAGACGATGGCGGCGTGCCGGGCGGCGACCAGAGTGGTCGCAGTGGGCACCACCACGGTGCGGGCGCTCGAGAGCGCGGCGGTCACCGGCGCGCTCGAGGGCCCGACCGACCTCTACATCCGCCATGGGCACCGGTTCCAGGTGGTCGGCGGCCTGCTGACCAACTTCCACGTGCCCCGGTCGTCGCTGCTCGTGATGATCGACGCGTTCGTCGGCGAGCGGTGGCGGCTGCTCTACGAGACTGCATTGGCGTCCGGGTACCGGTTCCTGTCGTTCGGCGACGCCATGTTCCTGCCCGGGCCCCCCTCTGCCGACGGTCCGCCACGATGACCCTGACCATGGCCATCGCCGCCACCGACGGCCCGGCCCGGGTGGGAACCGTGCACACCGCCCGCGGCACCATCGAGACGCCCACGTTCATGCCGGTGGGCACCCGTGGCGCGGTGCGCACACTGGCCAGCCCCGACCTGGAGGACCTGGGTGCATCGGTCGTGCTGGCCAACACCTACCACCTCATGTTGCGACCCGGAGCGACGGTGGTCGAGCGACTCGGCGGCCTGCACCGGTTCATGGGCTGGGACGGCCACGTGCTGACCGATTCGGGCGGCTACCAGGTGTTCTCGCTCGACCCGTCGGTGGACGACGAGGGCGTCACCTTCCGCTCGACCTACGACGGCGGCACCCACCGCCTCACCCCTGAGGACGCGGTCGACGTGCAGGCCGCCCTCGGGGCCGACATCACGATGGTGCTCGACGTGTGCCCGCCCTGGCCGGCACCGGAGGACGCGGTGCGCACCGCCGTGCGTCGCACCGCCGACTGGGCCCGCCGGGCCCGCGTCGCGCACGGCGACGCGGTCGCCTCCGGGCGGGCGCCCGCAGGCCAGGCGCAGTTCGGCATCGTGCAGGGTGGCGTCGACCCCGGGCTCCGGGCCGAGAGCGCCGAGGCGACGGTGGCGGTCGGCTTCGACGGTTACGGGATCGGCGGGCTGTCGGTCGGCGAGCCTCGCGACCTGATGTTGCCGGCGCTGGCGGCCACCACCGCGATGCTCCCGGAGGACCAGCCGAGGTACCTGATGGGGGTGGGCGACCCCGTCGGGCTGGTCGAGGCGATCGCGCTCGGCGTCGACCTGTTCGACTGCGTGCTGCCCACGCGCTTCGCCCGCCACGGCACGATCCTCACCGGGGCCGGCCGGTACAACCTGAAGGCGGCGGCCAATGCCGCCGACGACGGCCCGCTCGACGGGGACTGCAGCTGCGTGGTCTGTGCCCGGTGGTCGCGGGGATATCTGCGCCACCTGCTCATGGTGTCGGAGCCCACCGGGGCCCGCCTGGTGACGCTGCACAACCTCGCATGGACGTTCTCGCTGGTGCGCGCCGCTCGGGCCGCGATCCGGGCGGGCACACTCGCCGCGCTGCGATCCGACATCCGCGCCGTTTGGGGCTAGCCTGACCCGCCGTTCGCCGGGGCCTCTCGTCCCGGCTCGCCCCTGTCGCCGACCCTCCCGGATTCGCTGTGAATATCGTCCTGATCGTCGTGATGATGGGGGTCTTCTACTTCGTGCTGATCCGCCCCCAGCAACAGAAGGTCAAGGACCACCGAGAGCTGGTCGCATCCCTGGAAGTGGGTGATGACGTCATGACGACCGGTGGCATCTACGGCGTGGTCACCGCCATCGACGGCGACGTCCTGCGGCTCGAGGTGGCCGACGGCGTCGAGGTCCACATGTCCCGCGACGCCATCGCCGAGCTGGTCGAGTACGAGTCGCCCGACGACGACACCGATGACGACGCCGACGGCAAGGCGTGATGGCCCTGCCGGCACGACCTGACGGGACCAGAGCATGAAGCGCAAGGGCGTCGGCGGTCTCATCGCGTTCCTGGTCATCTCCGTCGGGTCGTTCGTGGCCGTCCTCGTCGCCGGCTACAAGCCGCTGCTCGGCCTCGACCTGCAGGGCGGGGTGTCGGTGGTGCTGCAACCGGCGAACGACGTGCCGAGCGACCAGCTCGACCAGGCCATCGACATCATCCGGAGTCGCGTCGACGCGCTCGGCGTGGCCGAGCCCGACATCTCGCGCCAGGGCGACACCATCCTGGTGCAGCTGCCCGGCGTGGAGAACCAGAGCCGGGCGCTCGACCTGGTGGGCCAGACCGCCGAGCTGCGGTTCCGTCCTGTGTGCCAGGTGCTTCCGGTGCCTGGCACCGGGGCCGACGCCACCTCCTCGTCCACGACCTCCACGACTGCACCCGGAGGGACGACCTCGACGACGGCCGGCGGATCCACCACCACGACCGTGGCCACCACCGGCTCCTCCGCCACCGACAACGAGGTGGGGCTGCCTAGGGCCGGAGCGGTGGTCGGCGAGAGCGCGGCCGGCCTCCAGGCCGACACCACCACGACCACGCCGGCCACCACCGCGACCGCGCCGGCGGTGACCGATCCGACGGCGACCACCCCGACGACGGCGGCGTCGACCACGGACACCACGGCCCTGCCCGCCGACCCCGCGGCCGCCGGCGACGCCGCGGCCGGTTGCACCACCCCGCCCACCGACGTGAACCGCAACGGCATCACGAGGCGGGTGGACGACAAGGCCCGCCAATCCGTGATCCTGCCCGAGGTCGACCCCAAGTGCGACGCCGACCCCGCCGATCCGACGAAGTGCTGGGTCAACCTCTACTGGCTGGGCCCCACCGCGCTGAAGGGCGACGCCCTCAGCGACGCCAGCGCCACGTTCCCGCAGAACTCCTGGGTGGTCAACCCGATCTTCAAGGGCGGCGAGGACGGCATCGACAAGTTCAACATCGTCGCGGCCGAGTGCAACACCGGGGCACCCACCTGCCCCTCCCGCCAGCTGGCGATCGTCCTCGACGGCATCGTGATCTCCGCCCCCACCATCAACCAGCCCTCCTTCGAGCGCGACCGCATCCAGATCACCGGGAACTTCGACGAGAGCAGCGCCAAGGACCTCGCCCTGGTGCTCCGCTACGGCGCGCTGCCGGTCGAGCTCGAACCACAGCAGACCCAGACGGTCTCGGCCACGCTCGGCACCGACGCACTGCACGCCGGCCTCATCGCCGGCCTCATCGGCCTCGGCATCGCCACGTTGTTCATGGTGCTCTACTACCGGCTGCTCGGCGTGGTCGCCATAATCAGCCTGCTGTCCGGCGCCATGATGCTCTGGACGATCATCGCCTACCTGGGCGAGACGCGGGGCCTGGCCCTCACCCTCGCCGGCGTGACCGGCATCATCGTGTCGATCGGGATCTCCCTGGACTCGAACGTCGTCTACTACGAGCACCTCAAAGAAGACGTGTACAACGGGCGCACCCTGCGCTCGTCGGTCGACCGCTCGTTCTCGTCGGCGTTCTCCACCATCGTCAAGGCCGACTCGGCCTCGCTCATCGGCGCCGCCATCCTGTACTTCCTGACCGTGGGCGCGGTGCGGGGCTTCGCCTTCTACCTGGGCCTGGCCGCCCTCCTCGACCTGATCGCGTTCTACTTCCTGCTGCGCCCGATGGTGGCGCTGATGGTCCGCAGCCGGCGGTTCGGGACGCACCCGGCCTGGTTCGGCATCCCCGAGCGGCGTGACACCGACCCTGTCGCGCCCGACCTGGCCGAGGAGGCCGCGACATGAGGCCGAGGCACGAGGGCGTGGCCCGAGAGGCCCGTGAGCGAAGCGAACAGGAGCGGGAGACATGAGCACGGTGTCCCGCCTCTATCGGGGCGAGAACGACTACGACTTCCGCAAGCTGTGGCGGGTGGGCATCCCGCTGTCGATCGTGCTGGTGATCATCAGTGTCGTGTCGCTGTTCACCCGGGGCCTCAACCTGGGCATCGACTTCTCGGGCGGCGGTGTCTGGGAGTTCCCCAGCGAGCAGACGTCCATCGCCGACGTCCGCAGCGCGATGGTGACCGTCGACGAGGGCGACGCCAAGATCCAGACGCTCACCAACCAGTCGGGCGACCAGGTGATCCGGGTGCAGGCCGGCGTCGATGCGGTCGACCGCAGCGGCGAGATCACCGAGCTCCTCTCCGAGACCGCGCAGGTGGAGCCCGGCGAGATCAGCGTCAGCACGGTGGGCCCCTCGTGGGGCGACAACATCACCGAGAAGGCCGTGCGCGCCCTCGTCATCTTCTTCATCGTGCTCGGCCTGTACATCGCCCTGCGCCTCGAGTGGCGCATGGCCATCGGCGCGCTCGTCGCGGTGGTCCACGACATCGTCATCTGCGTCGGCGTCTACTCGGTGTTCGCCATCGTGGTCACGCCGGCCACGGTGGTGGCGTTCCTCACCATCCTCGGGTTCTCGCTCTACGACACCATCGTGGTGTTCGACAAGGTGCGGGAGAACCAGGCGCGCGTCGGCCTGGCCAACCGCACCACCTACACCGGGCTGATGAACCTGTCGTTGAACCAGACCCTCATGCGGTCGCTCAACACCACCTTCGTCACCATCGTGCCGGTGATCTCGCTGCTGCTCATCGGTGCGTACCTGCTGGGTGCGGTGAGCCTCGAGGAGTTCGGGTTCGCGCTGTTCGTCGGCCTGCTCAGCGGCGCGTACTCCTCGCTGGTCGTCGCCGCCAGCCTCGTCTCCCACCTGAAGGAGCGCGAGCCCCGGAACCGGGCGCTCCGCGAGCGCCTCGAGCGGGCCTACGGCGGGCCGGTGCCGGTGACCGGGATCCGTCACGCGTCGGTGTCGTCGCTGCGGGGTGCGCCCGTGCCCGCAGGGGTCGGCGCGGCCAAGGGCGGCGCCAAGACGGCGAAGGGGGGATCCGACGCCCCCGTCGACCCGCTGGCACGACCGTCGACCACTCCCGGGGGCACGGTGATCCCGCCCCGGCCGCGCAAGAAGAAGAAGCGGTGAGCGCCGTCGTCTGAGCCGGCCCCGGGCCCCCCTAAGATGGGCGGATGGCGGCCGACTCCGAATGGCTCAAGGACCACATCCGCGACATCCCGGGATTCCCCACGCCCGGCATCATCTTCAAGGACATCTCGCCGTTGCTGGCCGATGTCGAGGCCTTCCGCTTCACCATCGACGCCCTCGCCGAGCACTTCGCCGGCCATGAGGTCGACCGGGTGATCGGGATCGAGGCCCGCGGGTTCATCCTGGGGGCGCCGGTCGCCTACACGTTGGGCGCGGCCTTCGTCCCGGTGCGCAAGCCGGGCAAGCTGCCCCACGAGACCGAGTTCCAGGAGTACGAGCTGGAGTACGGCACCGACACCCTCGAGGTGCACCGCGACGCCGTCGGCGACGGCCACCGGGTGGCCATCATCGACGACGTGCTGGCCACCGGCGGCACCGCGGCGGCCACGGCCAGCCTGGTCGAGAAGCTCGGGGGCCAAGTGGTGGGCATGGGCTTCCTGATGGAGCTGGCGTTCCTCGACGGCCGCAGCAGGCTCGACGGCAAGGACGTCATGTCCCTGCTCACCTACGACTGACCACTGTGGCCACGACCGTCGATCGCGTACTCCCGTGGCGGCGGCACAGCGTCCCTGCGGCGATCGAGCTGAAGCCGCTGGTCGACACCTTCCGGCGGCACCACCCCAAGGCCTCCACCGCCCTCATCGAGGCGGCCTACACACTGGCGGCCGATGCCCACGAGGGCCAGTTCCGCAAGTCGGGCGACCCGTACATCACCCATCCGCTGGCGGTGGCCACCATCGTCGCCGACCTCGGCCTCGACGAGGACACCGTGGCCGCGGCGGTGCTGCACGATGCCGTCGAGGACACCCTGGTGAGCCTCGAGGAGATCGAGCGGGACTTCAACCCCACGGTCGCCTCGATCGTCGACGGGGTCACCAAGCTCGAACGTCTCGACTTCGAGACGAAGGAGGCGCAGCAGGCGGCCACCATCCGCAAGATGCTCGTGGCGGTGGCCGAGGACCTGCGGGTGCTGATCATCAAGCTGTCGGACCGGCTGCACAACATGCGGACCATCGCGGCGATGCCCGAGTGGAAGCAGGAGCGCACCGCCCAGGAGACGCTCGACGTCTACGCACCGCTGGCCCACCGCTTCGGCATGCAGGACATGAAGCAACAGCTCGAGGACCTGGCCTTCGCCGCGCTGCATCCCAAGCGCTACGCCGAGATCGACCACATGGTCTCCATCCGCGCCCCCGAGCGCGAGCTCTACCTCACCCAGGTCCTCGAAGAGGTGCGCCAGCGCCTCGGTGAGTTGGGCATCGACGCCGAGGTCACCGGTCGACCCAAGCACCTGTGGAGCATCTACGAGAAGATGGTGGTGAAGGGGCGGGAGTTCGACGAGATCTTCGACCTGGTCGGCATCCGGGTGATCGTCGGCACGGTGAAGGACTGCTACGCCGCTCTGGGCTCGATCCACGGCACGTGGCACCCGGTGCAGGGTCGCTTCAAGGACTACGTGGCCATGCCCAAGTTCAACCTGTACCAGTCACTGCACACCACGGTGATCGGGCCGCAGGGCAAGCCGCTCGAGGTGCAGATCCGCACCCGTGAGATGCACGGCCGGGCCGAGATCGGGGTGGCCGCCCACTGGAGCTACAAGGATCCGTCGCCGGCCGGCGACGCCGTGTGGCTCAACCGCATCATCGACTGGCAGGAGGAGACCTCCGACCCGTCGGCGTTCATGGCCAACCTGAAGATCGACCTCGACCAGGACGAGGTCTACGTCTTCACCCCGCAGGGCGACGTCGTGACGCTGCCGAACGGCGCCACGCCCATCGACTTCGCGTACACGATCCACACCGAGGTGGGCCACGCCTGCATCGGCGCGAAGGTCGACGGTCGCCTGGTCTCGCTCGAGACACCGTTGCGGTCGGGTGCCACCGTGGAGATCTTCACCGCCAAGACCGGCAGCGCGGGCCCCTCGGCCGACTGGCTGAACGTCGTGGTCACCCGCCGGGCGGGCAACAAGATCCGCCAGTGGTTCAGCCAGGAGCGGCGTGAGGACGCCATCGACACCGGCCGCGACGAGGTGCAGAAGGCCCTGCGCCGAGCGGGTGTCCCCATCCGCACGCCGGCGGCCGCCAAGTTGGTCGCCGACGTGGTCGCCAGCCTCAACTACGCCGACCTCGACGCGCTCTACGCCGCGGTGGGGGAGCGCCACGTGTCCCCCCAGGCGGTGGCGGCCCGGGCCACCCGCCTGCTGCACGGCGGCGACCCCGAGCGCGAGGAGCAGCTGCCCACCACCGTGCGCCGCCGGCGGAAGTCGGCCGACGGCGCCGGCGTGCACGTCGAGGGCCTCGACGACGTGCTCGTGCGACTGTCCCGGTGCTGCACGCCGGTGCCAGGCGACGAGATCATGGGCTTCGTCACCCGAGGCCGGGGGGTGTCGGTGCACCGCACGGACTGCGCCAACGCCGTGTCGCTGATGGCCGGCCAGATCGACCGCCTCATCGAGGTCGAATGGGACCGGGCCCACAACGGCATGTTCGTGGCCTCCATCGAGGTGAAGGCGCTCGACCGCCGCTCGCTGCTGGGCGAGGTGTCGTCGGCGTTCGCGGCGCACCAGGTGAACATCCTCAGCTCGACCACCCGGACGGGTGCCGACCGGGTGTGCAAGATGCACTTCGACTTCGAGCTGGGAGACCCGTCCCATCTCGACTCGGTGATCAGCTCCATCAAGGGGATCGAGAGCGTCTACGACGCCTACCGGGTGCTCCCCGGGTCGTGAGCCACGAGGGCGGGGCCCGAGCGGCGCACACCGCCGTCGGGGTGCTGCTCACCGTCGCGCTGCTGATGGCGGCCCTGGCCGGCCCGCTGGCCTCGCCGGCGGCGGCACAGGGGTCCGATCACCCCGAAGGCCTGCCGGCCGGGCCCGTCGGCCACGTGGGCCGCTGGTTGACCGATGCCGAGGGCAGGGTGCTCCTGCTGCGTGGCGTGAACCTGGTGCGCAAGACGCCACCGCTCGACCCGGCCGAGGCGGGGTTCGACGACGACGACGCGCAACTGCTGGCCGACAGCGGCTTCGACGCCGTGCGACTTGGCATCGAGGCCTACGCGCTCATGCCGGCACCGGGCGAGATCGACGACGCCTACCTCGACCAGATCGCGGCCACCGTCGACACGCTCGCCAGCCACGGCCTGCGGGTGCTGCTCGACTTCCATCAGGACGGCTGGGGCCCGGCCTTCCGCGACAACGGCTTCCCGGTGTGGATGACCTTCACCAACGGCGCCACCGACACGGGCACGCCCTTCCCGCTCTACTACCTGACCAACCCGGCCATCCAGGCCGCCTTCCAGAGCTTCTGGGACAACATCCCCGGCCCCGGCGGCGTGCGCCTGCAGGACCGGGCCGCGGCCTGGTTCGAGGCGGTCGGCGCCCGCTTCGCCGGCAACGACGCCGTCCTCGGCTACGACCTGCTCAACGAGCCCTGGCCGGGCACCACGTATCTGGCGTGCGTGACCCAGCCGCAGGGCTGCCCCGACCTCGACCACGAGGAGCTCGACGCCTACTACGCCCGCGCCACCGCGGCCCTGCGCCGCCACGACGCTGAGCATCTGGTGTTCGGCGAGCCGTGGGTGCTGTTCAACTTCGGCCAGTCGACCACGTCGATCGACGTGCCCGGAGGCGACGCCGCCGGCGGCATGAGCTTCCACGTGTACACCACGGACCCCGCGTTCGACCCCGCGGTGGTGGCCAACGCGGTGGACTGGACGGACTGCACGGGTGGGGCGCTGCTCAACACGGAGTTCGGCGCGACGGGCGACGTGGCCACGCTGCAGCGCCAGACCGCCCTGTTCGAGTCGGCGCTGGTGCCGTGGATGTTCTGGTCCTACGACGAGCAGTTCGTGCACGACCTGGGTGCGCCGGCCACGGGCGCGAACGTGAACGGCCCGGTCGTCGATGCACTGGCCCGGCCCCATGCCGTGGCGGTGGCCGGCACCCCGCTCGGCGCCCACTACGACGCCGTCGGCGGTACCTACCAGGTGACCTGGTCGACCACGGCGCCCGACGGCGCCGCGCTCCCCGACGGGACGACGACGGTGATCGACACGAACACCCGGGCGTATCCCACCGGGTACGACGTGCGCGTGGTCGGCGGTGAGGTCACGTCGGCGCCTGGCGACCGCCGCCTCACGGTGGTCGCCGATCCCGGCGTCGAGCAGGTGACGGTGACGGTCGGCCGCGCCGGCGATCCCGGCCCTGTGGCGCCCCAGCCGCCGTCGCCGCCGTCGGCCACGTGCCCGTCGTTCCCCGTGGCGCCGGTCGCCGACCCGTTCGCCACCGCACCCGCCTTCACGGGTTGAGCCGCAACGGCCTGCGGGGCCGACAGGGCGGTCCGGTAGCCTCGGACGCCGTGCCCGGCCCGCCGCGGTGGGCGAGGAGAAGATCACCCCAGATGACCGCCGTACCAGCAGCAGGCATGCGAACCGACTACTGCGGCGACCTCCGCGCCGAGGACGCCGGGCGCGAGGTGGCGGTGTGCGGCTGGGTGGCCACCCGGCGCGAGCACGGCGAGCACCTGGCCTTCATCGACGTGCGTGACCGCACCGGGGTGATCCAGTGCGTGGTGGACGGGAGCCACGACCTGCGCTCCGAGTACGTCGTGCGCATCGCCGGCACCGTCCGTCGCCGTCCTGAGGGCACCGCCAACCCGGCCCTACCCAGCGGTGAGGTCGAGATCGGCGACGCGACCGTCGAGGTGCTGTCGCAGGCCGAGCCGCCGCCGTTCCCCATCGGCGAGCGCGGCGACACGGACGAGACCCTGCGCCTGCGGCACCGCTACGTCGACCTGCGCCGCGACCGCCTGCAGCGCAACCTGGCCATACGGGCCACCGTGAACCAGTCCCTGCGCCTGGCGATGGCCCGCCAGGGGTTCACCGAGGTGGAGACGCCCATGCTGATCGCGTCGACGCCCGAGGGCGCTCGCGACTTCGTGGTGCCGTCGCGACAGCGTCCGGGCACCTTCTACGCGTTGCCGCAGAGCCCGCAGCTGTTCAAGCAGCTGTGCATGGTGGGCGGCCTCGACCGCTACTACCAGATCGCCCGGTGCCTGCGGGACGAGGACCTGCGCGCCGACCGCCAGTTCGAGTTCATGCAGCTCGACCTCGAGGCCAGCTTCGTCACCCAGGACGACGTGTTGGCCTTCACCACCGAGGCCGTCCTCGACGCCGTCGAGGCGGTCACGGGTGAGCGCCCCGGCGCCATCCCCACGATCACGTGGCACGAGGCCATGGAGCGCTACGGCAGCGACAAGCCCGACGTGCGCTTCGGGATGGAGCTGGTCGAGCTCACCGAGCTGTTCGCGGGCACGGGGTTCAACGCGTTCAAGGCGCCGTGCGTGAAGGGCATCCGGGTGCCGGGGGCGGCGACCACGACGAGGAACCAGCTCGACAGCCTGACCGACGACGCCAAGCGGTTCGGGGCCAAGGGCCTGGTGTGGATGAAGGTCGAGGAGGGCGGGACGCTGGCGTCTCCCGTGGCCAAGTTCCTCTCCGACGACGAGCTGTCGGGCCTCGTCGCCGCCACCGAGGCCGAGCCCGGCGACCTGCTGCTGCTGGTGGCCGACGAGCGCCCGGCGGTGCGCCACGTGCTCGGCCTGCTGCGACTCGCGCTGGGCCGCCCGCCGGTCACCGAGGGCGGGCTCAACTTCTTGTGGGTGGTGGACTTCCCCCTGTTCGAGTCCATCGACGAGAACGGCCGCCCGGTGTCGGCGCACCACCCCTTCACCATGCCCAACCTCGACGACCTGCACCGGCTCGACGAGGGCGGCGAGGCACTGCTGGAGATCCGCTCACAGGCCTACGACCTGGTGCTCAACGGGTGGGAGCTGGGCTCGGGCTCGGTCCGGATCCACCGCAGTGACGTGCAGCACAAGATCTTCGCCGCGCTCGGCATCACCGAGGAGGAGGCGACGCTGAAGTTCGGCTTCCTGCTGGAGGCGTTCCGCTACGGGGCGCCGCCCCATGCCGGCTTCGCCTTCGGCATCGACCGGCTGGTGGCGCTCCTTGCCGGCGAGGAGAACATCCGCGAGGTCATCGCCTTCCCGAAGACCCAGTCCGGAGCCGACCCGCTCACCTCGGCCCCCACACCCATCGACGCCGATCAGCTCACCGAGCTGGGCCTGCGCCTCCTGCCCCCCAAGGCGTGACCTGAGGCGGCGCTAGAGGCGCAGCTCCACCACCACGTCGCCGGCCTTGGCCGTCGGGAACTCCTGGCGCTTGCCCGACAAGAGCGCTTCCGGGTGCTCGTGGACGTCGATGGTGATGCGGTCGTTGCCACGGACGGCCACGAGGTCGTTGTTGGCCATCGGCGTGAGCGTGTAGCCAAGGGCCTCGATCGCCTGGCCGAGGGCGCGTCCGACCTCGAAGCCGGAGTGGCCCGACGTGATCAGGAGCAGGTCGCGATTGCCGAGCACACGTCCCTCGGCCGAGGTCAGCGGGACCAGGTCGCACGGCAGGGTGATCCCCGCCAGGGCCTCCATGAGCGAGGCCGAGCCGGCTCCGGGACGGGTGGCGGCCGCGCTCGACGACAGGCCCGGGGGCCGTGGTGGCGGTGTCGTCCCGGGTTGCGCCGGTGCGGGCGGCCAGTTCGCGGGCGGGCGGTCGGTGGGGGTGGCGACCACCGGCGACGCCGGGTCGCGCGGTGCCACCACCGGGTCGGGAGACGCCGCCGGGCCGGGAGACACCCCGGGCTCGGGCGGTGCGAGCGGCTGATCGGGTGGTGCCCAGTCCGCCGGGATGATCGGCGCACCCGGCGCGGTCCTGGCCACCGGGGTGCGGCGCCGCCTGCGGGTGATCACCCGCTGCACCAGGATCACGACCGAGACGGCCAACCACAGGTAGAAGAGCACCACGAGCGCCGTCGGCACCCCATGATCGTGGCACACGCCGGACCGGGCACCGGCGGGTGGGCGGGTGGGCTACGGCCTGGCGGGCGGGCGGGGTACCCTCCGCGGAGATGGCCAACGACCTCTTCGGCGCCGCGGCGGACGAACGCCTGCGCCGGTCCGCGCCGCTGGCCGACCGCCTGCGGCCCGCATCGCTGGACGACGTCGTGGGCCAGGACCACCTGCTCGGCCCCGGGCGGCCGCTCCGGGCGCTGGTCGATGCCGACCGGCTGTCGTCGGTGATCCTCTGGGGCCCGCCGGGCACCGGCAAGACCACCCTGGCCCGGCTGCTGGCCTCACGCTCGTCGAAGGCGTTCGTGGCGCTGTCCGCGGTGACCGCCGGCGTGAAGGACGTCCGCGAGGTGATCCTCGCCGCCGAGCGCCGGCTCGGCGAGCACGGCCAGGGCACCATCTTGTTCCTCGACGAGGTGCACCGCTTCAACAAGACCCAACAGGACGCGCTCCTCCCTGTGGTGGAGACCGGGCTGTTGGTCCTCGTCGGGGCCACGACGGAGAACCCCTACTTCGAGGTCAACCCGCCGCTGCTGTCGCGGTCCACGCTGTTCCGGCTCGAGCCGCTCGACGACGCCTCGTTGCGGGTCCTGCTGAAGCGGGGGCTCGAGGCCGAGGGCGCCACCGCCGACGACGGCGCCCTCGACCTGCTCATCCTGCGCTCGGCGGGCGACGGTCGCCACGCGCTCACCGCGCTCGAGGTGGCGGTCGCGCTGGCGGTCGATGCAGCCGGGGATGCAGCCAGTGATGCGGCGGGCCCACCGCACGTGACGGTGACCCACGCCGAGGCCGCGCTCGACACCAAGGCACACCGCTACGGGCGCGACGACCACTACGACGTCGTGAGCGCGCTCATCAAGAGCATCCGCGGCTCGGACCCGGACGCCGCCCTCTACTGGCTGGCCCTCATGTTCGCATCCGGGGAGGACGCCCGGTTCATCGCCCGCCGCCTCGTCATCCTGGCGTCCGAGGACGTGGGCATGGCCGACCCCCACGCCCTGGTGGTAGCGGACGCGGCGGCGCGTGCCCTCGAGTTCGTGGGGCTGCCCGAGGCCAAGCTGAACCTGGCCCAGGCCACCATCTACCTGGCCACGGCGCCCAAGTCGAACGGCGTGATGGTGGCCCTCGGCCGGGCCGAGGCCGATGTGCGCGACCAGCCCCGGGGCGAGGTGCCGGCCCACCTGCGCGACAGCCACTACCAGGGGGCCGCCCGTCTCGGCCACGGCGCGGGCTACCGGTATCCTCATGACGACCCGCGAGGCTGGGTGCCGCAGGACTACCGGCCCGAGCACCTGGCGGGCAGGGTCTACTACGAGCCGACACCGCACGGTGCGGAGGAGGAGATCGCGGAGCGCATGCGCGGACGGGACCGCGACACGTGAGCGCCGTCGAGATCACCGCGCTGGTCGTGGCGGTGGCCAGCACGATCGCGTTGTGCCTGCTGGTGGCCGTCGTCGCGTGGCTGGCCCGGGCGGTGCGGGCGTTGAACGCCGAGGTCGAGCACCTCCGGTCGGAGACCGCGGCAACGGTCGACGCCCTGCAGCACGCGGTCGGCCACGCCGAGTCCGAGATGGACCGCACCGACGGGCTGCTCGACGCGGCCGAGCGCATCACCGCGGCCGCCGAGGCGCGGGCCCGCCTGACCACCGATGCCCTGTCCACGCCGGTGATCAAGGCCTTGGCCATCGCCGCCGGCACCAACCGCGCCGCCCAGCGGCTGCGTCGAACGAGCTGAGGAGCGGTGTGATCAAGCGGCTGACCTGGTTCGTGATGGGCGCGGTCGTGGGCAGCGCCACCACCCTGTGGGGGCTGACCGTGGCCCGGTCGAAAGCCCGGCAGCTGGCACCGGTGCAGGTGGCCGGCGCGGTGGGCGCGCGCCTGCGGGACCGGTGGGACGACCTGCACGACGCCGTGTTCGAAGGGCGATTGGCCATGCGCGAGCGCGAGGCCGAGCTTCGCACCGAGTTCGAGCGCGGCCGCGCCGCGACCACGGAGCGCCCGGCCCTGGCCGTCAAGTCGTCTCCGAACTGACCAGCGCACCCCCTACATTGTCGGGGTGCAGGCGAACGAGCTGCGACGGGCCTTCCTGGGCTACTTCGAGGAGCGGGGCCACACGGTGGTGCCGTCGGCCAGCCTCATCCCTCACGACGCCACGGTGCTGTTCACCATCGCGGGGATGGTGCCCTTCGCGCCCTACCTGACGGGGGAGCAACCGGCGCCCTATCCGCGGGCGACCTCGGTGCAGAAGTGCGTGCGCGCCGGCGGGAAGCAGAACGACCTCGATGAGGTCGGTCGCACCACCCGCCACCTCAGCTTCTTCGAGATGTGCGGCAACTTCAGCTTCGGCGACTACTTCAAGGCGCGGGCCATCCCGTTGGCCTGGGAGTTCCTCACCGAGACCCTGGCACTCGACCCGGAGCGGCTCTGGATCACCGTGCACGTCTCGGACGACGATGCCGAGGCCATCTGGCGCGACGCGGTCGGGGTGCCCGTCGAGCGCATCCAGCGCCTCGACGAGGACAACTTCTGGCGCATGGGCGACACCGGTCCCTGTGGCCCCTGCTCGGAGATCTTCTGGGACAAGGGCCCGACCTACGGGGCCGACGGGGGCCCTGCCCACGGTGGCGAGGAACGCTTCGTCGAGATCTGGAACCTGGTGTTCATGGAGTTCGAGCGCCAGGCCGACGGCTCGCTGGTGCCCCTCCCGAAGCCCAGCATCGACACCGGGTTCGGCCTCGAACGGAACCTGGCGGTGCTGCAGGGCGTCGACTCGGTGTTCGACACCGACGAGCTGGCCCGCTTGATCGGCCGGGCGGCGGAGCTCTCGGGGGTCACCTACGGCGGCGACGCCGCCGCCGACGTGTCGCTGCGCATCCTGGCCGAGCACGCCCGCACCATGACGTTCCTGATCAGCGACGGGGTGTTCCCGTCCAACGAGGACCGCGGCTACGTGCTGCGCCGCATCATGCGTCGCGCCGTCCGCCATGCCTACCTGCTCGGCGTCGAGGAGGTGGTCACCCCCGCGCTGGTCGACGAGGTGGTGGCGATCATGGGCGACGACTACCCCGAGCTGCGCAAGAACCACGACTTCGTGCGGGGCGTGGTCGACCGTGAGGAACGCCGGTTCCGCCAGACCCTGAAGAGCGGGTCGGTGCTGTTGGACGAGGAGCTGGCCCGCCTGGAGGGCAGTGCGGTCCTCGACGGCCGGGTGGCGTTCACGCTGCACGACACCTACGGGTTCCCCCTCGAGGTGACCCAGGAGATCGCGTCCGAGCGGGGCATCGCCGTCGACGACGACGGGTTCGAGGCCGCCATGGCCGAGCAGCGGGCCCGGGCCAAGGACGCCCGGAAGGCGGCCGGTCCCGCCGCGGGCGACATCGAGCGCTACCACGAGGTGCTCGACCAGTTCGGCCCCACCGACTTCACCGGTCGGGAGGAGAGCGAGACGACGGCGCGCGTGCTGGCGGTGACCGATCTTGCCACCGACACCGAGGGGGTCACCACGGGTGCGGTGTTCCTCGACCACACACCGTTCTACGCCGAGTCGGGTGGCCAGGTCGGCGACACGGGGACGATGAGCACCGACACCGGTCGGGCGGAGGTGCTCGACACCACCTATGCCCTGCCCGGGCTCCACCGCCACTCCGTGCGCCTCGTCGAGGGCGACATCACCGCCGGCCAGGTGGCCACCGCGGCCATCGACGTCGACCGCCGCAACGCGATCCGTCGCAACCACACCGGCACCCACCTGCTGCACTGGGCCTTGCGTCGGGTGCTGGGCGACCACGTCAAGCAGCAGGGCTCGATGGTCACCGACGACCGCCTGCGGTTCGACTTCAGCCACTACGAGCCGGTCACCGACGTCGAGCTGGTCGCCATCGAGGACCTCGTGAACCGTGAGGTCCTGGCCAACGACCCCGTTCGCCATTACGAGACCACCAAGGCCAACGCCGAGGCGGTGGGGGCCATCGCCTTCTTCGGCGACAAGTACGGCGACATCGTGCGCGTGCTCGAAGCGGGCAAGCAGTCGGTCGAGCTGTGCGGTGGCACCCATGTGCGGGCCACCGGCGACATCGGCCCGGTGAAGATCATCTCCGAGGGGTCGATCGGATCGAACCTGCGCCGCATCGAGGCCGTCACCGGTACCGGCCCCATCGAGCGCCTCCGGCGCGAGGAGGCGCTGCTCGGTCGTACTGCCGCCCTGCTCGGTGTGCCCCCCGACGAGGTGGTCGAGGGCCTCGAGAAGCGACTGGCCGAGCTGAAGACGGCTCGCGACGAGCTGAGGGCGCTGCGCCGTCAGGCCGCCACCGGCCGGGCGTCGGAGTTGGCCGCCACCGCGGTCGACGGTGTCGTGGTCGCTCGGGCCGATGGCGTGCCCCGCGACGACCTGCGAGACCTGGCGGTCGCCATCCGCGACCTCGGCCTCCGCGCCGTCGTGCTCGGTGGCGCACCGGACGAGGGCGGGGTGGCGTTGGTCGCCGCCGCCGCCAAGGACAGCGGGCTCGACGCATCGGCGCTCATCGCCGACGCGGCGCGCACCGTGAAAGGCGGGGGCGGCAAGAGCCCCGACCTCGCGGTGGCCGGCGGTAAGGACGCGTCGGCGCTCGACGAGGCCCTCGACCAGGCCCGCGCCGCCGCGGGCCTGGCTTGACCCGACCCTCGTCTCCGGGACGCGTCCTCGGCATCGACCTGGGCTCGCGGCGCATCGGCGTCGCGGTCAGCGACCCCGACCGGGTGGTGGCCTCGCCCGATCAGGTCATCCAGCGCAGCGGCGACGACGCGCGCGACCGGCGAGCGATCGCCGCGGTCGCCGCCGAGTGGGAGGCGACCCTGCTGGTGGTGGGCCTGCCCCTGTCGCTCGACGGCTCGGACGGCCCTGCCGCGATCGGGGCCCGACGCGAGGCCGAGCGACTGGCCGAGGTCACGGGCCTGCCCGTCGAGACCTACGATGAGCGGTTCACGACCGTGTCCGCCGAACGCACCCTCACCGAGCAGAACGTGCGTGGCCCGGACCGTCGCAAGGTGATCGACATGGTCGCCGCGGCGGTCCTCTTGCAGGCATGGCTCGACCGCCGATCCCAGGACCACCAGTGAGCAACCCCACCGACGACGGCAGCGACATCCTCGCCGAGCTCCTCGCTCCCCGGGATCGGACCGCCCCGAAGGGCCGACCGCGCCCGCCGCGGGAGGCGACACCCGCGGCGCCCCCATCCGGGCCTGCCGAGGGGCCGACGCGGGGCCGGCGCAGTGAACCAGCGCTTCCGGCCGGCCCGTCCCACGACGAGCCGGCCCTGCCCGCCGGGCGGCCGCACACCGAGCCGGCGCTGCCACCGGGCCCGGCGCACCGCGAGGCGGCGCTTCCGTCCGGTCGATCAGCCGCCGGCTCGCTCGGTGCCGGCGAGCCAGGTGGCAGGCGCGCGGTCGTGCACGAGCGCCGTCGCGGGCGCGGCTGCCTCGTGGTGCTCGGCGTGCTGGTCGTGTTCGCCCTCGCCGCCGCGGCGGGGTCGGTCTGGTTGATGAAGCAGGTCAACCCGGGCGGCGCCGGCGACGAAGTGGCGCTCACGATCCCGGAGGGCACCTCGACCAGCGGCATCGCCCGGCTGCTGGCCGACGAGGGCATCGTCACCAACGCCACGATCTTCGAGTACTACGTGAAGTTCCGCGGCAACGACGTGCCCATCCAAGCCGGTGACTACGTGCTGCGGGAGCACGCGTCCATGGGCGCCACGCTGGCAACGCTCCACGCCGGCCCACAGGCCCCGCCCTACGACCAGGTCACGATCCCCGAGGGCTACAGCGTGTGGAACGGTGCCGGGCTGCCGGTGCCCGGCCCGATGGTGACGGCGCTGGACGACGCCGTCGACCGCTTCACCTCCGACTCGATCAGCGCCGTGCTGCTCAGCGGTGCGCTGCACTCGAGGTATCAACCCGCCGACCAGGGGAACCTCGAGGGCCTGCTGTTCCCCGACACCTACCGGATCGAGGAGGAGGACACCGAGACCACCATCGTGCAGGCCATGATCGACCGCTTCGACCAGGTGGCCGCCGCGGCCGGGTACGACGATGCCGAGGCCACCACCGGGCTCAGCGCCTACGAGACGATCATCGTGGCGTCGCTGGTGGAGCGCGAGGCGGGCATCGACGAGGACCGGGCCAAGGTGGCCCGCGTCATCTACAACCGGCTCGAGCAGGGCATCCCGCTCGGCATCGATGCCAGCATCGCGTACGCCGTCGGGGGAGCGACCGACGGCACCCTCACCGCGTCGCAGCTCGCCGTCGACTCGCCGTACAACACCCGCGAGGTGGCAGGCCTGCCGCCGACACCGATCGCCCTCCCGGGGCGAGCCTCGCTGGAGGCGGCCATGCACCCGGCGGACGGACCGTGGCTCTACTACGTGCTTGCCGGCCAGGACGGGCACCACTTCTTCACCGACAGCTACGACGAGTTCCTCGAGGCCAAGGGGCGCTGCCAGGACCTCGGGCTGTGCTGAGCGGGCCCGCCGGGCCCGGTGGCGACACGACGGTCGCGGCGGTGATCGGCTGGCCGGTGCGGCACTCACTCTCGCCCGCGATCCACAACGCGGCGTTCGCGGCGCTGGGGCTCGACTGGGTCTTCGTGGGGTTCGAGGTGACGCCCACCGCCACCGCGGCGGCGATCGAGTCGGTGCGGGCACTCGGCCTGGGCGGTCTGTCGGTCACCATGCCGCACAAGGACGGCGCCGCCCGGGCGGTCGACCGGCTGTCCTCGGATGCCGAGGTGCTCGGTGCGGTGAACTGCGTGGTGCCGGTCGGGGACGAACTGGTGGGGGAGAACACCGATGGACCGGGCCTGCTCGACTCGCTTCGGGTCGACGAGGGCTTCGACCCCGCCGGCCGCCGGTGTGTGGTCGTGGGTGCCGGCGGCGCCGCCCGAGCGGCTGTGTTCGCCCTGGCGGGGGCCGGGGCGGCCGAGGTGGTGGTGGTGAACCGGTCGCCAGGCCCGGCCGCTGCAGCCGCCGCGCTGGCCGGAGCGGTGGGGCGGGTGGGAACCGCAGCCGAGGCCGCCGATGCGGACCTCGTGGTCAACGCCACGCCGGTCGGCATGACCGGCGACGCCTCGCCGCTGCCCGGCGTCGGCCTCGGGGCCGGCCAGCTGGTGGTCGACCTGATCTACCACCCGTCGATCACGCCGCTCCTGGCGCACGCCGCGGCGAACGGGGCGTCGGTGGCCAACGGCCTCGGCATGCTGGTGCACCAGGCCGCCCACGCGTTCTCGCGGTGGACCGGCGAGGCCGCGCCCCTCGCCGAGATGACCGCGGGGGCGGTCGCCGGGCTGGTCGAACGGTCTTCGCCCGGGAACTGAACTTTTCCACCCCCCGTGCCGATGGAACCGGAGTCAATCAGTCGTTGGAGGTTGCTCCGTGGCACTACAGGGCACGATCGAGACGTTTGCGTTGCCCGAGGTTCTCCGTCTGCTGGGCACGGGGGGCAAGACCGGGCGCCTGCGCGTGAGCGGCGACCGCGGGTCGGGCAGCGTGTGGATCGACGGCGGCAAGGTCGTGGGCGCGGACGCGACGGGCGTGCGCGACGGGGCCTCGACCGTGGCCGTGGTGTTCGAGCTGCTCCGCTTCGCCGAGGGCTCGTTCAGCTTCGACGACGACGACCTGTCGAACGCCGACCCCACCACACCTCAGGATGTGGAGGTGCTGCTCCACGACGCCGAGCGCCAGCTCGGTGAGTGGCAGGAGATCGAAGCGGTCGTGCCGTCGCTGGCGGTCGGCGTGACCTTCGCACGAGAGCTCCCGAGTGACGACGTGGTCATCGACGCCAAGCGCTGGAAGGCCTTGGTGGCTGTCGCCGACGGCCGGTCGGTGGCGTCGATCGCCGACGCCCTCGATCTCGACGAGTTCGCCGCGTGCCGCCGGGCAAAGGAGCTGGTCGAGGCCGGTCTCGTGGTCGTCACCGAGCTGGTGGCGAGCACCCACGCCGCCGAGCCGTCCGACGACGGGCAACCCGCGTCCGGGGTCGACAGCGCAGGCGTCGCGATGGACGTCTGGTCGCCGCCGGATGCCGGCTCGCCCGGGTCGAGCGATTCCGCCGGCTACCCGTCCGACCCTGAGCCGAATCAGGCTGCTCCAGGGGTCGACACCGGATACACGCCTGATGGCGGCTACGTGGCTGGCAGCACCTCCACTCCGGGAACGGAGTATGCGGTCGACGGGGCCTACGCGCCCGACGCGGGGTACGCGACCGACGCCGGGTACGCGCCTGACGCGGGCTACGCGAGCGACGCGGGGTACGCGCCCGACGGTGGATACGCGTCCGATGCCGGGACGCCCCCCGATGCCGGCCTGACCGCGGACGAGGCCGTGATGGCCGAGGGCGGCTACGACACCGAGACCGCCTACCCGCCGGTCGCCAACCCCCCCTCGAGCGCCCGCGCCGAGTTGGACGCGATGGCATCCGGCTTCGGGCTGCAGGACGTGGCGCCGGAGTTCGCCGCGCCCGGCGCGTTCTCGTCCGACGACGCCAGGACGGAGGGTGGGTTCTCCACCGCTGAGTTCTCGTCGGGCGGCGACTTCTCCGGCGGTGACGACTTCGGGGCGGGCAACGGCTTCGACAACGGGTTCGAGAACGGCTTCTCCTCGGATCCCAGCGCGGACCCGGCCTTCTCGTTCGCCGCACCGGGCGCCACCGGCGACCTGGGCCTCGGCGGTTTCGGCGGGTCGAGCGCAGACGGATCGCCGTACGACGCACCCGCATCCACGGCATCGGGGGCGGCGTTGTTCGCCAACGACGTGGTGACGTCGGTGCCCCCGGCCTCGGGTCTCAACGGCAGCGATGGCCTGTTCGCGCCGGGAACGTCGGGCTTCGACGGCCAGGCCGACGATTCGGGTGACGCCGCCGAGGTGGCCCGGCAGCTGGCCAACCTGAGCCCCAAGGCCGCCCGGGCCGTGGCCGCCGCAGCCAGGGCGTCGACGGTCGAGGAACGTGAGGCGGCGCTGGCCGAGGTGACGTCCGAGGGCGACGAGCCGATCAACCGCGGTCTGCTGTTGAAGTTCCTCTCGTCGGTCCAGACCTGACGGGTCGACCGGCTCCAACCCCGTCGCCGGTACGGTCCCGGACGTGTCGGATGTCGCCGTGGTCGTGGGGTGTGTGCTGGCCGGCTTGGTGGTGGGCCCCTTCCTGAGCGTGCTGGTGGCTCAGGTGCCCGACAAGCGGCCGGTGTCGTGGCCCAGCCCGGTCGCCCATCCACCCCTCCTCTTCTGGCTCCGCGCCAGCCCGTCGGAGGTGGCCGCGTCGGTCGTCAGCGCCCGCCGGCCCACTGATGACGCGGGCGACGATGACGTGGGCGCCGACGACGAGGGCGCCGACGACGAGGGCGCCCACGACGAGGGCGCCGACGACTCCGATGACGAGGCCGAAGGGGCGCAGCTGTCGGCGCGCGCCGTGGGCCTGACCGTGGAGGTGCTCACCCCGGCGCTGTTCGCGCTCGCCGGCATCCGGTGGGGTGCCAGTTGGGTCGTGGTGCCGTTCCTGGTGCTCTTCTCGGCCCTCCTGGTCGTCTCGGTGATCGACATCGAGCGCTACCGCATCCCCGACCGGGTGGTCTTCCCCGCGCTGGCGTTGTCGCTGCCGTTGATCGTGGTGGTGTCGTTCGTCGAGGGCGCCTCCAGGTCGATCTCGTTCGCCCTCATCGGGGCGGCGACCTACTTCATCCTGTTGTTCCTCGCGCATCTCGTGTACCCGGCCGGCATGGGCTTCGGCGACGTGAAGCTGGCCCTGTTGATGGGCCTGTTCATCGGTTGGATCGCCCCCGACGGCATTCGGGCGGTGACCCTCGTCCTGTTCGCGCTGATGATCGGGTGCGTGCTGGGGGTGGTGATCGGCGGCGGCCTGGCCCTGGTGCGCCGCAAGAACGCGGCCTTCCCGTTCGGCCCGGCCCTGGCGGCCTCCACCGTGATCGCGGTGCTGTTCAGCCAGCAGCTCCTGGGGACGTCCTGATCCTGCTCATGGCCGGTGGCCCGTGCCGGCTGTGCCGGCCCGCACACACGATCGCGTCTCGCGCATCGGCTGAGGTTGGGTGGCCGGGAACTGGTCGCCCGCCGAGCACCCGCCGTACGATCGGCGGCGCTCCCGCCAAGGCCGGCGGGACCACGACTCCCCGGGGGATCTGATGGCCAACGCCACACAGGACGAAGCGGCGACGACCGACGTGATCGACGAGCTGGGTGCCTGGCTCGAGGAGAACTGGGATCCCGACCTCACCGTGGGCGAGTGGTGGGAGCGGCTCGGGTTGGCCGGCTGGTCGGCGCCGGGGCTGCCCGTCAACGCCTACGGCCGCGGCCTGGCCCGCAACGACGTGGTGCGGGTCCAGGACGAGATCGCGCGCCACGGCGCGCTGGGTGCCCCGGGCGGCCTGGGCCTGATGCTGGCGGCCCCCACCATCGCCACCCACGGCACCCAGGAGCAGATCGACAAGTACGTCCGCGACATCGTCACCGGCCAGCAGGGCTGGTGCCAGCTGTTCAGCGAGCCTGGTGCGGGCTCCGACCTCGCCGGCCTCACCACCAAGGCCACAAGGGACGGCGACGAGTGGATCGTCGAGGGCCAGAAGGTCTGGACCTCGGCCGGCCAGGTGGCCGACCTCGGCATGCTCATCGCCCGCACGGACCCCGACGTGCCCAAGCACCAGGGCATCAGCTACTTCGCGATCGAGATGCACCAGCCGGGCGTCGAGGTACGGCCGCTGCGCGAGATGACCGGCCACGCCATGTTCAACGAGGTGTTCCTCAGCGAGGCCCGGGTGGCCGACAGCGCCCTCATCGGCGGCCTGGGCAAGGGCTGGGCCGTCACCAACACCACGCTCATGCACGAGCGCGCCACCCTCGGCTCCGGTGGTGGCAGCGCCGCAGGTAGCGCAGCCGTCCCGGGCACCGTCATGGGCCAGCTCACCCGCCGGGCCGGTGACTTCGTCAGCGCGGACGGCGAGGAGGCCAAGCGCCGCAGCCGTCGGCGCGCCGCCAGCCCCATCGCCGCCGGTACCAAGCTGCTCACCGACCTGGCCAAGGGCAACGGCACGGTGTCCGACCCGCTCATCCGCCAGGACCTGGTGCGCCTGCACACCCTTGGCGAGCTCGGCCGCTTCAACGGCCTGCGCCTGAAGGCGGCGAAGGCCGCCGGCAAGGACATCCCCGGGATCCCCAACATCGCCAAGCTCTCGATGAGCGAGATGATGCGGCTCACCCGCGACGTGGGCCTGCGCATCGTGGGCGCCGGCGGGATGCTCCACGCCTACGAGGGCCAGGACGGCTCCGCTATCGAAGAGGCCACCGGCAACCCCTTTCTGCCCATGGTCACCGGCACCGCGCTCTTCGCCCAAGGTCCGTCGATCTACGGCGGCACCGATCAGATCCAGCGCAACATCATCGGCGAGCGGGTCCTCGGCCTCCCCAAGGAGCCCAACAACGACAAGACCCTGCCCTTCGCGGAGCTCCCCAAGAACGCCTGATACCTCGCTCTTCGCCTGGCGGCTCATCGCATCATCAGGGCTCGCTCGTCCCTCGCTCGCCGGACTCTGACACCCGGGTCGGTGGCTACGGCGGCCCTCGCTCGCCGGGCCCTGACGCCCGGGTCGGTGGCTACTGCGGCCCTGGCTCGCCGGGCCTGACGGTTGGGGCGGGCGGCGGCCTCGGACGCATCGGACAGCGGGATCAGGGGCACGGCTAACTAACCTCGGGGGTGATGTTGCGCTATCTCACCGCCGGCGAATCGCACGGTCAGGCCCTCGTGGTCGTGATCGAGGGCCTGCCCGCGGGTCTCGAGGTGACCGCGGCCGACATCCAGGCCGAGCTCTCCCGCCGGCGCCTCGGCTACGGCCGCGGGCCGCGCATGCGCTTCGAGCAGGATGAGCTGCGCCTCCTCGGCGGCATCCGCCACGGCCGCACGCTCGGCTCACCGGTCGCCATCGAGATCGGCAACACCGAGTGGGAGCGCAAGTGGGAGGAGGAGATGTCGCCCGCCCCCGGCGAGACCGCCGCGCCGCTCACCCAGCCCCGCCCCGGTCACGCCGACCTCGCCGGCATGCAGAAGTACGGCTTCACGGACGCCCGCAACGTGCTCGAGCGGGCCTCGGCCCGCGAGACCGCGGCTCGGGTGGCGGCCGGGGCCGTGGCCAAGCGCCTCCTGTCCGAGCTGGGCATCTCGATCGTCTCGCACGTCGTCGCCATCGGCCCGGTCGAGTCGAAGGCATCCGCCCGACCCGAGCCGGCCGACCTCCACCAGGTCGACGAGTCGCCGGTGCGCTGCTTCGACCCGGACGCCGAGGCGGCCATGATCGACGAGATCAAGGCTGCGTCCAAGGACGGCGACTCGCTCGGCGGCGTGGTCGAGGTGGTGGCCTACGGGGTGCCCGTCGGGTTGGGCAGCCACGTGCACTGGGACCGCAAGCTCGACGCGCTGCTGGCCCAGGCCCTCATGAGCATCCAGGCGGTGAAGGGGGTGGAGATCGGCGACGGCTTCGAGGTGGCCACCCGACGGGGGAGCGCGGCGCACGACCCCATCGCCTGGGACGCGGACGACCAGCGCTACCGGCGCGAGTCGACGTTGGCCGGCGGTGTGGAGGGCGGTATCTCCACCGGTGAGGTGGTGATCGCCCGGGTGGCCATGAAGCCGCTGGCCACCCTCAACCGCCCGACGCTGAAGACCGTCGACACGGTGACGAAGCAGGAGACGGTCTCGTTCAAGGAGCGCACCGACGTCACTGCCGTCCCCGCCATGGGGGTGGTGGCCGAGACCATGATGGCCCTGGTGCTGGCCGACGAGGTGTGCCGCAAGTTCGGGGGCGACTCGGTGGCCGAGCTCGTCCGCAACGCCGACGCGTACCTGGCCGTGGTGGACGGTGGGGCCGGCCCGGCGCGTGCCTGACCACCTCGCACCTGACCACCTCGTGCTCGTGGGCATGATGGGATCGGGCAAGACGTCGGTGGGCCGGCGTGTCGCGGAGGCGCTCGACCGCCCGCTGCTCGACACGGATGCACTGGTCGAGCAGCGCTCGGGTCGCACAGTGGCCGAGCTCTTCGAGCAGGAGGGCGAGGCGGGCTTCCGTCGGCACGAGGCCGACGCCGTCGTGGCCGCAGCCTCGTGGCCGGTGCCGGCCGTCATCGCCGCCGCAGGGGGTGCGGTGCTCGACCCCGCCAACCGCGAGCGCCTGCGCCACGCCGGCGCGGTGATCTGGCTGTCGGCCTCGGTGGCGACCCTGGCCGCGCGGTTGACCCCCGGCGGGCATCGTCCCCTGCTCGGCGACGACGTCGAACCGGTGCTCCAGCGCCTCGCCGAGGAGCGGCGGTCCCTGTACGACGAGGTGGCCGACGCGGTCGTGGTGGTCGACGACCTGACCACCGAACAGGTGGCGGAGTGCGTGCTCGCGGCCTACGCGGTCGAGGTCGGCCGATGATCACCGTCCCCGTCGAGCTGGGCGAGCATCGCTACGAGGTCCTCGTCGGCGCCGGCGCCCGCCATCGGCTGGCCGACGTGCTGCCGGCGGGGTCGCGCCGGGCGGCGGTGGTCACCCAGGCCGGCGTCGGGGTCCCCGTCGACCCGGGTGTCGAGCACCGCACCTTCGTCATCGACGAGGGCGAGGCCGCCAAGGACCTGGCGACCGTCGAGCACCTGTGCCGCCAGTTCGCCCAGTGGGGCCTTACGCGGCGCGACGTGGTGGTCGCCGTCGGGGGCGGCGTGGTCACCGACACGGCCGGTTTCGCCGCCGCCGTCTACCACCGGGGGGTCGCCGTCGTGCACGTGGCGACCACCCTGCTCGGCCAGGTCGATGCCGCCATCGGGGGCAAGACCGGCGTCAACCTCCCCGAGGGCAAGAACCTGGTCGGGGCGTTCTGGCAGCCTGCGGCGGTCCTGTGCGACACCGAGGTGCTCGACACGCTCCCGCCACGCGAGTACGCCAGCGGCCTCGGCGAGATGGCGAAGTACCACTTCCTCACCGGCGACGACCTCGGGGCGCTGCCCCTCGACGAGCGCGTGGCCCGGTGCGTCGAGATCAAGGCCGAGATCGTCGCCGAGGACGAGCGCGAGGGCGGTCGGCGGGCGCTGCTGAACTACGGCCACACCCTGGCTCACGCCCTCGAGACGGCCGGGCACTACGACCTGCGCCACGGCGAGGCGGTCGCCATCGGGCTGGTGTTCGCCGCCCGGCTGGCCGAGCGCCTCGAGCGCATCGACGCGGACCGTGTCGCGGCGCACGAGGCCGTGGTCGTCGGGTACGGGCTGCCGGACCGCCTCGACCCCGGCCACGACCTGGACGAGTTGGTGGAGCTGATGAAGCGGGACAAGAAGGCCGTCGACGGATTGACCTTCGCCCTCGACGGGCCCGATGGCGTGGCCATCGTCGAGCAGGTGCCTGCCGAGGTGGTGCGGGCCGTCCTCGGTGCGTGGCGTGACGGGGCAGGGCGATGACGGCGCCACTGGTCCTGCTGCTCTCGGGGCCCAACCTGAACCTCCTGGGCGAGCGCGAGCCCGCGGTCTACGGCACGGCCACGCTGGACGATCACGTGGCCACGGCCCGGGCGCGTGCCGAGGTCCACGGCCTCGAGCTGGAGCACCTGCAGAGCAACGCCGAGGGTGACCTCGTCGACGCGGTGCACGGCGCCCGGGGCCGGGCGGCGGCGATCATCGTCAACGCCGGGGCCATCACCCACTACGGATGGTCGCTGCACGATGCCCTCGCCGCGTTCGACGGCCCGGTGGTCGAGCTCCACCTGTCGAACCCAAACGCCCGCGAGGCGTGGCGCCACACGTCGGTGGTGGCCCCCGTGGCCACCGGAACGATCCAGGGGTTCGGCGGGAACGGCTACCGGTTGGCCGTCGATGCGGTCGCCGAGCTGCTGAGCCGATCCGGTGGCTGACGTCGCCGGCGGGTCGCTGCCGCCCATGGCCGTGGCCGAGCGCGTGGCCCGGTTGGTGCCGGCCTTCGCCGAGGCCGGCTGCGACGCCCTGCTCGTCACCAGTCTGGTGAACATCCGCTACCTCACGGGCTTCACCGGGTCGGCAGGGCTGCTGCTCGTGCGCCCCGGTGACCTGCTGTTCGTGTCCGACGGCCGCTACGCCGAGCAGGCGGCCGAGCAGTTGGCCGCCGCCGGGGTGGATGCCCGCATCGAGATCTCGGGCGTGGGTCAGCGCGACCTGCTGCAGGCCGGCGCCGCAGGCATCGCCCGGCTCGGCCTCGAGGCCGGCGCGGTCACCTGGGCACAGCAGCGCTCCTACGCCGCCGAGTGGTTCCCCGACGCCGAGCTGGTGCCCACCGAGGGCCTGGTCGAGGCGCTGCGCGCCGTGAAGGACGGGGGCGAGGTGGCCCGCATCGAACGGGCCGCCCAGATCGCCGACGCCGCGCTGGCCGAGGTGCGGGGCCTGCTGCTCGACGGTCCCACCGAGCGGGAGTTCGGGCTGGCGCTCGACACGGCGATCCGCCGCCTCGGCGCCGAGGGCACCTCGTTCGAGACCATCGTCGCCTCGGGGCCGAACGGGGCCAAGCCCCATCACCGGCCGGGCGACCGCCAGGTGCGCCCCGGCGACCTGGTGGTCGTCGACTTCGGGGCCTTGGTGGACGGGTACTGCTCGGACATGACCCGCACGCTCATGGTGGGTGAGCCGTCGGTCACCCAACAGCGCATGCTCGACGTCGTGGCCGAGGCCCAGCAAGCCGGGGTCGACACCGTGCGGGCCGGTGTCGGCACCTCGCTCGTCGACGCGGCGTGCCGGGCGGTGATCGGCGACGCCGGTTGGGCGGACGCGTTCGTGCACGGGACCGGCCACGGTGTCGGGCTGCAGATCCACGAGGACCCACGGGTGGCGGCGACGGCCACTGCTACGCTCGTCGCTGGCCACGTCGTCACCGTCGAACCCGGCGTCTACCTGCCCGAGCACGGTGGGGTGCGGGTCGAAGACACCGTCGTGGTCACCGCCGAGGGCTGCCGGGCGCTCACCCTCGCGCCGAAGCGGCCGCTCGTGGCCGCCTGACCCCCGGCGCCCGCACCACTCGCTGCACCACCGATCTCGCTGCCCACAAGGACCGCACCATGGCCACCATCACCACCAACGACCTCAAGAACGGCATGAGCCTCGACCTCGACGACGGCCTGTTCCAGGTGGTCGAGTTCCAGCACGTCAAGCCCGGCAAGGGCGGCGCCTTCGTGCGCACCACGCTGAAGAACGTGCGCAACGGCGCCGTCGTCGACCGCACCTTCCGCGGCGGTGAGAAGGTCGAGCGCGCCGTCATCGACAAGCGGGAGATGCAGTTCCTCTACCGCGAGGGCGACGACTACGTGTTCATGGACAACGACTCGTACGACCAGATCAACGTGGGCCCGGCCGCGCTGGGCGACTCGGCCAACTACCTCATCGAGGGCAACGCCGCGATCCTCCAGATGTACCGGGACGAGATCGTGGGGGTCGACCTGCCCGCGGCCGTCGAGCTGGCCATCGCCGAGACCGAGCCCGGCATCCAGGGTGACCGGGTCTCGGGTGCCCGCAAGCCGGCCACGCTCGAGACCGGACTCGTGGTCCAGGTACCCCTCTTCGTGGGCCCGGGTGATCGCATAAAGGTCGACACGCGCACGGGCGAGTACCTCAGCCGCGCCTGAGCGGGACCCACCCATGACCACCGCCGGCAGCCGACGAGAGGCACGTGAACGGGCCCTGGCGCTGCTGTACGAGGCGGAGGCGAAGTCCGACAGCCCCGCGGCCGTGATCGACCAACTGCCGGTCGAGCCCGACCCCTACGCCGCCCGCCTGGTGCGCGGCGTCGAGGAGCACGGCGACGAGATCGACGCCTTGTTGTCGCGGTACTCGAAGGGCTGGCGGCTCGAGCGCATGCCGGCGGTGGATCGGGCGGTGCTGCGGGTCGCCGTGTACGAGTTGCTGGCCGAGCCCGGCGTGCCCACCGCCGCCGTGGTGTCCGAGGCGGTCGAGCTGGCGTCCGAGTACTCCACCGACGAGTCGGGCCGGTTCGTGAACGGGCTGCTGGCCCGCATCGCCACCGAGACGCGCGGCGGCGAGGCGCCGCCGCCCCACCTGCCCCCCGAGCGAGCGCCCACCGAGACGATCGACCTCGGGGTCGACCCCGACTTCGAGCTGCCGGTCGCTCCCGGATCCTCGCCCGCGCCGGTCGTGGCCCGCTCCGAGGCGGTGCGCCGGCCTGCTGAGCCGCCCCGCGCCGAGCCGGTGCTCACCGAGTCGTCGAGCGCCGAGTCGTTGGTCGCCGTTCCGGTGCTCACCGAGTCGTCGGTCGGTGATCCGGTGGTCACCGAGCGCGAGCCCGAGCCGGCGTCGGTGCGGACGGATCCCGAGCCGCCGCCGGGAGCGGGCCGGCCGCTCCTGCCCCTCGGTCTGCCCCAGCCGCCGCTGGGTGACGGCGTGATCCGCCTGCGGCCCTGGCAACCCGCCGACGCCGCGGCGCTCGTGGCGGCATGGTCCGACCCGGCGGTGGGTCGCTGGAGCGCCCCGCCCGCCCGGCGGTCCCTCGTCGATGCCCGGCGCTGGATCGCGGGCACCCCGGCGCTGCGGGCACGCGGCCTTGCCCTCGACCTGGTCATCGCCTCGATCGGGCCGAGGCCCGTCGTGCTGGGCGAGGTGGCGCTGTCGGCCTTCGACGACGACGGCGGCGCCGACATCGGCTACTGGATCGGCCCGGAGCACCGTGGCCGGGGTCACGCCACCCGCGCGGTGCGCCTCCTGACGGCGTGGGCGCTCAACCAGCACGGGTTGCGCCAGGTGCGGGCAAGGGTGGACCCCCGCAATCGCGCGTCGACGGCGGTGCTCCGTCGCGCCGGGTTCCGGGCCGCCGGGCCCGACCGGTGGGTCTGTCCCTGAGGGACCGATCGGCGCGACCCGCGCAGCTGCTACGGTGCACTCCTGACCGTGAATCGGGTCCCGTGAGGCCCGAACGGACAGAGAGGATGCCGCTTGGCTGAACGAGAACGCCGGATCACGCCCCCCTACGGGGGCGTTTTCGTTGCCCGGGCACGAGTGATGGAGGCCGACGACATCCGTCGGGCCATCTGGCGCATGGCCCACGAGGTCATCGAGCGCAACCAGGGCGTGGTGGACACCGTCGTGATCGGCCTGCAGACCGGGGGCGTGGCCTTGGCCGAGGCGCTCGCCACCGCCATGCACGACGTGGGCGAGGAGCCCGACGCGCCGCCCGTGCCGCTGGGCACGCTCGACGTGGCCTTCTACCGGGACGACATCGGACTGCGACCGGTCCTACCCGAGGCGGTCACCGACATCCCCTTCGACATCACCGGGAAGTACGTGGTCCTCGTCGACGACGTGCTGTTCACCGGCCGCACCATCCGGGCCGCCCTCGACGCGCTCACCGACTACGGCCGCCCCCGCGCCATCCAGTTGGCGGTGATGATCGATCGGGGGCACCGCGAGTTGCCCATCCGGCCGGACTACGTCGGCAAGAACCTCCCCACCCGGCGCGACGAGGTGGTCGACGTCACCCCCGACGGGGTCGACCTGGGGGAGATGCGCAAGTGAGCCGCGACCTGCTCTCCGTCGACGACCTCGGGGCCGAGGGCATCGACGAGGTCATGCGCCTCACCGACTCGTTCGTCGAGGTCAGTGAGCGGGCCATCCCCAAGGTGCCGGCGCTGCGGGGCAAGACCGTGGCGTGGCTGTTCTACGAGGACTCGACCCGTACCCGGCTGTCGTTCGAGACCGCGGCCAAGCGCCTGTCGGCCGATGTCATGAACTTCTCGGTCTCCTCGTCGTCGGTGAAGAAGGGTGAGTCGCTGCGCGACACGGTGCAGACCATCGAGGCCATGGGCGTCGACGCCATCGTCGTCCGCCACGGGTCGGCCGGGGCCCCGTGGCAGGTCGCCCGGTGGGCCGAGGCGTCGGTGGTGAACGCCGGAGACGGCTGGCACGAGCACCCCACGCAGGCGCTGCTGGACTGCTACACGATCCGTCAGACCATCGGCTCGTGCGACGGGCTCCGCATCGCGATCGTCGGTGACGTCAAGCACTCGCGGGTCGCCCGGTCCGACGTGCTGGCCTTCACGGCGCTGGGTGCCGAGATCACGCTGGTGGCGCCGCCGACGCTGCTTCCGCCCAGCCTCGTCGGGTGGCCGGTCCAGGTCAGCCACGACCTCGACGCGGTGCTGCCCAAGGTCGACATCGTCTACCTCCTGCGCATGCAGCGCGAGCGCATGGCGTCGGCCCTGGTGCCGTCGCTCCGCGAGTACTCGGCGCGCTACGGGCTCACCCGGCGCCGGGTCGACCTGCTCGATGCCGAGGCCATCGTGATGCACCCCGGGCCCATGAACCGTGGCGTCGAGATCGCCGCCGACGTGGCCGATCTGCCCCGCTCGGTGATCATCGACCAGGTGCGCAACGGCGTGGCCGTGCGCATGGCGGTGCTGTACCTGCTGCTCGGGCCCGGCAGCGACAAGGTCCTCCAGACCCTGGAGGTCTCGGCGTGATCGTGATCAAGGGTGGCACCGTGATCGATGCCACCGGTGCGCGTGCCGCAGACGTGGCCGTCGACGACGACGGCACCGTCGCCGCGGTGGGAGCGGGCCTCGACGGGGGACGGGTCGTGGACGCCTCCGGATGCGTGGTCGCCCCGGGCCTGGTGGACCTGCACACCCACCTGCGACAGCCAGGCCGGGAAGAAGCCGAGACCGTCGAGACCGGCTCCAGGGCCGCCGCCCTCGGGGGGTTCACCGCGGTCGTGGCCATGCCCAACACCGATCCGGTCATCGACAGCGCGTCGGTCGTCCGTGAGGTGCTCGAGCTCGGGCGCGCCGCGCCGTGCGACGTGCACTCGTCCGGTGCCATCACCGTCGGGCGCAAGGGCGAGCAGCTCGCGCCGATGGCCGAGATGGCCGACCTGGGCGTGCGGCTGTTCACCGATGACGGCGACGGCGTGCAGGACGCGGGCCTCATGCGGCGGGCCCTCGAGTACGCCTCGGGCCTCCCACAGGACGTCGCCCTGGCGCAGCACTGCGAGGTGGCGGCCCTCGCCGTCGGGGGCCACATGCACGAGGGGGAGTGGTCGAGCCGCCTCGGCATCCCTGGCGCGCCGGCCGAGGCCGAGGAGCTGATGGTGGCGCGTGACGTCGTCCTGTCCCGGCTCACCGGTATGCGGGTGCACTTCCAGCACCTCTCCACGGCGGTGTCGGTGGACCTGGTCCGTGCGGCCAAGGCCCGCGGCCTGGCCGTCACGGCTGAGGCGACCACCCACCACTTCACGCTCACCGACGCCGCGGTGGCCTCCTACGACCCGGTCTTCAAGGTCAACCCGCCCCTGCGGCCCGACGACGACGTGCAGGCGGTGCGGTCCGGCCTGGCCGACGGGGCCATCGACGCCATCGCCACCGACCACGCCCCCCACACGCAGGAGGCCAAGGAGCAGGCGTTCGACCAGGCGCCGCCGGGCATGCTGGGCCTCGAGACCGCGCTGGCACTGGCGCTGACCGAGCTCGACCTCGACATCGCGACGGTGCTCGCGCTGCTGTCGTGGCAGCCTGCGGCCATCGCCGGGCTGTCCGACCAGCACGGCGGGCCCGTCGTCGCCGGTCGCCCCGCCAACCTCTGCGTGATCGACCCCACGGCCACGTGGACGGTCGACCCGAGCCGATCGGCCAGCCGCAGCCGCAACAACCCCTACGCGGGCCGGAGCCTGACCGGCCGGGTCCGCCACACCTTCCTGTACGGAGAACCGGTCGTGCTCGATGGAGAGGCCCAGCGATGAGTGACACTGCGGAGCGGAGCGGCGCAGCCGCGCACGCTCGAGTCGGGAGGGGCGACGCCGGAGGCGGCGCAGGCACGCGGGGAGAAGCGCAACGATGAGCATCCGACCCGCCCTGCTGGTGCTGCAGGACGGCAGCACCTTCGAGGGTGAGGCCATCGGTGCCGAGCCCCCCGATGGCATCGCCACCGGCGAGGTCGTGTTCAACACGGTGCTGTCCGGCTACCAGGAGGTCATCACCGACCCGTCCTACGCAGGGCAGATCATCTCGTTCACCTATCCGCACATCGGCAACTACGGCGTGACCCCCCTCGACGACGAGAGCCGCCGGCCGTTCTGTCGGGGCGTGGTCGTCCGGGAGCTGGCCCGGCGGCGCAGCAACTGGCGTGCCACCGGCGGCCTCGACGACCTCCTCACCGCCCACGGGGTGCCCGGGATCGCCGGGATCGACACCCGCCGCCTCACCCGCCACATCCGCGAGGCGGGAGCCATGCCCGCCGCCTTCGGCACCGCCGACGAGGTGGCGCTCAAGGCTGCGGCGCTGGCCGAGCCGGGCACCGACGGCCGCGACCTGGTCGCCGAGGTGACCTGCGTGGATCCATACGTCGTGGGTGACGGGCCGCGCCGGGTGGTGGCCTACGACCTCGGCATGAAGGCGACGATCCTGCACCACCTCGGCGCGCGGGCCACGGTCGAGGTCGTACCGGCCACCACCTCCGCGGACGAGGTGCTGGCCCGCAACCCCGACGGCGTCTTCCTGTCCAACGGCCCGGGCGACCCGGCCGCGGTCACGGGAACCGTCGAGGCCATCAGGGGGCTCCTGGGCGAGGTGCCGATCTTCGGCATCTGCCTGGGGCACCAACTGCTGGCCACCGCGCTCGGCGCCAGCACCTACAAGCTCCCGTTCGGCCATCACGGGGGCAACCACCCGGTCCGCCGCCTCGACACCGGCCTGATCGAGATCACGAGCCAGAACCACAACTACGCGGTGGCGGAGGGCTCGTTGTCCTCGGCCGACGTGAGCCACGTCAACCTCAACGACGGGGTCGTGGAGGGCATCCGGGTGCGCGACCTGCCCGCCTTCTCGGTGCAGTACCACCCCGAGGCCGGGCCGGGCCCCCACGACTCGCGGTACCTCTTCGACCTGTTCGACGACCTCATGGATGACTTCGCATGACGACCCCCACCGCCACAGGTCGCTGATGCCCAAGCGCACCGACCTCCACTCGATCCTGATCATCGGGTCGGGGCCGATCGTGATCGGCCAGGCCTGCGAGTTCGACTACTCGGGCACCCAGGCCTGCCGGATCCTCCGCGAGGAGGGGTACCGGGTGATCCTCGCCAACTCGAACCCGGCCACGATCATGACCGACCCCGACTTCGCCGACGCCACCTACGTCGAGCCGCTCGATGTCGATGTCCTCACCGCCATCATCGAGCGCGAGCAGCCCGACGCGGTGCTCCCCACCCTGGGTGGGCAGACCGCCTTGAACCTGGCCATGGAACTGGTCGAGCGGGGTGTGGTGGACGGCACCGGTGAGGCCCACGACGGCCGCCCCGAGTTGATCGGCGCCCGGTCGGAGGCGATCGCCACCGCGGAGGACCGCGAGCAGTTCAAGGTCTCCATGAAGGAGATCGGCCTCGCCGTCCCCGAATCGGCGATCGCCCACACGCTGGACGAGGCCATGGCCGCGGTCGACGGCATCGGGCTACCGGTGATCATCCGGCCCGCCTACATCCTGGGGGGCCGGGGTACCGGCATGGCCGCCACCCTCGAGGAGTTCCGTGCCGCCGCCGCGCACGGGCTCGAAGCCAGCCCTATCTCGGAGATCCTCATCGAGGAGTCGATCGCGGGGTGGAAGGAATACGAGCTCGAGGTCATGCGGGACAAGGCGGACAACTGCGTGGTCGTCTGCACGATCGAGAACTTCGACCCCATGGGCGTGCACACGGGCGACTCGATCACGGTGGCGCCGGCCCAGACCCTGAGCGACGTCGAGTACCAGCTCATGCGCGATGCGGCCTTCGCCTGCATGCGCCGGGTCGGGGTCGAGACGGGTGGCTCCAACGTCCAGTTCGCCCTCAACCCGGCCAACGGCTCGATGGTGGTCATCGAGATGAACCCGCGGGTGAGCCGCTCGTCGGCCCTGGCCTCCAAGGCCACCGGGTTCCCGATCGCCAAGATCGCGGCCCGCCTCGCCGTCGGCTACACGCTCGACGAGATCCCGAACGACATCACCAAGAAGACCCCGGCCAGCTTCGAGCCCACCATCGACTACGTCGTCACGAAGATCCCCCGGTGGGCCTTCGAGAAGTTCCCCGGCACCGCCGCGGTGCTCGGGACCCAGATGCAGTCCGTGGGCGAGGCCATGGCCATCGGCCGCACGTTCCCCGAGTCGCTGCAGAAGGGCCTGCGCTCGCTCGAGCACGGCCGGTGGGGCCTCAACTGCGACCCGGGTGAGGCGGTCCTGGACGACTGGACCGACGAGGAGCTGCTGGCCCGTGCCGCCATCGGCACCCCGGACCGGCCGTTCCAGCTCGAGGCCGCGCTCCGGCGGGGCATCTCCATCGATCGCCTGTACGAGGTGACGCGCGTCGATCCGTGGTTCCTCGACCAGATCCTCGCCATCGTGGAGGAGCGGGTGCACCTCAGCGGGATCGGCCTGGACGCCATGGAGCGCGCCGACTGGCGCCGGGCCAAGCGGCTGGGGTTCGCCGATGCCCAGCTGGCCTGGCTGTGGGGCGCCGACGAGCCCGCGGTCCGGGCGGCCCGCCTGGCGGCCGGGGTCCGTCCCACCTTCAAGACGGTGGACACCTGCGGCGCCGAGTTCGAGGCGCGGACGCCGTACCACTACTCGACCTACGAGGACGAGGACGAGGTGCGCCCCGGCGATCGCCCCAAGGTCGTCATCCTGGGCTCCGGCCCGAACCGCATCGGCCAGGGCATCGAGTTCGACTACTGCTGCGTCCACGCCAGCTTCGCCCTCTCCGCGGCGGGCTACGAGACCGTCATGATCAACTGCAACCCCGAGACGGTCTCGACCGACTACGACACCAGCGATCGCCTGTACTTCGAGCCCCTCACCATCGAGGACGTGCAGAACGTGCTCGATGCCGAGGGCGCCCATGGCGAGGTGGCCGGCGTCATCGTCGCCCTCGGCGGGCAGACCCCGTTGAAGCTGGCCGGCCTGTTGCCCGAAGGCCTCGTGGCCGGCACCAGCCCAGCCTCGATCGACCTGGCCGAGGACCGCGAGCGGTGGAACTCGCTCTGCGCCCACCTCGACATCCCACAGCCGGCAGGGGGTACGGCGGCAACCCTCGAGGCGGCCATGGAGATCGTCGAGCGGGTGGGCTACCCGGTGCTCGTGCGCCCGTCGTACGTCCTCGGCGGTCGCGCCATGGAGATCGTCTACGACGACGAGAGCCTGCAACGGGCGATGGCCGCCCTCGCGGCGTTCGGTTCGCTGGGCAAGGAGGGCGGCCTGTCCGCCGAGCGCCCGGTGCTGATCGACCGGTTCCTCGAAGATGCCGTCGAGGTGGACGTCGACGCCATCCGCGACCGCACCGGTGAGGTGGTGATCGGCGGGGTGATGGAGCACGTCGAGGAGGCCGGCATCCACTCGGGCGACAGCGCCTGTGTGATCCCACCGCACAACCTGTCGGACGAGACGATCGAGGTACTCGAGTCCTATACCCGCGACATCGCCGAGGCCCTGCAGGTCTGCGGGCTCATCAACGTCCAGTACGCGGTGAAGGCCAACCAGGTGTTCGTCATCGAGGCCAACCCGAGGGCGTCGCGCACGGTCCCGTTCGTGGCCAAGGCCACGGGCGTGCCGCTGGTGAAGGTGGCGGCGCGGACGATGATGGGCGCCACCCTGGCCGAGCTGCGCGACGAGGGCCTGCTGTGCGAGCCGGTGGTGGGGGACCACTTCGCGGTGAAGGAGGCGGTGCTGCCCTTCAGCCGCTTCCCCGATGCCGACGCCGTCCTCGGCCCGGAGATGCGCTCGACGGGCGAGGTGATGGGCATCGACCTCACCGTGGGCCTCGCCTTCGCCAAGAGCCAGATGGCGGCCGGCGAGCGGCTGCCCGAGTCCGGCACGGTGTTCCTGTCGTTGGCGGACCGGGACAAAGCCGTGGGCCTCGAGGCCGGACGACGGTTCGTGGAGCTCGGCTTCGCCATCGCGGCCACGCCCGGCACCGCCGCCCACCTCGAGGCCAACGGCGTCGAGGTGGCCACCGTCGTCGCCAAGCTGGGCGACGCGACCGGCATCGACGCGGTCGACCTGATCTCCAGTGGCAAGGTGGACCTGGTCATCAACAGCCCGCGCGGCCGCGGTCCCCGTGCCGACGGCGCCCACATCCGGGCCGCGGCGGGCCATCACAAGGTGCCGTTGCTGACGACGGCGGCGGCCGGCCTGGCCGCGGTGAACGGCATGGCCGACTGGTCCCGGCACCGCCTCGCGGTGCGCAGCCTGCAGGACTACCACCTCGGGGTGAGCCACACCGACCTGGCCCCCTCGACGTGACCGCTGGTCCAGGGTGCGGATGGACCTGACCACCAGGGTCGGGTCGGTGACCCTGCCGAACCCCGTCATGACCGCATCGGGGACGGCGGGCCACGGCACCGAGCTGGCGCCCTATCTGGACCTCTCGTCGCTGGGGGCAGTGGTGGTCAAGTCCCTTTCCGCCGGGCCCTGGGCGGGGAACCCGGCGCCCAGGGTGCACGAGACCCCGGCGGGGATGCTGAACAGCGTCGGGCTCCAAGGCCCGGGCGTCGACGCCTGGCTCCAGGACGACCTGCCCGGCCTGCTGGCCACCGGGGCCCGGGTCGTGGTCTCCATCTGGGGGCGCTCGGTGGACGACTACGCGCGGGCCGCCGCCCTGCTGACCGACGCGCCCGAGCAGGTGGTGGCGGTCGAGGTGAACCTGTCGTGCCCGAACGTGGAGAGCCGGGACTCGATGTTCGCCCACTCCGAGGCGGCGACCACCGAGGCCATGGCCGCCACCGCGGGCTGCGGGCGACCTCGTTGGGCGAAGCTGAGCCCCAACGTCACCGATCTGCCCGCCATCGCGTCGGCCGCACGGATCGGGGGCGCGGAGGCGGTGACGCTGGTCAACACCCTGATGGGCCTGCTCATCGACCCCGACACCCGGAGGCCGCGCCTGGGCAACGGTGGCGGCGGGCTCTCGGGCCCCGCGATCCACCCGGTGGCGGTGCGGGCCGTCTACGAGACCCACGCCGCCCACCCCGACCTGCCGATCATCGGTGTGGGCGGCGTGGCCTGCGGTGCGGACGCCGCGGAGCTGTTGCTGGCGGGGGCGTCCGCAGTGCAGGTGGGGACAGCCACCTTCGCCGATCCACGCGCACCGGCACGCGTACTGGAAGAATTGGCAGAGTGGACCGAACGCCAGGCGCAGCACCGTCTCGACGACATCATCGGAGGAGCACATGACTGAGACCGACACGGCCGCCACGGCCACGGGCGCACGGGACCACCTGGCCCTCGCCCTCGACGTGGACGACCTGGTCGCGGCCATGCGCCTCGCCCGACGCCTGCAGCCGTACTTCCGAGTCGCGAAGGTGGGCCTCGAGCTGTTCAGCGCGGTCGGGCCCGACACGATCGGGGCGCTGAAGGACCTGGGCTACGACGTGTTCCTCGACCTGAAGCTGCACGACATCCCCACCACGGTCGAGAAGGCCGCCCGGGTGCTGGGGTCGCTCGGGGTGAGTTACCTGACCCTCCACGCCCACGGCGGGGTGCCGATGCTGCGCGCCGGGGTCACCGGCCTGGCCGAGGGCGCGTCCAACGCCGGGCTGCGGCCGCCGATGGCGCTCGCGGTCACCGTGTTGACCAGCGACGCCGACGCCCCGCCCCACATCGTGCCGAAGCGGGTGATGGTGGCGGCCGAGGCGGGCTGCGGTGGCATCGTCTGCGCGGCGTCCGACCTCAAGGACGTGCACGAGTACGCCCCCCGGCTGTATCGGGTGTCGCCCGGCATCCGTCCAGCGGGCGCCGACGCCAACGACCAGCGCCGCACCGCCACCCCGCAGGAGGCGCTCGACGCCGGTGCCGACCTGATGGTCATCGGCCGCCCGGTCACGCTGGCCGACGACCCCGTCGCCGCCGCCGAGGCGCTGGTCGCGGGCCTGCGCTGACCGTTCGGCGGACCGCTGCGCCCCGGGTAGGGTCCGAGCCGTGCCCCGACCACCTTCGCTGACCGACGCCCAGCGGGCCGCCGCCCGCGAGAAGGCCCTCGCCGCGCGTCAGGCCCGGGCCCAGCTCAAGGAGGAGCTGAAGGCCGGACGGGTCACCCTGGCGGAGGTGTTCGTGCAGGCCGGCGACGATGCGATCGTGGCCGGCACCAAGATCCTGACGATCCTCGAGTCGCTGCCCACGGTCGGCAAGGTCAAGGCCCGCCGCACGATGGACACCATCGGCATCGCCCACTCCCGTCGTGTGCGGGGGGTGGGCGAGCACCAGCGCGAGAAGCTGCTGGCCGCGTTCCCGCCGCAGCCGTGAAGCTGGTCATCTCCGGGCCGGGCGGCGCCGGCAAGGGCACCCTGGTCGACCGCCTCATGGCGCGTGACGACAACCTGTGGCTGAGCCGATCGTGGACGACCCGGGCGCGGCGCCCCGGCGAGGCCGAGGACGCTTACCACTTCGTCGACCACGACACCTTCGTGGCCGCGGTCGATGCCGGGCAGTTCCTGGAGTGGGTCGAGTTCCTCGACTACCGCCAGGGGACGCCGCTGCCCGCCCCGCCCGACGGCGCCGACGTGGTGTTCGAGATCGACGTGCACGGCGCCAAGGCCATCCTCGAGCACTACCCCGATGCGGTGTTCGTGTTCGTGACGACGCCGTCGGCCGAGATCCAGGAGCAACGCCTACGCGGCCGGGGTGACGACGAGGCGACCATCCAGAAGCGCCTGGCCAAGGCCGCCGAGGAGGACCGCCTGGCCCGCGCCCTGGGGGCCCACGTGGTCGTCAACGACGACCTCACCCAGGCGCTGCACGAGATCGAGGCGCTCGTCGCCGAGGCTCGGGGCGGGCCCGCCACCGCCTGATGCGTCCTCGTGGGCGCCGCCTGGACGCTCGCTGACGTGGGGTGCCGCCGCTGAAGGCCCGCGCCGAGCCGGCGGGGCGTGGTCCCCGGGACTCGGGATTCCCGGTTACCGGCTGGTATCCTTTCGTGTCCGCCTCGAGGGAGACCAACATGGCGTCGCGCCACAACACGATGATGAACCCGTCGATCGAGACCCTGCTGTCGAAGGTCGACTCCAAGTTCACCCTGGTCACCCTGGGGTCGATGCGGGCCCGGCAGATCAACTCGTACTTCAACCAGTTGGGCGAGGGCCTCGGCTCGGCTGTTCCTCCGCAGGTCACCTCGCTGGCCCGCAAGCCGCTGTCGATCGCCTTCGAGGAGATCGCCGCCGACAAGATCGTCGGTGTGCACCCCGAGCCCGTCGTCGAGGTCGAAGTGGTCGAGGGTGAGGCCGACGACGCCGGCGACGCACCCGACACCGACACCGAGTAGGGAACCACGCCCATGCCTGCGGCCGTCGCGGGCCGCCGCATCGTGCTCGGGGTCACCGGCGGCATCGCCGCCTACAAGGCGGTCGAGGTGTGCCGGCGCCTCGTCGACGCCGGCGCCCACGTGGTGCCGGTGCTCACCGAGGGCGCCACCCGCTTCGTCGGGGAGGTCACGTTCTCGGCGTTGGCCTCCGAGCCCGTGCAGACCTCGCTCTGGGACGAGGCCGACCCGATCCCGCACACCCGCCTCGGCCAGGGGGCCGACGTGATCGTGGTGTGCCCGGCCACCGCCCGCCTGATCGGCGCCTACGCCGCGGGGATCTCCGACGACCTGCTCACCGCCACCCTGCTCGCCACCCGGGCGCCGGTGGTGGTCTGCCCGGCCATGCACACCGAGATGTGGGAGCACCCGGCCGTGCAGGACAACCTGCGCACGCTGGCCGAGCGTGGCGTCACCATCGTGGCGCCGGCCGAGGGCCGCCTCGCCGGCGGCGATGTCGGGGCGGGACGGCTGGCCGACCCCGAGGTGATCGTTGCCGCGGTCGACGCCCTCCTCTCGCCCCAGGACCTGGCCGGCCTGCGGGTCCTCGTCACCGCCGGCGGCACCCGTGAGCCGCTCGACCCCGTGCGCTTCCTCGGCAACCGGTCGTCCGGGAAGCAGGGCCACGCCCTGGCCGACGAGGCCGCCGCCCGCGGCGCCAAGGTGGCGCTGGTCACCACGGTGGATCGCCCCGTCGCCGCCGGCGTCGAGGTGGTGCGGGTCGAGACCGCGGCCGAGATGGAACAGGCCGTGCTCACCCGCAGCGACGCCGCCGACGTGGTGGTCATGGCCGCCGCCGTGGCCGACTTCCGGCCCGTCGAACGCCACGACCAGAAGATCAAGAAGGCGGGCGGCACGCCCGAGATCACCCTCGAGCCCACGCCCGACATCCTCGCCGCGCTGGGTCACCGCAAGCGCCCCGGCCAGACCCTCGTGGGCTTCGCGGCCGAGACCCAGGACCTGCGGGCCAACGCCGGGGCCAAGCTCGCGGCCAAGGGCGCCGACCTGATCGTGGCCAACGACGTCTCCGCGCCGTCGGTCGGGTTCGAACACGACACCAACCAGGTGCTAATCATGTCGGGTTCGGGAATCGAGCGGGACATCCCTCTGAGCGACAAGCGAGCCGTGGCGAGAGCCGTGCTCGACGCCGTGGTCTCGAGCCGAGCCGCCCACCACCAAGACCTGCCATCCTCACCTCAAAACCCAGGGAGCGACACGTGACCAGCTGGACCTTCACCTCGGAATCGGTCACCGAGGGACACCCCGACAAGATGGCCGACCAGATCTCCGATGCCATCCTCGACGCCATGCTGGCCCAGGACCCGGCCAGCCGGGTCGCCTGCGAGACCCTCGTCACCACCGGCCTCGCCGTCGTGGCCGGCGAGATCACCACCGACGCCTACGTCGACATCCCCCGGGTCGTGCGCAAGACCATCAACGGGATCGGGTACGACCGCGAGTCGTTCGGCTACGACGGCAACACCTGCGGCGTGATGATCTCGATCGACGAGCAGTCCCAGGACATCGCCCAGGGCGTGGACGACTCCGAGGAGGTCCGCTCGGGCCAGGCCGGCGAGGAGGACCAGCTCGACAAGCAGGGCGCCGGCGACCAGGGGATGATGTTCGGCTACGCGTGCGACGAGACCGACGTCCTCATGCCGCTGCCCATCCACCTGGCCCACCGCATGGCCGAGCGCCTCGCCGAGGTGCGCAAGGCGGGCACCATCCCGTACCTGCGCCCCGACGGCAAGACCCAGGTCACCTTCGACTACGAGGACAACAAGCCGGTGCGCCTGCGCACGGTGCTGGTGTCCACGCAGCACAACGACGGCATCGACCGTGACTCGATGATCCGCCCCGACCTGATCGAGCACGTCATCCGCCCGGTCATCCCCGCCCAGTTCGCCGACGACGACTATGAGGTCTTCGTCAACCCCACCGGTCGCTTCGTGATCGGTGGCCCCGTGGGCGACGCCGGCCTCACCGGTCGCAAGATCATCGTCGACACCTACGGCGGCATGGGCCGCCACGGTGGCGGCGCCTTCTCGGGCAAGGACCCTAGCAAGGTCGACCGCTCCGCCGCCTACGCCGCCCGCTGGGTGGCCAAGAACGTGGTCGCCTCGGGTGCCGCCTCCCGCTGCGAGGTGCAGGTGGCCTACGCCATCGGTGTCGCCCACCCCATGTCGATCATGGTCGAGACCTTCGGCACCGAGACCGTCGAGCAGGCCAAGATCGAGGCTGCCGTCCGCGAGGTGTTCGACCTCCGTCCGGCCGCCATCCTGCGCGACCTCGACCTGCGCCGCCCGATCTACCAGCAGACCGCGGCCTACGGCCACTTCGGTCGCTCGGGTGAGGGCGACGGCTTCACCTGGGAGAACCTCGACCGGGTCGACGGCCTGAAGTCCGCCCTCGGGCTCTGAGCTGACGCCCGGGGCACCGCCCGACCCGCCTCCCGGGGCGGAGCCCACGGTGGTCCGCGTCCTGCCGGACGTGTCGGCCATCAACAAGGAGTTCGACGAGCTCGTGCCGGCGCACGAGGCGGGCGGTCGAAGGTGACGGCCGAGCCTCGAGTTCCGGTGGTGCGCGTGCTGCCGGACGTGTCGGCCATCGACAAGGAGTTCGACTACCTCGTGCCGGCCGGCGTACCGGTCGAGGTGGGCGACCTCGTGCGCATCGACCTGCAGGGCCGCCGGGTGGGCGGCTGGGTGACGGCCGTCGGCGTCGAGCCGGCGGCCGGCGTCACCCTCCGGCCCCTGGCCAAGGTGTCGGGGCGCGGGCCCCGGGCCGACGTCATCGATCTAGCTGGGTGGGCGGCGTGGCGGTGGGCCGGGCGTCGGGTGCCGTTCCTGCGCACCGCCTCGCCCGAGCGAGTGGTCGCCCGGGTGCCTCCGACGCCTCGGTCCGGCACCCCGGTGCCGGTGAGCCCCGACGAGGTGGCCCAGGACGCCCTGGCCCTGGATCGGGCCGTCGTCCGCCTGCCGCCCGCCGCCGACGCCTTCCCGTACGTCCTCGCGGCCGCAGGGCGAGGCAACGCGTTGATCGTGACGCCGTCGCTCGGCGGCGCGCGCCACCTGGTCCTGCGCCTGCGCCGGGCCGGGGTGACGACCGCCTCGATGCCGCGTGACTGGGCGGTCGCCGCCGGCGGCGCCACCGTGGTCGGCGCCCGCGCCGCTGCGTGGGCGCCGGTACACGACCTCGCGGCGGTCGTGGTGCTCGATGAGCACGACGAGGGCCTGCAGGAGGAGCGCACCCCCACGTGGAACGCTCGGGACGTGGCGATCGAGCGGGCCCGCCGGGGCGGCGTCCCGTGTGTGCTGGTGTCGCCGTGCCCCACGCTCGAGGCCCAGGAGTGGGGGACGCTGCTGGCGCCGTCTCGTCAGGCGGAGCGCCAGGGGTGGCCGGTGGTCGACGTGGTCGACCGCCGCAAGGAGGATCCGGTGAAGGCGGGCCTGTACTCGCCCCTGCTCGTGCAGCGCCTGCGGGGCGCCGGGCGGGTGGTCTGCGTCCTGAACCGCGTCGGCCGGGCGCGCCTGCTGGCGTGCGCCCGGTGCGGCGAGCTGGCCCGCTGCGAGCGCTGCGGGGCATCGACGGTCGAGAACGAGCAGGGCACCCTGGCCTGCCGCAGCTGCGGGGTCGAACGCCCCGTCGTCTGCCTGGCCTGCCACGGCACCCTGCTGAAGAACCTGCGGGCCGGCATCAGCCGGGCCCGCGAGGAGCTCGAGGCCCTGGCCGGCGAGCCGGTGGTCGAGATCAGCGCCAAGACCGCGGGCGACGACCTGCCGCCGGGTCGCATCTACGTCGGCACCGAGGCGGTGCTGCACCAGGTGCCCGACGCCGCGGTGGTGGCGTTCCTCGACCTCGACCAGGAGCTGGTGGCGCCCCGCTACCGCGCCGGCGAGCAGGCGATGGCGCTGGTGGCCCGAGCGGCGCGGCTGCTCGGTGGCCGGGCCCAGGGAGGCCGGCTCGTGCTGCAGACCCGCCTGCCCCATCATGAGGTGGTGAGCGCCGCCCTGCACGCCGATCCGGGCCGCGTCGCGGCCGCCGACCGCGAGCGGCGCGTCGCCCTCGGCGACCCGCCCTTCGCGGCCACGGCGACGGTGTCGGGCGCCGCGGCCGAGGCCTACGTCGAGGCCCTTGGCACCCCGCTCGGCGTCGAGGTGCTGGGCCCCCGCGATGGTGTGTGGTTGCTTCGGGCCCCCGACCACCGAACGCTGTGCGACGCCCTCGCGGCGACGCCCCGTCCCCCTGGCCGTCTGCGCCTGGCCGTGGACCCCCTCCGCTGATGGCGGCCGTGGGCATCGACGTGGAGGTTCTGGCTCCCGATTCGACCGCCCTGGCGGTCGAATCGGGAGCCAGAACGGGCAGTTCGTCGTGCGTGTCGTAGGGGGGTCGGCCCGCGGGCTGCGCCTCGAGGGGCCGCCGTCGGAAGGCACCCGTCCCATCAGCGATCGCGCCAAGGAGGCGCTGTTCAACATCCTCGGGCCGGCCATCCGGGGCACGCGGTTCCTCGACCTGTTCGCGGGGACGGGGGGCGTGGGCATCGAGGCGCTCAGCCGAGGTGCCGCCGAGGCGGTGCTGGTCGAGCAGGACCGGGCTGTGGTCGACGTCATCCGCGCGAACCTGACCAAGACCCGGCTCACCGACGGCGCCGACGTCGTGCGGGCCGACGTGTTCTCGTGGCTCGAGCGGTCACACGACCCCTTCGACGTGGTGTTCTCGGGCCCGCCGCAGTGGCACGGGCTCTGGGGCCGCTCGCTGGAGGTGATCGACGCCCACCCGACCCTGCTGGCTCCCGACGGCCTCGTAGTGCTGCAGTTGGACCCCCGGGAGGAGGCGGACGAGCCGCCGCTCACCAACCTGCAGCTGCACGATTCCCGCCGCTACGGCAATGTGGCCCTGCGCTTCTACTCGGTAGCCTGAAGGCGTATGGCTCCCTACGCGATCCGCGTCTTCGGCGACCCGGTGCTCACCCAGCGAGCAGCCGAGGTGGACGACATCAACGGCGCGCTGGCGCGCTTGGCCGACGACATGCTCACCACCATGTACGAGGCGCCTGGCCTGGGCCTGGCCGCCCCGCAGGTGGGCGTGCAGAAGCGGCTGTTCGTCTACGACGCGGGCGACGGGCCCGCGGTGCTGGTCAACCCGGTGATCTCCGAGAGCAGCGGCGAGTGGGCCTTCGACGAGGGGTGCCTGTCGGTGCCCGGGCTCTCGTGGGAGATCATCCGGCCGAAGCAGATCCACCTGACCGGGTACGACCTCGACGGCAACGAGGTGTCGGTCGAGGCCGACGAGCTGCTGGCCCGCCTCTTCCAGCACGAGCTCGACCACCTCGACGGGGTGCTGCTGCTGGAGCGCCTCGACGACGACCAGCGCAAGGACGCCCTGCGCACGCTGCGCGAGCTCACCCTGGCGGCGCCTCGCGCCCCCGAGCGGTCGGCGGCGGCACCCGGCGGGCTGCGGCTCCCCTGAGCACGATCACCCCCGCCACGCCGTGATCCCGGTGCCGCCGTCGCCCCAGCGGCTGGTGTACCTGGGCACACCCGCGCTGGCCGTGCCCCCGCTGCAGGCACTGGTCGACGACGGCCGGGACGTCGCGCTGGTCGTCACCCGCCCGGACAAGCGGCGGGGGAGGGGCGGCGACCTCCAGCCCAGCCCGGTGAAGCAGGCCGCTCTGGACCTCGGCATCCCGGTCAGCCACGACGTCGACGACGTGCTGTCGGTGGGTGCCGACCTGGGTGTGGTGGTGGCCTTCGGCGAGATCCTGCAGGATCACGTGCTCGAGGCCCTGCCGCTGGTGAACCTGCACTTCTCACTGCTGCCCCGCTGGCGGGGGGCGGCGCCGGTGGAGCGGGCCATCCTGGCCGGCGACGAGCACACCGGCGTCTGCTTGATGGCCGTCGTGTCCGAGCTCGACGCCGGCGGCGTGTACGCCCGCACGGAGTGCTGGATCCATCCCGACGTCACCCTGGAGGAGCTGCGCGACGAACTGGTCGACCTGGGGTCGTCGCTGCTGCTCGACGCGCTGGCCGACGGCTTCGGCGAGCCCCGGCCCCAGGTGGGCGAGGTCACCTACGCGAAGAAGGTCCAGCCGGAGGAACGGGAGATCGATTGGTCCCGGCCGGCGGTCGAGATCCACCGCCAGGTGCGGATCGGCGGCGCCTGGACCACCTTCCGGGGACGGCGCCTCAAGGTCCACCGCACGCAGGTGGTCGACTCGCCGCCCGCGCCCGGTGTGGCCGTGGGCGACGTCGAGCACGCCGGTGGCGACGTCCTGGTCGGCGCCGGCGACGGCCCCCTGGGCCTCGTGGAGGTGCAGCCCGAGGGCAAGGGCCGCCAGGACGCCAACGCCTGGTTCAACGGCACCCACTGGACCGAGGGCGAGCGCCTCGGCACGTGAAGGATCGTTCCGGGTACAGAAATCGACCGGTGAGACGGGAGATCTGGTCCCAGAACGGTGAATTCGGGCGGTCGGCGGGGCCTACGGTGCGGTCATGAGCACAGGTGACCTGGTCCAGAACGGGTACGCGAAGGTGCTGACCGTGTCCGACGGCGTGGTGGCGGGCACCCGCGAGGACACGTCGGGGGTGGCGTTGGCCGAGCACCTCACCGCCAACGGTTACGAGGTGGTCGAGCGCCGCGTCACCGAGGACGGCATCGAGCCGGTGGCGGCGGCGCTGACGGAGATGACCGACGGGTTCCCCGGACTGGTCGTCACGACCGGTGGCACCGGCTTCGGGCCACGCGACCTCACGCCCGAGGGCACGCTGCGAGTGGTCGACCGGGTGGCGCCGGGCTTGGCTGAGGCCATGCGCCTGGTCAGCCCCCTCGGCCGCCTGTCGAGAGCGGTGGCGGGGACAGTGGGGGTGAGCCTCGTGCTCAACACCCCCGGCTCGACCAAGGGCTGCATCGAGACCCTTGACGCCGTCCTCGACGTCATCCCCCACGCCCTCCGCCTGCTGGCCGGCAACCGCGAGCACTGAGGCGATCGCGATGGGTGTCGACGGGTAGCGACTGCGTGCCGTGAGACCGCCGTCGGTAGCGTGGGTTGACCGGATGGCCCGGCAAAATTAGAATCTGTTCTAATTTCCAAACCACAACTGAATGCACACCCCTCGCGGGGTTTTGGGTGAAAGTCCCGACCGGCAGTACAGCCTGCGAACCCTGGCCCTCGGGCCAGGGCCGATCCGGGGAAGTTCCGGAGCCGACGGTCACAGTCCGGATGGGAGCGAGGGTGTCGACACGCCGGACCCTCCGGCGCGCGCACCCTTGTCTGCGCACGCTGAGGAGCAACCGGGTGGACGACAGGTCGGACGACGAGCAGGTGATGGCCAGAGCGGTGGCGCTCGCGGCCACCGTGCGCGCCACCACGTCGCCCAACCCGTGGGTCGGCTGCGTGCTCACCGACGCCGACGGCACCACCTTCGAGGGCGCCACCCAGCCGCCCGGCGGACCGCACGCCGAGCGCGTGGCCCTGGACGCGGCGGGGGAGCGGTCGCGCGGCGCCACGGTGCACTGCACCCTCGAGCCCTGCTCGCACACCGGTCGCACGGGGCCCTGCGCCGACGCGTTGATCGACGCCGGCGTGGCGCGCGTCGTGTACGCCCTGCGTGATCCCGATCCACAGGTGGCAGGACAGGGAGCCGAGCGACTGCGGGCCGCCGGCATCGAGGTGGTCGAGGGCGTGGGGGCCGATGCGGTTGCCGAGCAGCTGGCGCCCTACGTGAAGCACCGGACGACCGGCCGGCCCTGGGTGGTGCTGAAGCTGGCCGCCTCGGCCGACGGCCGCACGGCGGCCCCCGACGGGTCGAGCCAGTGGATCACCGGGCCCGAGGCCCGTGCCGACGCCCACGCGCTGCGGGCCGAGAGCGACGCCGTCATTGTGGGTGCCGGCACCGTCCGGGCCGACGACCCGTCGCTCACCGTCCGCGACGCCGACGGCGACGATCCGTTGCGGGTTGTGTTGGGCCGCGCTCCGGCCGGGGCCAAGGTGCTCCCGGCGCTCGAGATGGACGGCCCCCTGCCCGACGTGCTCGACGAGCTGGGCCGCCGGGGCGTGGTGCAGGCCATGGTCGAGGGCGGCGCCACCGTCGCCGGCGACTTCCACCGCGCCGGGCTGGTCGACCGCTACGTGCTCTACCTCGCCCCGGTCCTCTTCGGCGGCGCCGACGCCCGCCCGCTCTTCGCCGGCGCCGGCGCGTCCCGCATCGACGACGTGTGGCGGGGTGAGCTCCGCAGCGTCCGCCGAGTGGGCGAGGACGTCCGCCTGGACCTGGCCCCGAAACCGGACGGTACCGCCACCGCATCGGCAACCGGAACAGGGAGAGGCGCCTGATGTTCACCGGCATCGTGGAGGAGCTGGGCACGGTCGAGTCGATCGCATCGAGTCCGGACGGCGCTCGGATCCGGATCGGCGCTCACACCGTGCTCGAGGGTGCCGGCCTGGGTGACTCGACGGCGGTCAACGGCTGCTGCCTCACCATCGTCGCCCTCGACCCGGCCGACCCGCCCACCTGGTGGGAGGCCGACGTCAGCGACGAGACGCTGGCCCGCACGAACGTGGGGAAGCTGCAGCCCGGCGATCCCGTGAACCTCGAGCGACCCGTGCGCCTCATGGACCGCCTCGGCGGGCATCTTGTGCAGGGCCACGTGGACGACGTCGGCGAGGTGGTCCGGGCCGTGCCCGACCTGGCGGTGCGAGTGCCCGCACATCTGCTCCGCTACATCATCGAGAAGGGTTCGATCACCGTCGACGGCGTCAGCCTCACGGTGGTCGAGCCGCGCTCCGACGGGTTCACCGTCGCGGTCATCCCGCACACGTGCGAGGTCACCACCCTCGGCACCCGCCGACCCGGCGATCTCGTCAACCTCGAGGTCGACCTGATCGCCAAGTACACCGAGCGCCTGCTCACTCACGACGCCGATCCCGGCGCCGCACTGGACATTCCCGCACTGGAGGCCTGACATGGCCGAGCACAAGAACCCCTTCAACACCGTCGACGAGGCGGTCGAGGCCATCGCCCGCGGCGAGATCGTGGTGGTGGTCGATGACGAGGATCGTGAGAACGAGGGCGACCTGATCATGGCCGCCGAGCACGCCACGGCCGAGAAGATCGCCTTCTTCGTGCGTCACACCTCCGGGCTGATCTGCGTGCCGATGACCGGCGACCGCCTCGACGAGCTCGACATCCCCCTGATGGTCAGCCAGAACACCGAGGCCCAGCGCACCGCGTTCACCTACAGCGTCGACGTCCGCCACGGCACCAGCACCGGTATCTCGGCGGCCGACCGGGCGCTCACCATCCAGAGCCTCATCGACCCGGCCACCCGGCCGGCCGACCTGGCCCGACCGGGCCACATCTTCCCGCTGCGCTACGCCGAGGGCGGCGTGCTCAAGCGGGCCGGCCACACCGAGGCCGCGGTCGATCTGGCCCGCATGGCGGGGCTGTACCCAGCGGGCGTGCTGTGCGAGCTGGTGATGGACGACGGGACGATGGCCAGGGTGCCCGACCTGCAGAAATTCAGCGCCGAGCACGGCCTGAAGATGATCTCGATCGCCGAGCTGATCCGGCACCGCCGCCAGAACGAGAAGCTGGTGAAGCGCATCGCCGAGGCCCGCATCCCCACCGAGTGGGGCGACTTCACCTGCTACGGCTACGAGTCGCTGCTCGACGGCGAGCAGCACGTGGCCATGGTGCGGGGGGCGGTGCAGGGTGAGGACAACGTGCTGGTCCGGGTGCACAGCGAGTGCCTCACCGGCGACATCTTCGGCTCCCTGCGCTGTGACTGCGGCCTGCAGCTCGACGCGGCCATGGCCCGCATCGCCGAGGAGGAGCTGGGCGTGCTCGTGTACCTGCGGGGCCACGAGGGCCGGGGCATCGGCATCGGCCACAAGCTGCGGGCCTACAGCCTGCAGGAAGCCGGTCACGACACGGTCGACGCCAACGTCGAGCTGGGCCTGCCCATCGACAACCGCGAGTACGGCATCGGCAGCCAGATCCTGGTCGACCTGGGCATCACGACGATGCGCCTGATGACCAACAACCCCGCCAAGTACGGTGGGCTCGAGGGCTTCGGGCTCGAGGTGGTCGAACGGGTCGCCCTGGAATCCATCCCCAACCCCGAAAACATCCAGTACCTGCGCACCAAGCGGGAGCGCATGGGTCATCTCTTGGAGGGACTCGACGATGTCCAGTGAAGCGGCTGTGGCCCATACCACCGGGAGGACCCGACGATGACGACCTACACCGGCAACCTCAACGGCTCGGGCATGCGCATCGCCCTGGTGTGTGGCCGGTTCAACGACCTGATCACCGAGCGACTGGTGGCCGGGGCGCGCGACGGCTTGGTTCGCCACGGTGTCGATGAGGCGTCGATCACCGAGGTGTGGGCCCCTGGCTCGTTCGAGCTGCCGTTGGTGGCCAAGCGCCTCGCCGCGTCCGGTGAGGTCGACGCGGTGATCACCCTCGGCGCGGTCATCCGCGGCGCCACCGGCCACTACGAGGCGGTGGCCGGCCAGTGCGCGTCGGGTGTGCAGGCGGCCCAGCTCGAGACGGGCGTGCCCATCGTGTTCGGGGTGCTCACCACCGAGAACATCGAGCAGGCCATCGAGCGGGCCGGCACCAAGGCCGGCAACAAGGGCTATGAGTCGGCGGTGACGGCCATCGAGATGGTCGACTTGCTCCGCCAACTCCCGAAGGGCTGAGCCGCGCGCCATGCCGGCACGCGGCCCCGTGGAGCGGGCAACCGGCACCGTGGCGACCTTCGATGACCCGCGGGGGATCGGTACGGTCGCCGACGAGGACGGCCACGAGTACTTCTTCCACTGCACCGCGATCGCCGACGGCACCCGCACCATCGAGGTCGGTGCGCCGGTGGCGTTCGAGGTCGTGCCGGGCCGGCTCGGGCAGTGGGAAGCGGCGGACCTGCGCCCCCGTGGCTGAGCGGCCGGCGTTCACCGTCCGGCCCGGGGTGGCCGGCGACCTCGACGCCATCATGGACCTGCGGGTCGACGTGGCCGCCGAGGGCAGGTGGATCGGCGCCGAGTTGCCCCTGGACGTCGAAGGCGACCGCGAGCGCCTGCATCCGGAGCGACCGGGAACGTCCACCTTCGTGGCCGTGGACGCCGACGGCGCGGTCGTCGCCAACCTCGGCATCGAGCTGGCCCGCTACGGCGTGGCGTCGCTGGGCATGTGCGTGGCCGACGGTTGGCGGGGCCGGGGCGTGGGCCGGGCCCTGATGGATGCGGCCATCGACTGGGCCCGCGCCGAAGGTGCCCACAAGGTCGAGCTCCAGGTGTGGCCCCACAACGACGCAGCCCGGCGGTTGTACGAGCGCATGGGCTTCGTGCAGGAGGGCTACCTGCGCCGCCACTACCCGCGGAAGAACGGTGAGTTGTGGGACGCGATCGTGATGGGCCTGGTCCTCGACGAGGACACCCCTGGCAGCCCCCACCATTGATCCACTGACCCACGGACCCCGGCCGCGCTCGCGGAGCGTGCGCCGCCGCCCGTGGTCGCGGGCGTGGCTGAGCCCTGCGGCGATGCTGCGCGCTAAGACCGCGACGACGACTTGCGGAGGGGCTCGAGGGCCTCGGTGTAGGCGGCCAGGCGATCGGCGGCCTCCATGGCCAGGTCGACCGACGACAGGTCGGCCGCCTCCCACACCTCACTGACGCGTCGCCAGTGCTCGGGGCGGCCCCCCACGAACCGACCCGCCACCGGCTCGTCGCCCAGCGCCTCACGCCATGCCGACTCGGCTCGGGCGAACGCCGCCAGCACCGCCTCGTTCCGGGCCTCGTCGCGGTGCTCGGCATGGAACCCGACCTCCACGTCGCGCCCGTTGAGCCACTGCACCTCGTAGTGCTCACGGGGCTCGTCGAACCACACCTTCACGCTCCAACCCGTGGCCTTCAGGCCGTGATCGCGGGGCTGGCCGTCCAGCAGGCTGGGGACGATCTCGGCGACCGCCTCGAAGAACCCGCGGCCGTCGGCGAACAGGTCAGCCGTCGGAGGCCTCCGCCGCTGCACCCTGGACCTGGACGAAGGCCAACTGGATCTGGGTGAGCATGGCCTTGAGCTCGGGCTCGTGCTCGCCGAGACGTCCCGCTACCCCGGTGAGCAGGCCGGCCAGAGCGTCGATGGCCAGCTTCGCCTCGGGCAGGTTCGGTGGTGGGTGCTGCAGGTGCAGCGCAGCCAGCTCGAAGAGCCCGGCCGCGTGGTTGGCGACCTGTAGCTCGACGGGCGACTCGACCACCTGTCGCTGGACGTCGGCCCGTTGCAGCATGGCCTGCAGGTAGTTGGTGCGCTCCTCGTCGGTGAGCTCGTCGAAGGCCGCCCGGAACTCGGCGCGCTGGTCCTCGGGGATGCTCGACAGGATCGTGGCCAGCAACTCGTCCGGGTCGATGCCGCCCTCGGGCCCCGGCGGGGCCTCCCGCGGTGACTCTCGTGGGGCGTCGCGGTCGACCGGGACCTCGCCGCCGGGTGTCCACAGACTGCTCATCGCACGCGCCGTCCACCTGTCGGAACCGGGGTCATGGCTGGTAGTGTAGGCGCACAACTGAACACGGAAAGCGGGGTCGTTCTGCGCCCCCACCCGGCCACTCCGGGGCGACGTGTCGCCTCGAACGTGCGTCGGGTCGATCGATCGTCACCCGGCCGGGCTTCCCGGTCGGTCGGCGGACGTCGGCTCTCCGGCGTCCGCCTCTTGTGCTTTTCGGCCCCCGTGGGGCACGATTCGCAGGCGGTCGACGCAATCCCGCTTCACCCGAAGACGCCAGAATCAAGAAGACGCCACAATCAAGGAGTTGCGCATTGAGCAGTGATCGGCCATAGCAGCGCCGCCGGCCAACAACGAGCCCCGGATCAACGAGAAGATCCGGGCCCGTGAGGTTCGACTCGTCGCCCCCGATGGTGAGCAGATCGGCATCAAACCGTTGCCCGAAGCGCTCGCCATGGCCCGTGATCTCGATCTCGACCTCGTGGAGGTGGCCGACAAGGCCAACCCCCCGGTCTGTCGGATCATGGACTACGGCAAGTTCAAGTACGAGGCCGCGCAGCGGGCCAAGGAGTCCCGACGCAACAGCACCAACGTCGTGGTCAAGGAGATGAAGTACCGGCCCAAGATCGGCGCCGGCGACTTCGAGACCAAGACCCGCAAGGTCGAGCACTTCCTCGACGAAGGCCACAAGGTCAAGGTGACCATCATGTTCCGAGGACGGGAGATGCAGCACCCCGAGCTCGGCAAGCGGATCCTCGACAACGTGGCCGAGGCGGTGCAGCACACGGGACGGGTCGAGGTCGTGCCCAAGGTCGACGGTCGCAACATGACCATGGTCCTCGTGCCCGACCGCAAGGCGCAGCAGGCCCACGCCGCGGCCAGGGACGGCGATCCTGCCACCAACGGCGACCGGCCGCCTGCCGATCCCAGCGCGGCGCCACCCCCCGACACCACCGCACCCGCCGCCGCAGCACCAGCGGCGGCCACGACATCCCCGACACCCCCCACGACGAGCGCCGAGGCCGAACCCCAGCCACCCCCGGCCGAGACCGCCTAGCTCACGAAGCCACGGAGACGACATGCCCAAGATGAAGACCCACCGAGGTGCGGCCAAGCGCTTCAAGGTGACCGGATCCGGCAAGATCATGCGCCGCAAGGCGTACCGGGCCCACATCCTCGAGAAGAAGTCGTCCCGTCGCACCCGCCGGCTGGCCGGTGAGACCGAGGTGACCGGTGGCGACCGCGCCCACGTGAAGCGCCAGCTCGGCCTTCGGTAACTCCCCGTCTCGGCGCCACGCGCCGTCCGTCCGACACCTCCCCTCTGAAAGGACCCCCCGATGGCCAGAGTCAAGCGCGCCGTCCACTCGAAGAAGCACCGCCGCGCCACCCTCGAGCGGGCCAAGGGCTACTACGGCAACAAGAGCCGTAGCTACCGTGCCGCCAACGAGCAGGTCATGCATTCGCTGCAGTACGCGTACCGCGATCGCCGGGCACGCAAGGGCGAGTTCCGCAAGCTCTGGATCCAGCGGATCAACGCCGCCTGCCGCCAGAACGGCACCACCTACAGCCGGTTCGTCTCGGGTCTGCGCCTGGCCGAGGTCGAGGTGGACCGCAAGGTGCTCGCCGATCTCGCCGTCACCGACGCGGGCGCGTTCAGCGCGCTGGTGAAGGTGGCCGACGAGGCCACCCAGGCCGCCGCGGCGGGCTGAGCCACCTGCCGGTCGGTGCCGGCCGGCGTCCCACGACGGAGCGCCCGACCCTGACCATGTTGTCGGCGCGCAACCCGCGGGTGCAGCGGGCCCGGCGTCTGGCCCGCCGCCGCCGTGAGCGCACCGCGGAGCGCGCCTTCGTGCTGGAGGGCCCCCACGTGGTGGGCGCCGCGCTCGATGCCGGCCTCGCCCTCGACGAGGTCTTCGTGGAGGCGGGCGTGGACGCTGCGCTCGTCGAGCGGGCCCGTGCCGCGGGCAGCCCGGTCCACCAACTCGAGCCCGGCACCCTGGCGCGGGTCACCGACGCCGTCTCCCCGCAGCCCGTCCTGGCCGTGGCGCCGTGGTGCGACGCCGACCTCTCCGTGGTGATCGCAGCCGCTGACCCGCAGGGCGAGCGGCCCCGGCCGGTGGTGGTCCTCCACGATCTCCGCGACCCGGGCAACGTGGGCACGCTGTTGCGGACGGCCGAAGCATCCGGGGCCGGTGGGGTGGTGGTCAGTGGCCACAGCGCCGACGTGTTCAACCCGAAGTGCGTGCGGGCGTCGGTGGGGGCGCTGTTCCACCTCCCCGTCGCCCTCGTCGACGACGGCGTCGCGGTGCTCGGTGAGCTGCACGATGCCGGCATGACGGTGGTCGGCACCGACGCCGCCGCCCCGTCGGCGTACGACCGTCACGACCTGACCGGTGCGGTGGCCCTGGTGCTCGGCAACGAGGCCGCGGGCCTGCCCCCAGACGTCTCGGCAGCCGTCGACCAGGTGGTGTCCATCCCGATCGACGGGCGGGCCGAATCGCTCAACGTCGCCGCGGCCGGCGCGGTGCTGTGCTTCGAGGCGGCGCGCCAGCGGCGCGCCCGGTAGCGCCGAGAACCTCAGCGAACCCTCACCGAACCCTCAGATCGCTCTCAGGACGGCCGCGCACCATCGCCCGATGGATCGTGGACGCTTCCCCACCGCTGTCGACCACCCACGGGCCGGTGACCCCTGGACACCGAGCCGAGCCGAGGGCGCAACGCCCGCCGGCGGAGCGATCGTGCTGGTGGTCTCCGGCGCCTCGGCGTTCGTGGTCGCGCTGCTGGCGACGTCGATCCTCCGTGTCGACGTCGGCACGGGGGCGGTGGACGGGGCCGGATCGTGGCTCGCCTCGGCGGCGACCGGCGCCGCCGAGGCGTGGTGGGCGGTGGTGACCAACCCGTACTACTGGGCCTTCCTGGTCGGGCTGGTGGTGCTCGAACGGCGCTTCCCCGCCCGGCCCGAGTTGGCCGCGGTGTCGGTCGGGATGGGTCAGGACCTCGTGTGGTTCCTCGCCAACACCCTGCTGGCCGTCACCGTGGTGACCGCGTACCTCGTGGTGCTCGACGGGGCGTACGCCGCCGTCGCCGGCGATTGGAGCCTCGACCTGCAGCGAGAGCTCGGTGTCTGGGGGCTTCCCGTTCTCGCGCTGGCGGTCACCGACCTGATGGGATGGACGAGCCACTACCTCCACCACAAGGTCCCGGCCCTCTGGTCGTTCCATGCCGTGCACCACAGCCAGGAGCAGATGAACGTGCTGTCGGACAGCCGCCAGCACGTGGTCGAGACCCTGATCACGGCGACCCTGGTCTTCGTTCCGGCCCGCGTCCTCGGCCTGGACTCGGACGCCGCGGCGGCGCTGGCGTTCCTGTCGATCTACGTGGGCGCCTTCATCCACGCCAACATCCGCACGAACCTCGGGCCGGCTCGCTTCCTCGTCATCTCGCCGCAGGCCCACCGGGTGCACCACTCGGCGGCGGCCGAGCACATCGACACGAACTTCGGTGTGATCCTGGCCTGCTGGGACTACCTGTTCGGCACCCGCTACGCCGACGACCACGAGTACCCGACCACCGGGATCCACGACCGGTCGTTCCCCCTCGAGCACAGCGGCCGCCCCGGCTCGTTGGTCGGCACCTGGTGGCGCCAGAGCCTCTACCCCTTCGCCCGCCTCCGCACCCACGGCCTCTCGTTCGACCCCGACCGCCGGCGGTAGACCAGGACGGGAGGAACTCACCGGGAATCGTCGCCACCGGCTCGTAGCCTTGCGGTCGATGAACGACCGGCGGCCAGCGCTCACTATCGTCGGTGCGTCCCGCCCGCCGAGGAGGCCGACCAGCCGGTGTCGATGATCGAGCAGCTCACCCAGATCGGCGATCAGGCCGAGCAGCGCGTCGCCGCGGCGGCGTCGTTGGACGAGCTCGACACGCTCGCCTACGAGTTGCTCGGGAAGAAGTCCGCCCTCGGCGAGCTGAAGCGGGGCCTGCGCGACCTCGACGAGGACGAGCGGCGCGCCGCGGGACGTGCCCTCAACGACGTCAACGCCCAGGTGCAGGCCGCGCTGGATGCCCGGCGGGCCACCCTCGATGCCGAGGAGTACACCCGTCGGCTCGATGCCGAGCGCCTCGACCTCACCGAGACCATCGCCGAGCGCCAGCTCGGCCACCTGCACCTGGTGACCCAGACCCACGACCGCCTCGAGGACGTCTTCGTGGGCATGGGCTTCACGGTGTCCGAGGGCCCCGAGGTGGAGACGGACTGGTACAACTTCCAGGCCCTCAACATCCCCGAGTCCCACCCCGCCCGCAGCATGTGGGACACGCTCTATGTCGATCTCGGCCCTCCGGAGAGCACGGTGCTGCGCACGCACACCTCGCCGGTCCAGATCCGGGTGATGGAGGGCGGCCCCCCGCCGATCTACTCGATCATGCCGGGGCGGGTGTACCGGCGCGACACCGCCGACGCCAGCCACATGCCGGTCTTCCACCAGATCGAGGGCCTGGTGGTCGACCGCGGCATCAGCTTCGCCGACCTGGCCGGCACCCTCGAGGCCTTCACCACCGCCTACTTCGGTGGGGCCATCCACTCCCGCCTGCGACCGTCGTACTTCCCGTTCACCGAGCCCTCTGCCGAGTACGACATCAATTGCCTGTTCTGCCTGGGCGAGGGCTGCCAGACCTGCGGGCGCACCGGATGGATGGAGCTGGGCGGCTGTGGGATGGTGCACCCCAACGTGTTCGCCAACGTGGGGTACGACCCCGAGGAGTGGTCGGGATTCGCGTTCGGCTTCGGCACCGACCGCCTGTCGATGAACCGCTACGGCATCAACGACATCCGCGAGCTGTTCACCAACGACATCCGCTTCCTGAAGCAGTTCTGATGAAGGTTCTTCTGTCCTGGCTCCGTGAGTTCGCTCCGTTCGAGGGGGACCCCGTCGCGCTCGGCGAGACGATGAGCGACCTCGGCATGGCCGTCGAGTCCATCGAGCACACCGGCGAGGGCCTCGACGGCATCGTGGTGGCGCGGGTGCTCGACCTGCGGCGCCACCCGGACGCCGACAAGATCCAGTTGGTCGACGTGGACGCCGGCGACGGCGAGGCGCTCCAGATCTGCTGCGGCGCGTTCAACATGTCGGTGGGCGACCTGGTGCCCCTCGCCACCCTGGGCACGGTGATGCCCAACGGCATGGAGATCGCCCGCCGCAAGCTCCGGGGTGAGTGGTCGAACGGCATGCTGTGCTCGGCGGCCGAGATCGGGCTCGGCGGCGACGCCGGCGGCATCATGATCCTGTCGGGCGAGCTCACCCCGGGCGTCGCGCTGCGCGAGGCGCTCGGGGTCACCGCCGACGTGCTCTACGACCTGGAGATCAACCCCAACCGCCCCGACGCCATGTCGGTGGCGGGGGTCGCCCGCGACCTCGCCGCCCGCCTCGGCGTGCCCTTCGCGCTGCCGGCGCCGGTGTTCGCCGAGTCCGGTGCATCGTCGGACGGCGTCGCCCGCGTCGAGATCGTCGACCCTGACCGCTGCGGTCGCTTCGGTGCCCGCGTGCTCCGCGACATCTCGGTGGGAACGTCGCCCCAGTGGTTGGCCAACCGGCTCACCGCGCTGGGCATGCGCCCCATCAACAGCGTGGTCGACCTGTCGAACTACGTGATGCTCGAACTGGGCCACCCGAACCACACCTACGACCTCGACCTGGTCGTCGGCGGCACCTTGCGGGTGCGGGCGGCGCGCGACGGCGAGCACCTGGTCACCCTGGACGATGTCGAGCGCTCGGTGATCGCCGAGGACACCCTGATCTGCGACGCTGACGACAACCCCATCGGCATCGCGGGGGTGATGGGTGGCGCCTCCACCGAGATCTCGGCCGCCACCACCTCGGTGCTGCTCGAGATGGCCTGGTGGCCGTCGACGATGATCGCCCGCACGTCCAAGCGGCTCCGCCTCCGGTCCGAGGCGTCGATGCGCTACGAGCGGGGCATCGACCCCTTCGGCATCGATCTGGCCCTCGACCGCTTCTGTGAGCTGGCCACCGCGTCGGGCGCCAGCGTGGCTCCCGGCCTCATCGACGCCCGGGGTGACCTGCCGTCGGTGGCGCCGATCGTGGTGCGCACCCCACGGGTGAACGCGATGTTGGGTACCGAGCTGTCCACTGCGCAGATCGCCGGTTACCTGCGACCCATCGGCTTCGAGGTGGCGGAGGCCGGCGACGCCCAGGACGTGGTGGCCCCCGGGTTCCGCCCCGACGTGGCCACCGAGATCGACGTGATCGAAGAGGTGGCCCGCCACCACTCGTACGCGGCCATCCCGCGGCGGCGCCCGCCGGGGGTGCACACCGGTGGCCTCACCGAGCACCAGCGGCAGCGGCGCAAGGTGCGGGCCACGCTCGCGGGCCTGGGCATCAGCGAGGCGTTGCCGCTCCCGTTCCTGGCGCCCGACGACCTGGTCAAGGCAGGCCTCGACGGTGCCCACGTCGCGGTGTCGAACCCGCTCGCGGCCGAGGAGTCGGTGTTGCGGCCGTCGTTGCGGCCGGGCCTGCTGGGCGCGGTGGCGTACAACGCGAGCCACCGCAACCGCGACGTGGCGCTGTTCGAGATCGGCCACACGTTCGGTGTGCCGCCCGACGGGCAGCAGCTACCGGACGAGCGCGAGGTGTTGGGCGTCATCCTCGCCGGGGCCGAGGCGCCGGCGGCCGTCGAGGTGTGGCGCCTGCTGGCCGAGGCCCTGGGAGTCGTCGAGGTGACGCTCGATGCGGTCGAGGACGCACCGGGCCTGCATCCCACCCGCACCGCCGCGGTGGTGATCGGCACCGACCGCCGCCGGGTCGGCCTGGTCGGCGAGATCGACCCGAGGGTGACTGCCGCGTACGACCTCGCCGGGCGCGTCGCCTGGCTCGAGCTCGAGCTCGGCCCACTGCTCGATGCTGTGCGCGTGCACACCTATCGCCAGGTGAGCCGCTACCCGTCCAGCGACATCGACCTCGCGTTCGAGGTGGACGACGCCGTGCCCGCCGGCGCGGTCGAGGCCACCCTGCGCTCGGCCGGGGGCGACCTCCTGTCCGAGGTGCGCCTCTTCGACGTCTTCCGCGGCGAGGCCGTGGGGGAGGGCCGGCGCAGCCTCGCCTTCGCGCTGCGCTTCCAGGCTCCCGATCGCACGCTCACCGACGCCGAGGTCGGCGAGGCCCGCCGCGGTCTCATCGAGGCGGTGGAGTCCGCCCACGGCGCCCACCTGCGTTGATGGCGCTTCGGCTGACGGCTCGTCGCGATCATCGAGGCCCGCTCGTCCCTCGCTCGCCGCGCCGTACCCACTGACACTGCTCGCCCCAGGGTCGAGGCGCCCGTTCGTCGTCGGCTTGCATAAGCATGCGGTCATCCGTATGCTCTTGCGATGGCCACGGGTGCAGCATGAGCAGGGTGGGGATCATCGGTGCCTCGGGGTTCACGGGGGCCGAACTGTTGCGCCTGTGCGCCGGCCATCCCGACCTGACCGTCGCCCTGGCCACCGGTGACAGCCAGGCCGGCTCCACCGTCGCCGGCCTGTATCCGAGCCTCGCGGCCGCCTACCCGGACCTCGTGTTCCAGACCTACGACCCCGCCGACGTCGAGGGTCTCGACCTGGTGTTCCTGGGCCTACCCCACGGGGCGTCGCAGGCGATCGTGCCCGACCTGTTGAAGCGGGTACCGCACGTGGTCGACCTGGCCGCCGACTTCCGCTTGAAGGACCCGGCGATGTACCCGCGGTGGTACGGCGACGAGCACGCCGCTCCCGAACTGCTCGAACAGTTCGTGTACGGCCTGCCCGAGCTGTTCCGCGACGATCTGGCCGGCGCCGCCGCCGTCGCCGTGCCCGGGTGCTATCCCACCGCCGCGAACCTGGCGCTCGCCCCGCTGGTGCACTTCGGCCTGGTCGAGACCACCGGCATCATCGTCGACGCCGCGAGCGGCGTGTCCGGCGCCGGCCGGCCCCCGAAGCCCACCACCACGTTCTGCACGGTGGACGAGGACTTCACGGCCTACGGCCTGGTCGACCACCGCCACACCCCCGAGATGGAGGTGGTGCTGGGCACCCAGGTGCTGTTCACCCCCCACCTCGCGCCCATGAACCGGGGGATCCTGGCCACGTGCTACGCCCGGCCGACCGGCCCGACGTCGACCGACGCGGTGCTGGCCGCCATGCACGAGGCGTTCGACGACGAGCCCTTCGTGGTCGTCAGCGAGCGCTCTCCGTCCACCAAGGCCACGCTGGGCTCGAACACCGCCCACCTCACCGGTCGCCACGACCCTCGCACCGGCTGGGTGGTGGCCATCTGCGCCATCGACAACCTGGTGAAGGGTGCGTCCGGTCAGGCCCTCCAGTGCGCCAACCTCGCCCTCGGCCTGCCCGAGGGTGCCGGCCTGCCGATGGCCGGCCTCCACCCATGACCCGGGCGAGCGACCGGCCGGTCGAACGGTTCGAGTCCGAACTGGCTCCCGATTCGATCGCCATAGCGGTCGAATCGGGAGCCACAACGGGAGTTTGTTGCCAGACCTCCGAGGAGCCATTGACATGAGCGTCACCGCAGCCGCAGGGTTCGTCGCCGCCGGCATCCACGGCGGCGTGAAAGCCGACCCCGAGGCCCTCGACCTGGCGCTGGTCGCCACCGAGGACGGGGGCCCCGTGCCCGCCGCCGGCGTGTTCACCCCGAACAAGATGACCGCGGCGCCCGTGCAGCTGTGCCAAGGCCACCTGCGCACCTCTGGCGGCCAGGCGGCCGCGGTGCTCTTGAACAGCGGCAACGCCAATGCCGCCACCGGCGAGGCCGGGCACCAAGACGCCGAGGAGCTCACCGGCGTCCTCGCCGCCGAACTGGGCTGCGCGCACCACCACGTCCTCATGTGCTCGACCGGGCTGATCGGCAACCGGTTGCCTGTCGAGGCCATGTCGGCGTCGCTGCCCGCGCTGGCTGCGGCCCGGTCGAACACGGGGGCCGTGGACGCCGCGGAGGCCATCCTCACCACGGACACCCACCGCAAGGAGACGGTCGTCGAGGGCGACGGCTGGGTGGTCGGGGGCATGGCGAAGGGCGCGGCCATGCTCTCGCCCAAGATGGCCACGATGCTGGCGGTGCTGACCACCGATGCCCAGGTGAGCCCCGCCGATCTTCACGCGGCACTCAGCGCCGGGGTGGCCCACTCGTTCAACGCCCTCAGCGTCGACGGCTGCCAGTCCACCAACGACACCGTGCTGCTGCTGGCCAGCGGCCGGGCCGGCGTGCCCGACCCGGAGGCCTTCGGCGACGCCGTCGCGGCGGCCTGCCGGCACCTCGCCGAGCAGATGGCGGGCGACGCCGAGGGTGCCACCAAGGTCGTGCGCCTCCACGTCACGGGCGCCGTGGACGACGTGCAGGCCGAGACCGCGGCCAGGCGGATCGCCGACAGTGCGTTGTGCAAGTGCTCGTGGTACGGCGAGGACCCGTACTGGGGGCGGCTGGCCAGCGAGGCCGGCAGCGCCGGCGTGCACTTCGACCAGGCGTGCGTGTCGGTCTGCTACGGCGGGGTGATGGTGGCCCGCCACGGCGTCGAGATCGACCACGACCGCGGAGCGGTGGCCGACCACATGGCCGAGCGCGACCTCGACATCACCGTCGACCTCGGTCTCGGCGCAGGCCGGTTCACCGTGCTGACCAACGACCTCACCCACGCGTACGTGGACGAGAACATGGGCACCTCGTGACCGCGTCCGTCACGTCGGGCCCCATCAGCGACCCCGACCCGATCGCCGGCGTCCTGATCGAGGCGCTGCCCTACATCCAGCGGCTGGCGGGCGCCACCATCGTGGTGAAGTACGGCGGCAACGCCATGGTCGACGACGAGCTGGCCCGCCAGTTCGCCGAGGACATGGTCCTGCTGCACACCGTCGGGCTCAAGCCGGTGGTGGTGCACGGCGGCGGTCCCCAGATCGGCGACCTGCTGAAGCGCCTGGGCAAGGAATCGGTGTTCAAGGACGGCCTGCGGGTCACCGACGCCGAGACCCTCGAGGTCGCCCGCATGGTGCTCGAGGGCAAGATCAACAGCGAGATCGTGGCCGGCATCAACGTGCACGGCCCCTTGGCCGTGGGGCTGTCCGGTGGTGACGCCAGCCTCATCCAGGCGTCGGCCCGGCACCCCGACCTCGGCTTCGTGGGCGACGTGGCCGCGGTGAACCCGTCCATCATCGAGCGCCTGCTGGCCGAGGACCTCATCCCGGTCATCTCCACCATCGGCACCGATGCCGCCGGCCAGGCCTACAACATCAACGCCGACACCGCCGCCGGTGCCATCGCCGAGGCCGTGGGCGCCGAGAAGGTGATCTACCTCACCGACATCGAGGGGCTGCGCCTCGACGCCGACGATCCGGCCACGCTCGTGAGCACCATCGCCATCCCCGACCTCCAGCGCCTGGTGGACGACGGGGTGATGCGCGGCGGGATGATCCCCAAGATCGCGGCCTGCATCCACGCGGTGGAGCAGGGGGTGCGGTCGGCCCACGTGCTCGACGGGCGCCTGCCCCATGTGGTGCTGCTCGAGCTGTTCACCGATGCCGGCGTGGGCACGATGATCGTGGGGGCCGAGTGATGGCGGACGCGACGCCGGCGATGGACGAGACGGCGGCATCGCCGCTCATGTCGACCTACCCGCCGGCGACGGTCACCTTCGTCCGTGGCGAGGGGACCCAGCTCTGGGACGACGAGGGGCGGCGCTACCTGGACTTCCTCGGCGGTCTGGCGGTCGTGGCGCTGGGTCACGCCCACCCCGTCGTGGCCGACGCCATCTGTGAGCAGGCCCGCACCCTGGTGCACGTGTCGAACCTGTTCGGCACCGTGCCGGGCCGGCACGTGGCCGCCGCCCTCGACCGCCTGCTGGGCGGCGGCGGCACGGGGCTCGGGGGAAAGGTCTTCTTCTCCAACTCGGGGGCCGAGGCCAACGAGGCGGCCATCAAGCTGGCCCGCCGCTGGGGCGGCTACGGCAGGTTCGGGGTGGTCAGCGCCTACGGCTCGTTCCACGGGCGCACCCTCGCGACGCTGCACGCCACCGGCCAGCCGGAGAAGCACGAGGCCTTCCAGCCGATGCCCGAGGGGTTCCGCCACGTCGCCTGGGCCGACCTCGACGCGCTCGAGGCGGCCATCGACCCGTCCGTGGCCGCGGTGCTGCTCGAGCCCGTGCAGGGCGAGGGCGGGGTCAACATGGCCGACGCCGCCTACTTCCAGGGCGTGCGCGCGCTGTGCGACGAGCGCGGCCTGCTGTTGATGTTCGACGAGGTGCAGACCGGTCTCGGTCGCACCGGGCGGTGGTTCGGCCACCAGCACTACGACGTGCGGCCCGACGTCGTCACGATGGCGAAGGCCCTCGGCAACGGCATGCCCATCGGCGCCTGCTGGGCCCGGGCCGAGGTGGCGGCCGCGTTCCGCCCCGGCGACCACGCCACGACCTACGGCGGCCAACCGCTGGCCACCGCCGCCGCCCGTGCGGTGCTGGCGGTCATGGAGGCCGAGGACGCGCCGGCGCGGGCCCGCCGGGCCGGCGCCCGCCTCACCGAGGGCCTGCTCGCCCTCGATGCGGTCACCTCCGTGCGAGGTCTCGGCCTCCTGCTGGCCGCCGAGCTCGACGGCCGCGACGCCCGGGCCGTGGCCGCGGACGCGCTGTCGGCCGGGCTGGTCGTCAACGGCGTCACCCCCACCGCCCTACGGTTCGCCCCGCCGCTGCTGGTGAGCGACGACGAGATCGACGAAGCACTGGTCATCCTCGCGGAGGTCCTGTCATGACCCGCCACTTCCTCGAGATCGACGACCTCAGCCCCGACGAGCTCGTCGCCGTGCTCGACCTGTCCGAGGACCCGGCGCCGCCGCAGGTGCTCGCGGGGCGGGGCGTGGGCCTGCTGTTCGAGAAGCCGTCGCTGCGCACCCGCAACTCCACCGAGATGGCGGTCGTGCAGCTGGGGGGTCACCCGATCACGATCCACGCCGACGAGGTGGGCCTCGACGTCCGAGAGACCACCGAGGACGTGGCTCGCACCCTGGCCGGCTACCACGCCGCCATCGGCGCCCGGGTGTTCGCGCACTCGAAGGTCGAGCGCATGGCCGCGGTGTCGAAGGTGCCCGTGGTGAACCTGCTGTCCGACGAGGCCCATCCGTTGCAGGCACTGGCCGACCTGTTGACCGTCCGTCAGGAGTTCGGCGCGCTCGCCGGCCGGACCCTCGCCTACGTGGGCGACGCCAACAACGTGGCCCGGTCGCTGTGCATCGCCGCGCTGATGGTGGGGATGAACGTGCGGCTGGGCTGCCCGCCGAGCTACCGGTTCGGTGCCGTGGACCTCGATCGCATCCGCTCGGCCGGTGGCGAGCCGACCGTGCACGATCGGGCCGAGGAGGCGGTGGAGGGCGCCGACGTGGTCTGCACCGACGTGTGGGCATCGATGGGCCAGGAGGAGCAGGCCGAGCGCCGGCGCCGCGACTTCGAGGGGTGGACACTCGATGCGGCCACGGTCGACCACCTGGCCCCGGGTGGGGTGTTCCTGCACTGCCTGCCGGCCCATCGGGGCGAGGAGGCGTCGGCCGAGGTGGTCGACGGACCTCGCAGCCGCATCTGGCCGGAGGCCGAGAACCGCATGCACACCGCCCGGGGACTGCTCGCGTGGCTGCTCTCGCAGAGCTCGGCCGAGGCCGGTTGAGGTGGCCGACACCGCCCGGCTGTCCAAGACCCAGCGCCAGCACCGCATCGCGGGCCTGCTCGAACAGGAGGCGGTGACCAGCCAGACCCAACTCGTCGAGTTGCTGGCCGCCGACGGCGTGGTGGCCACCCAGGCCACCGTGTCCCGCGACCTCGACGACCTGGGGGCCATCAAGGTGCGGGTGCGAGGCGGCGAGTCGGTCTACGCCATCCCCGAGCTGCCCAAGGACCAGGTCGCGCCCGAGGACCACCTGCGCCGCGTCTTCGGCGACTGGGTGGTCGACGTGGCCAGCTCGGCGAACATCGTCGTGCTGCGCACGCCGCCGGGCTCGGCCCACGTGGTGGCCTCCGCCCTCGACCGCTCCAACCTGGACGAGGTGCTGGGCACCGTGGCGGGCGACGACACCCTGTTGGTCGTGGTGGCCGACACGACCACCGGGGCATGGGTGGCCGATCGCCTGCGCGACCTGGCCGGGCTGGCATGACGATGCCGGCGGCCGAGGGCCGCGTGCTCACGCCGGCGATCACACCCGCCTGGATCGGACCTGCCGCAGGGATCGACCCCGCCCGCTGGATCGACCAACTCCTGGACCTCCCGAGAACCCACGAAGGAACCGACTGACATGAGCCCGAGACGAGTGGTGCTGGCCTACAGCGGTGGACTGGACACTTCGGTGGCCGTCCGCTGGATGATCGAGGAGCTGGGGGTCGAGGTGGTGTGCCTGGCCGCCGACGTGGGCCAGGGCGGTGACTGGGACGCCGTGCGCGAGCGGGCCCTGGCCGCCGGCGCGGTCGAGGCAGTGGTGGCCGACGTCCGCGAGGAGTTCGCCGTCGACTACGTGGCCCCCGCCCTCAAGGCGAACGCCATGTACGAGGGGCGCTACCCACTGGTGTCGGCCCTGTCGCGCCCGGTGATCGTCAAGCACCTGGTGGCGGCCGCCCGGTACCACGGGGCCGACGCGGTGGCCCACGGGTGCACGGGGAAGGGCAACGACCAGGTGCGCTTCGAGGTGTCCACCCGGGCGCTGGCGCCCGACCTCGACGTGCTGGCCCCCGTGCGGTCGTGGGGCATGACGCGGGAGGACTCGATCCTCTACGCGTACCGCCACGACATCCCGATCCAGGCGACGAAGGAGAAGGTGTACTCCATCGACGACAACCTCTGGGGCCGGGCCATCGAGTGCGGCGAGATGGAGGACCCGTGGCGGGTACCCCCACCCGGTGTGTGGTCGATGACCGTGCCGACCGAGACCGAGCCCCGGGACCTGGTCATCGGCTTCGAGGAGGGCGTGCCCGTGTCGGTCGACGGCGAGGCGCTGGGCATGGTCGACCTCATCGAGACGGTGAACACGGTGGTGGGCTCGTACGGGTGGGGTCGCATCGACATGGTCGAGAACCGCCGGGTGGGCATCAAGAGCCGGGAGACCTACGAGTGCCCCGCGGCCCTGGCGCTGATCCTGGCCCACGCCGACCTCGAGTCCATCTGCCTCGAGCGCGACCTGGGCCGCGAGAAGGCCCGGATCGAGCCCCGCTACGCCGAGCTCATCTACGACGGCCTCTGGTTCTCGCCGCTCAAGCAGGCCTTCGACGCGTTCATCGACGACAGCCAGCGGGCGGTCACCGGCGAGGTGCGCCTCCGCCTCGAGCCCGGCAACTGCTACGTCAACGGCCGCCGCAGCCCCCACAGCCTCTACGACTACGGCCTGGCCACCTACGACGCCGAGGACAGCTTCCGCCACGAAGACTCGGCCGGGTTCGTCCGGCTGTGGGGCCTCGGGGTCGAGACGTGGAGCGCCCGCCAGGGCCCCGGCTCGGAGGCGAAGCTCTCGTGAGCCCGAGGGACGCCGCCTGCGTGGCCGAACGGGTGACAGGCGTGGCCCGAGCGGCCCGCCGCCTCCGTGGCCGAACGGGAGATGAGCGCAGCGTTCAGGAGCGGGAAGCGAGCGTGTCCCGATGACGCTGTGGCACGGCCGCTTCGAGGGTGGCCCGGCCGAGGAGCTGATGGCCTACACGGTGAGCCTGCCGTTCGACCGCCGCCTTGCCGCGGACGACCTGGTGGGCTCGCGCGCCCACGTGAAGGGCCTGGTGCGGGCCGGCATCCTCGACGGCGACGAGGCGTCGGTGGTGCTCGGTGCCCTCGACACGGTCGAGGAGGAGCTGGCCGGCGGCAGCTTCGCCTTCCAGCCGGCCGACGAGGACATCCACACCGCGGTCGAGCGCCGGGTCACCGAGCTGGCCGGGCCGGCAGGGGCCAAGCTGCACACGGGCCGCAGCCGCAACGACCAGGTGGCCACCGACCTGCGCCTGTTCACCAAACGCGAGCTGGCCGCGGTGGCCGGGCGGGTGCTCGAGTTGCAGGGCACGCTGCTGGCCCGGGCCGAGCAGGCCGGCGACGAGTACCTGCCCGGCTACACCCATCTGCAACGGGCCCAGCCCGTGTCACTGGCGCACCACCTGCTGGCGCACGGCTGGGCTCTCGCCCGCGACGTCGATCGCCTGCTCGACGCCCGCCGGCGCCTGGACGTGTCGCCGCTCGGCGCGGGCGCGCTCGCGGGATCGTCGCTCGACCTCGACCCCCACGGCGTGGCCGCCGACCTGGGCTTCGACCGGGCCTTCGACAACTCGCTCGACGCGGTGAGCGATCGTGACTTCGTGGCGGAGTCGCTGTTCGCCCTGGCGATGGTGGGCATTCACCTGTCGCGCCTGGGTGAGGAGATCGTGCTCTGGACCTCCGACGAGTTCGGGTTCGCCCGGCTGGACGACGCCTACGCCACCGGCAGCTCGATGCTGCCGCAGAAGAAGAACCCCGACATCGCCGAGCTGGCCCGGGGCAAGTCCGGCCGGCTGGTCGGCAACCTCACCGGTCTGCTGGTGACGTTGAAGGGCCTGCCGTTGGCCTACAACCGCGACCTCCAGGAGGACAAGGAGCCGCTGTTCGACAGCCTCGAGCAGGTGGCGCTGGGCCTCGGCGCGCTGAATGGGCTCGTGGCCACGCTCACCTGGGACCACGAGCGCATGCGGGCGGCGGCCGACACCCCGGGCTCGTCGGCCACCGACCTGGCCGAGTACCTGGTGGTCCGGGGCATGCCGTTCCGCGACGCGCACGCGGTGGTCGGCGGCCTGGTGCGTGACTCGCTCGAGGGGGCGGGGGCGCTCGTCGACCTCGTGACCGCCCATCCCGACCTGGGCCCTGAGGCCGCCGCCCTGCTGGCACCGGGGGTGGCCGCATCCCGGCGGACCACGCCCGGCGGCGCCGGCCCGGCACCCGTGGCCCTCCAGTTGGCCCGCTTCCGCGAGCAACTCGATGCCGACGCCGCCCGGATCGGTGGTGCCTGAGCCGGCGTGACCGACCTCGTGGCCCGAGACGCCACCGTCGACGACGTCGCCGAGCTCGTGCGCCTCCGCGCGCTGATGTTCGAGTCGATGGGGATCGACGCCAGCGACCCGGCGTGGCGGTCGGCCTGCACGGCTCATCTCCAACTGCTTGGCACCGACACCCTCCTCGGTGCCGTGGTCGACGCGCCCTCGGGAGAGGGGCTGGTGGCCAGCGGCTTGGTCGAGCTGAACCGGCGCATACCGAACCCGATCAGCCACAACGGTCGGGTCGCCTACATCAGCTCCGTCTGCACGGACGGGGCGTGGCGCCGCCGCGGCGCGGCGCGCCTCGTGATGGTGCACCTCCTCGATCTGGTGCGCGCGACCGACGTCACCACCGTCGACCTGCACGCGACCGACGTCGGCGAGGGCCTGTACGTGGAGATGGGCTTCGTCCAGCGGGCGCAGCGGGAGTTCCGGCTCCAGTTGCGCCCATGAGGCGATGACGACCGGCGGGCCACTCGCTCGGGCGTTCTACGCCCGCGACAGCCGGATCGTCGCCCCGGCGCTGCTCAACAAGGTGCTGGTGGCGGGGGAGTGCTCGGCGCGCATCGTCGAGGTGGAGGCGTACTGCGGCGAGGACGACCCCGGGAGCCACGGCTTCCGGGGTGAGACGCCCCGCACCCGGGTCATGTTCGGCCCCGCCGGCCACCTGTACGTCTACTTCACCTACGGCATGCACTGGTGCGCCAACGCGGTGTGCGGCGACGTCGGTGAGTCCTCCGCGGTGTTGCTGCGGGCGGCGGCGCCCCTGACCGGCCTCGATCTCATGCGTGGCCGTCGCGGCCCGGCCGCCCGGCGGGACCGGGATCTGTGCAGCGGCCCCGCCAAGCTCTGCCAGGCATTCGGCATCGCCAAGGCCCATGACGGCGCCGACCTGGTGGTCGGCATGGAGGGCGTGACGATCCTCGACGATGGCACCCCGCCCCCCGCCGAGCCCGGTGTCAGCCGCCGCATCGGCCTCAGCGCCGGCGTCGAGCACGAGTGGCGCTGGTTGGTGCCGGGCGACCCCAACGTGTCCCGCTGAGGTCGAGCGCGCCTGCTCGGCGGGCGGGTGTGACGGTTGTCTCCTTGGAAACGTCAGCGAGCTGACAGATCGATCGTCGGAATCGGCGGAGAGTGACCTCGACGAGCGACGCAACCCGCCGAGCTCACCACGACAAGGAGCATCCCCATGACGAAGAACGCCCCCCTCATCATCAAGGCGGCCACGGTCGCTGTCGGTCTCCTCGCCATCCTCGGCCTGTCGGCCAGTGCGGCGAGCGCGGCGACCTACTCCTCTCCCCTCGGCCAGACGGCACCACTCGGTTCCGCTGACTACGGGTCGGTCTCCTGGGACACCAACAACCCGACGCACGTGTACTTCCAGAACCTCTGGCTGCACGATTCCGACCGTGACGCCGCGCCGGCGACCATGTACAGCCGCATCCTCGGGACCAACGGCCAGTGGGAGTCCACCGGGTGGATCGACACGGCCCGCACCACGAACCCCAACTGGGAGCGCTACCGCGTCGTCGATCGCACCAGCCGGGTGGGCAGGATCAACTCGGTCTTCGTGAAGATGTGCGAGGACGACGGCAACCCGAACACGGGCTACCACTGCTCGCCCTGGACCCGGTTCTACGCACCGGGCGTCTGAGCGGCGACCACTCCGCAAGCGACGAGCCCCGGGCCCGCAACGAGGCGGCCCGGGGCTCGGTCGCGTGTGCATGCACCTAGGTTTGGGGCATGACGTTCGGTGGGACGCAGCGGCCGACATCGCGGTGGTGTCATGCCGCCACGGAGCTCGACGAGTTCGCGATGGTGTCGTACCGGGTGCCCACGGAGGCGTTGGCGGCGGTGCTGCCGGACGGGGTCGAGCCGGACGTGTTCGCGTTCGACGACGGCACGTCGGCGTCACTGGTGTCGGCGGTGCCCTTCCTCGACCGGGACTTCCACTTCCGGTTCTTCCCGCTCGTGAAGGTGGCCTGCGGCCAGGTGAACTACCGCGCCTACGTCACCTTCCGGGGTGAACGAGGAGTGTGGTTCTTCGGTACGTCGCTCGACAGCGTGTTCGTGGCCCTGCCCCGCTACGTCTGGCAGATGCCGTGGCACCGTGACCGCATCTCGATCGAGGGCGCATGGGACGACAACGGTCGGTGCGCGTCGTGGGCCTTCACCGCCACCGGCTGGGGGGAGGGGGCCTGCCGCATGGCCGCCACCGGGGAGCCCCTCGCACGCCTGGACGGGTTCGCCGACCTGGACGAGACGGTCGAGCTGCTCACCCACCCCATGACGGGTTGGTACCAGCGCAGCCGCGACGGCCTGGGGCGCTACAGCGTGTGGCACGAGGTGCTCGGCGTGCGGCCCTGCGCGGTCGAGGAGGCCCGCTTCGCGGTGTTCGAGCGGCTCGGCCTCGTCGAGCCGGGCGCCGAGCCCCACAGCGCGGTGGTCGCCCGCACCGTCCACTTCGACGTCCACACCCCGCCCACCAAGGTGCGCCCACAGGGCTGAGCCCGTCAGGGTCGAAGATCAACCTCAAAGGCGGCTTTGAAAGCGGCGCAGCTCTGCAACTACACGTGTTGATCGGTGCGGCTCACGCTCCGTGGTCAGATGGCGGGGTTTCCCGAGCTTGGGGCGTCGGTCCTCGATTCTGGGCACAGTTATTCACCTACCGGGTGGATAACCCTGCCTGGAATCGCTAGCGGCACCGAACAGAGCGTCGGGTGACCACGCAGCGTGGCAACCGGACGTTCGCGCTCGAGATCGCCGGCGTGAGCGGTGCCACCGACGTGACCGGCGGATGCGCTCGCCCTCGTTCTTCGCGCCTTTGCCTCGTTTCCCTGGTCGGCCAAACGACCGTCGCCCGCGGTGCCCGTTGTTGGGACAACGGCCGATCCGGCTCAGGGGAAGGTGCTGGTGAACAGCTCGCCGGCGGCGCGGATGTCGTCGGGGCCGGCGAGGGGCATGTTGAAGATGAGCTCGTCCACGCCGGCATCGACCAGGGCGTGCAGTTGCTCGACGATCTCGTCGGGCTGGCCGATGTTGGCCCCCGCCAGCGCGTCGGGCCCGGCCGCCCGGGCCAGGTAGTTCTGCAGCTCACCGGTCTGCTGGGACGAGTGGGTGATCACCATCGTGGCCAGGCGGGTCACCGAGATCTCTCGCGGGTCGCGGCCGACGTCGGCGCAGTGCCGGTGCAGCACGTCGAGCTTGTGGCGGATGGTGGCGGGATCGCCGTGCAGGTTGCAGGCATCGGCGTACTGCGCCACCAGCTTCAGCGTTCGCTGCTCGCCGCCGCCACCGACGAGGATCCTGGGGCCGCCGGGCTGGATCGGCCGCGGCAGGTTCCGGGCGTCGCTGGTCCGGTAGTGGGTGCCCGAGAACGACGTGTGGTCGTCTCGGAACATGGCCCGGCAGATCTGCAGGGCCTCCTCGAGGCGGTCCATGCGCTCCTTGACCGGCGGGAATTCGAACCCGAGGCCCTCGTGCTCGGTGTCGTGCCAGGCGCCGCCGATGCCGAGGATGGCCCGGCCCTTGCTGATCACGTCCAGCGTCGTCACCATCTTGGCCAGCATCGCGGGGTTGCGGTAGGTGACCCCGGTGACCATCGTCCCCAGCTGCGCGGCCGACGTCCGCGCCGCCAACGCGCCCAGCAGCGTGTACGCCTCGAGCATGGGCTGGTCCTCGCCCCCCAGCGCCGGCAGTTGGTAGAAGTGGTCCATCACCCACAGCGAGCGGAACCCGCTCTCCTCGCCGGCGACGGCCCGGGCCACCACCTGGTCGAACAGCTGGTCGTCGGGCACCCCGAAGGCGAAATTGGGGATCTGCAGGCCGAACGTCGTCATGGCCGCGAACGGTACAGGCGGGGTCGTGCTCGTGCCGCCACGGGGCACCGGGAGTCGCCGCCGTCGCCGTGGTGACCGCTGGTAGCGTCGCCGCGATGCTCGACATCCGCATCGACGGCGACCGCCTGTGGCTCGGGCCGCACGTGGCCGTCACCTTCCAACGGACGCTGCGCATCCCCGCCGAGGGGGAGTACCCACTGCCGCCGGGCCTGGGGCCGTTCCCGCTCCGCCGGGTCAGCGACTTCGCCGACCGGGTGCCCGAGGACTGGCGCCGCCGTGGCGGCGTCCTCCTCCCGATCTACCAGCGCGAGGCGATGTGGCTCTCGTTCCAGGCCCCGCACTGGCGGCCGCACGCGCTGCAGGTCGCGGTGGGGAAGGTGAACGCGGTCTCGGGTGAGCCCTGGTCCCAGGAGCTCCATGGCGACCCGCAGAGCTACGTGGTGGTGCCGAGCCAGCCCTGGCTGGACGGCATCAACGCCGGTGACGGCTTCATCCGCCAGTTCGTGGCCATGCCGCTGGGCATGGGGTACACCGTCGAGGCCGAGGTGACCGGTCGCGAGGAGTTCGGCGGGATCCAGCTGCTGTGCACCGCCCCGAAGCCGGGCCGCTTCCCGGACAAGGCGCCGCCACCGCCTCCGCCAACGGAGGCGATGATCGGAGGCCCACCGATGGCGGCACCGATGGCGGCCGCGGCGCCGCCAGGTGGGGCCATGGGCATGGGTGCCGGCGGCCGCATGCGTCAGTCGATCTACCCCGACCGGGAGGGCATCGACACGTGGGACCCCGACAACCAGGGTCGGGTGTTCGTGCACCTCGTCGACAGCATGCGTTGGCGGGAGATCACCGGTGAGGAGCCACCACCCACGCCGGTCACCACCGAGACGTACCGCCGGCATGGGCTGCCCTGGTTCGACCTCTACGACGAGGCCAAGGGCGATGTCGCCGCGCCCACCGTCCTGCAGAAGGTGCGCTCCATCTTCGCCATCGACAAGAAGCATGGGTTCGCCCCGCCACCGGGCGAGGACGAGCCCATCGAGATCCCCGAGGGCCAGATCGTGCACCTGGGCCCACCGCCTCCCGATGATCGGGTCGACCAGGGCGACTGGTGACGGCGGCGCTCAGCTGACGGCGGCGCTCAGATGTCGAGCGGGGTGACGCAGCTGGCCATGTCGTTCACCTTCGCGAAATTGTCGATGGTCGCGGTGATCGAGCGTCCTCCCCGGGCGGTGAACACCGGGGGTGCCTCCGAGCCGGCCTGCAGGTCCTCGACGTAGGCGGCCCGATCGGCCAGGTGGGTCTCCCAGTCGTCCAGCCAGAGGGCCGTGATGCGACTGTCGCGGTCCTGATCGTCGGGCGCCGCGGCCCGCAGGTCGTCGACCATGGTGGTCAGGATCGCGTTCGCCCGCGCCACGGTGGCCGCCCGCTCCTCCGGCGTACGTGCCTCGAGGGCGGGGGGAAGGGCGTCGAGTCGGTCGAGCGCGTCGGCGCAGATGGGCTCGGCGGCGACGGAGAAGGTGGGCTCGTCGAGCAGGTCGGGCGGGTCCTTGGCGGCCAGGCCGGAGAAGGCGTAGACCCACATCGCCACGAGCGCCACCACGACCACGGTGGCGGCGACCCGACCCGGAGTGATCCGACGGTCGTCGGTGGCCACCGATGCGGGCTCGTCCATCCCGACAGGGTTCCCGGCCCGGCCCACGGTGTCCAGTCGGCCCGATCACCGCCGAATCGGCTGGACGACCCCGCACGGCGACGGCGAGAGTTGGGCGGTGACCACCAACCCCCTGCTCGATGACCTGGATGCACGCGGGCTGATTCACGACACGACCGATCGCGACCGCCTGGCCGAGCGGATGAACGAGGGCCCGCTGGTGGTCTACGCCGGCTTCGATCCCACCGCCGACAGCCTGCACGTCGGCAACCTGGTGCCGCTCCTGCTCCTGCGGCGATTCCGCGACGCCGGTCACGAGTGCATCGCCCTCGCCGGCGGGGCCACCGGCATGGTGGGCGACCCCGGCGGGCGGTCGGAGGAGCGCAACCTGCTCGACGAGGCCACGCTCGCGGCCAACATGGCCGGCATCACCCCGCAGTTGGTGCAGATCCTGGGCGAGGGCGCCACTTTCGTGGACAACTACTCCTGGACGCGGGATCTCACGCTGCTCGAGTTCCTCCGTGACGTGGGCAAGCACGTCACGGTGAACCAGATGGTGGCCAAGGAGTCGATCCGCTCGCGGATGGAGAGCGCCGACGGCATCTCGTTCACCGAGTTCAGCTACATGTTGCTCCAAGCGCTCGACTACTGGCACCTCCACCAGCAGCAGCGCTGCGAGCTACAGGTGGGCGGCTCGGACCAGTGGGGCAACATCACCGCGGGGATCGATCTGATCCGGCGCCGTACCGGCGAACACGTGCACGGACTCACGGTGCCGCTGGTCACCCGGGCCGACGGCCAGAAATTCGGCAAGAGCGTCGATGGGGCGGTGTGGCTGTCGGCCGAGCGCACCTCGCCCTACCGCTTCTACCAGTACTGGATGCAGGTCGACGACGCCGACGTCGAGCGCTTCTTGCTCCAGCTCACGCTGCTCTCGGTGGACGAGGCCCGATCCATCGCCGCCGCTCACGCCGAGGCGCCCGAGCGCCGGCAGGGCCAGCGGGCCCTCGCACGCGAGATCACCAGGCTGCTGCACGGCTCCGAGGCCACGGCGGGCGCGGAGTCGGCCTCGGAGGTCCTCTTCGGTGGGTCGACCGATGACCTGGCCGGCGCCGCGCTGGACTCCCTGGCGGTTGAGGTGCCCTGCACCGCGCTGGTCGCCGGTGACGTGTTGGGCGCCGACCTGGTGGACGTGCTGGTGGCCACCGGCCTGGCGACCTCTCGGGGTGACGCGCGCCGGTCCCTCGAGCAGGGAGGGGTGAGCGTGAACAACCGCAGGGTGGCGCCGGGTTCTCGCCTCGGCGAGGAGGACCTGCTCGATGGTCGTGCTATCTTGCTGAGGAAGGGAAAACGCTCCTACCACCTGATTTCTCTGATCTCAGGTTGACGTCTCGCAAGGACGTGGGTAATGTTGCCCTTCGCCTCGGGCAGCACCCGCAGATGCGGGCGGCCCCGGAGCAACCAGCGGCACCAACGGCTCCCACCAGCACCAACGGGAGGGCCGAGTGCCAAAGAGCAGTCAGGTGCGTCGGAGTTCGCTCCGACCCGCGTGGCCGGCGCTCCTTGAAAACGGAATAGAGGACGAAAAAGCTAGTGCGGGCGATCACGCCGCGACACTGGGCTCATCCGAGCTCGGTCGGTCGACGTGACCGTTCATATACAAAACACAAGCACCTAATAACGGACAAAGTAAGTCAGTCTGTTCTGGTGCCAGTCAACCGACGGGCAGTCAGCCCCGACGTTGGCTCTCCCGATCAACGAGACGCCACCATCAGCCGCAAGGCCGGCGGGGGCGGATCAACGATCTCGACGGAGAGTTTGATCCTGGCTCAGGACGAACGCTGGCGGCGTGCCTAACACATGCAAGTCGAGCGAGGTCCATCCAGTGGCAACACTGGTGAAGACCTAGCGGCGAACGGGTGAGTAACACGTGAGGAACCTGCCCCGAAGACCGGGATAACCCGAGGAAACTCGAGCTAATACCGGATACCCCCACGAGATCGCATGGTCTTGTGAGGAAATGTCTTTTCGCTTCGGGAGGGCCTCGCGGCCTATCAGCTTGTTGGCGGGGTAACGGCCCACCAAGGCATCGACGGGTAGCTGGTCTGAGAGGACGATCAGCCACACTGGGACTGAGACACGGCCCAGACTCCTACGGGAGGCAGCAGTG